>NZ_JAWOQQ010000139.1:0-1095 GCF_033337405.1 Vibrio sp. YT-16
TTGTAGTTCGACATACAAGGATTTATGGACATGTCTCAAGCTCCCCAGGCGAAATATCGTAAAGATTATCAAGCGCCATCCCACACAATTACTGATATTGATCTTACGTTTGATCTTTACGACAACGACACCATCGTTACTGCACTATCAAAAGTAGTTCAAAAGGGTGAATCAACGACTCTAGAACTGGATGGTGAAGGGTTAGAGCTTCGTTCAGTTAAGGTGAACGGCGAAGATTGGGCGCATCATGAAGTAAAAGAGGCGTCCCTAGTACTGTCTGACTTACCTGCTGAGTTCGAACTTGAAATCATCACTAAAATTGATCCTGAAGCCAACACCGCACTTGAAGGTCTGTACAAATCTGGTGGTGCATTCTGTACACAGTGTGAAGCAGAAGGCTTCCGCCGCATCATGTATTACTTAGATCGCCCAGACGTACTGGCAAAATACACAACCAAAGTCATTGCAGATAAAGCAACATATCCATACTTGCTCAGCAATGGTAACCGTATTGCACAAGGCGAAGCAGAGAACGGTCGTCATTGGGTGCAATGGCAAGATCCACATCCAAAACCAGCTTATCTATTTGCGCTTGTCGCTGGTGACTTTGATGTTCTTCGCGATAAATACACCACAATGTCTGGTCGCAACGTTGACCTAGAAATCTTTGTCGATAAAGGCAACTTAGACCGAGCGGGTCACGCGATGACATCGCTAATCAACTCAATGAAGTGGGACGAAGAACGCTTTGGTCTAGAATACGACCTCGATATTTACATGATCGTGGCGGTTGATTTCTTCAATATGGGCGCAATGGAAAACAAAGGCCTAAATATCTTTAACTCTAAGTTTGTTCTGGCGAATGACCAAACGGCGACAGACCGAGATTACTTGGGTATTGAAGCTGTGATTGGCCATGGATACTTCCATAACTGGACAGGCAACCGCGTGACTTGCCGTGATTGGTTCCAGCTGAGCCTAAAAGAAGGTTTGACGGTGTTCCGTGATCAAGAGTTTTCTTCTGACTTAGGTTCACGTGCGGTAAATCGAATCGACAACGTGCGCATTATTCGTGGCCCTCAGTTTGCTGAAGAT
>NZ_JAWOQQ010000140.1:0-1092 GCF_033337405.1 Vibrio sp. YT-16
TTCTAAGTTACAGATTGGGTTCGCTTCCGGTTGCGATTGGGCTGGTGCCTCGGTCTCTTCCTTTTGATTACATCCAGCTAAAGCCACTACACATACGAGTGACGCCAATAATGTTTTCTTCATAACAAGACCTTTCTTTGTAATGTGCTCAGTATCCTAGGGGCTTCTGTGAATTATATCTGTTTCATATTCAAGAAAGTGTTGGTCACATATCGCTTTGTTTCAATTGATTCTGTTCAGCAGTATTTATCGGTTAAATACAATTAACAGGTCATTGTTGGGTTAAAAATAAGCAAAAACAGATTGTTAACTATTTAATTGAGTGAAAATTGCCCTATGCTATAAACGATAAGCGATCCAAGGTAGGAAAGGATATGAGAGAAAGGGTTCTGTTTTTTGATTTATTGCGCTGCGTCGCCGCAGTGGCTGTGATCGCTATTCATGTCTTGGCGCCTTATCGAAACGAGTTGGGCGTGATACCAATGGACCAATGGCTCACCGCCGTTGGAGTGAACAGCGTGACCCGATGGGCGGTGCCGGTATTTATTTTGATTACGGGCGCTCTGATGCTCAGTGATACACGTCCTTTTGATGGCAAGTATTACGTGAAGCGGCGTTTGGGGAAGGTGTTGGTGCCTTTTCTAATTTGGTCGACGTTCTACGCGTATCTATCGGGTTGGACGGCACAAGGATTCGATTTTGAAACCGTCAAAGAAGTGCTGAGTAATAGTCTGTTTCATGCCACCTATTACCATTTAGGCTTCTGCTATTACTTTATTCCACTGTATTTCGTGATTCCTCTATTCCAATGGATGGCACGTAATGTCGATGACAATGTCCTCTATACCTATCTGGCTTTTTGGATGTTCACTAGCACGTTATTCCTGTTCAAGATTGATGGGCCATGGAGTAACCAAATGTGGCTCTATATGGGCTATCTGCCTTTGGGCTATGTGCTGTTTCAAAAAGTGCCACTAAATCGTTCTATGGTGACGTTGTTCACTGGGTTTGGATTGGTGGCGTTAGCCGTAACATTCACCATGGTGGTGACCAACAGTTTAGAAGCAGAGAAATACACCGTGGGGCGTTGGT
>NZ_JAWOQQ010000141.1:0-1091 GCF_033337405.1 Vibrio sp. YT-16
TAAGCCCAATTTCTTGGCTAACGGCTCTGTACCTGCAAATGGAGCGTTCGCAACGTTATTCGGTACCGTCTTATCACCTTCAACTTCTGTCATCAAGAATGGTGTAGTTAGAGTGCCTGAAGCAACTAGGTCTGCGGCATTAGTAAATGGATCTACAGTATCAAGCGTGGTTTGCGCTGCGTAGATGAACTGTGAGAAACCAGCACTCAGAGCTGCAAGCTGTTCCGGTGTCGCTAAACCTTCAAAGACCTCGTAACATGCTTTGTCATCTAACTGAGCACACTGCGCGTCAGCGTAAGACTTGTAATCCGTTGATGCTGCATAAGCAAGGTTGTGCTTGATTTGTGGACCAAAGTCTGAAGAACCCAACAATAGATTACCGATTTGACCACCAGAGTTCTGAATAGAGGCCGCGCTAAATGTATACAGTGCATCAGCAGTAGGGCTGCCTAGTGTGTTGTTTGCAGCAGCAACCGCAGACGTACCAACAATACCGCCTAGTGAGTGACCCAGCATTTTTACTTGAGAGCCCGTCATTGGGTTAAAACCTTGAAGAGGGCCGCCAGCCAATAGACCGCCTTGCGCTGATACTACTAAACTAGCACGTAAGCCCAATACATCCAGCACGCTTTGACGAAGGTTATCACGCGCTACAGCAAGGTTAGACAGGTTCAAGTAAGCAAGAACGTTCGCATTTGCCGATCGTTGTTCGTCTAGGCTACGTGTGCCGTGGATTGGAAGATCGATAGCGATAACAGCTACGCCAGCCTGCACCATATTAAAAGCAAATGCATACGCGTTTTCTTTCGCTGAGGTGATACCGTGTTGGTAGATCACCACGTCTTTTGCTACACCATTTTGAGGAGTAAACAGTAAGAACTCGACATTTTCTAAAGACTTAACCTCAGGAACAGGAGAGTAACGAGTAATAACTCGCTCGCTATCCAATTGTGTACCGTCGTTTAAGTACAGTTTCGAGCCTACCAGTTTTAGCTGCTCTGTTGGATCTGTTGCCAGCTTGCTAACGTCTACAGGAGAGCTTGCGAAAACGCCAGAAGAAAGTTGCTGAACCATGTTCGCTTGTTCTGCTG
>NZ_JAWOQQ010000142.1:0-1090 GCF_033337405.1 Vibrio sp. YT-16
ACGCTCAGGCTGCTTGGTTAGTCAAAGAGTCCGAACAAGCCGTGCTTGAAATTGACGCGTTTTGTAAACAGCACCTTATTGATGCTCAGTTGTCGCTTAAAGGCGTGTATTACACGGCAACAAATCACGCGCAAGCGGGCTGCATGCAACCTGTCGTCGATGAGCTTTCACGTTTAGGCGTCAATAGTTGGCGTCGCTGCAAAGAAGATGAGCTGCACGCAAATACAGGCTCCCCCCGTCATCTTGAAGGTTTCCATTCTTCGGTTGCTGCTAGCGTCCAACCCGCGATGTTGGCTAGAGGTTTGCGCCGAGTTGCATCAGAAATGGGGATCGAAATCTTCGAAAACACACCAATGACCAAATTGGATTTTGGCCAACCAGCTACCGTGAGCACTCCTGACGCACAAATAAAAGCAAAGCAGGTCGTGCTGGCATTAAACGCATGGATGGTGGAGCACTTTACGCAGTTCAAAAACAGTATCGTGGTGGTTTCTTCCGACATGGTCATCACCAAACCGCTTGGTGAGTCGTTACGGAAAACGGGCTGGCAAGCGGGAACGAGCGTGTTGGATTCGCGTATTTTTGTTCATTACTACCGCGATACGCCAGATGGTCGCCTCATGTTAGGCAAGGGAGGCAATCAGTTCTCTTTCAACAACCAAGTGGACGTGATGTTCAATAAACCAACTCGTTATCAAAATCTTCTAAGGAAGTCATTCGATAAACTTTTCCCGAGTTTGAAAGAGGCGGAGTTTGAATACTCATGGACAGGAGGATCCGATCGCTCAACCTCCGGCTTTCCATTTTTTGGGAAGTTGAACGAGCAACGTAATGTCTTTTATGGTTTTGGCTATTCAGGTAATGGTGTTGCGCAGACTCGCATGGGCGGAAAAATCCTCTCTTCTATGGTGTTAGGGTTGGATAACGAATGGACTCGAAGTGGCTTAGCCAAAGGACCATTGGGGCATTTCCCTCCAGAGCCGTTTCGCTGGATTGGCGCAATGACGGTGCGTAATGCGGTACGCCGAAAAGAAGAGGCAGAGGATTGTGGTCAAAAACCATTTATCTGGGATAAGTGGCTGGCAAAACT
>NZ_JAWOQQ010000143.1:0-1083 GCF_033337405.1 Vibrio sp. YT-16
TGTCTATGCCGTTCATCTTTGGTTAATACTGCGATGATAGGATGTCATCGTTCCTTGGAGAACAAACTCTTTATTCTCTATGCAGAATAAAGAAAAGAGAAATGGTGATCTAACGCACGATTCCTCCAAAAGGTTAATTTTTAGCCTTGGGATCTTTCGGAAAGTCCCCATAAATAAGTTAGTACCTAATTTGCCCAGTCTTAGCGACTTTTACGTTCCCATTTTCTAAGTGCAAGCAAGTTAAGGAGAGTGAATGAGCTTATTTCTTCGTACTACAGCATTGATGCTTTTGGTACTAAGCCGTGCGCCGGCATTCGCCGCACTTCCTAATGCCCCAAGTAATGAACAAAATCGTTCCCCTAGTCAAAACGAGGTTTGTTCTAAACTATTTAAACACAGCCTTAGCGGCTTGTATGGAATCCAATCCATCGACTCTCGTCCAACCCAGCCTTATTCAGATTTCGATATTCTTTACAGCAAAGCGCATCAAGCCCAATTCGAGCTTGAAACCATTTGTAAAAGTACCGCCCTACTCAACGATGCTCAGCCATATTTCGCTGGCGTAAAATCTAAACATCGCGCCGAAGAAAAAATCACACATGAACTGGATGGCCAAGTAGAACGCATTACCGACTTAGCTCGTGCGACTATTGTGGCGGAAGATGTGGCAAGTTTGGTCTCTATTTACGAAACGCTAGAGCGCGAAACAACTATCGTTAAAGTCAAAAACCGCTTTAAGAGACCTGGCCCTTCTGGCTACCGTGATCTGAACTTGTTAGTCCGTTTGCCAAAAACGAATTTGATCGCAGAAGTACAGCTGCACTTAAAAGCGATTGCGGATGTAAAAAATGGTCCTGAACACGACCTGTATGAGCAAATTCAAAAGCTTGAACGTCAAGCATCAATGGAAAAGCGAAATCTAAGCGAGATTGAAATGGCTTCCATTAAGAATATGCGTAGCCAAGCGAAAAACTTATACCAACAAGCATGGCAGCCTTACTTAACGACGCATTTAGAAGCGGCATAAACAAAAACGCAGCCTGAGAAACAACAAAACCACCGCAATGCGGTGGTTTTCGTTTG
>NZ_JAWOQQ010000144.1:0-1079 GCF_033337405.1 Vibrio sp. YT-16
GCTAACTTCATCAATGCGCGCTTTCTTTATCAAAGTACGTTTGGACCAACGCCAGCCTTGATTGATCAAGTCAAAGAAGTTGGCATTGAAAGTTGGATCAAACAACAACTTCTTCTTCCGGCGACCTATCATCGTCCTCTCTACGACACTCCTTTTAGCAAAGGAGCACAAGCAAATCGAGAAAATGCTTGGTATCAAATTGTTCTCACATCAGAAGACCAGCTTCGTCAGCGAATGGCATTTGCGTTAAGCCAAATACTCGTGGTCTCGCGCTATGGCGGAGCACTATCGAGCAAGCCAACAGGCCTAGTGGACTACTACGATGTGTTGGTGAAGCATGCTTTTGGCAACTATCGTGATCTTCTACACGAAGTGGCTATCCACCCAGCGATGGGTAACTACCTATCAATGATGGGCAGCACTAAGGAAAATCCTTCAACAGGCGCGCTACCGGATGAAAACTTTGCCAGAGAACTGATGCAGCTTTTTACGTTAGGACTTTACGAGCTAAACCTCGATGGCAGTGTAAAACGTGATCCTAAAACCGGAAAACCGCTGCCGACCTACTCTCAAACTGATATCCAAGAACTGGCCCGGGCGCTAACTGGTTGGAAAAATTCAGACACGGCATTTGTTGAACCCATGCGCGTGATAAACAGCCGACATGATAACAACGAAAAAACCGTGTTGGGAACAACCATTCCTGCGGGTTTGACCGCCCAAGAAGAGCTCTCACAAGTGCTGGATATATTGATGTCTCATCCTAACATTGCGCCGTTTGTGTCGAAGTTTTTGATTCAACGATTCGTCTCTTCTAACCCAAGTCCGGAGTACGTTGCGCGAGTTGCTCGCGTATTCAACAACAACGGAAAAGGGGTAAAAGGTGATTTAAGCGCAGTGATCCGCGCGGTTTTACTTGATAACGAAGCCATGGGGTTAACCAACACGCCGCCAATGAAAGTGAAAGAGCCCATTTTGGTGCTCACCAACTTCCACCGAGCCGCAGGCTTTACACTTACCGCTGCGCGCTATGACGGAGCAACAACAGTGATGAACACCGCAGAACAAGGCGCACTGCG
>NZ_JAWOQQ010000145.1:0-1079 GCF_033337405.1 Vibrio sp. YT-16
AAGTACGGGTTCCGGGGGGGAGCTAGGACTTTTTTATTGAGCTTAATTGCGTAAAGAAGTGAATGATGAAATCCCTAAACACTTCTAAAAACGCTTACTGAAACTCGTTCCCATTCAATAGGTATGAGCTCAGTCTTCGGGACTCTGGTGACAGCTAAAGCAACTCTTTAGCGATCAGGTGAAGTAAGAACGTTTCACGTTCGATACTCATTCCTTTCTTCGGGCTTTCTGCCATCGTCTTTTCGTTATGTGCTATCGCTTCATGGACATTCATCCAAACTGGACGCATACCATTCTTTACTTCGTAATCTTCATACGCTGTCTCGCCCAGCTCACGATCGATTTTGCATGTGTAACAGTACGAAATCATGTGCATCACGTCGGCATCGTCTTTGTACCAAGGACGAAACTCTTCAAAAATGCCGAATGGTTTGATGCTATGAATATTTTGCGCCCCCGTTTCTTCTTCGAGTTCACGGACTAGCCCTGCAATAACGTCTTCACCTTCATCAATTCCGCCACCAGGTAGCGTGTAATCGTGATAACGCTCGGTGTAGAGCAACAACACATCTTCACCATCAAGTACAATGGCACGCGCTGCATTACGCTGAAAGATAATTTTATCGTCAAGATGGTCGAGTTCTGGATGAATGGTCGATTGTAAATGTCTCATCGAAAATACCCCCGTAAATATGATGCGCGCATACTACCGGAGTTCACTCTTTAAATCATCGTTGTGTTAATAAGCAAGCCAAAGTAGCGATACCTAACCCAATTAAAGTGTACTAAACCGTTCACGAGATCGCGTCTTGTTGAGCGGCTTACGCTCGATACATTCACTATGTATCCGCAACAGATGTGAGGTACTAGCAAGCTCTTTATGAGAAATGTCTAAAATTCTTCTAAATATGTCTACGCCCTTCTTACTTTTAACATCGATAAGACAATAATTGACGAAAGTTGCCTATAATCAAGGCAATACTCGCCTATCCCATGCGGAGATAAAGATGAAAAAAACAAGTTTAATGATGGCTATGGCAGGGACAATGGTACTTGCTGGTTGTTCAACTTATGACGGC
>NZ_JAWOQQ010000146.1:0-1072 GCF_033337405.1 Vibrio sp. YT-16
CTGGAATTATGCGTAAAGCAAAGATTTACCGTTACTGCCTTCGAATGGACAGTGGCGTAATACTGCGTGATAACAAGCTGACTGAACGCATCGGCTACATTGTTGAGCTATCTGATGGCGAGAACACGGGATTAGGTGAAGTCGCACCGCTTTTTGGTTTTAGCTTGGAAAGTACCGAAGAGGCTGGCATTCAGTTACAAGAACAGGCTGAACGCTGGGTCGCGGGTATACCGGTTGATTATGCCAATATGTATCCTTCGGTTGCGTTTGGCTTATCTATGGCTCACTTGGAGTTAGAAGGTGGTTTGCCGACGCAAGGCAAATATCAAACTGCTCCACTGTGTACGGGCGATCCCGATGAGTTGATTCCAAAACTCAACGAGATGGAAGGTGAGAAAGTGGCAAAAGTGAAAGTGGGGCTGTATGAGCCCATTCGCGACGGCATGCTTGTGAACCTCTTCCTTGAATCTATCCCTCAATTAACGCTTCGACTGGATGCGAACCGCGCTTGGACTCCCGAAAAAGCGCAGCAGTTTGCTAAGTACATTACACCGTCTCTTCGCCAACGAATTACGTTTTTGGAAGAGCCATGCCGAGCTCCTGGCGACAGCATGTCTTTTGCCATTAATACTGGTATCGCGATTGCTTGGGATGAAACGCTGCAAGATGCCGTTCGTCGAGAAGACTTTAGCCTTGAAGATCTGACAGGCGTGAAAGCGATCATTATCAAACCGACATTAATCGGCTCCGTCGATTTCTGCATTAAATTGATCGAAAAAGCAAAAGCGTTAGGAATGAAAGCGGTGATCAGCTCAAGCATTGAGTCGAGCCTTGGCTTGAACCAATTAGAACGTTTGGCGCAATGGCAGTTGCCTGATGAAGTTCCTGGTGTGGACACTATCGGGTTGTTCAAAGCGCAGCTAGAGCAAGGTTGGCCAAAGTGTGAACTTCCTGTGCTTCCTTTGTCTGAGCAGGAGTTAGTGTGGCATTCAGCATAGAGCCATTCTCTACAGAAAATAGTGCGATTCCACCTTGGAAGTATTGGGCTCAAACGAGCCCTTTTTCTATTGCA
>NZ_JAWOQQ010000147.1:0-1067 GCF_033337405.1 Vibrio sp. YT-16
TACAGTACTTGGTTGAAATATAATATTTTAACAATGAAAATACAGCAGCTGTTGTGTCATGTGCATGTGTTAATATTAAAGCCAAGGGGCTCTAGTTTCCCGGCGCGGCGCAGGGTGGCGCAGGGTGGCGAACCCCATGCAGAGCTAGTTTCGAGCAGCGCAACCCAAGGCACGCTCAGTTTGGTAGTTTGACAGACCGAGGTGCGCTGAGATGGGTGTGGCAGTGCAGCAGGTGGAGGTGTCGACAGATCCAGCTAGGCGCAGTGACAGTTTCGTGCCAAAAGGCTTCGCCAAAGGTGCGCTAAAAGCTCACCAGCTGAAACCAGGTCTACTGTCAGCGCAGGCGGAGCGTAGCCAGTGTTAGACGAAGTTTGTCACATGTCACCAAAACCTCACAGGCAGGTTTCCAGAATATCAGGCACATTAATGATGCAATAAATAGCCACAAAACCACTATTCAATGCAACTATCTGCAATCAGCACATAAATGTATCTCTATATCGACTGTCCCATCACATCTGATGTCAGATCAAAGGGGATTGCCACCGTTTGGCACACGTAATGGAAACCCAACCTGATTTGATTAACACAGTCTGCAAACTAATGAGTTCACATCCCTCTCAGCCAACCACAAACAGCCACAGCATCAGATAGGGAGTATATATTCAGCATCTGTCATCTTAGAAAAGTCAAAAGAAAAGAAACAGAGTGAAATTGCGAGAGAGAAAGAGAGAGTGCGCGCGCACGAGAGAAACGCAACATTGATTTACAATTGTGGTGACCTCCTCCCAGGCTACCTTTGCATCATCAGCCCGTGGAGGTCTGCTCGCAGTTCTGTATATTCGGACACTGCGAGCTTGGACCTCCCGGACCAAAACATCAGTTTCCTCCTGGGAGAAGTTTGGCCGTCTGACGCTGCTGCTCTCTTCTGCCATGGCGAAATGAGTAAACTCTCATTACGCCTTCACGTGGCGCATTTAAGGGTGAGGAGAGGGTCTCATTTGATTGGTGTGATGTGTGTAAAACCCACGCCGCGCCTTCTCTCCTCCCTCTTTCCAACTTGAGCA
>NZ_JAWOQQ010000014.1:0-119972 GCF_033337405.1 Vibrio sp. YT-16
ACGAGGCTGGAAAAGGTGTCCGCAATGAGAACAGGTTGCGAAACGTGCCAATGAGCAGGAAAAACAGGCGGCATGAACATCAACCCCAAGTCAGAGGGTCCAATCGCAGATAGAAGGCAAGGCGTTCGCGGTCGGGGGCTTCGATCCCCAATACATTGAATAGGACAGCGAAGGCGCGCTCTGCTTCATCTGGCGCTGCCCAGTTCTCTTCGGCGTTAGCAATCATGAGTGCCAAATCGGCATAGCGATCTGCTGTTCCGAGCCGCCCAAGGTCGATCAGACCCGTGCATTGAAGAGTTTTAGGGTCCACCATGAAGTTCGGCATGCAGGGATCACCATGGCAAACAACCATATCGGTGCGCTCTTGGTCGAGCCGCACCGGTAGCTCTCGTTCGACACGAGCCAAAAGATCGAGCTGCGGCGTACTCTTGTCCTCGTCCGGTAAGAAGTCGGGATTGACGGCATTGCGGGACACCACATCAACGGCGCGTCCGAACATTCGCGACAGCCTGCGCTCAAACGGACATTGATCAACCGATAGGCTGTGAACAGCGCCAAGTTGCTGCCCCATTGACGGCCACGCTTTGAGCAAATCCGCTCCAGACAGATCAGCCGCCGGTACTCCCGGAATTGCCGTTATCACCAAGCATGCACCCTCCTGTTCCTCCTGCCAGTTGATCACCTCGGGGCAAGCCACACCTCGACCTTTGAGCCAAATGAGGCGGTCACGCTCTCCAGCGAGCTCACCGCGGCAGGAAGCAGGTGCGATTTTCGCGAAGGCATGCCCGTCACCACGTCGAAAAACAAAATCACCAGATTCTCCGCCTCTGACAGGCAACCAGTCAGAATGCGATTCACCAAAAAAAATATTAGTTCGATTCAATGGAGGTTCCTTCAGTTTTCTGATGAAGCGCGAATATAGAGAAATATCCCGAATGTGCAGTTAACGAATTCTTGCGGTTTCTTTCAGCGCCGCCAATACCGCCAGCCCGTCGCGCAAGGGGCGCGGCTCGTGTGTGCGGATGAAGTCAGCTCCACCTGCGGCGGCGGCAAGCTCTGCAGCGAGTGTCGCGGCCCCGACATCCCCCGGACCACGGCCTGTGAGCGCGCGCAGAAAGGATTTGCGCGAAACAGACAGAAGCACCGGCAAATCGAAGCGCAGCCGCAATTCATCGAACCGCGCCAGCACCGAGAGCGAGGTTTCGGGAGCAGCCCCCAGAAAAAACCCCATGCCGGGATCAAGGACAAGGCGGTTGCGTTTGATACCGGCACCCGTCAGCGCCGCGATGCGCGCGTCAAAGAACGCCGCAATGTGATCCATGATGTCGCCAGCGGGTGCCTCGCGCCGATCTGCCTGCCCGTCTTGCACCGAATGCATAACGACGAGTTTGGCAGATGATTTCGCCAATTGCGGATAGAACGCAGCGTCTGGAAAACCGCGAATATCATTGAGATAGGCTACACCACGCGACAAGGCATAGGCTTGCGTCGCGGGTTGATAACTGTCGAGCGAGACGGGAATGCCATCTGCCTTGAGCGCGTCCAGCACCGGCGCGATACGCGCGATTTCTGTGTCGGACGAAACAGGCGCGGCGTCGGGATTGCTGGATGCCGGACCGAGGTCGATCACATCTGCCCCCTCGGCCATCAGCTTACGCGCCTGCGCAATGGCTGCGTCTGGCGCCAGATACCGGCCTCCATCGGAGAAACTGTCCGAGGTTATGTTGACGATGCCGAAAATGATGAGCGATTTATTCATGGGGGCTTCTATAATAATAATAATCGAGCATGAGTCTCATACGGATGCTCGGGTCGAAAGGGAATCCCCAGGCGAGTAACCTGTTTGCGGTGATCCATTAGCTGCAGGAGCAGAATAGCATACATCTGGAAGCAAAGCCAGGAAAGCGGCCTATGGAGCTGTGCGGCAGCGCTCAGTAGGCAATTTTTCAAAATATTGTTAAGCCTTTTCTGAGCATGGTATTTTTCATGGTATTACCAATTAGCAGGAAAATAAGCCATTGAATATAAAAGATAAAAATGTCTTGTTTACAATAGAGTGGGATAAATGGACGCTAAAGAACTGAACCACATGATAGCTGAGGCCTACAGCCGGGATTTGCAAAAGCCTGAGCTGGTATCGTTCAAAGAGGTGAGTCGCTGGGGGCGTAAGTACGGTTTCCCCGTCGTATGCACTCTGGCCGATGAAAGTGAAGAAAAGCAGATCCACTGGGCTGCCAGTTTGCTCATTCAAGTAGCCGGTACTTGGCCGCGAGAAGATATGCCGGAATTGCTCACACCGGAACGGGGCTCCGCGCTGTTCAACGATGCGATGCAGTTATTGGCGAATGGGCTTGGAGCAGCAAATCAATTGCGCTGACAGCACAAACCTTGTCAATAAGCGGCCTTCATGGCCGTTTTTTTGTTTAAAGTTTGTTTTAACAGAACCATAATTAGATATTGCAGTATCATTTTATGATCGCTACAATCTTTCACATGTGAAAGTTTGGGGGTGGTCTTGATCACCTGCGAGAAACCAAAATAGAGGTGGGTATGGCAAAAGTAATCAGCTTCGCCAACCAGAAAGGCGGAGTGGGTAAGAGTACCCTCTGTATCCAGCAGGCCTTTTATCTGGCGTTACAGAAGAAAAAGAAAGTGCTGGTCTTGGATATGGATGGTCAGGGGAACACGTCCTCTCGACTGGCCCCCAGACGAGAGCTTGAGGATGGTGACTACGAGCCCATCCTCACAGGAACCAAAACCGCAGAGCTGTTCGCTTACGAGCTGGACGGCATTGAGGTCATGCACTGCCCTTGCGGTGCAGACCTCATTCATACGCCGAAAAACGACCCGGATCTGTTTGAGATGGAGGCTGTGCCTCTTGACCAGGCCATGAATCCGGCTCGCCATTTGGCTGAGCTGTTTGAGAACTACGACTACGTGCTGATTGATTGTCCGCCTAGCCTCGGCAGAAAGCTGGTGGCAGCGTTGGTGATGTCTACCCATGTGGCATGTCCAGTAAAGCTCTCTGGCTTCGCTGTGGACGGCGTAGAAGGTCTCCTGAACACGATTATTGGTGTGCGCGAGGCGTACAACCAAGATTTGGAGATCCTGGGCATCGTGATCAACGACATGGACCGCTCTGTCAATCACGACAAAGCCCTCAAGTCGCTGGAGAACACAGTTCCGGATCTGTTGTTTGAGAACAAAATTATGCACCGGCCTCCGCTCGATACGGCGACGACTGATGGCATCCCTGTCTGGGAGCTTCGCTATGGACATGTCGCGGCCAAAGAAGTTGAGGCGGTGTTGGAAGAACTATTAGAGAAGGTGGGCTAAGCGATGGCATTGAACAATTTAAAAGGCCTGTCCGAACTTGCTAAAGCCGCCAAAGGCAAGAAAGGCAAAGAGGTTCTTACCGTACCTGTTGACGACGTTGTATCCAAGGTCCAGGTTCGTAAGCGCTTCCGTAACATTGAAGAGCTGGCGGCAACCTTGCTGACCGAAGGGCAGCAGTCTCCGATCATCGTGTTCCCGAAGAACGAAGAAGGCAAGTTCGTCATCCAAAAAGGGGAGCGGCGTTGGAGAGCGTGTAAACACGCTGGTATCGAGACCATTGACTTGGTGGTGAATGATAAGGTCCAGAACAACTTGGACGAGACTGCTGGTGAGCTGATCGAAAACATCCAGCGGGATGACTTGACTCCGGTAGAGATTGCCGAGGCGTTAAACCTGTTTATTGAAGAAGGTTGGAAGCAAAAGGATATTGCTGATCGGCTCGGTAAGAATATCACTTTCGTATCTACGCATCTGTCGTTGCTCAAGCTACCTGACTGTGTGCGTGAGTTATACGATAATGAAGTATGTTCTGATACAGAGACCTTGAATAACCTTCGTCTCTTGTTCGATCTGAATGAAGAAAGATGTCGCGCCGTCTGCGCGGTGGCTATGTCTGACGGGATTACTCGTAAACAAAGCCGTGAGCTGCTGAATGATGCCAAACGTATCAAAGACGAAATGGAAAAAGGCCCACTGACTGGCTCCCACCAGAATGATGAGCTTGGCGCTGGCAACACCGACGAGCAATCCCTCAACTCGGGTGGGGATGGTACGTCGGAACAAACCGGGAATGACGACCTGAACCTTGCCCAGGAGGAACTGGAAGGGGGTAAAAATTCCAATGGTCAGGACGATGATGACGAAGACCCTTTGCGTGATGAAGAGGGTGAGCACAAAGATCCTGTCAAGCAGCCAGATAACAGCGGCAAGGACAAAGATGAAGAAGGCGGTGATGCTCTTCCTCCTCTGCCGAAGGACAAGGAATGGAAGAACGTCCGGGCTGACAGTTTGATTTTTGCTGTCAACGTTAACCTGGATGGCGAGACCAAACGTGGAGTCATCATGACCGACCGTGTTGCTCTGGTTCCGTCTACTGTCTGGGTTAAAACGCTCGATGGCGAAGGCAAGGAAAAGCATGTTCATGTGCCTGTGTCAGACATTGAACTCCTGAGTGTCGAAGGCTAATAAAGGAGGCCCAGCCAGAGAGGTTGGGCCTGTCAAGAACAGGTGAATATGAAGATCTCACAGGACATGAAAAGAAAATTTGCTTTGGTGAATGCCCTGTCTAAAACGGAGAAGCCAAGTCTCCAAGACCTTCACAAGGCAACAAATATTCCTGAATCAACGATCAAGAGACAGTTGTCTGCCCTGCGTGATGAGTTCGGAATGAATATCTTGTTCGTCAGGGAGTCTACCGGCGAACGAGGTGCCACCGGCTACTACATGCTGACAGACTGGGGGATCTTAGACAGGTCTTCGTTCTTGAACCGGTACGGAAAACTGTAAGGTGCCATAGAGCAGCGCATTGAATGCAAAACCCGCCAATCGGCGGGTTTTTTTATGCTGCCACGGTAGCGGCGGTTGCTGGAGGTTTTTCGGCGTAGTAGGCGATGTTCTTGGTTCGTCTGCTAAGGGTGTCTATGCCGACGATACTCAGCGTTTTGGGAGTGGTATTGCGGGACTCGAAATAATGGAATAGCTGGATCATGCAGCACTTCACCATCAACGGATCGATGTCTTCCAGGTAGATTGAGGCTTCTCTCAATGCTTCGGGACCGTGGTTCTCGATCAGGTTTTCCATCCAGTGAATGGCGTTGATGCCAGAACCACAGCAGGGCTCATAAAAGTCTGCCGAAGACTGTGAGCCAACAATGAGTGACATCAAGCGGCCAATCTCTGGAGGAGTGGGGAAGTAATTGGTGCCCTTCTTGTGGAAGCCAGACATGCTTAGGACGTAACCCAAAACATCGCTGGTGGGGTCGCGCTTAATGGCGGCAGACAGGACGTGAGAGAGCTCGAAGGCGACCGGCTGAAGTTCTTCCGGGATCTCCTCCTTGGCTGGGTATAGGCCAGTCTGCAAGTATGCCCACTGGTCAATAAAGGCCTCAACAAACCGAGATGTGCCCATTCTGTATCGGGACTGCTCGATGAGAGATAAAGCCTTGGATGTAAGTTGCTGTGTTTCTGGTGACATAAGCGCTCCAGTTTGTTCTGACGAAACATTCAAGAGGTAGAAACGAAGAACCCCGCCGAAGCGAGGTTCTTTGCTTTCCTGCCTGATCGCCTTAATGCCGAAGCAAAGACGTCTTGATAAAGTCGGGGCAACCGGACATTTCCCGGTCGATGAAGTCCTGACGTTTCGCCAGCGGCCATTTCATGAACGCCGCGAGCGGGATGCGCTTATTCGTGTTAGTATTGCCTTGCAGCATAACAAAGCTCCTTAATTGCTTGATTGTGTTGTAAGGGCTGCAACGAAGGTCGAAGAGCGATGCGGCCCTTATTTATGATTATTACAGCATCATAAAATAATATCAAGGGACAATAAAACGATACCAAGAAACAAAACTTTCACATGTGAAAGTCTCCCCGCTGTCCACCTCGCACACTCCAAACGCCCAAATAACTTGTCTATCTGCCCAAAATGGGCGCGTAAGCGTCCGATAGAAAGTAATTGTTAGTGAGATATTGACTACACGGAATATGGCTATATCATAGAATCATAAAATGATACTGTAAAAGTGATATGTATGCCAAAGCAAGCAAATCATCTCCGTTTGAAGAAACCTTGCGCCAACTGTCCATTCCGGAAGGAGGGCGCTATCGAGCTGGTCCCTGGGCGATTAGAAGGCATCATCAACGACATCGTTGAAAACGACATGACGACGTTTCATTGCCACAAGACCGTGCATTCAAAGTCAGGTGGTGAATGGGATGAAGAGGGTAACTATGCACCTTCGGGACAAGAGTCGATGTGTGCCGGTGCTGCGGCTTACTTGATGAAAATAGGCAGGCCGACAGTGGCTATGCGAATTGCCTTTGCGTTTGGTGATGCAAAGGTGTCCGACTGGGACGAAGCTCAAGAGCTGGTTGTCGAGCCTTTGGTACAAGGGGACCGAAATGAGTAAGCGATATGCGGTAGTGCCGCATCCGAAACTGAAACGAGAGTACAAAGGTCGGCTGGTCAGAACTACTCGGGTACTAAAAAACGGCTGGGGGGTGATCCCTCTAGGGGCTGTGGCAACGGTCACGCATCAGTCTCCCAAGGGATCAGAACTGACCTTTGAACCATGCGACTGCTGCGGCCTGAAAGCCATTATCAGTCATGTAAGCATGGACTCCATTGAATTTATCGAACCGATTACTGAGGAAGAAGATGGACGAGAACAAGCTCAACATTGAAACGGTCGATGGGCACAACGAGCTGGTAGTCAGCTTTTTGTCCAGAATGGTAAGCCTGAGTGACGAGGAAAAGCAGACAGTATTGTCCTGCCTTCCGGGCACCGGCAAACAAACAATCACCCAGCTCTATGAGGCGCTGCGTTCTCAAGGGCACCAGGATCTTGCAGAGAAGGTCGAACCATACCTCCAGCAGGGGGTGTTTGGGCCGATCTTCGATAACGCCAAGTCCAAGGTGTTCGTTCGGGACGAAGCGCCTTTTTTCCTCATGGATGAAAATCCTTTGAACTGGGATGACGCTAAAGCATTCAATCGCCTACGTATGAGTACGACCTGTGTTCTTGGCCGTGGCGGCTGGACTATCGGTGAGCGCTTTGATGACCGCTTTGATACCGAGGTGGGCGGAACACAGCTTATCGTCACCCAGTCACTCAACGAAAAAGGTGAGATTGAAGGAGGACTTCCTACCTCGATGTCGCTGAATGACTTTGCTGAGTTCCCTAAACAGCCAAGGCCTCCTCAAATAGTCGATTACCAGGAAGACAAGCGATACACGCTTGAGGAAGCGGAAGCTATCCCTGAGCTCGCACCAGTGGTTCAGCGTCTGAAAGAGCGCATCGAAGAGTATGAGGAGAGAAGAGCCCATGATTGACATGACATGCCGCCTCTGTGCTGGTTCCGGTGTTTATGACTTTTCCCCTTCCAAAGAAACCTGCGGTATGTGCCAAGGGCATGGGAAATTTGCTGACGCCAAAGCAATGCTGGTGGCTGCCATCGAGCTGGCAAAGAAGCAACGCGAGCCGGTCATTGAAGTGGTAATGGGGTTGGTGCTCCAGGGTGTGGATGTTAGAGGGAAGGAGCCTGGAGAGCGGTTCAAGGCTGCTCAGGCCTTTAACGCCCCAGGGCACAACCTATTACGATACGGGTGGGATGCTTGGGAGCTCTATGCCCTCCATGAGGGTGTAAGTCCAGAACTTGCATCGCTTGGCCGAAGTGTGATGCGCGAGTGGCATAGCCATTCATGGGGCCGGTTCAGTGGAGAGGTAGGCTTTAACGCCGCCGAGATCATGATCAAACAGGCCAAAGACAACCCAGAAAAAGCAGAAGAGCGCTGGGCGTTCCTGCTTAGTGAAGAATGGATGGTGGAGTAATTGTCGTGACAGAACAAACCAATAAGAAATTGATGCTGGATGAGTCTCCAGATATGCCCCTGCAATTCAAGTGGAGAAAGTTTGGTGGTGCGATTTTTACTGCCACGCAAACAATGGAGCACGTCAAGGAAGGACGTAAGCTCGGGCCGACTCCAGCAGGGATGCTACCTCAAGAAGTGTGGCTGAACCGCCTGATCGCTATGGAAGAAACCCTGCCACGAGGGAAGTTTTTTGACAGATTCCGCCGCCGCGACAAAAACGAGCAGTATGACTTGGCCGCCGATCATCTCCGTCTTGTCGGACAGAAAAAGCGATAGGGGGATAGATGAAAGCCCAGGCATACCCACCATCAGTCATTCGTAAAGGCGCTGTGTTGTACGCAGCCCTTTATTACATCTCTGATGATGATAAAGCAAAGGTCGAGGTTACAGAGTGGATAGTTCGCTCTATTCAGAAACGACGCAACTCAACCAGCGATCAACGCTATGTCAATCTTGCCCAAAAGTTAGATGGGATTACGTGGGGGAAAAGGTCACGGAAGAATGGGGACTTTGGTTGGTTGCCATCTATACCGAGCTGGTGTTTGAAGCAGTTCCGGGAAGGTGGCGAATTGCCTTTTGGCGTTTATACGACGCGACTGGCCGCTCTCAAGTTTGCGAAAGTCAGCTTGCAGGAAGAGGTCCAATATTGCGAGGCCGAGCTGAAAAAGCCTCAGACAGAAGAGGATACTCAGGAACTCCAAGAGGAGCTGGCGGAGAACCAGAGACTTCTGAAAGCTGCTGGAGCAATGGTGAAGCGCGAGCAAAACAAGAAGAAAAGAGGTTGACCAATGTTACCGATCGTCTCCCCCTCCGTAGTAACCAAACAACTTGCGTTCAATCGAGTAGGCGATAAACGCAAGGTTAGGGTTTCGTCCAACTTTTTGGATGTTATGGGGTTCAAGCCAGGTATGGGCATCGCCGTTGAGCCAGGGGAGGGGATGGGCGGTTTTTCGGTGATCCCAGCGACCGATGAACTACAGACACACCAGGTTTATCAGCGCCGGTATCAACCAAAGAGTCGCTCCAACAACCCGCTGGAAACCGTTATTGAGTTTTCTGGACAAGGGCTCATAGATAAGTGCTTCCCTCGCTATACAGAGCGTTTCCACGTCGAAATGCGAAAAGGCCGAGTAGTCTTCACTCCTGTCGCAAACAGAGCCTTTGCCATTGCGGATCGGTTCAGAAAAACCAGCCCTTTCCGTGCCTTTGTGGCATTGACTGGCGGGGTAGACATTCATGTTATGGAAGCGCTTGGCTGGAAGGCTGAGATTGTTTTGGAGCATCGTCCAGTTGAAGCCAGAGACAGAGCATCCGGGCGGAACCTGAGTGAAGTACATGCGCTCAATACGCTGGTGAACAGCTCCCCGCGTATCCTGCTGAATGAAGACATTCATCACCTGGAGCTGGATCGCCTTGGAGCCTTGCTGGCGGAGTGCCCACCAATTGGTTTGGCCCATTACTCGTTGGGGTGTGATGACCACTCAAACGCCAAAAGTCCAAGGGACAAAGAGCGTTCTCTTGAGGATCTCTCCACCATGCTCGACATGGTTTACCCGGCACTAAAACAGATCGAGGTCGTGAACCCTGCCGTCGTGCTGGTGGAAAACGTCCCGAACTTCAAAGCATCCGGAGCCGGGGCGATGATGGGAACGACACTGCGGCGGATGGGGTACTTCCTCACTGAGATGGTCTTGAACGGTCTGGATTTCGGCGCTTACCAGGGGCGAGAACGCTATTACATGGTGGCGTCGGTCTTCCCTGGGTTCGTTCCACCGAAACCTGAGCAGAGAGCTGGTGGACGATTGTGGCCGGTGATCGAGAAGCACCTCGGGGATTGTGCTGACGTCACAGTGTTGAAGTCAATTCAGGCCAGAGAGTCAACTTCTCGCAGGATGCCTGCGTTCTTGACGAGAGAAAGCACCAGTTGCCCGACCATCCTCAAGTCTCAGGATCGTGGGGTAAAGGATGCAGTGTACATCCAAGACGGTGGCCGCATTTACAAGCCATCGGTCGATCTGGTTCAGGAGTTGATGTCGATACCTGATAGCTTTGATGTTTCGTGGATGGCAAAAGAACAAGCGACAGAAACGCTTGGGCAGAGTGTGGATTACAGATTGCATTCAGCGGTCATGGCCGCAGTTCGGGATCACCTGAATGTGAATTGCGGTCGCCATACCGTGGTGCAGCACGGTATCAGAAGTAAGGAAGGTAGATAATGGCAGTCATTTACTACGGCGAGGGAACCCATGACGCCGGTTTCGTCGGGTTCCGTGTCGCACGAACAGTTGGGGTGGCGGATGATTACCGGCAGGAATACTTCTCCTTGAGAGAGTATTCCTACGCAACAGCTCACCGGCTGGCCTACAGCTTGGACCGAAAGTGGGAAGCTGAGGCAGAAGAGGTGAAGCGTCAGAATAAGACTTGTAAGCGGCGACGCAACTCCGGGCCAAACATCATTGCTGAGGGGCTGAGGGCTTATATCAGCATTGAGAACCGGAGCCGGATGGGGGTGAAGAGAACCTACTTCGCGCCTTGTTTTCTCGTCACAAAGCCAGGCTACGGCAATGGGGATATTGCTTTCAGGATTTCCACTCATGGCTACGCAGAAGCCTACGAAAAGGCGGTGGAAAAATATTGTGAGATCCATGATTTGACGGATGAGCAGTATGTTGAGTTGCTTGACCGTATGCCGAGTACAGAGGTGTTCACTGGATACCTGCTGAATGCTCTTTTAATGCGCGGCCATCGCGCTACAAAAGCTGAAATACTGAGTAAGCTGGGGGCTGAGAAGAATGAAGAGGACATTGCCAATGGCAAAGGGAAAAGCGGCCAGAACAGAGTGCGTTGCCCAGAGTATCGGTGGGCGCAATAACAGCGCCACCAGCTTTTGGGACCGTATTTTAACAGTTGAGGAGACGGCCACACTCATTGGCGTCAGGATCTCTGAGCTCAAAGACGCGGTGCGCTATCAGAAACTCCTGAAAGGGAAGGCAGCTCCAGAAGTACATTCGGTATCAGGAACTGGGAAACTGTTTTTTGATGGGCGATCCATTAAATCGTTCATAGAGGACTAACCGGTGGATCTGGATCAAAAGCAAGAACCGTGGATCAGCGTCAACGACAAGATGCCGGTCGTCGGTGTGCCTGTTCATTGCCAGCTTAAAGGATGTTGGTCGGGCAAAATTGTTGAGTACGACTTGATCCATGTTCAGGAAGATGATTGTTCGTGGCGAACGGCGGACGACAACTCGGAAGTCAGCTATGACTTCGATGTCATCACCTGGAGACCTATTTAGGTTTGGGAGTCTTGCATTATCCGGCGGTTATTGCCGTGAAAATACGGATGTTCAAACCATGTTTTATAGCAACACCTCCTTGGGGGCGGAATTATGTTTTTTGATAACAAAGTAGAATCTCACTCGCTCGTAATGGGAGCCAGCGGGAAGGGTAAATCGGTCTTGTCCGAACAAGTGCGGAAAAATGCGAGGCTGCGCGGTGATCTGCTGGTGGATACTGAAATGTACCGTGAAGGTCGAGGGTTGAAACCATACGAGCATGAGTACGCTCGTCGCTTAGTTCTGGGGCTAAGTGGACCGTTGCCGCGTGAACTGCGTGGGAAGCCGGTGACGGTTATCTCTGATGTGTCCAGGCCAAAAAAGGTAAAGCGTCAGCCAAAGCAATTTGTTAAGACCGTGAATGGCGTAACCCTTGAACGCCAATTGGTGGCCGATGCAAGAGATCAGTTGGAAATGCAAACAGGCGTCTGGCTCAAACAACCACAGCTCATCGAGCTGATGGAAGAGTCGGGCATAGACGAAACTCTGGCCGATTTTGGTGAGGCTGAAACACAGATCCGAGAAATGCTGGCGGATGCGTTGGCGATGAAACTGGTAGGACGCTCATGGCCCAAGTGTGGAGCCCTCTATAACGCGGCAGAAAAGTCCGACGTTAACTTCTCCTCCGAGCTTGATGCTGCGGCCAAAAAAGCTGGATACATGGTTCGCTAAATGGGATTTGGTGTGGACAAGATAGATCGGCAAAGTTGGCTCGTTAAATTCAGGCGAGCGAAGTGTCAGGACACTTTAGACACGATGAGGGATGCGGCCATTCGCAACTATGAAGGGAATATTCGTGTTATCGCGGATATTGTATTGGCCCATGAGGCGAGAGAGACAGAAATTGAAAAAGGGATGTTTTGTCGAATAGTTAGATAGTCTGATGGGCTATCAGGTGGTGATTATGAAAAAGAGAATACTTCATCTGCCCGTAAAAAAGATTTACTTCGATCAGATCAAATCTGGAGAAAAACCAGATGAATATCGCCTCGTTACAGACTACTGGATAAAAAGACTAGAGGGGCGCGAGTATGATGAAGTCCATGTTAAGTGTGGCTACCCAAAGGCTGGAGATATGTCCAGGATAGAGATTCGCCCTTGGCGTGGCTTCTCAAGGAGTGTTATAACGCACCCGCACTTTGGAGATTGTCCGGTTGAAGTATTCGCTATCCATGTGAATTGAATGGTGTATGACAACTGTGCTTGGTAGGAAAATCAGGTATCAAAAGAAATTGGGTTATTAAAAATTAGGGGCCATCGGCCCCTTAATTGTTTTAGTCTGTGAACATTGAACAATCGAGGTGGGATAGTGCTTGTTCGTAGCTGTCTTTGTTGTTCGTCTTACGTAGTTCCACCAGCTCAACAATCACTGGACTTAAAGCCAGAGATTGAGGCTCCCAGACGCGCTTGCATTTGACCGCCATGTTGGCATTTACGTCTGTAACAACGTAGAGAAACTCAGGCGCTTCTTTCAATGTCCCCAGGCCCTTTGCCATATCCACAGCCTCAGAGTTCTTATAGCTTCGAGTAAAGCTCAGCTCGTCTTGGGGAATGTAGCTGGCAGTCGCCGCAGCCAAACCTGACACCATGCCTTTACCTGCGCTTTTTGCAATGGCCGAGCTGGTAGCTAAAGTTGGCATTACGGCCTGCCCCATTTGGCTGGCGGATGCCGCCGCCAAGCCTGAGGCGATGTTCTTCCCTGCATCTTCGGCAGTGGCTGAGCTGGTGGTGAGCATCGCAGTTAAAATGATTGTTCCAAACATACTTAATTCCTCTATCAATCCATAAAGTCCGACTTTTTGAAGGGCATAGTGCCTTTGCAATCGGGATAGGCGGTGCAGCCCCAGAACTTAGAAGCTCGCTTCTTGCCGGGCGCTTTTCCTTTCCTGAGACGCATCGGGCTACCGCAATCTGGGCAGTCTGGACAATCCTCAGCCGCGATACGCTTCTCGGGTTTCCCTCGGTTGTCTGGGAACGTCTTCTTGCAAGCCTCGTTCTGGCAGCCCCAGAAAAATCCGTTCTTCCCTTTGATCCGGTGCATCTCTCCACCGCAGTTGAAGCATTCGTGTGAAGGCGGCTTAGCGCCCTCGAAGGCTTTAGCCATCGCGCCACCTTCTTTGGTCAGAACCGGTGCGGGCACTTTGAGCTGCTCAACCATTTGGCAGATCCAGGTGGAAATCTGCTTCATGAAGACAGACATATTCCCGGAGCCGGAGGCGACTTTCTCAAGCTCCTGCTCCCAAGCCGCAGTCATGCCGGGTGATTTGATGGCTGGTGGAAGCACTGCGATAAGCGCATGAGCCTTATCAGTTGCAAGCAGTACCTTTTTCTGACGTTTGAAGTAGCCTTTATCAACAGCGCCCTGGATGATGCTTGCGCGTGTTGCTGGAGTGCCTAAACCGGCTGTGTCTTTGAGAATTTGCTTGAACTTCTCCTCAGTCACGAACCGGGCAATGTTCTCCATCGCGGCAAGCAATGTGGCTTCGGTGAAGTGCGGTGCTGGCCGCGTCATTTTGTTTGCCAGCTCGGCACCATTAAGCAAAGCGGGTTCGCCCTGGCTAACCCTGGGGAGCTTCTCTTGTTCAACCGGCGCGTCGGTGTCTTCCCCCTCGTCCTTGGGACTGCTTTCACTATCAGAAGCAAACAAAACCTTCCAGCCTTGTTTGGCAGGTGTCTTACCAGAGGCCGCAAAGAGGTGACGCCCACACTGCACCTCGATGGAGGTTTTGGTGAACTCGAACTCGCTGTAGAACTGCGCGATGTAGAAACGACGGATGGCGTCGTAAAGATTGAACTCGATCTCAGACATGGCACTGATGTCTGTTCTGGCCGGTGTTGGAATGATCGCGTGGTGCGCGGTCACTTTGGCGTCATTGAATACCCTGGCCTTGCGATGAGGATCTGCGCCAGCCACCAGCCCAGAGACGTTCTGATCGGACAAAATGAGCGCCTGGAGAATGTCCGGAATGTCTTCCTTTTGGCTCTCGGGTAGATAACGACTATCAGTACGAGGGTAGGTGGTCGCTTTGTGCGTCTCGTACAGAGCTTGAGCTGCATCCAGTACCTGCTGAGCGGTGTATCCCCATCGTTTGCTTGCGTATTGTTGCAGCGACGTTAGATCGAAGGGGAGGGGGGCTGACTCTTTACCTGGTTTGGTTTCTGCTTTGCTGATAACAGCATTGGCACCATTGACCTGGGAGGCTACCTGCTCGGCATAGGCCTTATTGACGCACCGGCCTTGCTCGTCACTGCACTCTTCTGGTGGTATCCATTGGGCGGCAAACTGTCCATTCTGTACGGACACGTTCACACCCAGAGTCCAGTATGGTGAGGGGGTGAAACCGGCGATCTCTCGGTCCCGTTGACAAACAAGAGCGACGGTTGGGGTGATAACCCTGCCAACGTGAAGAGTGTGGTTGAAGCCGACATCTCGGGCCAGCACTGTGTAGAGGCGGCTCACGTTCATGCCTACCAACCAGTCAGCGCGTTGCCGTGCCAATGCGGCGTAGTAGAGTGAGACCGTATCCTTGCCATCCTTTACGTTGTTCAGCGCTTTCTTGATGCTTGACTCATCGAGAGCCGTCAAACAAACCCGGCGAATAGGGCCAGAGTAGCGGAATCGATCCAGAAGCGAACGGGCGATAGCCTCACCTTCTCGGTCGTAGTCCGTTGAGATGTAGATGGTGCTCGCCTTTTTGACCAGTCCCTCAACAATTTTGTACTGTTTGAACGCACTCTTGCGAACGTTGTACCGCCATGACTCTGGTGCAATAGGGAGGGTCTCCAGTGACCATGACTTGTAGCGTTCGTCATAATCGTCTGGCATATACAATTCCAGCAGGTGGCCGAACGCCCACGTAATAACGCGGTTTCCTCCATCATGGAGAAATCCATCACCTCGTTGGGAGGCCTTCATTACGCCAGCCAAATCTTTGGCCTGAGAAGGCTTCTCGCAGATATAAAGGTCCATTAAGCAGCTCCTCTCATCTTTGATTCCAGATTCGCCAGCTCAGCCCAGCTTTGGGCCAGACCTTTGACTTCGGGGTAGTCTCTGGAGAGGTTTTCGAGGACTCCAGAAATGACATAGGCCGCTTCGCGGGAATTACCCCTCGAACCGGCCTCCTGGAGCATGATTGATAAAGCGTCGAAGAGCTCAGCCTTACGGCTTGGCTCTGTCTGGTTTCTTATTTCAGAGCTTTGCATGGGTTCACCACTGAATAGGGACGCACGGACTCGCGCACAATGCGGCGATCTGCGTCAGTTACAGCCTGGCTGGTGCAAAAGTGCGTCCAGGCATTCAGATAATCTTGATAGGTGTGGGTAGGTGGTATGCAGCCGGTTACAACATCCTTGGGGATGTTTGTAGTCCCCTCGGCTTCCACAAAGCGCCAATCGTGCTCGTCCATACCTTTGCCGCCATCGCAATAGCGTTCCCAGCGTGACAACTCGTACAGCGAGTAGCCTTTGCCTTTATTCATGGACTTGAAGGTATTGATGGCTTCGTTCACATCCCCGTGCTGCTTGATCCCTGCTGGAGTTTTATCTGAACCAGCGGAGTCATCTTTGACCTTGTTCATCGTTGCGCTGACATTACCGTCGCCCAGCACATGGATATAACCAGGTTGACGTAATGCAGCACCACCGCGCCCCATGTTGTCCCATGCCATCGACAGTTCCCGGCTAACTCGGGCAGGTTTGTCATTTTCGGCAGGGGCAGTCTGGGGCTGAGGCTTTTGCTCGGGGGCGTTAGAGGCACACCCGGCCAGAATTGCCACTCCCAGAATTGCTATCAGTTGTCTCATCGTGTCGTTCCTCATCAAAAATTGTCGATGAGCCCATTCTAAAAGGGGGGGGATGGAAAGCTGGTTTCTCAAACTGCCCAAATTGGACAGATAGGCGTGTGTGCGATCTAAAGGTGTTTTGAGAGCATGTAGCGACGAGAAATACGATAGGAATATGGTCAACCTACATGCTGAAAGCCCTTAACAAGTTATTTGGTGGGCGAAGTGGAGTGATCGAGACCGCGCCGAGCGCCAGAGTGTTGCCGCTTAAAGACGTGGAAGATGAAGAAATCCCTCGATACCCACCTTTTGCCAAGGGCCTGCCAGTGGCCCCACTAGACAAGATACTGGCAACCCAAGCTGAACTGATTGAGAAAGTGCGGAACTCTCTCGGTTTCACTGTGGACGACTTCAACCGGCTTGTTTTGCCGGTGATCCAGCGGTATGCCGCGTTTGTTCACCTGTTGCCAGCTTCCGAATCACACCACCACCGTGGCGCTGGTGGTCTGTTCCGACATGGGCTTGAAGTGGCCTTCTGGGCAGCTCAGGCATCTGAGTCAGTTATCTTTTCCATCGAGGGGACGCCTCGGGAACGCCGTGACAATGAGCCGCGTTGGAGACTGGCGAGCTGTTTCTCTGGGCTGCTGCATGATGTGGGTAAACCGCTCTCGGATGTGTCCATTACGGACAAAGACGGGTCAATCACATGGAACCCGTATTCGGAGTCACTTCATGACTGGGCACACCGTCACGAAATCGACCGTTACTTTATCCGGTGGCGCGACAAGCGACACAAAAGACATGAGCAATTCTCGCTGCTGGCGGTGGATCGAATTATTCCGGCTGAGACTCGGGAGTTTCTGTCCAAGTCTGGCCCGTCCATCATGGAAGCGATGCTGGAAGCTATCTCAGGAACCAGCGTCAATCAGCCTGTGACCAAGCTGATGCTTCGCGCTGACCAAGAGAGCGTCTCACGGGACCTTCGCCAGAGTCGTCTCGATGTGGACGAGTTCTCCTATGGTGTGCCCGTCGAGCGTTACGTGTTCGATGCCATCCGCCGCCTGGTTAAAACCGGAAAATGGAAGGTCAATGAGCCAGGCGCGAAAGTCTGGCACCTCAACCAAGGTGTATTCATTGCCTGGAAACAGCTTGGGGACCTTTATGACTTGATCAGCCACGACAAGATCCCCGGTATCCCACGAGACCCTGACACACTGGCCGACATTCTCATCGAACGTGGTTTTGCTGTACCAAACACGGTGCAGGAGAAGGGTGAACGTGCGTACTACCGCTACTGGGAAGTTTTGCCTGAGATGCTCCAGGAGGCGGCGGGTTCGGTGAAGATCTTGATGCTCCGACTCGAATCAAACGACCTGGTGTTTACGACTGAGCCTCCTGCGGCTGTTGCTGCGGAAGTTGTTGGTGATGTTGAGGACGCTGAGATTGAGTTCGTTGATCCTGAGGAAGCCGATGACGGTGACGACCAAGAGGAAGGTGAAGCAGCTCTGAACGATGACATGTTGGCCGCAGAGCAGGAAGCAGAGAAAGCTCTAGCTGGCCTTGGCTTTGGTGATGCGATGGAGATGCTGAAAAGCACCTCCGATGCTGTCGAGGAGAAGCCAGAGCAAAAAGATGCGGGACCAACGGAATCATCTAAGCCTGACGCTGGCAAGAAGGGTAAGCCGCAGAGCAAACCGGGCAAAGCAAAACCGAAGAGTGATACGGAGAAACAACCCCATAAACCAGAGGCAAAAGAGGATCTGTCCCCTCAGGACATTGCCAAAAACGCACCACCTTTGGCAAACGACAATCCGTTACAAGCACTCAAGGATGTTGGGGGTGGACTGGGGGACATCGACTTCCCGTTTGACGCATTCAACGCATCGGCAGAGACAACCAGCACTGACGCAACAAACTCAGAAATCCCAGATGTGGCAATGCCCGGAAAGCAAGAGGAGCAGCCAAAACAGGACTTCGTTCCACAAGAACAAAACTCCCTGCAGGGCGATGACTTTCCAATGTTCGGTGGTTCTGATGAACCGCCATCATGGGCGATTGAGCCGCTCCCTATGCTGACTGACGCACCAGAACAACCAACGCACACGCCAGAAATGCCGCATACGGACAACGTTAATCAGCATGAGAAGGACGCAAAGACCTTGCTCGTTGAGATGTTGTCTGGATACGGGGAAGCATCGGCGTTGCTTGAACAAGCGATCATGCCTGTTTTGGAAGGTAAAACGACGCTGGGCGAAGTCCTATGCCTGATGAAGGGGCAAGCCGTCATTTTGTACCCGGATGGCGCTCGGTCGCTGGGTGCGCCGTCAGAGGTTCTCTCGAAGCTGTCCCACGCCAACGCGATTGTTCCGGACCCGATTATGCCAGGTCGCAAAGTTCGTGATTTCAGCGGAGTGAAGGCAATTGTACTGGCGGAGCAGCTTTCAGATGCAGTCGTGGCGGCCATTAAGGATGCCGAGGCGTCAATGGGTGGATACCAGGATGCCTTTGAGCTCGTCTCTCCCCCTGGCTTGGATGCAAGCAAAAATAAGTCTGCACCGAAACAACAAAGCCGAAAAAAGGCGCAGCAGCAGAAGCCTGAGGTTAATGCCGGTAAAGCCTCGCCTGAACAAAAGGCGAAAGGTAAGGACTCCCAGCCACAGCCGAAGGAGAAGAAGGTCGATGTTACTTCTCCGGTTGAAGAGCAACAGCGCAAGCCGGTCCAAGAAAAACAGAACGTGGCTCGCCTTCCTAAGCGGGAGGCTCAACCGGTGGCTCCTGAGCCCAAAGTTGAGCGTGAGAAGGAATTGGGACACGTCGAGGTGCGAGAAAGGGAAGATCCAGAGGTTAGGGAGTTTGAGCCGCCTAAGGCGAAAACAAACCCGAAAGACATCAACGCGGAAGATTTCTTGCCGTCTGGTGTTACGCCTCAGAAAGCACTCCAGATGCTCAAGGACATGATCCAAAAACGCTCGGGCCGATGGCTCGTGACACCTGTCCTGGAAGAGGATGGCTGCTTAGTAACCAGTGACAAAGCCTTCGACATGATTGCCGGTGAAAACATCGGCATCAGCAAACACATCCTCTGCGGGATGCTGAGCCGGGCACAGAGACGCCCTTTGCTCAAGAAACGTCAGGGAAAATTGTATTTAGAGGTAAATGAAACATGACAATGAGTTATGACCCGCTCGCCTACGAGATGCCGTGGCGGCCCAACTATGAAAAAAATGCTGTAGCAGGCTGGCTTGCCGCCTCCGGCGCGGCTTTGGCCGTAGAGCAAGTCAGCACGATGCCGCCGGAGCCATTCTATTGGATGACGGGGATCTGTGGCGTGATGGCGATGGCTCGTTTGCCCAAGGCTATCAAACTTCACCTGCTCCAAAAGCATTTGAAGGGGCGTGATCTGGAGTTTATTTCCATTGCGGAGCTCCAAAAGTACATCAAGGACACGCCGGACGATATGTGGCTTGGTAGTGGGTTCCTGTGGGAAAACCGCCATGCCCAGCGCGTGTTTGAGATCCTGAAACGCGACTGGACTTCCATCGTAGGGAGAGAGTCCACGGTCAAAAAGGTTGTCCGGAAGATACAGGGTAAGAAAAAGGAGCTGCCAATCGGCCAGCCCTGGATTCACGGGGTAGAGCCCAAAGAAGAGAAGCTGATGCAGCCACTCAAGCACACTGAGGGGCATTCGCTGATCGTTGGGACCACCGGCTCGGGCAAGACCCGTATGTTCGACATCCTGATTTCACAGGCCATTCTGCGTGGGGAAGCCGTGATCATCATAGACCCGAAAGGGGATAAGGAGATGCGGGACAATGCCCGACGTGCCTGTGAAGCTATGGGGCAGCCGGAAAGATTCGTCTCATTTCATCCAGCATTCCCGGAAGAGTCGGTGCGTATCGACCCTCTGCGTAACTTCACCCGCGTGACTGAAATCGCAAGTCGTTTGGCAGCGTTGATCCCGTCCGAAGCAGGGGCCGACCCGTTCAAATCATTTGGATGGCAGGCACTGAACAACATCGCTCAGGGCTTGGTCATCACTCATGATCGTCCCAACCTGACAAAGCTCCGCCGATTCCTTGAAGGTGGCGCTGCTGGCTTGGTCATCAAGGCCGTTCAGGCTTACTCAGAGCGAGTTATGCCCGACTGGGAGGCAGAAGCAGCGGCTTACTTGGAAAAAGCCAAAAACGGTTCGCGTGAGAAGATCGCTTTCGCGTTGATGAAGTTCTACTACGACATCATCCAACCTGAGCACCCGAACTCTGACCTGGAAGGCTTGCTGTCGATGTTCCAGCACGACCAAACCCACTTCTCCAAGATGGTGGCGAACCTCCTGCCGATCATGAATATGCTGACGTCCGGGGAGCTAGGCCCTCTGCTGTCTCCAGACTCATCTGATCTGAGCGACGAACGCCAGATCACCGATTCCGCAAAAATCATCAACAACGCTCAAGTTGCTTATCTGGGGCTCGACTCCCTGACCGACAACATGGTTGGTAGTGCTATGGGGTCCATCTTCCTGTCAGACCTGACAGCGGTTGCCGGTGACAGATACAACTACGGCGTCAACAACAGACCCGTAAATATCTTTGTTGATGAGGCTGCCGAGGTGATCAACGACCCGTTCATCCAGCTCCTGAACAAAGGTCGCGGTGCGAAACTTCGTCTTTTCGTTGCAACTCAGACTTTTGCTGACTTCGCAGCTCGACTGGGTAGCAAAGACAAAGCGCTCCAGGTGTTGGGGAACATCAACAACACGTTTGCTCTGCGTATCGTCGATGGTGAAACCCAGGAGTATATCGCGGATAACCTGCCGAAGACCCGGCTCAAGTACGTCATGCGGACTCAAGGCCAGAACTCGGATGGCAAGGAGCCCATTATGCACGGAGGCAACCAAGGCGAGCGTTTGATGGAGGAGGAAGCTGATCTGTTCCCAGCCCAGTTATTGGGAATGCTTCCGAACCTGGAATACATAGCCAAAATTTCAGGCGGAACAATCGTAAAAGGCCGTCTGCCCATATTGACCCAGTAAGAGCAGAGCTATGTGTGACAAGAAGTATAGAGATTACGAGGTAGCCATCATGGTCGATGTGAACCCTTTCGACAGGGTTATGAATGAATTGAAAAGTCGTGGCCGCAAGAACGCTCACATCCTGAGCATCCTCCAATTCGACTGGCCTGCATCGGAGGCCATCATCGAGAAGCTGAGCTGCTACATCACAGACGGGATTAAGGCTAATCAGGAGCCTGTGATTTACCCGATCATTGAAGAAGCTCTGCATCGCTACAGCCAGCTCGTGTTTCATGAGCAGAGAGAGAAATATGAAGACCCGGCCAGAATTGGGGCATTTCTGGAAACCCTGATCACCGAAACCTGCCGGGCGTTGGAAGTGCAAATTGTCGATAGTGGCGGTGATTCATGGTCTGTCGATTCAGGAGAGTCGTTCTCACTGTGGCTTTCTTCCCATCCAGGAGAACTATCCATTAACCCGCAGCCCCATGAGGATGAGACCTCTTTGCGTGGCTTGCTGTATGAGCTCATCACCTGTGAGAGCGTGAAAACTGTTTTAAGGAGAACCGACTATGAAGAAGCCGTGGTTGCTGGTCGCATGGCTGCTGGTTATTGAGTTGCTGGCAATATTGCTGCTGATCCCTGGCGACTGGACAGACAGAGCCATCAAAAGGGAATCCGTGCTGGTGGAACAGAGTCTTGGTGTCGAAGCAAGAGACTGGATACAGAACAAAGCATCTACCTGGTTCAGGTCGAGCGTTATTGATTCAGGCTTCTATGAGGGGATGTACCAAACGCTGATCCCATCAGAAGAGGAGCGCCAGAAGTCCAAGGGGATGCAGGATATGGGCAAGGGCTGGTTTGTGTGGGTCAAAGGCCGCATGGAAGCCTTTGTCAACGTCATTTACCAGTTCTACACACGGTTGGCGCTGTTAGCCGCGTGGGCTCCCTATATGCTGATCCTGTTCGTACCTGCGGTATATGACGGGATGATGACATGGCGAATTAAGCGGACCAACTTCGATTATGCGAGTCCGGTTCTCCATCGTTATAGCGTTCGCGGAACGATGTACCTGATGGCCGGATTGTTCATCGCGTTCTTCATCCCCATAGCGCTCGATCCGGTTGTCATCCCGATGACAATGATGACGTGCTGTGTCCTGGTTGGCCTGACGTTCGGCAACCTCCAGAAACGGGTATAGGGAGGGAGGATGAGCTACTCCGTTATAAATCAAGATGGGGTGCATCTGTGCGACATCCCATTGAACGTCTACCAGGTGATACGTCGCCAATCCTTGTCTGCGTTGTGGCTTTACTGGGCGCAGAGCTTGAATTTGGTGAAGGTGCTCATTGCTTGCGTCGGAAAGATGATCTTTGTGATGCCGGTAATGTGGTTCTGGGTGCTGGTGGTGTGCCGCTTGGTTGAACCAGAACGTATCTCAGACGTGCCAGGACTTATCTCTCCGGACGTGATCGGGTGGGCCGCTGGTGCGGCCATCACCCTCATTATCTATTCCGTTTTTACACGCCCAGCTTTGTACGGATACCACAACTTTTTCAAGCAGCATATTTGCTCAAGAGTAAAGCAAGTAACGCCGGAACTCAGAACAGTCACTGGGCCACTGTTCTTTTACCGAAACGAAATTGGAACGATATAGAGAGGAACCATGAAAGTAACCAATAAACTCAAACTGCTGGCACTGGGGCTGTGTATGGCCGGTACTGCCATCGCGGCTCCTGATGTGCTCAATGACGACGCAAAGCTCAAGAACCTTGAGAAGGTGTGTCCCGACTGTAAGATGGTGGCAAAAGATGTACTCAATCTGCGGGTTGAAAACTGCCAGCTCAAAGACACTTCCAGTGCAATGATGATTGGCACCATGCAAAATGACCCTATGTTTTCGTTTATGCTGGCAGTACACACAGCGGCAGGCTCGGAGGCATACAAAACGGTAGTTGGTGCCGCTGGCAACCATGTTGACTGTGAAAACCCGTTGAACTGGATCAAGCTGACCCAGCAAGCGATTAAAGGAGGCAAAGTCTAATGCGTAAGAGAGATTTCTTTTTTGGAGAGGTGTATGAGGGGGGTGCAGGAGCCACTCTACGACTGAGTGATATGGAACCATTGGCAAGAAAAGTGTCGGCAGAGTTCTTCACTGCACAACTGAACCGTATGCTGAAAGAGCATGACGGTCAGTTGACGCTCAGCGATGGAACGTCGTACCCCAGCTTTTGGAGCTTCATCGACAAGGTTGTTCCAGAGCAGGTTGGTTTCGTGGAGATCTACGCTCGGCAGGATGTTAACGATAATGTTGAAGCGACACTGGCGTGTGACATCGTTTTGGTAAATGGTGTGATCACCGTTAAACCTCACTGGTGTGCTTACAAAGACATCAGGGCTGACGAAGTGATTTCCACCTTACTGGTGCCTTTGCATTTGAAGGCTCTCCAGGGTAAGGCTTACATTCGCTGGGATGATGGTGAAACCGAACCTCTGTTACAAAACGACGACTATCAGGCTGAACTTGAAAATGTGTTTAGTGTTTCCAAGTACCCATCAGCCATGAGCTGGGGCGATACAGCAGACCAGAAGGTTAAGCAGTACAAGATGGACCTTGAGTGCGCCACAGATGTTGGTTGTCGAGGTGTCTCATCAGAGCAAGCATGGGATGCTTATCGAGAACTCCGTTACAATAGAACAGTGTGAAACAAGCGGCCATTGGCCGCTTTGAACTTTCACATGTGAAAGTTTTTCGCCTCCCGCTCTTATCATCTCCTCGAATAAACCTCCATAAAGTGCCCAAAATGGGCCGTAACAGCACTGTTCCTAGATTGATCAATTAAGAGACGATTACTCCGTGATGACGACAAGTTATTTGGAGGGTCTATGTCCGCACAAGCTCACGTCAGAGAAAGCGAAAGCTCATCTGGTTCATTCATCTCCTGGCAGTTCCTTGTCTGGCAGGTGATGTTCGTTATAGGTGTTGTTGCAGGGATGAACCTGGAACACGCATTCAATTTTCTAGGTTAATGGGAGGAAGTGTGAACCTTAATAAACAATTTTTCTGGTTTTTGATGAACGCGGTGCTGATGTGCATCTTCATCGTTCCAGTGGCCGTCGCGTTTTGGCTGTCTGCTTTTGCGGCAGGTTTTGACTGGAGTCAGTGGGTTAAGTTGGCTGCTGATACGGCCAACAGAGCTGCAAGTGACCCGGCCAAGGCTCTGGGCACGGTTCAGACCTACTGGGGCATTCTCAGCTTCTTCCTGCTGGCGGCGTACAGTCTGATGTTCAAGTTTAAAGCCAATGCTAACAAGGAAGTGAAAACTCTGGGGGTGGCCCGACCAGCCAATGAAGTTAGCGTTGCGGCTTCGGAAAAACATTCGGAAGCGGTTCCTCAAAATCAATAACCGATCCAGTAAACGCAAAAAAGGCGGCTTAGGCCGCCTTTTTTTATTTGTCGCTGGAAGTGCCCGAAAAGGGCGCGAAGCCGTGGCAGAAAATCAGTGACCCTGAATGAGAATACAGGCCACTAGGAAAAGAAGAGGGTTGCTATGAAGCCTGTAAAGATACCGCGCCGGGTCGATGAGCCCCCGCATCTGCTGTTGTGGAGCGCAGATGAGTTGGCCCCGATGCTTTTGGGGCTAACGATAGGGGTCATCATCGGTAAGGCCCTGATCTGCTTTCTGGGGGGGTTACTTGTAACCAACCTTTATCGCCGATTCAGGGATAACCATCCGGATGGATACCTGCTCCACATGATCTACTGGGCCGGGTTCATCATGACCAAGGCCAAATCTCTCAAGAATCCGTTTGTCCGGAGGTATTTGCCTTGAACCTGAAAAAGTATCTCAAGACCTGGGAAGGGACCCAAACAGAAAATAAGTGGGGACGAATCTTCCAGGGTGGTCTTATTGCTATCGTTTTCCTGCTGGTGGTCCAAGTATTCAGCAAGGAAACCATCGTCACTATCCAGCCTTTCACGCTCACGGAAGAAGCCTGGGTGACGAAAAATAACGCCTCTCAGTCCTATAAAGAGGCTTGGGGTTTCGCTTTTGCTCAGCTCCTTGGCAATGTGACGCCAGGAACCGTTGACTTTGTGAAAGAACGGATCACCCCGCTTCTCTCCCCGAGCATCTATCAGGACGTGATTGATGCCATCGAAATTCAAGCTCAACAGATCAAGAACGACCGCGTAACCATGCGGTTTGAGCCGCGTTTTGTTGAGTACGAGCCCAAGAGCGACAAGGTGTTTGTCTACGGATATTCCTACGTCAAAGGGGCTTCTTCTAACGAAGAGCGTAGCGAACGCTCCTACGAGTTCGCCATCAAGATTTCAAACTACGCGCCCGTGCTGGACTACATCGACACCTATGTAGGAAAGCCACGCACCAAAACTGTTTTGGAGCAACTCCAGCGCAAAGAAGAAAACCGGAGAAAGCATGAAGAACAACGCTAAACTTTCGCTCCTGGCGCTGTCCTTGGCGCTTGGAACTTCAATGGCCTATGCCTCGGATGACATTCCTGTTGTCCCGGCCAGTGTTATGAAAAAGGATGTTCCTGCCCCTGTGACGTCAGGACAAAGCTCCCATGAGGTTGTGGGCAGCATGAATGAAAACCCCTTACTGACGATGAAGCCGGGGGTTAACCAGATCATCCCGATAGCCGTTGGTCATCCGAACCGAATCGTCACGCCTTTCAGCAATCCTGAGATCGTTTCAACATCTCTGACCGGGGCGACGGATAACGGCCAGTGTGGTGAGGTCTGCATCAAAGAGAATGTGGTCTATGTCGCCACGGATAAGCAGTATCCGGTGACTATGTTCATTACTGAAAAAGGCTCGGAAGCCCAAGCTCTCAGCCTGACGATGGTTCCCCGTCGTATTCCGCCCAGAGAAGTCTTTCTCAAGCTCGATGGTGGTGTAGGTATCACTGGTGCTTTTGCCAATACCAAGGCTGAGACCTGGGAACAGAGCCAGCCTTATGTCGAAACCATCCGGTCAGTATTCCGAAAGATTGCTCTTGGTGAAGTCCCTCAAGGTTACACGTTGAACCGCATCCCTGCTGGTGCTGCGGTGCCGAGCTGCGCTCATCCTGGGGTAAAGGTGGATTTTAGCAAGGGGCAATACATGATGGGCCACCACCTTAACGTGTTCATCGGTGTCGCCCTGAACGTCTCTGATCAGCCTATTGAGTTCAAAGAGGCGTTGTGTGGGAGCTGGGATGTGGCTGCGGTGACTACGTGGCCGCTTAACGTGCTTGAGCCCGGCCAGAAGACGGAGATCTATGTGGCGAAGAAGCAGAAGCGTGGTCTCGCACCAACGTCTAAGCGTCCATCGCTGCTGGGAGGTGCCCAATGATTAAGCGATTTTGGACACAGTTAGACCCCAACAAGAAGCGTTGGGTGTCTATCGCTGGCGGCGTCTTCGTTCTTTTTGCGGTCGTGACAATGTTCTCTGGTGAACCCAAGAAAGAAGAGAAGCGCGGTCGCCAAGAAACCATCAAGCACGTTCTCACAGACAAAAACACCCGTGAGATCGGGATAGATTCGTTGTCTGCCGATGTGAAGATGGTGTCTCGTGAAAACTCCGACCTGAAAAAGGAGCTGGAACGAGTCAAGAAAGAGCTGGAGGAAACCAAAACCACTGCCGGGAAATCCAGTGATGTTGGCCGTGAGATGACCCGCCTTCGTCAAGATTTGGACCGCCTGACCCAGAAGAACATGGAATTGGCTAAGAAAGTCGAAACCGGCGCTGCTGGTGGAAAAACATCCTCTTCATCAGAGGATGCCAGAGCCGATGTTAATGGTGCATCTGGTGGTGATGGTCAGTTCATGGAGAAAAAGCTCGACTACAAAGATCCAGCATCCTTTTTTCGGGACGCACCGCTTCCTGACTCGAAGGGTGGGGCTCCTGCAACTGGCAAGGGAGACGGTCGTGATGCAACTAAACCAGGCATCCAAATAGTGAGCTACTCGCAGAAAGCGCCAGAAGTTGAAGAGAAGGACAACAAGGATGATGAGTCTATCTACCTACCTTCTGGCTCCATCCTGACAGGGGTGCTCATCAACGGTATGGACGCACCAACATCTCAAGGTGCTCGTCGAGATCCGTTCCCTTCGACCCTCAGGATTCAGAAAGAGGCTATTTTGCCTAACCGCTTCCGTGCGGATGTTCGTGAGTGCTTCCTGATTGTTTCAGGCTATGGAGATCTCAGTTCAGAGCGAGCGTACCTGCGTGGCGAGACCTTCTCGTGCGTTCGGGATGATGGGGGGGTCATAGAAGCGAAGCTGGATTCCTATGCAGTGGGTGAAGACGGTAAGGCCGGTGTCCGTGGTCGCGTCGTATCGAAGCAGGGGCAAATCATCGCCAAGAGCTTGATGGCAGGCTTCCTTGGTGGCGTTTCCGAAGCCTTTGACGTCAATCCTGTGCCGGTCGTCAGCACTAACCCTGGCTCAAATACCCAGTACCAGTCTGTGTTCTCCGACCAGATGTTGCAGGGAGCAGCAGTGAAGGGGGCCAGTAAGGCGCTAGATCGCATCGCTCAGTTCTATATCGACATGGCCGAAGGCATCTTCCCCGTTATCGAGGTCGATGCTGGCCGTCAGGTAGACATCATCGTGACCAAAGGAACCAAGCTACAAATTCGTTCCACCGGGGGAACCAAGAAATGAAAAATTTGAACATTTTGACCAGAAAGGGCAGTTCCAGAGGCGAGGCTCAAAAGGAACAGGCAGTAAGATCCGCAAAGATGTTGGGGGTGGGTGCAGCGCTACTTATTTTGTCGGGCTGTTCGACGTTCAACATCGGCAAGGATGAGTATAGCTGTCCGGGAATGCCGAATGGTGTTCAGTGTATGTCAGCGCGAGACGTTTACGCCGCAACCAATGACGGAAATGTCCCGCGCCCAATGAAACCAGAGGAAGTCGAGGCCAAAGCGGAAGCGGATGGCGAAGGTTCCTCAAACGTTTCAGCGAACTCATCTAGCTCCGGAGACCCGGTGATTGACAACTATGTCGCACCGCGTCTTCCGGATCGCCCGATTCCAATTCGTACACCAGCACAGGTTATGCGGATTTGGGTAGCTCCCTGGGAGGACACCAATGGTGATCTCATCGTGACAGGGTATGTCTATACCGAAATCGAACCGCGCAGGTGGGTGATTGGGGATGGCACACCGCAAAGTGAGCCAGTTTTGAGACCGCTGCAAACGGTACAACACGAACCGAAGTCTGAAACAACCAAATAGGAGATGTTCTTGATGAACGCAAATCAGTTGGCGAATGCCTCAAGTAAAAACAACGCACTCTTCCTCTTCCTGGGGTTGATGGTGGTAGCCTTCCTGCTCGTGCCGGATCAGGCCCACGCTGGTACTGGTGGTACAGCGTTTGACGACGTATGGGTAACTCTCAAGGATTGGACCCAAGGTACTTTGGGTCGAATCGTTGCGGGTGCGATGATCCTGGTCGGTGTTGTTGGTGGTATCGCTCGCCAGAGCCTCATGGCTTTCGCTATGGGTATCGGTGGCGGTATGGGCCTGTACAACTCCCCGACCGTAGTGGAATCCATCATGTCTGCTACTCTGGAACATGCAGAGAAGGTCATCCCGGCTGTTGTGCAACTCAGCAATGGCCTGGGGGTGTAAAAGACACCTTGCCGTTAATCAACGGGTGATAGGGGCAGCCTAAAAGCTGCCCTTATTTTTTGGCAAAAAGTCCAGTCATAACAAATTCCAACTATTTCCTTATTTGCTCAAAAAGGGCACTTCCACAGCCCATGTTTATGCACTCCCTCCCGTAACCTCCAGCATTGGGTTCTTGTAACTCAAAACGAATGGAGAATGCGATGATCAATTTCAAGCCTAAAATTCCGGCGATGCTTGGGGCTCTGGCGGTTCTTACCGCTGGTGCTGCTCATGCAGAGCTGCTGGAATACACCTTTAAGGCTCCAGATGGTACGCAACGGTCTCTGACTCCGAATGCCAACTATGCCAACCCAACGGGCAATATCTCGTTTGCCTTGAGTGCCGGTATCGACCGAAAGGTAAAGATTTCGGTGATTCGGTCGGATGGAACAGTGGTTTCGACAGCGACCAGCCACCTTCTTGGGGCTACTGATCGCATCACAGTGGGTGGAAAATCCTACTATGGTGCGGAACTTCAACTACCGGCTCCTTCCGAGGGAGTCTACAAACTAAGGGCCGAAATACTGGCGTCAGACGGAAGTTCCGTTCAGACTGATGAATACCCGCTTCAAGTCGATACGACAGCGCCAAGTTTGGCAAACGTGACAGTAAAAGGGGAATGGAACCGGGCGCTTTCTGATGGAACGCTACTGCGAGGTCCTAACCGATTTTCAGGTATAGATGTGTCTGCATCTGATGCCGGTTCTTCGGTTTCCTCTATACAGGCGTATGCTGTAGATAGCAAAGGCAAGAGGAGTCCTGTTGTCTCGGTTAATTACGCCAACGGCCAAGGCCAGTTGTTGAACTGGAGCACTGTGTTCCCTAATGGGGAGGATCTATATACGCTTCATTTCGAGGCCCTGGATAAAGCAGGGAACAAAGGGTCAATAGCCTATCCTATTGCTTGGGATTCAGTAGGTGCAAAGTCTGGAGAGAATCCTGAGCCAGTAGCAGTGTATGACCCTAAGAACCCGCAGGCCTCAACTTTTAAGGTTAATGGTCAGGCCCTATCAGGTTTTGCGCCTTATCAGAACGGAATGACCATTTATTCCGATACCTACAGGGTGCTCTACCGGATACCCAAAACAAACTCCTATCCTTCTTCACCTTACGGTGCTCAAAGCGGTAACTGGTGTGATTATAAAAACTGTATTGAAGGCAATATCATTGCCGAAGACGGTACATATGATTATCGGCAGACGCAAGCTGATGTATTCCAGCAACATGGGACAAAAACTAAGTCGTTTATTATTTACGACTGGGTTATGAACTCTCTTGGTAATACATCCGTCAGTGTGAAAGCTGATCCATCGGTTAGCTTGGCTCCCATCGGTAAGTATGTTGAATATCTTAGGGATGATGGTCAGTGGGTCCGCGGTGAAACCATTAATATGAGCTCAGTTAACCATTATAAAAAACTGAGATTTCATGTTGAGCCGAGACCTTACGCTCAGGAGTTATGGGGATCTTGGTTGCCTACTACTAAAATTCCGGCAAATGCTTCTTATGCAGAAGTGGATACGGATATATCGTTCAGTGGGCGCTCATGTTCATGGCCTGGATATTGGTCTCGACCGGAAGGGAAGCCTGAACTTCCGTCTGATCGGATTGGGGCAACGTTCTGCTATGACCTTAACCCTCCTGAAATTGCTGGGTTAGAACGAAATGGGCGGATTTTTAAAGCTCATTTCCGTGAGCCTGATTCATTTGACGGTTGGGGTGTTAACCAGTGGGTTATTTCTAACAACTCAAGTGCGTCTGCGATAACCTCGACTGGCGAAGAACGTCCGTTGTCTCGTACTGAAGTTCTTCGTAGTAGCACAAATGATTGGTTTTTCACATTTTCTGCTGAGAATCTGTCAGAGGGCACATATACCGGCATATCTCTCGTAGCTAAAGATGCTTTCGGTAATGAGGTTAAGCAGGTATTCACTGGCTCCCAATATGCTATGAGCATAGATAATTCAGCGCCGACACTAACCGTATCGATCAGTGATGGAGCACCAATCCAGTCTTTGGATGATGTTGTAATCACCTTGACTGATACTGCCGACCCGAGTCCTAAGCTGACCTCTATTGCCCTCGTCGGAGGCCCAGCCGATGACAAGGTGCAGTTGTCTTGGCGTGAGGAGTCGAAAGGTCGATTCCGCCTTGAGTACCCGGTAATGTTCCCGTCTTTGAAGGAAGGGGAATCTTACACGCTGACTGTTTCCGGTGAGGACGCACAAGGCAACGCGGTTCAAAAGGCGGTTGGCTTCGAGTACAAACCGCGTCAGGTGATGCTGGCGGATGGGATGGATGGCAAGGTTATGGTCCCCGCTGTCACTCATGAATTTGTTCATGCAGATGGCAAGCGGATCATCGAGACCAAGCCGCTGACGCTCAGTGATGGTGCTGTCGTGACAGGTTCATACGACGTGTTTGCGACCCTCCGTTCTGATGCGAAAGTGCCGCTGGTGGTGAATGGGGTGCGTATCGAGCCGGGCCAGACAATGGGGATCATGAGCCAACATGATTTCGGTGCGTCAGGTGGTCGTTTGAGCATTCCGGTTAAACCGGCTGTTCCTGATGTGGTCGGCTCTTCCAGTCTTCTTGTCATGACCTCCGCGCCGAACTCACCCATCTTGGTTGTGGACATCAATACCTGGAAAGGGACGGCCAAGCTCTCGGCTGAATCATGGACAATTCGCCAGGTTATTGACCCGGTGAAAATCTATGCCCTGCCAGAGTCGGGTGTGCCTTGCCGGTTCACCACGAAAGAGGATGTGGCTATGGCCGCAGACCCAATTCGTGACCCGGTGTGTTTGCTCCAATGGGACAGAACTCCGGATGAGGCTGAACAAACTACGCAGGACAACAACGGGATGAAAGTTGCCGGGCTGGTGGGGCAGGCTGTGAGCATTGGTGAACAACCTGTCGAATACAGCCTGTACCTGTTCAGTGGTGACGGTTCCAAGGTAAAAGTTGGGTCTGGCTCTCAGAACCTGACGGTAACTACTGCCTATGGCTCTGTTGGTTACACCCCGATTGATGACATTGCTCAGGTGAATCGCGTCATTGAAGACTTTGATGTGAACTTCAAGCAGAGCAAAGGTCCTGATTGTTCAATCACTCTCAGTGCTGACCGTGCGAAAAACGAGGCCGCGAACAAAGCTGTTGGCAGTGCAAGCCGCACCTGTCTGTTCGAGTGGCAGCAGATCCCCGATGGACTGGTCCAAGACCCGTTATCGGAATCTCCTTCGTTGTCAGGTTCCCTGGCCGAGAACGGTGATCACCCTCTGGGGTGGCGGGTAAGTATTTTCACCCGTAACGGCACTCGGGTGACGTTGAACGACGAGACTTTCAATGTCGAAGCGGTTGACCCACCAGCTCCGACCGTTGAACTAGCCTCCGACTACAACTTCAAAGACAACATCTACTTGGTGCCGATGACAGGTAACTACCTGGGTGATGCCATTATCAACTCTGAACGAGCTGATCTGGATATTGCCATATCGCGCAACTCTGATGTTCTTGAGTCTGAGACCTTCACTCCGGGATGGGGTGCCACCAATAAGGTGTATCGCCGCATCAATACCGATGAGCGAGCGTTGTGGGAGGAGACCACCTACAAGGTGAACGCGGCCTACAACAAGGTGCCTGATGTGAAGACTGAGGTTGTCTACCGGGCTATCTCTGCACCTTCTGACAGTATCCGTCCTATCGTTGAAGTTAAAGGTGATACCGCGATTGACACCCAGGCATTGCCGGTTAGGGTTCTCATCCGTGATCAGTACAAACCTGATGGTGACTATGACGCTAACACGATGGGGGTGTGGAAAGTACGCCTGATCCAGCAAAAGGCCTACAACGAGACGGTTGCGCTCACTGATTATGCGGAAGCATCGAACGGTGAAGCTCAGTTCTCAGTAGACCTGTCTGGTGTGGATACTTCCTCCGTCCGTATCGCTGCTGAGGCTGTTCTGGAAAGCCCTGTTGAGGGTTACAACCGCACAGAGTTGTCTATCAGACCTGCCTTCTTGACAGTGCTTCGTGGTGGTGCCATCGGTGCTGGCGTGGAGGCTCGCAAGTTGTCTGGTGAAGCTCCGTTCACTGCTGTGTTCAAGCTATCTTTGGACGACCGTCAGGATCTCCGGGCTACCGGCCAGGTTGTGTGGGAAACCAGTAAGGACGACGGTAAAACCTGGGAGCAGTTCATCCCAGAAGATCGATACAAGTATCAGCTTGTGAAGACCTTCGACAAGGGGGAGTACCAGGTTCGGGCCAAGGTGGTGAACGTCAACTCAGGTGCGGAAAAGTACACCGAAGCGGTCAGTGTTGTCGCTTACGACAAACCTGATATTGCTGTTATCGGCCCGACCACGTTGTTTGTCGGAAGTGAAGGCAAGTACACAGCGAACCTGACGTTGAACGATGAGCCAATCTCCGGTGGCAATGCCATTGTTGAGTGGTCTACTGACGGTGGCAAAACCTACGCGCAGACAGGGGATAGCATCACGCTTTCGAGCGATGAAGAAACCCGATACCGCCTGTGGGCTCGTGTGCGCTCTGCCACTGCACCGGCTGATGACGGCTATGCCTATGAAGTTGCGAAAACGGCAGTTGACTTCCGAGCAGTGAAGGCCCCCCGTCCTTACGTGACAGGGCCGCGAGTCATTGAGACCGGTAAGAAGTATGTGTTCAAAGCCGAAACCAGCCTGCCTTACCGTGGGATGGACGTGAAGCTGAACGGGTTCTTCACGCTGCCTGATGGCTCAATTGTGCAGGGTGATACTGCTGAGTACGTGCCTTCGGACACTGACCTCAACCAGGCTACTGTAGAAACGAAGTACACCACCTGGATCGAAGGATACCGAGATCAGGGTGCAGAAGCCTCGCATAGCCTACGCTCCCGCGTGTGGCAGTATGTATGGCCGAGCTTCGGAATGCAGGTCAGGAAGAACGCTGACGTGGCTCCTGCGACGATCACCGCGTCAGTGCGGCCAATTGCCTTCAACGGCAAGCTGGAAGAACCGACCTACGAGTGGGAGTTGCCGGAAGGCGCAGTGATTCAGGATCAGCGGCAGGATATTGTCCGGTCCTTTGTGATCAATGAGCCGGGCGATTACAACATCAAGGTGACTGTCCGTGATGCTCGCGGCCATGAAACCGTGATCGAGCAACCGCTCAAGATCGGCCAGGCAGAGCCCTATGCTATCGACCTGCAATACTCTGGCTCGAACAAATACGAGCGTGAGCCTCTGGATGTGCTGTTGCGACCGTACATTTCTGGCGGCCACCCACGCGACCGTATTTCGACTCGCGTCTACTCGGTAGATGGTACGCCGTTGGAAAGCAGCGGTTACTACGGCAGAGCAACTCTGGGCGCTGGTGAGCACAGCATCAAGCTGAAAATAACCTCAGAAATGGGGCATGAAGCTGAGGGCGAGGTGAACATCAATGTGGCAGAGAACAAGTTGCCTGCATGTAGCCTGAGCTCACGAGAGACCGTTGGGTCGTGGATCGTTTATGCGAACTGCGAAGATACCGATGGCCGCATGAAGTCCTACGAATGGACCATTGCCGGTGAGTTGCAGAGCATCAGCTCTGATCGAGTGACTATCAGCAAGGGCACCTATGAAACGATGCCGACCATCTCTCTGGTTGGGGTCGATGACTCTGGTGGCAAATCCGAAGCTGTTACCATGAACTAAGGTTCATTCCTCTCAAAGCCCGGTTCAGACCGGGCTTTTTTTTGTATCGCGCTGGAATTGTCCAAATTGGGCTATTACAGAGGCGAGTCTATTTCCCTCCCCCGGATACACTGCCCAGCATCCAGTAATCCAATCTTAGGGGATAGACATGCGGACAAAATTACTCGGGGCGCTGATGGTGTTCGGGATTATTACCGGCACGGCTCATGCGTCATCGAAATTGGAAATCACCGATCCCAGAGCGGCGAAGATAGAGGACATCGTAGAGCTACCCATCAAAGGGGTTCGAGCCGTCCAAAGTGATGGGCAGATCATGTTCCTCTCTGAAAACGGGCGATTTGTTATTTCAGGACAAATCTACGACCTGTGGAGCAAGAAGCCCCTCAACACGATGTCCCAAATGAGGGATGTAGCGGAGCGTATCCACTTCAAGAGCATGGGCATGGATGTGGACACGCTGAACACCGTTTCGATGGGGCGTGGTGACAAAGAGGTGGTGGTCTTTGTCGATCCTAGATGCGCGGTTTGCCATCAGCTCATGGGTGATGCCAAATCGCTGGTGGATGATTACACCTTTAAATTTATCGTGATTCCTGCTCTGGGTGCTGAGTCCAACCGCTTGGCAAAGAACTTGTACTGCGCGAAAGACAAAACCCACGCGCTCGATGCGCTGATGAACAACACCTTGGGTTCCCTTCCTTCAAAAGAAACCTGCGACCCCGGCCAATACGATCAAACGCTGCTGACAGCTCATTTCATTGGGATTGAGGGCGTTCCGTTCGTGGTTGCTCCGGATGGTCGTGTCAGCAAAGGACGTCCGAAGAACCTGAAATCATGGTTGGAGAGTGTTGAATGATCGTAACCATCAAAAAGAAACTCGAAGAAACGTTGATCCCGGAGCACTTGCGAGCTGCCGGGATTATTCCTGTCCTGGCCTATGACGAAGACGATCATGTCTTCCTTATGGATGACCACAGTGCAGGCTTTGGTTTCATGTGTGAGCCCCTGTGTGGTGCCGATGAAAAAGTTCAGGAGCGAATGAACGGTTTCCTGAATCAGGAGTTCCCGTCGAAGACTACGCTCCAGTTTGTTCTGTTCCGCTCCCCGGACATCAATCAGGAGATGTACCGGATGATGGGGTTGCGTGATGGCTTCCGTCACGAGCTGCTGACATCTGTCATCAAGGAACGGATTAACTTCCTCCAGCACCACACGACAGAACGCATATTTGCCAAGACCAACAAAGGTATCTACGACAATGGCTTGATCCAAGACCTCAAGCTGTTCGTTACGTGCAAAGTCCCCATCAAGAACAATAACCCGACTGAAAGCGAACTCCAGCAGCTCGCACAGCTTCGCACGAAGGTCGAATCATCGCTTCAAACCGTTGGTCTGCGTCCCCGCACAATGACGGCGGTGAACTACATCCGGATCATGAGCACCATCCTGAATTGGGGGCCGGATGCTTCATGGCGACATGACTCTGTGGATTGGGAGATGGATAAGCCCATCTGCGAGCAAATCTTCGATTACGGCACTGATGTGGAAGTCAGCAAGAACGGCATCAGGCTGGGGGACTACCACGCGAAAGTCATGTCAGCGAAAAAGCTGCCTGACGTTTTCTACTTTGGTGATGCGTTGACCTATGCCGGGGATCTCAGCGGCGGCAACTCCAGCATCAAAGAAAACTACATGGTTGTGACCAATGTGTTTTTCCCTGAGGCAGAAAGCACGAAAAACACTCTGGAGCGCAAACGCCAGTTCACTGTAAACCAAGCCTACGGGCCGATGCTCAAATTCGTGCCGGTGCTGGCGGACAAAAAGGAGAGCTTCGACACTCTCTATGAGTCCATGAAAGAGGGGGCTAAGCCAGTCAAGATCACCTACTCGGTGGTTTTATTTGCTCCAACCAAAGAACGTGTTGAAGCGGCGGCGATGGCCGCACGAAACATCTGGCGTGAATCTCGGTTCGAGCTGATGGAGGATAAGTTCGTTGCTCTGCCGATGTTCCTCAACTGCCTGCCATTCTGTACAGACCGGGATGCAGTGCGAGACCTATTCCGCTACAAGACCATGACAACCGAGCAGGCGGCTGTGGTCCTGCCGGTGTTTGGGGAATGGAAGGGGACCGGGACCTATCATGCAGCGCTGATTTCCCGCAACGGCCAGCTCATGAGTCTGTCTCTTCACGACAGTAATACCAACAAAAACCTGGTGATCGCAGCCGAATCCGGCTCGGGTAAATCGTTCCTTACCAACGAACTGATTTTTTCCTACTTGTCCGAGGGTGCTCAGGTCTGGGTTATTGATGCCGGTAAGTCCTACCAGAAGCTGTCGGAAATGCTCAATGGCGACTTCGTTCACTTTGAAGAAGGAACGCACGTCTGCCTCAACCCGTTCGAGCTCATACAGAACTACGAGGACGAAGAAGACGCGATTGTCAGCCTCGTTTGTGCAATGGCGTCGGCCAAAGGCTTGCTGGATGAATGGCAAATCTCTGCGCTGAAACAGGTCCTTTCTCGCCTGTGGGAAGAGAAAGGTAAAGAGATGAAGGTTGACGACATCGCTGAGCGCTGTCTGGAAGAAGAAAACGACCAGCGCCTCAAGGATATTGGTCAGCAGCTCTACGCCTTTACGTCGAAAGGTAGCTACGGGAAATACTTCTCTCGCAAGAACAACGTCAGCTTCCAGAACCAGTTCACTGTACTGGAGCTCGATGAACTGCAAGGGCGTAAGCACTTGCGTCAGGTTGTACTGCTCCAGCTTATTTACCAGATCCAGCAAGAAGTATTCCTGGGTGAACGTAACCGCAAGAAAGTCGTCATCGTGGATGAGGCCTGGGACCTGCTCAAAGAGGGCGAGGTCTCGGTCTTCATGGAACATGCCTACCGCAAATTCCGTAAGTACGGTGGCTCCGTTGTCATTGCAACGCAGTCCATCAACGACCTCTATGAGAACGCAGTGGGCCGCGCCATCGCGGAGAACTCGGCCAGCATGTACTTGCTCGGCCAAACCGAAGAAACCGTGGAATCTGTTAAACGTAGCGGTCGTCTGACCCTTTCAGAGGGCGGGTTCCACACCCTCAAGACGGTACACACCATCCAGGGCGTGTACTCAGAAATCTTTATCAAATCGAAGAGCGGCATGGGCGTCGGACGCTTGATAGTGGGCGACTTCCAGAAGCTGCTTTATTCGACCGATCCGGTGGACGTTAACGCCATCGACCAGTTTGTGAAACAAGGCATGAGCATTCCTGAGGCAATCAAGGCCGTGATGCGAAGCCGTCAGCAGGCTGCATAACCAGGGAGACAGTAATGGACATTAAATCAATCGCAATCGCCGCCATTCTCGGTGCCGCTGGTGGCTTCGGCGGTAGCTACTACGTGATGAGCGAACAAACGGCAAGCATCCATCAGCGTTTGAATCAAACCCCGCCAGTGGTCGTGGTTGACTTCGCTAAAGTGGCGTCGGCGTATCCCGCTGGTGCCTCTCAGGAGGAAGTTGAAAGACTGATGGTCAAGACCAATGACGCAATTTTGAAGTTGAAAGACGCAGGTTATTTGGTCCTTGACGCAAGTGCTGTCGTCGGTGCTCCAAGTGACGTGTACCTCCCTGATGAGGTGCTGAAATGAATTTTCCACTCAAGAAGTATTTCGTCAAAAAGGAATCCTGGAAGCGCTTCGGGGTTAAGGCCGGTGTGACACTACTGGTTCTTTGGGCTGCTGGTGCGGCCTTTGCCAGCCGCTACCGTATTGGCATTGATCCACAACAGGAGAAGTGCCTGCCGGGTTACACCTTCTTCCTCATTGATCTGAACGACCAAACTCTGGAGAGGGGAGCTGTTTACGCCTTCCAAGCCAAGAACATGCAGCCTTTCTACAAGGACGGGACTCGCATGGTCAAAATCCTCACCGGTATGCCGGGGGATAAAGTCGAGATCAACGATAAGTGGAAGATCACCGTCAATGGTGATGTCGTCGGAGAGGGGCTCCAGCTCGCAGGGAAACTACATCTGCCAGAGAGCCACTTTTACGGCAAGACCACGCTGAAAGAGAATAACTACTGGTTTATGGGCAAAAGCCCATTCAGCTTCGACTCACGTTACTGGGGGACTGTGAAAAATGATCAGATCATTGGCCGCGCATATCCCCTGTTCTAAGAGCGTTCTGGTGGCGTTGATATTCTCTGTGGCTGGCGGGGCATACGCTCAAGAGTCTCCGCTCACAGAGCAGGATAAGGCGCTTATTGAGAAAGGAAAGCAAATTGCCCAAAAGGCCCAGAAGATGGAAATGCCATCTCTGTTGCAAAACCAACACATGGACGAGGCTCAGGCCGAAGCCAAGGCATTTTTCAAGCAGCTCCAAACTACTAACCCAACGCTCAAGGAGATGCACCGGAAACAGGCTGAAAAGGGTATCTACTCTGACCATCGGATACTGGTTTTCGCCTCGTTGTCTCTTGGCGAACAGGGGTTAGATGACGTCCTAACGGCGGTGTCAGGCCAGCCTGATTCTGTAATTGTGTTCCGTGGCATCCCGGAAGGAATGAACTTGGGGCAGGGAGTTAAAGCTATTCAGGCGCTCGCGGCCAAAAAAGACCCAGTGCCGAACATCATCATCAACCCTACGTTGTTCAAAACGTACAACATCACAGCCGTTCCCACGATTGTGATGCTGGAGGATGAGCCGCTGCCTGGCGAACAACCAAACGTCGTCGCCCAGGTCTCCGGGTTGTCCGACCCGGTATGGTTGGCTCGGGAAGTGGATAACGGAGAAAAAGGCGATCTCGGCGTTAAGGGGCCGGTGGAGAAAATCAGTGAGCCAGACCTTATTGATGTTGCCAAGAAACGCCTTGCCAATATCGACTGGGAAGAGAAGAAGAAACAGGCTATAGAGCGCTTCTGGACCAAGCAGAATTTCAATGAGCTGCCCAGAGCGCCAAAATCTCGAACACGAGAAATTGACCCTAGCGTCATGATCACCAGTGACATCAGCACTCCGGATGGCACTGTGTTCGCTCACGCGGGTGACGTGATCAACCCATTGTGCGATCCGAAGGAAGTTTGCAAGCCTGGAACGCGGCCATTTACCCAAGCGGTCGTAGTTTTCGACCCGCTGGACAAAAAGCAAATGGAGCTGCTCGCCAAGAAGCTGCCTGAAATTAAGCAGGAACCTGGCGTACAACGGATTACCTATATCGCCACAGAGTTCGACAAAGACAAAGGCTGGGATTCCTACAAGAGTGTCACCGACAACTTTGACGCGCCGGTATATCTGCTGACGCCAGATCTGATTACCCGGTTCGAGCTGGAGCACACACCGAGCGTCATTACTGCCAGAGGCAAGAAGTTTGTTGTCCGCGAACTTGCTGAGGAGGGCGGTGAATGATTTTTGCCCCGGCTTTCCAACCAATTAAAGACGTCGGCACAGGTTCGTTTGTCGCTGCTGAGGTACTGGCTCGTTGGTACGACGAAGGCCGGGTTCTTACACCATCCTCTCTGTCATCACCTCCTTATTGGGGGCTGGTGGATATGGAGATGGCACGGTTCATTCAGGACAACCTTCATTATTGCTTGGATCTGTACCCAGCTCTTTTTCTGAATGTCTCTGAACATACTTTGCAATCAGACGTCATTTTCAAAGCGTGGTGGAGGGTTGTCCGCGACATTGCTAAGAATCACTCATCACGGCTTGTCATCGAGATTACCGAGGGCATTCAGGATGCCTCTCTCGCATTGAGATGGGAGGCTCTTACCGAAATAGGGGTTGAGCTGGCGCTGGATGACTATGGAGACAAAAACTCTTCGCTGGAGCGCCTGAGTCGTTATGACTGGCACTATTGCAAGTTTGACGCGAGAAGACTGCGGTCGCTTGAAGACTACTCGGCCATCCTCCACTGCCGCCGAAAAGGCATACAGCTCATTGCTGAGCAGGTGGAGAGCTTCCCATTGGGGGAGAGCGCCAAATTACTTGGACTGTCATGGCAACAAGGTTTCTATCACGGGAAGCCTGCTGTCATGGAGAAACACTTGAATTACGTAAAGGCCTTACCATGATGCAAAAAATTCTACGGGTCATTGCCGTTAGCGCGGTCTTTTGGGTTCGTTCGGTATCGGCTGACCCTGGGTGCCAGAATGCGGAAGTAATCGGCGGAAAACTGATTACTGACATCTGCTGGAGCTGTATTTTTCCCATCAAAGTAGCAGGGGTTCCTATAAGTGGTGGAGGCGGATCATTCCCGAGTGAAGCCGTAAGCAACCCTCTGTGTATGTGCGAGGATAATCTAGGGGTCCCTCGGCCTGGAGTCACCACTTCTATGTGGGAGCCAGCACGGCTTGTTGAATTTCAGAGAGTGCCTGGCTGCTCATCTGTCTTGAATGGTGTCAGGTTCCCGTTTGATAGGACTAACCAAGGGCATCATGGCATGGGAGACATGGATGGTGGTGATGGTTCTTTTATGCACTATCACTACTATGCGTTTCCTCTGTTGGTGATGCTCGATTTATTTATTAAGCAGACCTGTAATGCTGATGGGTATATGGATCTCGACATCATGTACATGTCGGAGCTCGACCCGACCTGGAACAATGATGAGCTCGCTTTTTTTACCAATCCAGAGGCGGCGGCAGTAGCAAACCCAATTGCGGCGGCTGCGTGTACTGCTGATGCTGTCTCATCAACCGCTGGAAAACCTTTAAAACAGCTTTTCTGGTGTGCTGGTTCATGGGGCACCCTGTATCCATTTAGTGGCAACCAGAATGGTGGAAAAGGTGTTATCCGCGATAGCAGTCTTCTTAGCACAAGGGTTCTGGCTGCTTTGCATCGCCGGGGGTTAGCGTGGAAGACAATGGGTTCTGAGGCTATGTGTAGAGGTGTTATTAGCCCAACACTACCCAAAACGCAGTACAAATTCACGCTATTGCATCCGGTTCCAGAGACAAACTCATCTCACGTAATTGGCGAATCCACTCTTACGTGGGGTCTGGCGCGAACTATACCGGCAATTGGGCAAGACCCTATTTACACCATCTGGCGATGGAATGATTGCTGTAACAATTGAGCAGACCCTAACGAATTTGCACGGGCATTTTAGATTATGCCCCAAAAGGGCCACTACACGTACAGGTGGCCCTTGTCTTCTCAGATAGCATGGGAAGGTTGAAATGGAGAACACAATGCGAAGTCATAATTACTTTATGAAAGCTGTGGCCTCGCTGTTGACAGTAACCATGTCTGCGCTGCCGATACATTCCTACGCTAACGGTAGCCAAGACCAGGACATCACAGCGGTGGGTAAAGAGGCCCAGGCTTTCGGACAAAACCTCTCAAACTCATTCAAGTCGAGCTCGGGGACTGTGCAAGATGGCACAATCTCTATGCCGACGTTGAAAGACGGTCAATTCCAAATGAACGGGGGGAGTCAGATTAATGTCAATGATCTATTCCCCGGAACGAGCGGGACCAACAATAAACCTGATAGTTATTACTTCCCTGATGCCAATAAACCTGATGTGGGCGGTCTGCAAGGCATTTACGACTCTGGCGATGACATGGACAGCGTGGGGAATAATGCAAAAGGGTCGCTGTGGAGTGATGCCAATAGTGCTAATCCATCAATCTCTGGTGCGGCATACAAGGTTCTTCTCGATGCCTCTAATCGATCACGCCCTGATTTCAGTAATGACCCTGTACTAAATCTAAGCAAAAAGACCTATGAGGATATGGACCTCATCGCAGGTGGCTTTGGGGATTGTTCTGCCGAAACAACCATCAATCAGAATACTATCAACGCCCACATTCCAGAGTATGAACGGTGTCAGCGTGTTGTAGATCAAAGCGCGGACTGTGAGGTTGTCCATGACTACGATGCCTCTGTGGTGAAGCACTATGATGGTCCATATAACCTCAAATCTTGTGGAGAAGGCTGTACTGAGTTGTGGATTGGCCGAGTTGGTAACGACTACTGGAGTGGCAACTGTTCGATTTATGAGGAATACACGCGGGTCCAAGTCAGTAATCCAGACGCCATAGTGTCTGCAACTCTTGAGTACGCCAAGTGGGATGACTACATGCAAGTTTGGGTTGGTAAATCAGGTCAGGAAACTAAAGTATGGTCCGGCCCTGACGGCAATTTCCCTCCAGAAACGGCTGGCCGATGTGAATTGTCAACAAGTTGGGAGCGAAACCCTAATATTGATGTCACTCCCTATTTCAAGAATGTGAAAGATGGTGATGTTGTTACGTTTAAGATCCGCGTTTCAGTAACTGGCGCAGGTGAGGGTTTTGGCCGCATAAAGCTACGCTATGACCCATCAAAAGCCATTACCAAGGATGAGTGGGCTCCACAGAGCTGCATGGATTCAGCCAAAGGGGTTGTAGATGGTTTTGCGGAAGGCGAGATCACATGTATAGATGACCCGACTGATGCTACGGGCTGCACAGTCATCAATGGGATCAAAGTTTGCGAATCTCAACTCAAGCCGTCACCTTTGCCTGGTATTCCAAAACTATGCAAAAAGGTTCGAGTTAAAGCTGACTATGACTTTTATAAGGGGCAAATGGACTGCTGGACAGACCCTCAAGGTGAAACGCACTGTCCGGTAAACACGGGCGGGAATCTCGATAGCTGTCAGAAATATGAAGAAAACCCTCAGTGCGGCTTCATCAGTTCCAAATGTGTTGATGGTGCTCAGGGAAGTTCTGGTACGTGCTACGTCCACGAGGATACTTATGACTGTGGTACAGATGTTTCTGTTCCGACCTTGGAAAAGGAAACTGAGTACCAGTGCGGTGGGCCTATACGCTGCATGGGAGATGACTGCCTTGATTTGACCAAAACACAAAGCACTGATTTTGCTCGCGCTACTGCGTTGCTCAATGCAGCCCAATTCATGACGCAGGATATGAGCTGCACAGGCCAAGATGGGGATGACAATCCTACCGGGGATGAAAACGTTATTTGCTCTGCTTTTGCAGGGGAAGCTGGCGAATGCAAGATAGCTGTTGGGGGAGTTTCTGATTGCTGTGAAAAGCCAACCAATATATCTCTTGCCGATTATCTGAACCTAATAATGGCCGTTCCAAAGCTCGATGGCGCAGTGATGGGGCTGACTGATGGTAATGCGCTTAAAGGTGCTTATCAGGTACTTAGGGAACCTGCCCTTCAAGGGTGGACAGAAGTCACAAAACCGTTCACAAGTTATATAGAGAACGTTTCAGGTGCTGTTGATTCGTTCTTCCAGCCTGTAGAGCAGTTTGTTGATCAACTCATTGACCAGCTCAAAGAGCAAGTCAAAGAAGTGATGATGGATGTCATGAAATCAGCAGGCCAAGATGCAGCAACAGAGCAGGCGGCTGCCGCAGCATCTGAACAAGCTGCCGAAGCAATGATGGAGACTGCGACAACATGGCTTAGCACTGCCATGACGATATATACCGTCTATGTCGTTGCGATGGTGATGATCCAGATGATTTATAAGTGCGAGGAAGAAGAGTTCACTATGAACGCCAAAAGAGCGCTCAAGAATTGCACCTATGTAGGCTCTTATTGTAAATCTAAGGTGTTGGGCGCTTGTATTGAAAAAAGAGAAGCGTATTGCTGCTTCAATTCTCCGCTCTCTCGTATTATACAAGAACAGGTTCGCCCTCAATTGGGGCAGAACTTTGGAGACCCCAAAAATCCTCAGTGTGAAGGGATTCCACTAGATAAAATTGCCGAAATTGATTGGAGCAAAATTAATTTGGATGAGTGGCTTGGGATATTACAGCAGAACGGTAAATTCCCTGATCCGGCCTCAATAAATCTCGACTCGCTGACTGGAGCAGGGAATGACTTCAATATTGACGGGACGCGGAAGAATGCTCAGGAAAGGGCGTTGGAGCGGTTGGAAGGGATTGATATTGACGCGAAGCGAAAAGAGGCGACAAACAGCATAGACCCTCAAACAGGCGCGCCAACTGGTGGTGGTGGATAAAAAAAGGGGCCTTTCGGCCCCTTTCTCATGTAGATTGATTACGCTTCTGGGTAAACAAATAACTCTGCTTTTCCCTGATCAAGAAGGTAAGGGAAAGCAACTTTTTCGCCATTATCCAGCTCAACCGATTTTGGAGCAAGGTAGAGGTAGGCCCAAGCTGGTAGCTGTTTGCTAATAGCTGCGTAGATCGCTTGCTGAGGAGCATGGCTTGCTGCCCCATTACCGACATTCACAAAGTTGTATGCGGTCTCATGGCCTGATGTGAAGGCATACGCTGTACCTTGAACGCCAGAGACAAAATTAGGAGCTGACCCTAGGCGAGGCTCCACGATTTTCACCTTAACGGAACACATGTCAGCTACCTTACTTTGTCCGTTCACCCACGTCGGGCAACCCCATTCATTCTTGTAGAACTGATAGGTTAGGCGACCATCTTTGTCATACAGAAGCGTGAAATTGGCACCCAAATCAGTCAGCGCTGACTCAATGGAAACTTTCACATGTGAAAGAAATTTGGCCTGAGCGTCTGCCGGTGAAACTGCTTCGTTAGCAGGCATCCAAGCGATCAAGCTATTGCGAGCGCCATGCTGTTTGGGGCCGATAGCCCAGTTCGCAAGGTTGACCAAGCCACCTTGCCAGTCGGTCATTCCGAGCTGAGGGGACATGTAGCCAGACAGCACGTAGGCTGCCCCAAACGTTTTGGTGTCGGTCAGACGCTCCAGCTTGTCACGCGGAACAGAAGCGTCTTGGATGCCTGTTACCAGGCCACCGGCCTCCGCGATGTTGTAAGCGCGACTGTGATTGGTTTTGTACGCTGTGGGTTCGTAACTGCTGGTGGATGCACAGCCAGATAGAGCTGCTACAGCCAGAGCCACGGTGGTGATTAAAGCCTTTTTCATGTTGTTCTCCGTTCTTACCTGAGTTGAATCTGATTTACTTCGATAATATCACAGCATCAAAAAATGCAACCATAAAAGACAAAAAAAAGCCCCTCGGGCGAGGGGCAAAGGTTTGGGCTGGGTTATGCTGCTTTTGTTTTCTCGGCTTCGTCTGCGATTTCCTTGTCGCCGGTTGCAGATTCCGGAGCGGCTTCGGCCACTTCACCTTCTTTGCCTTTGCTGTGGGCGGAAATGCGAGCCCGTTTCTCGATGCCGATGATTCGACCGGCCAGCTTGATGAGGCGTTGCTGCCATTGGTAAGTGGCGTCGGTGCGCTGCTTGCTGGTCAGTACGGTGTTCAGCCAGAGAGTGTCAACGATCCCCATCAGGGTATCCAGTTTGCGGATCAGGTGTGCAAACTGAGCAACCTGAGGAGAGTTGATCTCGATGGTGTATTCATTCGGGTTGGTGTAGCCGGGCATCATGTCGATGCCGTTGTCTTCCATCAGCTTGTTGAGCTGGGCGGTAGCTTTGTCCAGGTCTTCGGAGACCTTGGAAATGTGTTCCAGGATGACGGTTTCAACCTGGTCGATTTCGTCCTGCTCACCGATGATGCGAAGGATCACGTCGATGGAGAACAGGGAGTTGGAAACTCGCTCAAAGCTGCGTTCCATGACGCGCTGAGCTTGGAGGCTGTTTACTTTCAGAACTTGCTTGAAAACAGGGCGAGAGTAGTGGTTGCTGCGGTCGTTGTTTGTGTCCAGTGCTACTTGTGCTTCTGCCATTAGAGATACTCCTAAATTTGAGGTACAGATAAACGCACTGGAAAGGATAAATGCGGTCAATCTGTAACCTGACCTCTCGAAGTGCCCAAAATGGACAGTTACAGCGTTTTCTGTTTAGCAAAGGTGAGCTATATTTGAATCATCTTAGTCGCTCTGCGGCTATAGGTGAGATAGCTGGTCTCCGAAAACAAACAGCATCTAGTCTTATGCCGTATGGCATTACTTAACCCCAAGCCGGGGGCTTCTCCCGGTTTTCGGGTGTTGCCCCTGTTTTTTTACATAGGAGCAACACCATGCACATCATCACTTTCATTGTAGTTCTGCTTGCATCTCTGGGCGCACTGTACGTAGGCGCGAAGGCATTTGCTTTTTCCTTCATCGTTCTCGCTAAAGTGTTCCAGCGTATCGGTTTGTTCCTTTGGAACAAATTCGCAGTTCCTGCAATGCGGTCTGTACAGGCCGTCATCAAAGAACGTGCTGCCAAGGCTGAACAAGCCAAAGCAGTCGTTGAACCTGAGGTAACTCAAGTTCAAGAAGTCGCTAAACAAGAACCTGACTGGGATTATCTCGAAATCCCGACTTACCTTCGTAAGGGCAAGGAACTTGTTTGGTAATAACTGTCGCTGAGTAATCTTCGACACTTTCAAACCCATCGGGGCAACCATACCCCGACGGGGATGTTGCCCCTTTTTGCTTAGGAGCAACATCATGGAAATCGCTATCATCGCTTTGTGTATCCCTACTGGTTGGGCAATCTCTCGTCCTTTCGTGAGAATCGCTGAATCGTTCGGTTACTGCTGATAGTCAACGCAAAGGGAGGGGGCAACCCCTCTCTTTCTGGTCAAGCCTCTGTGGCTTGTCCTCAAAGTCTTCTGGTGTCAGTTGGCTTTGACGACAAGCTACAGGGGGAATGTCGAATGCAACAGAATCTTCATGTTTACGACGATCACGCAGGCATCATCTATCTGGCTGATGGACGCGAGGTGAAATTTGATCCGAAACTGTATTCCAGCTCCTACCAGGCGCACAGTGAAGCAGTGAAGTGGGCCAAAGAAACCGGGGTCATTGGTCAAAACGACGATGTGGTGATGTTCGTCCATTGAGGGAGTGGCCTCCAGGAGAGGCTACTCTCCTCGCTCCTTAAAAGTCTTCTTACTCATGGTGAATACCATCAGTAAGCAGATTTTGTTCTCTTCGGAGAGCGAAAAGTGCGATAGCTGGTCGCCAAAAACAAACAGCAAATTAACGTTAATTTACTAGCCCAACCGGGCGCATCCGCCCGGTTCGGGACGTGGTGCGCCTGTCACAATAGGAGCGCACCTATGTCTCAATACTCTCAATTCTCAGTAAGCAAGGTTTTCGGTATGCCCAGCATTCCGGAGAAGGTAACGGCCATCGGCTACGCTGACGGTTCAAACCCTTTCATCCCTGCCACTGATACCAACTACGTTTTCCGCAAAGAGTTTCTGCGAGAGGTCTTGGCCTATCTCAAAGAGCCTGGCGGTGACGCATTGTTCGTAACCGGCCCTACCGGGTCTGGCAAAACCTCAGGTATCACCGAGATCGCTGGTCGTCTCAACTGGCCTGTTCAGCAAATCACTGCCCACGGGCGGATGGAGCTGACAGATCTGATTGGACATCACGCTCTGGTCGCGGAAAAGCCTGGTCAACCACCTGTCATGAAGTTCATGTATGGACCTCTGGCAGTCGCTATGCGTGAAGGTCATCTGCTCCTCATCAACGAGGTGGATTTGGCCGACCCTGCCGAGCTGGCTGGTCTCAACGATGTCCTTGAAGGGCGTCCCCTTGTGATCGCTCAGAATGGCGGGGAAATCATCAAGCCGCACCCGATGTTTCGTGTGGTCGTTACTGGTAACTCTACGGGGTCCGGTGATGCTTCTGGTTTGTACCAGGGGGTGATGATGCAGAACCTCGCAGCTATGGATCGCTATCGTTTCACCAAAGTAGGGTATGCGGATGAGGAAGCTGAACTCAGCATTCTTGGCCGTGTTACTCCGAAACTTCCGGAAAATGTGCGGAAGGGAATGGTTCGGATTGCTAATCAGGTCCGCAAACTGTTTCTTGGCGAAAACGGTGAAGATGGTCAGATCAGCGTCACCATGTCCACTCGGACGTTGGTGCGTTGGGCGAAACTGTCTCTAGCGTTCCGTGGTGCCCCAAATGCTCTTGAATACGCCCTGGATCAAGCTCTGCTTATCCGTGCGGCCAAAGAGGAGCGTGAAGCCATCCTGCGTGTTGCGAAGGATGTGTTCGGGGACCAATGGCGCTAAGGGGTGACGCATGAAGAAAAATGACTGTTTGTGCCGTCGTTACACTGCTAAAGAGTGGGGCAATGACGAAACCACAATAGAAGTCTTCATTGGCTACAAGTTGCTCCGGGAGCCCAGCTCCTCGGAGCCAGGCCAATTCACGATGGTCGAGCTACGCCGAACCGTCACTGATGGGAAAGCTGAAAATTGGTCTGAGACAAAGCTCGAAGGACCTTTTGAAGCTAACGGCCCAGACACGATCCCAATGTCCTACAAGGACAAAGAAAGCCAGTATGTGTCACAGTTTCTCAGCCAGGGGTACACCTTTCTGGATGAGGTGCTGGTAAACGCAGAGACACAGACGGTGCTGGAAGGGGGGAATGTTTCAGCCGGACAAACAGCCAGCTTGGGATCTCTCAACTGGCTGTTATCTCCGCCCTCTGAGTTACCTCCAGGTGACATAAACCTCTTCAAAGGTTTTGTTGCTGGGGTTTTTGCCAAAGGAGCCGGTTTAATCGGCTTTGAGGTTGCTCGGAGCGAAGGCTCAAATGACTTGCTACCCAGTGTGCTGATGCGTACTGACAGCGGTTATGAGCTTGGGGTTAGCACTGGACTAGGCGAAAACACTATCCATCCAGCTACGCTGGAAGGCGCTGGTGAACTCCGCCCGGAACATGGTCACAAACCCCTGCTGATGTTGGTTTACCTGCAACAGCGTTTCGCGGATGACTTTTCAAACGTAGAGAAGCCGCTGGTGGCATTCTGTGATGAACAGGGTGATACCTTCGACTACGAGCGTTTTGATTCACTAAAACCCCTCATTGAACGGTTTGGTTTCAGCTACGACGAAGTAAGAGCAGATGCAGAAAGGCTTGGCCTTGTATCTGAGCTGATTCGCCTGGCAGAGATCGACGCCGAACAAGAGGATCACTTTTTTTAACCCTTACGGGGGCTTGCTCCCCGAAAGGGGCGTTGGCCCTCTCCAAATAACTTGGAGGTCATGATGTCTAAAGGCGTCAACAAAGTAATTCTGGTCGGTAATCTCGGTTCTGACCCGGAAATTCGCTACATGCCAAGCGGAACTGCCGTTGCCAACTTCAACGTTGCAACAACGGATACGTGGCGCGATAAGCAGTCTGGCGAGCAAAGAGAGCATACTGAGTGGCACCGTATTGTGCTTAAAGGTCGTTTGGCAGAAGTCGCTGGTGAGTACCTGAAAAAGGGCTCCCAAGTCTATCTCGAAGGGAGCAACCGCACCCGGAAGTGGACTGACAGCCAACAAATCGAGCGCTACACCACCGAAGTACACTGCGTTGAAATGCAGATGCTTGGTGGTCGTGGAAATGCACCTCAGGACAACTCTCAACGTGCAGCGCCCCAAAAAGGGCAACGTACAGGAGCCGGTACGCAATCTGCTCCTGTGCAGCAATCAGCACCGCAAGGTGGTATGGGCGGAGGCTATGGTCCCGCTCCTGATGGCTGGGATGATGACATCCCGTTCATGCGGCTGCACCACTTGGCTGGCGGGTAACACCGCCAACTCTTACTAAACCCCACGGGGGCACTCATGCCCCGAGGGGGTCATGGTGTCCTCAAACCGTTCATTCGTGAATTGGAGAAACACCATGTCTGATAACAAATCTCTTGTAACCCGTATCGCAAGCCGGTTTGGCGTGGACACCCGAAAGTTCTATGAAACTTTGAAGGCGACCGCATTCAAGCAGCGAGATGGAAGTGCCCCGACCGATGAGCAGATGATGACGCTCCTGATCGTGGCTGAACAGTACGGTTTGAACCCTTTCACTCGGGAAATCTATGCGTTTCCTGACAAGCAAAATGGGATCATTCCGGTAGTAGGTGTTGATGGTTGGAGCCGCATCATCAACGAGCATCCCCAGTATGATGGCGTCGAGTTCGTGTATTCGGACAAGATGGTCAGAATGCAGGGGGCGAAAGTTGACTGCCCTGAGTGGATTGAATGCGTGATTTACCGTAAGGACAGATCTCGCCCTATCCGCATCAAGGAGTTCATTGATGAGGTGTACCGTGAACCGTTTCAGGGTCAAGGTCGCAATGGTGCTTACACTGTTGATGGCCCCTGGCAAACGCACACCAAGCGTCAACTCCGGCACAAGTCGCTGATCCAGTGTTCTCGTGTCGCATTTGGTTTCTCTGGTATTTATGACCAGGATGAAGCTGAACGCATCCGTGAAATGGAGCAGGCATCGGCCATTAACCCGGCTATTGCCAATCTCCCTTCACCATCTCAAGTTCAAAGCCAAGAGCCTTTGGCTATTGAGCACAAAGAGCTTGACCCGATCCTAACCAAACTCGCAAATCGCGCCATTGCTGAAAACGCATGGTCTGCGGCGCATGAGTATGTGAAGGGACGGTATGAAGGTTCGGAACTGCAATATGCGACTCAATTCCTTCGTGACAAGGAGATGGATCAAATGGAGCCTCCGAAACCTGACTACCAGGAAGCGCACGAGCAAGAGTCCGCCGCTGGTGGTTCTGCAAATGCTGAACCTGGTGCCGAAGAAATGCCGCCTTTGAGTGACGAGGACATGATCCCTGTTACAGAAGAGGAGGGCGCGGAAGGCAGTTACTACTAACCCCAACGGGGGGGACTCCCCCGCTGGGGGAGATCTCCCTCCTAACCATTGGAGAGAGGTCCATGAAAATAGTCAACCTATCGCAACGAGAGGAAGATTGGCTTGATTGGCGGCGTCAAGGTGTAACAGCCACTGACGCCGCTATCCTGCTCAATCGGTCTCCGTACAAAACACGATGGAGACTGTGGGCCGAGAAGACTGGGTATGCGCGTGAAGTCGATCTGAGTCTTAATCCGCTGGTTCGCCGGGGGATAGAAAACGAAGATGCTGCAAGACGCGCTTTCGAGGAGAAGTATGATGACATGCTGCTCCCCGCCTGTGTCGAATCGGTTCAATACCCGCTCATGAGGGCCTCCCTGGATGGCCTGAGAGATAACGGGGAGCCCGTCGAGCTGAAAAGCCCGAGTGCGACTGTCTGGGAAGATGTTTGTGCTGAGAAAGCAAACAGCAAGGCATACCAGCTTTATTACCCGCAGGTGCAACACCAGCTCCTGGTAACGGGGGCCAAGCAAGGCTGGTTAGTCTTCTACTTTGAAGGTCAGATTCAGGAGTTTCCAATACTCCGAGACGAAGCCATGATTCAAGAAATCTTGGCCGAGGCTAAAAAGTTCTGGCAACAGGTAGTAGACAAGAAGGAGCCCGACAAAGATCCAGAGAGAGACCTGTACATACCGCAAGGTGAAGAGGTCAACCGTTGGATTGCTGCTGCTGAGGAATACCGCCTCTATGATGCTGAGATTCAGGAGCTGAAACAGCGACTGTCTGAGCTTCAAGAAAGGCAAAAGCCTCATCTCGACACCATGAAGTCCCTCATGGGGGAATACTTCCATGCCGACTACTGCGGTGTGATGGTAACGAGATACAAAGCGGCTGGCCGGGTAGACTACAAAAAGCTGTTGGCTGATAAGGCGTCAGGCGTGAAGCCTGAGGATGTTGACCAGTACAGAGAGAAGTCATCAGAGCGGTGCCGTGTAACGGTTACTGGCTCTGTGAAGCCACGGTACATTGTTGATGAGGACGTGCTTGCTCCTCTTGATGATTTGCCGGAAGAAGTAGAGACGTTCTACTGGTGAGTGGGGGATTTTCCCCCGCTTTCCCTTGGGGATTCTGGGAGTCTCCAACGGAAAGCAAGATTTTGTTCTCTTCGGAGAGCGAAAAGTGCGATAGCTGGTCGCCAAAAACAAACAGCAAATTAACGTTAATTTACTAGCCCAACCGGGCGCATCCGCCCGGTTCGGGACGTGGTGCGCCCCCAACTTTTTGGAGTGCATCATGACTAAAGTGAACCATCTACAAAGCCTCTGTGTTATCCACGTAGACTTTGACATCTGGAGTGGACAAACCCGTTTGTCTGCATCTGATCTCAAGCTGGGCGAGGGTGGTGAAATTCCACCTGAGAAAGTAGCTCAACTGGGAAGTAAGAAGATCTGTGATCCGGCTAAGCTGAAAGGCTTTCATCGCCTGAAAACAGAAACTCGTCGCCTCCTGCTGAAATTCGGTATGCCGTTCATGAACGGATTTGCCGTACCCGTCAGCAAGACCGATGAAATCTGTAACAAGCTGAATGACATAAACTTTCAGTTTAACCAACTGAAACAGGATTTCATCAAAGGTTACAACAAAGCCGTGGATGAATGGTGTCAGGAGAACCCTGAGTATGAACGAGCTATCCGTGCCGGAGCCCTTCCAAAGGAAACGGTCGAGGAGCGGATTGGCTTTGAGTACCAGGTGTTCATGATCCAGCCTGTGAACGAAGATGAGGCCAACGCCAAACGCCTTAACCGCAAGGTTGAGCGCTTGGGTGACGATCTCATCTCCGAAGTGGTTCAGGAAGCGAATAAGTTCTATATGGAACGTTTGGCCGGTCGAGACCAATGTGCGGTCACTACTCGGCAGACACTCCGTAACATCCGCGACAAGGTGGATGGGCTTAGCTTCCTGAACAGCGCTTTTAACCCTCTGGTCAAGCTGCTCGACCAAACCCTCCGGGGATACGAGCAACATGCCGATGGCCGAAACATCGTTGCGCCTTTCTTTTATCAGGTCGTGGCCGCAGTGCTGATCATGAGCGAGAGGGACCGCATCGAGCAGTATGCCAATGGCTCGATTACTGTAGAGGGCATGGCTAATGACATTGGCGGTTCGGGAGCCCAGATGGGGGACCGTTCTAAAGATGAAAAGGCCGAACAGAAAAGCGATAAAGCCGGTGAGCTTATCCCTGCAACAGAGGGTGGCGAAACCAAGCAGCAACAGGTAGGTGGTACTGAATCTGTTCAATCAGAACAGACTAACAGCGGTGGTAACGCTGTTGACCTGGATGAAGACATCGACAACTTCTTCAAGAGTTTTGCAGAACGAGGCGAGGGTGAATCGGAAGATGAATCCAATGCCGGTGATGTGGTTCGAGAAGAGCGCGTTGATGTTGAGGATGAGCCGGTTTTGCCTGAGGAAACTCCGGTAGAGCAAGAGCCTGTCCAAGAGGAGCCGACAGAGGAGCCTCTCAACCAGGAGCTGCCTAAAACTGACGACGATGGCGACTATTTCTTCTAATAGTCACTTCAACTAAACCGACCCGGAGGGGATAGCCATTCCCTCCAGGGGTGGACTATCTCCTTCCCTACCAGGAGAAAAGATATGTCCAAAAAACGCACCATTTACAGCGCTCTACCAATCGTGGCCGCAGCCTATGGTGAAAAACTCGGTGTCAAAGTCGCCATCGGTAACGATGACGCATACACCGATGGTAAGACCATCGTGGTTCCGAATATCCCCGACGACTATCCTCACATGGATGCTGTCTGGGGGTATTTGGCCCATGAAGCAGCCCATGTCCGGTTTACGGACTTTGGTGTTGAGCGCCGCAGAGGTCTTCATGCTGAGTTGTCCAACGTTTTGGAGGACTGCCGCATAGAACGGGCCATGATGGAACTCTTCCCCGGTACGTCGCAGACCCTGAATGAGGTTGCTCGCTATATGGCTCAAGCTGGTCATTACGAGCACGTCACAGACAAAGAGGCCCCTGCCTCCATTCTGACAGGGTTTTGTTTGTACTGGTTGCAAACCAAGGCTGTAGGGCAATCCGTCCTTCAACCCTATCTCGATTCGGCTACCCCCGTATTCGAGCGCGTGTTCCCTCAGGGTGTTGTTGTTCGGCTGAACGCTTTACTGCGTAAGGCTGTGAACACTAAGTCAACCGCAGAGGTGACATCCTTGGCCGACCAAATCATCAAGATGATCGAGGAGGAAAAGGAGAAAGAAGAGCAAAAGCCCCTGAATGGTCAGGATGGTAACAACCAGCAGAATGCTGGTGGCAACCAACCTCAGAACAGTCAGGGCGGAAGTGGTAACGATCAAAACCAAGGGCCTGATGCCAATGGTGGTGATCAGCAAGGTAAAGACCAGAAGCAAGACGATGCTAACGGGAAATCTGATCCGAAAGGACAGGGCGACCAAGGCAAGTCGGATACTGATGGTGGCAGCAAGGCAGGACAAAGCCAGGCTGGTGGCAATTCTGACGCGGCGAAACAAGACGCGGCCAAAATGCTCCAGCAGGTTCTGAATGCCGGTGCCGGTGATTTGCGTGGTGACGCGCATGATGCACTTAAAGCCGAGCTCAACCGGGTGGCTCAAGATAAGGGGGACAGTAGCTATATGACTGTTCGCTCTGCTGTGAACACCCAGGACAACCCTGCTGTTGGCAAAAGCCTGGTAGGGGATGTGAAGAGCACCACTTCAAAGATAAGAACGCAGCTCTACGGATTGGTCCAGGCCAGCCAGCGAGTTGCTCACCGTAACCAACGATCAGGGAAGCGTGTGGATGCTCGGAAACTACATCGTGTAGTGACGGGTGATACCCGCGTATTCCTCAAGCCGGAAGCCAAGAAACGCCCTAATACGGCGGTTCACATCCTGGTTGATATGAGCTCCTCGATGGCCTACAAGGCCGCCAATGGAAAGGAGCGTCAAGACATTGCGCGGGAAGCGTCCTTGGCTATTTCGATGGCTCTGGAAGCAATACCCGGCGTAAACCCGGCAGTCACCTTTTTTGGTGGCAACCGGAACCAGCCAGTGTTCAGTGTCGTGAAGCATGGAGATACGGTTCAGAATCGGGCCGGTCGGTTTGGGTTCAAAGCAACTGGCGGTACGCCTATGGCGGAAGCTATGTGGTATGCAGCTTTTGAACTCACCAAGACCCGTGAAGAGCGAAAAATGTTGATCGTAGTGACTGACGGGCAGCCTCAAAGCGCCCCGGCATGTCGCTCAGTGATTGACCTCTGTGAACGAAGCGATGTTGAGGTGATCGGCATAGGGGTAGAGACTACCGCAGTGTCAGGACTGTTCCAAAAGAACATTGTCATTGATGATGCGGCAGCTCTGCAACGCACACTGTTTAAGTTGATGGAGCGGTCATTGACTGCTTTTGCAGCTTAACAGGAAGTGAAACGACAAACGGCTATCCCTTCGGGGGTGGCCGTTTTTATTTGGAGAGTCTATGAACCAATTCCATTCATCTTTGGATTTGTATCATCGGAACAAAGGTAGAAGGGCTACAGTGCCGGAGACGCCTTTTTTACTGCTTGCTAAGCGCATTCCTCCGATGTACTGGAGACTGTTCCAGGGTGTTACTTTGGATAGTCGTATGGGATACACAGGCAGGCGGCAGTTCCACAGTCTTGGGCAAGCAATCGACTGGGCAAAGTCATCAGTTGGCGATTCCTGGTCAAATAAGCGCTTTCACAAGCCGGTAGGCCTCGATGTATTGCTGGCCTGTACTGCGAGTAAGGTGCCTGAACATCTGGTCGAAGAACTGAAAAGACGGGGCAGTTGATGCGTCTTTGAGCTTTGCACCCGAAAAGGGCAGTTTGAGCGTTCCTGTTCACACAGCTCTCGTGGAACAATCAAAGTGAGGAGGGAATACCCTCCCACTTTCTCAGAGGCCTTCATTGAGGGTTGCTGAGAAAGTGAATTTTGTCCTCTCTGAGGGCGAAACGTGCGATAGCTGGTCGCCAAAAACAAACAGCATTCAACCTCAGCCTAAGGGCGCACTGCGCCTGACAGGCTCTGTGTGCCCAAGTTACTTTAAGGAGCACACATGTCTCATCTGAACAATCTCAAATCCGTAATGATCTCTCTCGCCGCCGAACATAAGCTGCCTGAAATCTACCAGGATGACATCACTACCGATGTGGAGTCTCTGGATCGATTCGATGGTTTACGTCTGGTCTGGCTGTTGCGGTCTTGCGGCAGCGTATTGGTGCCAGCGGAAGTTGGCGTTAATCCGATCTATATCACCCATTGGTTGTGGTCTAACCACGGTCAACAGGTGGTTCCATTCTCTGTGGATACCCGCACGGGGTTGATTGAAAAAATCGACTTCGAGCAAGCTGAAAAGCTGATCATGCAGATGCCTTGCAACCTCTCTTCATTGCAGAACAAGGAATACTTGGTTGACCAGGTAAACCGAGTGTTGCAACGAGGTTGTGAAATGCGTATCTGGGGTATCTTCGAGTCTCCAAGCTCGGTGGAATCCGTTGGTGGTTGGAAAGAGTGGCAGAGCTATTTCAGCTCTACTGGGAATCGACTGATGGCCGATTTCGTTGGTAAAGCCATTCGATTCACCAACCCTCGATAAATCGCCGTTCAACCATTAACCCTAATTAACCCTATGGGGCTCCGATAGCCCTGAGGGGACGGGGCTCCGCAATCGCAATAAGGAGTCCCTATGAAAAACCTATCAGCTTTGGAAGCAGTTCTTGACTACGACAAACCTTCTCGACGTTTTCTTGATGAGCTCAACGAAAACCAGATGAAGGATTTGTCCGGGGAAATCTTCGCCAAGCTCTACTGGAGCAAGCGTAATCCCCAGTGGTACGAGAAAGACACCAATCGGCTGTTTGCACGACTTCGTTGGGTTCAGCGCATCATCAAGAAGCGCTTGAAAACCGGCAAGGTTAAACCTGAACTGACAGAAAATGGTTCAGTGATGGAGCGCTTCAACTTCCCTTATGGTGACACTCTCGATTTCTTCCATCGGTACTTGCGACATCCCAAATGGGAGGTTGTGTATCAAGAATCGGGGTGCAGTGCCTTTTGGAAAAATGAAGCAACGCTTGAGCTATGCACCTACTGCGAAGGTGATGTGGTCATGATGAAGGCTCCTGATGAAGCAACCTTCTTTCGTGATTGCAATCGCCTTAGCTGGTGGTATGCAGATAACGCTTGATCTTAATCCCTAACCAGGGGCGAACCGGCCCCTGATGGGAGCATGGTGCGCCCCATCTATGATGGAGGACGCCATGTTCAAATCATCAGTATGCTCCTACGAAAACAGGGGGCCTTACGGAAACAACAAGTACCGAGGCAACTGCTCGGGCTTTATCGTTAAAGACTTCATTGAGTCTTACATGAGAAAGCCGAACGGGCTGGTGGCAGACCCAAGTGTTGGGGGTGGCTCTAGCATCGACGTTGCCAATGAACTTGGTGTCCGTTTCAAAGGGACAGACTTGCATCAGGGGTTCAACCTGTTGCGGGATGACTTCCTTTCGTTCCTCGGAGAGCCTGCACACCTGATCTGGTGGCACCCTCCTTACTGGGACATGATCCAGTATTCAGGTAAGCAGTGGGGCGAGCCCAACAAATGGGATATGAGCCGCATGAATTTGCCTGAGTTCGTTGAAGCCCTTGAGCTGGCCGTTATGAATATTCATGACGCCTGTGAGCGAGGAGGGCATTACGGAATCCTCATGGGAAACCTGAGGCGCGATGGGGATTATTTCAACCTGTCCAGCCTTGTGGAACGTATCGCACCTGGGAAGCTGGTGGATGAGATCATCAAAACACAGCACAACTGTGTGAGTGACCGAACTCAGTATTCCGGGAAGCTGGTGCGTATCGCCCATGAAAAGCTGTTGGTGTTTCGTCGTAACGACGTTGCCTCATCGCTCTGTCTTCTTGCTGCCGTACACCGTCGAGCAACCAATATGGTTTCGACTACGTGGAAAGCTGCAATACGCCGAACCCTACAGGGGAAAACGTTGAAGCTGGAGCAGATTTACAAAGAGATTGAACCCTACGCAAAGCATCGAGAGAACAACCACTGGCAAGCAAAGGTCAGGCAAGTTCTTCAAGATGCCAGGTTCTTTATTCGCATCGAGGTAGGTGTCTATGCACTTGCTGAGTAGCCCAACCGGGGCGTGACATCCCGGAGGGGATTGGTCGCGCTCATCAACAACAAAGGAGCGTGACCATGAACGTACAACTTCAAGCCAGCAACAATGTGCTGTTGGCGCAAATCGAAAGCAAAGGCCTCACTGTTGAAACGCATTGTCGCAGTGGCTTTTGTGGCATGTGCCGGGTTCGTCTACTCGAAGGTCAAGTGGCCTATGACGAGACGCCCATCGCATTTGTCAAAGAAGGGGAAGTGTTGGTTTGCTGCGCTAAAGCAAAAACCGATGTGACCTTGGAAATTTAACCCATCCGGAGGAGCCTTTCCTGCGGGTGGGGCTCCTCTATCCATTACGAGGAGAAACACTATGTCTATCAATACCAAAGTTGAACAAATCGCATACGGTCATGCTACCGCTCTAGTGCTCAGTGAACTGGGCCAACAAGAGAATTGGTGCAAGGCTTATGAGTATTTGTCTGAGTGTGTCGAACGGGGAGACGAGCCTGAGGATCTGGTCGTTTGGCAACCGTTTGAGCACTGGGAATGGAAAGACATTCTGGAGCAAATCGAGAGCGAAGCCGAGTCTCTGCTTTCGACTATTAAGTCCGTTTTAGGCTTGGCCCACAAAGGCATCATTCAGTCAGCAATTGACTGCTCTCTGGATTCGGACATGACCCAGCTTGACCTGATTGGAATGGTCGAGCTCGGAAGTGAAATCGAAGATGGGGAGTGTGCTGGAGGTGGCTATGCAGCTTAACCGATACACGGCCAGGGAGTCTGACAAAAGTCGGATACTTCGGACCATCGGCTGGTGCAAGCGCAATCACCTTACACTTGCCGGTCTTCCATACGAGGACAATCTTGCAGGAAGTGACGGGATCAGCATAGAGATCATCACTCCTCCTGGTATGTCGCGGGAAATGTTGGAGCAAGCCGTCAGAGAGGGGTATTCAGAGCGAGATGTCGTAAGGCATCGCATTCTGGAGTGCCCTGTCGGTTGGTTCATGGAAGCTGATGGCAAGGCATTTGATCATGAAGTGTTCCACGATTACGTGGTGGCTCATGGTTATGGCGAACCTTCCAGCGAAGCCTATGAGCTGGCGGAGCGGTGGTTCTGGCAGGGCAACGATTATGCGTTGATAGCTGCGGAAATAGTTGCTCGTGATCTTTGTGTTCGTGATGACGAAGATGAGGACTGATCCTATGGATGCTGTAGCGCATATAGCAGCAGATAACCTTGTACCGGCATGTGGAGGTGCAGAGAAGCCGTTTACCGTTAGTGGTAGACAGTGGCTTTACTGCTATCACCCAGCCAGTGGGAGGCACTGCTACTTAGACCTCGATAATGACCGTCCAGTCTGGCATCGAGGATTTCATCCTGCTTTTCATCCTGAGCTTGAGTTCGCTGATGAAGCTGAGTTGCTTCGACCAGTTGAGCGAAAGCCTGACCATGAAGAGCTGGAGGATTTTTACTTTTAACCCACGGGGCCGCTCTTCCTGATGGGAGACGGTCCTCCATTCTCAAAGGAGAAGACCATGAAAGATCACAGTCAAACGATTGTGTTCCCTGGGAACAATGTTGAATCACTTGCTGAGGCTAACGCCATGTTGAGCGCTGTGTCGGAAGATGCACGTAAAGCCAGCAATACGGAAGACAAACGTGACCTTGAATCGCTTCAAGGCTGGCTGGAAGAGAACATCAATTCTCAACTGGCAGGCGTGAAGTAACTATGACTGTAACCCCACTGGGGGCTTCATGCCCCTGTGGGGGCATGGTGCCCGTAAAAGGAGTCACCATGAATGCAGTGAAGATGATCCAGAAGGAAAACCAGCTTGAGCTGCCGCTTTTCTTCCTGGATGAAGAGCCGAAGACCGCAGAAGTCATTCCATTTGAGCCAAAGCCTGAATGGACTGATGATGAGGTAAGGCAGTTACGTGATGGGCTTTTATGGCATAGCCTTAGAGTCCTTGCTGATGGTCGAGCTGGAAGTGAAATCAAGCAGGAAACGATGGCTTGGGTGATGTCCGATGAGGTACATCCATTCTCATTTGTGGTCTGCTGCGATGAAGCAGGTTACGATCCATCTGGAGTAAGGGAAGGCGTGAAGTCTATCCTAAACCGCTTAGCGCGGGTTAAAGCGGGGGGTTAACCCCCTGCTTTCCCAGTGGCATCGACTTTCACATGTGAAAGTTTGTGCCCCTCGGAAAGCAAGATTTTGCTCTCTGTCGAGAGTGAATAGTGAGGTAGCTGGCCTCCCCAAACAAACAGCATTCTACATAACCCTTGGGGGATCACTGCCCCTCGGGCTGGTGGTTCCCTGACAAACATGGAGCCACAACTATGACTACTCTTGCCAGCTTTGCGAATCCGATTTCTGTTATTCAACGCTCACCAACCAGTGGGGTGTTTGGCACAAATCAGTTCGTAGGAGACAAAGAGGGATTTGTACAAAAGGTGCTCGGAAAGTGGTACTGCAATCCAGGGAATACCATTCCCGTTGAGAGCATGTCCCACCTTGAGCAGGCGGAGAAACTGTATGACTTCTATGTCAAGTATCTCCAAGTGAAAGAAAAGATCTCTGTGAACCTTGGCCGGGTGCTGCATAAGCTGTACAGCACTGGTTCTATCAAGGAAGCAGAGATCGTGCTTGAAGCAATAAAGGCTCAGGCTGGCGTAACAGCTTGAGCAATCTACTAACCCTAAACCGGGTGCATCCGCCCGGTTCGGGACGTGGTGCGCCCCCAAACTATTTGGAGTGCATCATGGAAAAACATAACCTCAAATCCGGATTCAGCATCTATTTCGCTGACGTCCATTTCGAGAAACAAGTCTACGCATTCGGCTCAGGACTTGGCTTCACCTCTGTGATTTACGCCTACTCGCTGGGCCGAGATCCGGAAGAAGCTGAGAAGCTGGCGCTTGAAAAGTACGACTCTGACGAAACGAAGGTGAAGAAGGTGCATGTCAATCTGGCTCGCAGCCAGGACATCAACCGCTACACCTTCCCTGAACAAATGGCTGGCTTTGCTAATGCCATTCAGTCTCACGGCATCGCTGTGAACTGAGAACCACTTTAAACCCATCGGGGCCATTACTTCCCGATTGGGACGGTAGTGGCCTCTCAACCGAAAGGAGAGAGCTCATGGCTACTATCGTAAACACCAAGTTAGGAGAACATCGAGGCAAGAAGCGCGTCTGGCTGGAAGGCCAAAAGCTACTGCGTGAAGGTTACTATCCTGGCATGAAGTATGATCTGGAGCTGAAAGATTCCCAGGTTGTGCTTCGCGTCAAAGAGGAGGGTAAGTTCACCATCAGTAAGCGCGAGCGCAATGGCCGGGTGTCTCCAATCATCGATCTGACCGTGCAGGAGCTTGCTACCGTTTTTGACGGTGTAGAGATGCTCCGCGTGTTCATCCGTAACGGCGCAATTGTGATCTCTGCTCACCATCAACAAGAGCGAGTGATCGAGCGCGTCAACCGGCTTATCAGTAAGCTGGAGAATGGAGAATCGCTTTCGGTATGCAGCCTCTTTCATGGGGGTGGTGTGCTTGATAAAGCGATTCACGCCGGTTTTCACAAGGCGGGAATTGCCAGTGCCATATCTGTGGCCGTGGAGATGGAAGGGAAATATCTCGATTCGTCTTTGGCAAATAACCCGGAGCTTTGGAACGAAGATTCTATTGTTATCGAATCGCCAATCCAGGCTGTGAATCTCAGCAAACGCCCACCACAGGTGGATGTTTTGATGGGGGGCATACCGTGTACCGGCGCGTCAAAGTCAGGTCGCAGTAAGAACAAGTTGGAGTTTGCCGAATCGCATGAGGCGGCAGGTGCCATGTTCTTCAACTTCCTGCAATTCGTAGAAGCGCTAAACCCAGCCGTTGTGCTGATTGAGAACGTGCCTGAGTACCAGAACACCGCTTCGATGGAAGTGATTCGTTCGGTGCTCTCTTCGTTGGGTTACTCCCTACAAGAGCGCATTCTCGACGGCAATGAGTTTGGGGTTATTGAGCGCCGCAAGCGTCTTTGTGTTGTTGCGCTTTCCCACGGGATCGACGGGTTTGAACTTGAGAAGGTTCAGCCTGTTCGCACCAAGGAAAGTCGCATACAGGACATCCTGGAGCCAGTTCCGCTCGATTCTGAACGTTGGAAGTCATTTGACTATCTGGCTGAGAAGGAGTTGAGAGACAAAGCTGCTGGCAAGGGGTTCTCTCGCCAGCTTCTGACTGGCGACGATGAGTTTTGCGGCACCATAGGTAAGGACTATGCAAAATGCAGAAGTACCGAACCTTTCATTGTTCATCCAGAACAGCCGGAGTTGTCTCGCATCTTTACACCGACAGAACATTGTCGAGTGAAAGGGATACCAGAGGAACTCATCCAAGGTCTGTCGGACACTATTGCCCACCAGATTCTCGGGCAATCGGTAGTCTTTCCCGCGTTCGAGGCTTTAGCCCTCGCATTAGGGAACAGCCTGTGGAGCTGGGTTGGAATGATGCCAATCATGGTCGAAGTCGTGGATGAATCACAGCCGGTGATCGGTGGTGAAGACTTCCATTGGGCAACGGCATTGGTTGACGCAAAGGGCACTCTCAAGCTGTCACCGGCAGCGAAAAAACAGGGGATGCCCTTCAACATTATGGATGGTCAATTGGCTGTCTATTCACCTAACGGAACTAAAAAGAGCTGCGGCCATGAGCCTTGCGAATATCTCCCGGTAATGATGTCCGGAGACGCAATCATGGTCACTTCATCTTTGGTTCATTAGTAACTCACCGGGGCAATGCCGAAAGGCCTTTGCTCCGGCCTATCCGAAAGGAGAGTAATCATGAAAATCGAAACTGTTGTGCCTTTACCTCCCGAGGATTCAGGCCTTCAACACTGCATTGCCAGGTTCCATAACCGCAACATGGATTCCAAGCGAAAAGACAAGACCCGTTTTTTCAGGAGGGAGCCGGTTATGATCGTAAACCCAGAGACCAAAGCAAAGGTTCTCCGGTATGCGATGGGCAACCCTGGGAATTTATCCATCACAAAGCTGGCGGTCGCGCTGGATTACGATGCGGTAGATGCTCTGGGTGTTCGTTTTAAAGACACTGTAAATCTTGAGGTTCGCAGAGCCAGGCGCTGGGAAGTCTGGCAGTGGTTCTGGAACCATCCGGATCAAAGTGTCCAACTGTCAATCAAATTGGGCGTGGTTGGCGCTGTGTTGGGAGTCATGGGCTTCCTGACTGGCGTAGCTCCGTACCTCTTGGGATAAACCAATAAAGCCGTTAACGGGCAATGTAAGTCCGGAGACGGCTTGCATTGCTCTCTCGAAAGTGGAGAGTCAAATGAACACATTAGAACAACTTGTAAATCAGAGAGTGCTTGAGGAAGGTCTGAAAAAGGCGAAGCCATTGGCCGCGCAAATGGGGCTTGAATCTGTACCTGATGAGATGCTTGAAATGATCTGCCCAAACTTGAACTACTCTGGGCAGTTTACGCCAGCTCTGTACGCGAGATTTCAAAGCGTAAAGCGATTACTGAAAGAGTTGTCGGAACAAACCTCACCTAAGCACGGGCATATTGTGAAGTTTACCAACCAATATGGGAGCTACGATGAGTCAGCTTTGCTGTTCAAAGAAGGCGACGTCAGAAACCAGAACTTGGTTGCTTGTGTGGGCGGGAAGACGCTAAATCTCGGAGAGCTAGAGCTTCGAGATTATGGGCTCAATATGCACATCGGTTGCGGTGGACCATTTGAGCCGATCTCAGAAGCGCAGATTCAGTCCTTGTCTGAGTTTGACTTCTATGAGACGACCTACAGATTCTGGGGCCAGAATCCATGTGGAAACGGGATGATAGACATCACCGTCCCTATGAAACGTTGGTTCTTGACTGTGTAGCTTCAACCTGAGTGCGCCGAGAAATCGGCGTACCGGCCCCTTAAAAAGGGTAATCAGCGCAGGGGGAAACCCCGCGCTTTCCCAAGCATCTCGGTTTCCCAGGGTGCTTCGGAAAGTGCCTTAGGCGCTCAAGTGCGGTAGCTGGCTGCCAAAAACAAACAGCAAATTATCAACCCTGACGGGAGCACCTCCTGTTAGGGGGCTCCGTCATAAACTGAACGGAGATATAGCATGTCTAAAAACGTCAACGATGTTTTTTCAAACCGAACTTCTTTGGAATGTACTGTAAATGCAGCGCTGGATCGTCGTATCGGTCTGCGTGTCGGGTTCCCTCATTACAGAGAAGGAGCAAACGGTGTGGTTTGTGAGATCGAAGCAGAGTACCCATTGCTCAACACTCATTCGAGTGTTGCATGGCCCCTGCTCGATGAACTCAACAGTTACACCATCCAAAAAAACCAATCGCTCATTGATCACATTGATAATGCGGTCGCTGAACTGTTGAAACACAAGGCTCGTCTACAGCTTGATATTCAAAAGCTGCAAGACGGTGACATTGATCTGGTGAAACAGGCCAAGCAGCAATACGAAGACAACCAGATGTCGAGTAGCAGCTAGTTCAGGTCTGATAGCCAGGATTCAATTTTAACCCTACCGGGGTGCTTTCCCGGAAGGGATGGGCACCCTGCTAATCCAGGAGGCCCTATGCAACAAACATTAAACTTTGATCTATCAGAACAACCCATCCCAGTGCTTTTGCGTGGGGATAAGTGGGATTCTGTTTGGTCAGAACTGACTGATAACGAGGATTTGAACTTCGTTGATGCCAGTAGAGGAACCAGTCTGTCATCGTTGATCACGTCATCGGTTGAGTCCATTCACACGGCCTTAATTGATGGGTGGACCATGATGATCGGCTATTCCAGTGGTAAAGATTCTGAAACGGTCTTGCACCTGTTCCTGATGGCCCTGATCCGGGCTGTAAGGAGTGGGGCGACCATCAGCCAGCACCACTTCATCTTGCACACTGACACACTGATCGAAAGCCCAGAGGTAAGGTGGCTGGCGGATCAGAAACTGGCCGAGCTGGAGCGTTTCATTGCGAAGGAAAACCTTCCTCTGACCATCGTTCTAGCAAAGCCTGGGATCTCGCAGAGTTGGACGGGCCGAATCCTTACTGGGAGGGGGTTGCCTACGTTTTCCAACTCCACGGCCCGCCAGTGTAGCCAGGATTTAAAAATCACCTCTGCCAAAAGAGCGAAGGCAGCTTATATGCGAGAGCTTCCCAAAGAGGTTCGACAGAAAGTCTGCCTTTTGCTGGGCAGTCGTGATGCTGAAAGCACTATTCGTGCGGCCAACATTGCAAAACAGCGAGGAAGCTCAGATCGCGTCATTAAGACGAAAGATGGGGGTGAGCTGTATGTGGTGAAAAACTGGTTGGCGAGTGATGTCTGGGAGTTCTTACTATCCGCTGGCATGGGCTCAGCATATCCTCTGCCAAGTTACTTGGAGAGCAATGTCACTACGGCAGAGCTTTACAAGGCGGCAACAGGGGAGTGCGTGTGGTCGGCAACAGAGAAGAAGGCCAGTGACGCCTGTGGCGCTCGCTTCGGTTGCTGGGCTTGCCAGGCTGTTGGGTTGGATAAGTCAATGGAGACGTTGCTTGCCACGGACCCTGAAAGGCATGGCTATATGTCGGGGCTGAACCGCATCCAGCGCTACTTGGCAAAACGCCGGTACGCATGGGAAGACCGCCATCCCGTAGGTCGAACGATTTACGAGGGCGGATACATCAAAATACAGCCGGACGTTTACAGTCCTGTTTTCCTAGAACGATTGCTTCATGTCTGTTGCAGCATGGACTACATGGAGCAAAAGAGAGCTGATGAGCTGGCATACAAGCTGGCTACTGGTCAAGCAGAGGATAACGACTGGAACCGTCGAATGGCAGAGCCACAATTCCGGATCATATCGGAAGAGGCTTTAGTCCATATCGACTTCATGTGGGCCTTCCATCATTTCAATGATAAGCCTTTCCATGCCCTGGAGATTTACCACAGGGTTTGGTCGATGGGTGATCTGGACTTGCTGGAAGACGAGCCGCAGTGTGAAACCGTTCCTCAGTCACCAATTCCGAAGCCATTGTGGTTGAAGGTTGGTCGCTGGGGCGATGGTTCGCTTTCTGATGGCTTGGCCGATCCGTTAGCGGAAATGGCTTACTTTGACGGCGGGGATGACCCGTTGGCAGCGCAAGTGATCAATACCGCAGACGGAAAGAGAAGGGTGGTTTGCTTCGCAGAAGATGATGAAGTGAAAGTCGATCCCGACTCCGCTGCGTTCATCATCTGGAACGAATACCCGCGACTAAGGGAGTCTGTACTAAAGGGACATTATACGCCCGGTAGTGCAGCGCAGTTCTACCTTCGGTTCGGAGCAATCCAGCTTGCGAAAGGAAAAGGCGCTTTGTATCACCGTATGATGCAAAGAGGTCAAACCTACCACCAGATGGGCCTTACAGGGCTACAGACGATGGAAGGAATCCAACAGCGCAAGGATGTCAAAGTGCTTAGCGATGCTAAGTACAAAGATCTGGTGAAGCGAAAAATCAAGGGAAGACTGGCAACGGTACGCTGGTGGGTCAACTTGCACTTAACGTTCAAGTACCATCTGCACCACCGTACTCCGACGGGGTTGTTCATCGAGAAGCAACTTGACCAGGAAGCAATGGAAGAACAGAAACGGCATCAGGAGCGATGGTTTAACTACGTGACTGACGCGATGCTTTGTTACTCCAGCGCATTCTGTATGAGCGTCATGGAAGGGCGAGAGGGGAGCGGAAACGCCAACATTCGTCGTTACATGGCCGCGACCAGAAGGAAGGCTTATACGGCCCTCTGCGAGCTCTTGGACAATACTGACGCCCAGTGGGTGAATGATGTGGTCCAGAGTGCCGTAGGGCAGTATGAGGCGATACAGGCAGCCCTAACCGAAGGTTCCGCGCTTGCTATCTATCTCGACTGGATCAACCTACTGTCAAAACGCCATCCAGCCTCTTTGGAGCGACATGTCAGAACGATGATCAAGGCGGTTCAACGCTTACATCGCCGCGACGACACAGAGTTGCAAAGAGGACAGCAAGGCTTGTCCTTGGCCGCATAAAAAGCCCTCCTTCGGGAGGGCTTTTTCTTTTGCACCCCAAAAGGGCAATTACAGCGTTTTACCCTTTTAGGTGGCTGTCATACTCTTTGTTCATTGTCAGCGCTTGCTGGCTATAACGGTAGCTGGCCCAAAACAGCAATAACCTAACCCCTCGGGAGGAAACCCCTCCTGGGTTCTCTCCCACAAACAAAGGAGAGAAGCATGAGCCTAGACAAGTTAAGTCGGCTGGTGGACCAACAACGAAAGACCCAGGATGAAATCGACAATGAAATCATTCTGGCCGTCAAAGAGGTGTTGGCTACAAACTCAGTCGGTTTAGCCCGTGAGCTTGTTGGGGGTGTCCCGCAAGATCATCCATTCCATCCGTTTTTACTCGCTATAGCTAAGCAGCTTGACCCGAGATAACTAAGTAACCCAACCGGGTACACCAAGGCCCGGTCGGCTTTGGTGTACCTCCAACCAATTTTGGAGGCACTATGTCTAATTCAAATTTCGGCTTTCTAGCTCTGGCCTTGCGCCAACGCCTGATCAAACGCTGGTCACTGATGCACTCTGTTCAACCGGAGTCTGTGTTGGAACACAGCGCTGTTGTTACCCTGCTTTCCTACCTGGCTGGCAATATTGCCATTCAGCAAGGGAAGTCGGTGGATCTGGCAGTCATGCTTGCTCATGCTTCGTTGCATGATGCAGCCGAGGTTCTCTGTTCGGATGTTGTAACACCGGTCAAGAAAGCAAACGCTGTTTTGCAGCGTGAGTTTGAACGACTGGAAAAGGCCGCAGAGGACAAACTCATCCAGACTCTTCCCGAAGAACTCCAGGATGCAGTCGCCATAGCCTTCGCTCCCGGTGGCTATGAACAATCACTGGTTAAGGCCTGTGATACCTACTCCGCTTACATCAAGTGCAAACTTGAGGTGGCCGCAGGTAATGGCCTTGAGTTCCAGGATGCTCTCAGCAAAATGGAACGTGTTGTTGCTCAGGTGAAATCGGACTTCCCGGAAATCGACGCTCTGGACAAATGGTTTGGTAACGGACTCGGCCATTCAGTAGATAAACTGCTGGCAGGGGGTAACGATGACTAATCCAATCCCTGGCGACATCAAGATTAAGGACTTTGGCCGCGACCGGAAATTCCGTTCGGTTGATGAGCTTCAAAGCACTTTGTCAGAACAGTACAAAGGTCAGCATGTCAGCATCGTTTACCCTGCAAAGCCCAGCGGTTTACTCCGCACGGTTTTTGTCAGTGTCGATGATGCTGGTGGCGTGAATCGAACCTATGGGGACCAGTCTCCTGTCGATTTTTCTGCCATCAAAGATGACCTGTATGTACCAAGTGACCTGTAGGAGAGCACTAGCTATGGTGGTGATCATCGTAAACACAGGACACTATGAGTTTATCGGCCTTGGTGAGACCCACGGACAAGCCACAGAAGGGCTTTTGAAACGCTGGGACGAACACTGCGAACGTAATCCGGATGCTGAGTCTGGTTACATGCAGGAGCTGATAGAAGAAGGAAGCGCACAAGTTGTCGAGATGGAGCCCGGCTCCGCCGTAATTTACGGACTTGACGGCTAAGCCTTCTCAACTAACCCACTCGGGCGCATCATCCCGAGAGGGTGTGGTGCGTCCTAACCAAAAGGAATGCACTATGTCTAACTTTGAACAAGCTCTGGAGCGTACTGACGGTAAAACACTGATTCTCAGCAATGGGAGTAAGTGGGCAGGCCAAGACCCGGACAGCATTCAGACTTTACTGGATGTCCTGGGTGACAACGTTCTTGACCCGATGTTTGAGCAGTATCACTGTTATCGCCCATACCCGTTTGAACCAATGGTGAGGACGGGGCGAAATGGCGAAATGTTCCAGCCTTGGCTTGGGGCAGCCTGCTTCTTTGGGAACTTCCTGACCGTCTCTCATGTTTTCAACATCATCACGAAAGATGACGGTGTTGTTGAGGCCTTAACAGAGGCGATCCGGAAGAATATGGCGACTGAACAGTACCAGCAGAATGCCTATGAGCGTTATGCCGGTTGGTTCTACGCTGAAACCAGCGAAGGGTTAAGGCTAGTCTCTCCAAGTGAGGCTGCCGACATCCGAGCTGGCGCAGTTTCAAAGCTGCGTTACCCAAGAAACTTCGAGGTTATGAAAACTGCGGTTCTCAAAGGTCCTCGATTTGATACTGAATTAAACCGCAAGGCTTCTTAACCCAAACATTAACCCCACGGGGGACATCGGTCCCTGAGGGGATGGTGTCTCCCTCTGAAATTAAGGAGATACCAATGATTAAACAGCATTTTCAAAACGAACTGGTTAAGTGTGGATACCCGGATGATCTGACGATTGAGTACAGTCTCGGATACTGCCAGGGGGATGGCGTAGCCTTCTACGGGGATTTGAGCGTTGATGACGTCAAAGCTCTCATGAATCGCCTATTCAGCACTGAGCCCGGCCAAGTGGATGCTGTCAGCCGCGTGAAGAACCTGATGGCACAGAAAGACATTGAGAATATGCTTTCTGTCCTCCGCGAATATGGTTCCTGTGACCTGTCCATTACTCGGAATAGTCACGGGCATCACTACAGCCATTGGAACTGCATGAACATCGACGACAACGTGGACTTCACAGGGATCTTCCCTGATGATGATTCCATGATTGGCACCGGCATTGAAGGGATTAACCAGGATATGGTCGAGCGCTGGCAAGACCTCTGGGAACGCTTTGTGCTGGAGCTGGCGGATGATGTAAAAAGTCTTTCCAAGAAGCTCGAAGCGGACGGGTACTCGCTGATCGAGGCCTCTCCATGCGAAGATGAAGTGGTTTGGGAACGGGCCACTGAAAACTACCTGGTGCGTGTTACTGAACTCCCTGAGCGGGATTTCGATATGGGCCACTGGGATGACGAAGTAAGAGACCAAACAATTTGTTCTATCCTGGAAGGGAAAGAGCGAGTGCTTGGCCTACGTGTTGAGGTACTCTCTCGTGAAAACGAGATTGTCCTGGGTGAAGAGAGTCTGCACGGCTTGACCGTTGCCAGTGATGACAAGAGCTACGCTGGCTACAGACGAGAACTTCTCCGGGGCGCTATCCAGCAAACCAGGGACTTTTTCTCTCGCCACCTCAAAGCGGCATAACAAGGCAGGGGGAAACCCCTGCTTTACTTCCCAAGTCTTCTTACTCATGGTTAAGCCATCAGTAAGCAGATTTTGTCCTCCCTGAGGGCGAAAGCGTGCGATAGCTGGTCGCCAAAAACAAACAGCAAATTAACGTTAATTTATTAATCCCTGCGGGAGTCTATCTCCTGCTGGAGATACCTCCCGTTATTTCTGGAGGTATCCATGAACAAATTCCAAGACTTTAAGTTGGTTTATCGTCAAGGTGGTCGTCGCTTAGAGCGTGTCTTTAAGGACACTCTTTACGCGAATGTGAAGCGTGTCGCTGACTCGTTTCCTCCGACCGTTCTTTGGCGCATTCAGCCAGCGTAAAACTCGGAACCTTAAAGCTCGGCTTTGGCCGTGACCTTTCAATAACCCATGCGGGTACACTTCCCCGCACGGGGTAGGTGTACCCATTAACTTTGGAGTACACCTTATGAACCAAGTAGCTAAATTGGACCTCGCCCAAATCCGTCAACAAGCCATCAATGATGGTCTGCTGGTGGACCAATCTTCCATCGGTAAACAAGCTGGTTTCCTGACCAATGTGGCAGTGACCCCGGCAATTGTCGATGGAGTATTTGGTGCAGATGGTAAGCACTCGGTAGAAGACTTCCTTTTCATGTTTTTGCAGCTTTGTGTTGCTCAAACAAAGGTCGCTTTTACCGACAACAAGAATTGGGGAAAGATTCGTCTTTATTACCCCATGCCCACTGTAGATGGCTTTTTCAAACCCACTGAGGTTGTGATTAAGTCAGATCCTGTAACCGCAGATGTCACAATCATGATGGCCTCGGAAGATGGCACTCATTTGTGCTTGTGATATTCACAAAATTCGCCTCCGTTTCGGGGGCGACCTTTTTAAACCCCTCGCCGGGGAGTTCTCCCCGGCTGGGGAGCCTCCTTGGCACATTCTCCCGGTGTCGGGGTTTCCTTAAAACCCTGGCGACGGGGGTTTAAGGAAGCCTCGATGCTGGGGTTCACGCTAAGGAGAAAACCTATGTCTTACTACAAAGCTGACACCGTTCGTGAAGCTGCAAACGGAAACTGGCTATTCATCCTGGCGGCCCTAGCGCCCCATCTTGAACCAGCTCTCCGTAAACCTGGTCGTCATGTTTCTTGTCCTATCCACGGCGGGAAAGATGGCTTCCGACTGTTCAAGGATGCCCACCTGACTGGTGGCGGCGTATGCAATACATGCGGTGCCAATCATGATGGTTTTGAGCTGCTGATGTGGCTCAATAACTGGGACTTTAAACAGTGCCTGAGCGAGGTTGGTGATTATCTGGGCGTTGAGAAAGAGCAACCCCAGTATCAACAAGCCGCTGCACCGACACGAGCTCCTGTCCAGGCCAAAGCGCCTGTTCAGCAAGAGCCTATGAAGGTGAATAACAAGGTTCTCGATTCCAAGAATCGTAAAAAATCCATTGCCGGTACTCTGATTGCCCACGGTAAAGCTCCTTATGAGCATAACGAAGACAACGAGCTCAGCTACTTTGCCTTCATCCGTGACAAGAGCGGTTTGGAACGCACCATCTGGGGCGTGGATCTTGAAAGAGCCATTGGTGAAAGTGAAGCCAAGTATGGGGATGAGATCGTCATGACAAACCTCGGGCGCGAGCCTGTAACTGTCGTCGTTGAAGTTAAGGACGAGCAGGGGAATGTTGTGAGAGAACAACCTATGCAAACGCATCGCAACACCTGGCTGGTGGAACGTCGCGGCGCTACGGTAACGCAGTTCCGCGCTCGCTCGAACGGTGGTGTTGAGCCGGTGAGTCACCATGTTGAGTCGGCCCCTGTGGTCAACCGCACGGTAGAAGCTCCGGCACCGCAAGTACAACATGCGGCCACACAACCGGAAGAGCAAAGCAGCGAAAACAAGCCGAAAGTTGTTCCGATGTTTCGTGAACAACCTAAGCCTTGGCTGCTTGAGCTCCAAGAAGAAATGGAGAAGAGAATGGAGCGCGAACGCGCTTACAGTGCTCGTCTCCGTGAGAAAATCGAGAAGGTATGGAACGAGTGTTTGCCGTTCTCCAGTCATGTGACTGAGCCAATGCGTCTGTACTTCAAAAACCGCGAGCTTCTGTTCAAGGTTGATGAAGTAGAAAAAACAGACTGTCTGCGGTTCAATCCGGCTATGGCCTACTACGACGAAGATGGCAATGAAGTTGGGAAATTCCCGGCTATCGTCTGCGCTATCCGAGATGTGGAAGGCAACCTGGTAACGCTCCACCGCACCTATCTCACCCAAAACGGTAAAAAAGCCAAGGTCGGCAACGCCAAGAAGATGATGCCCATTCCTGACGGTTTGGATGTCAATGGCGCGGCCATCCGCCTCGGTGAACCGACTGAGGGTATCCTGGGTGTTGCAGAAGGGCTGGAAACAGCCCTGTCAGCTTATCGAGTCACTCAAATCCCGGTTTGGTCAACGGTCAATGCGACCCTGATGGAGTCCTTCGAGGTTCCAGAAGGTGTTCACACCGTACTGATCTGGGCTGACAAAGATAAGTCTGTGACTGGTGAGAAGTCAGCGAACGTGCTGAAAGCCAAGCTGGAGAAGCGCGGCATTCGTGTGTACGTCCTGCTGCCTAAACTCCCGATCCCGCCCAGAGCGAAAGGGATTGACTGGAACGATGTCCTGATGAGTCAGGGAAGCCTCGGTTTCCCGAATGCTCGCTACCTGCGCGATTTCATTGCGAGAAGGAGAGCTGAGTATGGCCGTCATTGATGTCTCGAAGGTTGATACAACGCCTGGTAACGACGCGGTGTGCCCCTTTTCTCCCCCTGAGGGGTGGGAGGGGGACTCTGCGGCCTACGTTGAGCTTATGCGGTCTCGGTATCGTCATCTGATGCACGGCCAGAGAATGATGGTGACAGCCTCCTTCGCAAGAAGGGAGCCTATCCAAGTTACTGGCCCGTTTGCTGATGAAGCGACGAAGATCATTAACTCAATGAAGATGAACAAGGCGAAGCCAACAGCTTTGTCTGCCTAAAACTTTAACCCTGAGGGGGTGTTCATGCCCTCTCGGGCATGATTCGCCTCCTCTTCAACTATGGAGGTAATCATGAAAAAGTTTTTGCGTATTAAGACGTGGTTTGTGCGTCTTTTCTCTCCTGACAAGAAGACTCTGGGAGCTATCGGTGAAGACCTGCGTAAGGTCGCCGTAACAGCCATCGGTGTCGGTATTGTAGGATTGGCTGTATCTGGGGACACTATAACCGTCAAAGAAGCCGGTTTGGTGTTGGTCATTGGGGTTATCCTGTGGATCTATGGTATAATCTTAACCAAGGTCAGCAATTCCTAAGGGGGTCAAATGGACGCTTTCACATTAGGCATGTTGGGGTTGCTCATTTTTTTCACTGTCGTCACTGGCGGCAGTCTGTATCTCTACCATGAGAAACAGAAGGAAAAAAAGCATCACAACGCCTAAAGAGTAACTGCGATAATGAACGTAAAGGCCAGCAATAGCTGGCCTTTTTTTATACTTGCAGTTTGAAGTGTTACATGTCACGATGAAGTTGGTGTGACATGTAACGGTAAAGGTGTTTTTTTGAAAGTATCCAATGAAGATGCTCAGGCTACGGCGATCTATCTCCTCAGAGCTGCTTCGCGCCCAGCTTTCTGGCGTGACGTCCCATTCGATAAGAAACTTGAAGCCGTGGACAGCCTGAACAGCATGGGGCGATCACCATCAGAACTCACTGAATGGATTAATAAATATCTGACAGCAGAGCAAATCAATAAACTCGGGACATCAATTAGGCAACGTCGCAGAAGGGGATATGGTGTTGGTAAAAGCATAACTATAAGCGATAAAGCCCACAGGATTTTGAAGCGGTTGGCAGAAGTCGATGGTTGCAATTTGTCAGAAGTGATAGAGAAACGCCTAGCCCGAGCTTATAAAAATACTTGGGACCACAAATAGAGTGGCACTAGGGGTTGCATTTTTAAAACCCGTGGTAGCATCTAAATGAACCCTAACGAATAGGGGTGCTGGCGGCGATGCCGACCATTATCCCGATAATGGAGAAATAGACCATGATGACACTGACTACTGTCTCGAAGAAAACTTCTAATAATTCAGCCCTTGTATTCTGGCGCGTTGGTACAAAACGGAAAGGCATCCTTGATGTTCGTATTGATTTTGACAACGAGGAGGCAGATCTTTTGGCTGAGCTCGTAGCCATTCGCTATCTGGCGCTGGACAAACAGGTTTTTTGCAGAGAGCCAGGTGCTGGTGCTGGTTACAAGCTGGTGGTATCCAAAGGTGCGATTAAAAAGCTGGCGCTGGGCAAATCCACCAAGGAGTTTGCATTCAAGTTTGCGGCTTGCCTCACTGGACGTTTAAAGGGCGCTACTATTGAAGTTTCGCAGAGCATGGAGTTTATGGATGAGCCGGGTGAGGGCAACGTTGAGCTCCTCGATGTGGACAAGCAAGCCTATACTCAAACCCATGACGAAATCTCTACACCGGCCATTGGTCCCGTCCTTGTTACTCAACATGCCATCGATCAGTATCAGGCCCGGATAACCTCTGGAGACCCTAAAAAACCGTGGGCCTCACTCGTTGGTCGCCTCCAGCATCCAGAGTTACAGGTTCAACCCTTTGACGAGAAAGTGGCTCGCCATAAAGCCAGAAAGTATGGCCGCGTAGATAACGTGGAAGTCTGGGGCCATAGAGATTCCAAGTTCAAGTACCTGATGGTGATCAACGACGACAACCAAAAACGTGTTCTTGTCACAGTGTTTGAGCGAAATGAGTAACCTGCTTCTCATTTGTTCTGAATACACAACCTCTCCAAATCACGTATTCATACCCTAAAAGGGCAAAAACGCAGTCGTTGATAACGACTCTCCCACCTGAAAATAGCTCCAGCATAAAAACTGGAGCTGTAAATGAGATCGAGACCTTCCCTTTTACTGATGCGAAACCTGCGGTCATTGGCCGTTGTGGTGCTCGCAACTTTGCCATGCGTTGCTTTTGCACAATGGCGGGTTGTAGCCGTGAGCACCGAAGTAGACAAAATGCGCTTCAACACCATCATAGACGCGCATTCCTTCATGAAGAATTATCGCTCTGGTGAGGAGCAAGGGAAGGGAACGCCAGTTGGGGATGCGCTTTATCCGGTTGCCAGTTATGGTGATGGCCGTTATGTCTCCAGGATCTGTTTTAAGTATCTAGGTGCTACTGGCGATTATGACCCCACTACCTGCACTGGCGACCCAGCTACGGTCTACTGGCGCTCAACCTATGTTCTGCCGGGTGAGATGGATAAAACACCGTTCCTGGACAGGGATCTCGGCTTACCAACAACGACCATGTGTGTAGGGAACCCTATCCATCTTGGCACCGGCAACAAGTTCCAGGCTGAACTGGATTATCAAAGCGGAGGCTCCGACCCTTTCACATTCACCAGATACTACAATAGCCACCTTCCTGATGAAGAGCTCGGCGGCTGGCGGCATACCTACTCGCGGAGCGTCGAGGTCAACGCCTCGAAGTACGGTGAGAACATGGTTGTCCTGCACCGGCCAGAAGGGCAACAACTCGCGTTCTACAACTCGTCCTCTGTCTGGGTGCCAACATGGAAAACCGATGATACCTTGACGAAGGATGCTACCGGCTGGCGTTACACTCAATCTGACGGGGTAGTCGAGGCCTATGATGAAACCGGACGACTGACCGGCATCGAGAAGCCCAACGGCAATCACATCACCCTGAGCTATCTGAACGGAGAGCTATCCTCGATCACTGACGGCTTTGGCCGCAACATCCAGTTCCAGCATCAAGATGGCCGCATGGTCAGTGTCACCGATCCTGCTGGTGGCAGTATTCAGTACCAGTACAACAGCGCTGGCAAGCTGGCGGAAGTGATCTACCAGGACAATACGAGCCGCAGCTATCTCTACGATGACCCGAATGCACCGGGTTTGCTCTCTGGGCTGGTGGACGAGAACGGCAACCGTTTCGCCACATGGGGATATGATGCTCAGGGGATGGCAGTTCTAAGTGAACACGCCGGGGGCGCAGAGAAGACTCAGGTAAGCTACAACGCTGACGGAAGCGTCTCTGTCACCAACGCCCTCGGCCACGTTCAGCGATATACCTACAGCCGTCACAACGGGATGCTCAAGCCTGATGTTGTTGAGGGTGCGCCGTGTACCGGCTTTGTGGGAGGCAAGGAAACCTACGTCTACGACAGCAAAGGCCTCGTCTCCAGCATTACAGATCGTGCTGGACAGAAGCGCACGTTCACCCATAACGACCGGGGATTGGAAACCACCCAGATAGACCAGGATGGGGGCAAGGTTACGACCGACTGGCTTCCTTCCAAGTCGCTCCCTGCAAAAATCACGGAACCAACCAGGATCACTGAGCTTACCTACGACACTCATCTCCGGGTGATAAGCCGCAAGGTCACAGATCGCAGCTCGGGCGCTTCCCGGACATGGACCTACACCTATGCCCCTGTTGGTACAGGAAAGCCGAGCCTGTTGGCCTCGGTTGATGGTCCGCGCACCGACGTCAGCGATGTTACGACATTTGACTACGATGACCAGGGCAACCTGATCCGGACAACAAACGCGCTGGGGCAGGTGATGCAGTTTGGTGACTACGACGCGAACGGTCGCGCCGGGACCATTCAGGGCGTCAACGGTGTAACCCAAACCCTCACCTATGACGCCAGAGGAAGACTTGTCAGCTCCACTGGACCAGAAGGAACCACGGCCTACAACTATGATGCTGTGGGCCTCCTGAGCTCGCTGACTAAGCCAAATGGTGCAACCGTCAGCTATGAGTACGACGCTGCACATCGGCTGGTGGCGGAAACAGATGCACAGGGCAACCGGCGCGAGCTTGAGCTCAATGACCTCGGGAACCCAGTAGAAGAGCGACTGCTCGATGCGCTGGGCCAGACCCGTTGGATAGAGCGCCGGATCTTCAACGAAATCGGCTGGCTCTCCAGTGTCTCCGACGCCTATAGCAATCAGTCATCGTTTTCCTACGATGTGGTGGCAAACCTGATACAGGAGACCAGTCCCTCTGGTAACACACACTCCTACAAGTACGACGGCTTCCATCACCGGACACAAACGACCGATCCACTCGGGAAGGTCACGCAGGTGCTCTACAAGGATACCGGCGATGTTTACCGTGTCTCCGACCCTCGTTCGCGCCTGACCTACTACAGCTACAACGGCTTTGGCGAAGTGACTCAGGTCCGGAGCCCGGACACCGGCACCACCGACATTACCTATGACGAAGCCGGTAACGTGGCAACGCGCAAGACGGCCAAGGGACAAACCACAAGCTACAGCTACGACGCGCTGAACCGGATCATCGAGGCATCCAGCGGTGTCGCTGGCGAATCGCCAATTCTGTACGGGTACGACGAAGCAACCTCACCATACGGCATGGGCCGCTTGACCTCAGTCGATGATGGCAACGGTGTCCGGAGATATGGCTATACACCCGAAGGATGGTTGGCTTACGAGACCTGGGAAACCCACGGGCAGAGCCTTACTACCCAGTACCAATACGATGGTGCAGGCCTCATCACGAAGATCACGTATCCCAGTGGTCGTGAGGTTTCCTACACCCGTGATTTAGCCGGTGACGTCATCGAGGTGGCAACGACACAAGCAGGCACCACAACAAGCCTGGCAAGCCAGATCGAGCGAGCGCCCTTTGGCCCCGTCACCAGTATGGTCAGATGGAACGGCATTTCAGAAAGTCGCTCTTTGGATCTCAATTACCGAGTCACCGGCATCGACGCTACTAGAGTGCATTCGCTGGTCTATCGGTACACGCCAGACTCGTTGATTTCAGCCATAGACGACAATCTCAGCTCATCAGTCAATCAGTCACTCGGTTATGACGCGGTTGGCCGCATCACCTCTGCTGAGGGGCTCTATGGCGTTTTGGGCTATGGCTATGACGCCACCGGCAACAGGACCTCGATCACGACCGATGGCCTGAGCCAAAGCTACACCATCAACTACATGAACAACTGGCTGGTGAAGACTGGGCAAACCTCCAGAAGCTATGACGCCAATGGCAACCTGACGAAGCAGGGGGCGGATACCTTCACCTATGACAGCCAGAACCGGCTGGTGGCCGCAACGGTCGCTGGAGTGACAGCAGCTTACACCTACAACCATCTGGATCAGCGTGTAACTAAGACCCTAAACGGCCAGACCCGCCTACTGATTTACGGCTTGGCAGGAAACCTCATCGAGGAGCTGGACGCAGCCACTGGAGACGTGCTGGCGGAGTATATCTGGCTCGATGGCACCCCCTTGAGCTTTGCTCAGTCAGGACAGACCTATCAAGTCCACGTCGATCATCTGGGCACCCCGAAGGCGCTAACCGACGCCAGCGGCCAAGTGGTTTGGAAGGCGAGCTACAGCCCGTTCGGTAAGGCCAGCATCACCACTCAGGGGCCGACCTTCAATTTGCGGTTCCCAGGACAGTATTACGACGCGGAGACCGGGCTCCACTACAACTGGCGGCGTTACTACGACCCGAATACCGGGCGTTACATCACCAGTGACCCGATTGGGCTGGCTGGTGGGATTAACACCTATGCCTATGCGCTGAGCAACCCGATAGGCAATGCAGATCCAACAGGGGAGTTTGTGCCGCTTCTTCTGGGGGCTTATGTTGCCATAGACTTTGCCTTGAGCGCTTGGGACGCCTATGACACCTTCAAGACCATCACCAGTGATTGTGCGACCTCAAGAGAAAAGTGGATTTCCGGGGGGCTTTTTGCTGCTGGGATTATCCTGCCTGGCAACTATAAGGCGCTAGGGAATGTTGCGGAACGCGCTTTTAAAAATACGGCTGATGATTTTGTAGACCTAGCCAGTTCCCAGAGACGTAAGCATATTCTTGATGGTGACGCCACTGGTGGAGGGCATCGAGCAGGAACAGGCAAGCCTGGAAAAAGTGAGTTTCCTCAAAGTTGGTCTGATGAAAAAATTATGCACGTCATTTCCGATATAGCTACCGATCCAAATGTTTCTCGAAAGGCTGGGCGCGGTGGTAGGACTATTGCAGAGGCAGTTAAAGAAGGTATTAATGTTCGTGTAATACAAGAATCTAATGGTGATATTGTTTCAGGTTTTCCAACAAACGTACCAAGGAATCCAAAATGAAAAATGAATATAGAGAAATTGAATCCACGCTAGATCTTTTGCTTATGGTGCTGTCTGATTCGTTTTCTGAATCTGAAAGTATAGAAGTGCAAGAATTTATTGATGTGGGTGAGTATGGAATCGCACTAGAAACTATCATTGACATTATTAATGAAGAGTCAAAGAACATAACAAATGAAGCTGAGTTTCTGATTGAAAAAGCAGGGAGGATAATGAATATGGATACTACATCCATTGTAGATAAGATTTCAAAACATATAGATAAATAATAAGATGAAAAAAACCGGTTTAAAATATAGAGCAGTATATCTGCTTGGATTTCCGTTAGCTGGAGCCTTTATAGGAATTGCAGTGTTCGCTTTATTAAATTATGTGAATGGGCCTCTAAGCAAATTCGCCTTATATCTGTCCGTTGGTGTTTGGGGGGGGTATGGAGTGTTCTCAGGAATCTATGGATACTTAAATCTAAGGAAAATATTAAAGTTAAAGAGAGCTAATGAGGAATCCAGGGATTAAATACGGCTCACATGGTTCTGCTATTGGCGCAGCATTGGGGACGGCTTATGGAAATCAATAACTGGTTTGATTTTATTATATACACAATTTATTTCTTTGGGGTTGTGATAGTTATCCTTCCTACTGGGGTTATCTTTCTTTGGTTGACATTGAAAAATCTAGTCAAAATGAGAGCCCCGAGATACGAAAAAAAGCACTACAAGTATTTCTCTGCAAGAAATAGATTTGAAGTGTGTGTTGCAGGTGTTTTTTCTGTGGCTTTTTCTGTTTGGTATCTGTTTTTTGCCAAAGGGGGAAATCTGTTTCTTTATCCGTCAGAGGTAATGAGATTTTTTTCAGGCGGATGATAGTGTGGATCAGGCTCTGGCGTTGGCCCAGCCGCCGCCAGCGGCCAAGTGTTTGGAAGGCGAGCCATCATAGAGTCAGTAGAGAGAGATACTTTTGGAAATCAATAGTATTATGATTGGTACAAATGAGTTGTAGCTCCATATTTTAAAGGGGGATTTCAGAGAAATGAAGAATAAGAAGGTAATAACTTTGATAATGGCCGCAGCCGCATCATGCTCGTCAGTCTATGCCGCGACATTACCGACCAGTGAGGTAGACGCATACATACTTGCGATGAACACCATGTCACCTATCACTGCAAAGTACACCATCCAGTACAAGCAAGCGGTTGAGCAGAAATGCAATACAGCCCTGAGCGTTGAGCAGCTCAACTCAAAGGCATTCACCAATGTTGTCCAGGCAATGGTGAGTAGTGAGACCGTCGATAGAATGGGGCTTGATGCTGCTGGTGGATCACTCCAGGATACCCTGTCTGTGATCGGCAAGAACGTCACATGCAGTGACCTGAACGCGCCATTTAAAGCACTCTTGGATGATAAGGACTTCACCAGAAAGCATCAGCACCTATCGAAGGTGCTGCATACTTGGAATGAAGTTGTTTCTCAAAGCAAACCCTGAGTAACAAAAAGGAGCCTAACTGGCTCCTTTTTTAATGGGGATGATGTTACGTTCGTGGACGTTATTTTCACTCGGGATATGTAACGTTGAAAAAGGCGTACCGACAAGAGAGTGGTCACATAGCTCTCCATAATAGATGAGCGACAAAATCTCTTGCTCGTTGATTTTTCCCACCTTAAAAAGGTAATTGATTATTGCTGTATCCAGTAGGTCGTGACACCCATTAAGCAGATCCACGATATTGGCCGCAGCTTCATTTTCCTCTCCGTCATCTCGACCGGCTAATACTGATTCAACCCAAGCCTCAAGGCTCGGATGTCCCTCAGCGAGCTCTATTTGACGGCACTCGTTCTCGATCAACCCTGTGATTGCTTCGTTGAGCGTTCCGCCATAAGTCGGCATGTTGAGAACAACTCCAAATCCGGGGATTTCTTTTTGGATTGGCTTCGCATCCTTGGGAGCTGATTTCAGCCACAGGAAAAACCAGATCCCAGAGCTTATGTCTTCCGGCTTGACCTGGTTGGCCGCAAGGAATTTGGAAACCTCGTTACAGATGATGCCATCTGGCGCTGCCATCTCGTAAATACCCGCCATCAGATCTTCAAGGCTCTTATACATATTATCTCTCGCACCTGTACATGATGTTTTCACTATCGTTGTTAAGCGTTTTTTCAGCAAGTATGTTCCAGCGAGACATCTTATACCATTCCATCCAAATCTGTAAAATTACCGTATTACCGTAATTATGATAATTACGGTAAATAAATTTGAGTTCCTCTTGCTGTTGTTCTACTTATTAAAATGTATCTTTGAAAAAGTAGAGTTTTTGGAATAGGATAGGTGGTGCTGAATGCCCACTTTTTACAAGGAGCGCGACCAGTGATTTTTGATGTAAGAGCGACCTTTGAAGTGGCACTCCAGACGGACACCCACCTGGTACTTATCGATCTGGATCAGGGAGCATCAGTTACGAACGATGCTGATGCAGTGATCGCCTGGTTGGCCGCAAACCTCGAAGGTGGAATTGGAAAACGTAAGGTGTACTACCGGGACACCGATGGACGCTTTGATGAGCTCAAGGTTAATGCCGGTGCTTTTGCCGGATTTGCACCTTGTAGCGAAGGCCAGCAGACCACCTTGGCTGGGATGCTCGGCCAGTAACTTTGTGTGGAGAACTCGATGTTAAACAAAAACAAATTTGAGAAAGTTTTAAAGAGAATCCTCGATAAGAACTTTGAGCGCTGCTCTATTTGCAGGAAACCATTCCCTGGACCGTGCCATACTTTTGCTGGTTTGGATTCGGACAATAAAGTTCAGAACGTAGGTTCTTGCTGTCGGACCAGTATTGTGGACTTGCGGCATGGAGGTGTGTATACGACCGCTCCTGTAGATACTCAAGAGGGGCAAAGTCAGGCGCGTGAGCTACTCGCAACACATCCTTGTAAGGGGATGATGGGACATGCTTAGCAAAAAAGTCTTTTTCATTAGTCAAGCGGAGGCCGAAAGACTGGAGCCGGTTCCCGGTGCGGCCATGATCTCCATAACTGACCCAGACAAGTCCCCTGCCGCTCTCGGACAGTGGGGGCAGTTGTACCGCGATAGCTTCTATGACGGCGGCTATTCTGAGAACACCATCCACACGATGAAGGCAGCGTTCCGGATGAATTACGCCTCTTACATTGACTCATCCCAGGCTGAAAAGCTGTCCACCTTCCTGGATGGATTGGTTGGTAGCGGTATCGATCAGATCTTCGTTCATTGCTATTACGGAGAATCCAGAAGTGGCGCGGTAGCGCTGTACCTCCAGAACAAACATGGATTCACTCCGAATAAGCCGATCACCAAGCCCAACCGAACAGTTTACGAATTGCTGTGCAATCCAACCAAGTTTGAACCACTGATGCAAAGCTACGAAACGCAACATATGGAGGAGGAACTACCTCTTCACCTCAAAATATGGGATTTTCTTCTCGTTGCGGTCGGGCTTAGGAGGTAACTTTGCACGACACAAACAATGACAAGGAAGAGCTAGTTTCACATGCGAAAGTAAATGTTCCGGCAGAACAAAGCATTCGCGGTGAACTGTTGCCGTCATCGAGCTCGCTCCGGAACATCCAGGACAACCCCGCCGTCGCCTATCTGGTGAGCCTCGGGTCAAAGCGAAGCAGGCAGACCATGAGCTCATTCCTCAACATTGTCGCCAAGATGATCGGGTTTCAGAACCTTCGTGACTGTGCATGGAGCTCAATGAGGCGGCACCACATATTGGCGGTGCTGGAAATGCTGGGGGATGCAGGGAAGGCTCCGGCAACGATCAACACCTACCTGTCAGCGCTCAAAGGGGTGGCTCTTGAAGCCTGGACGATGAAGCAAATTGATACGGATAGCTTCCAGCACATTAAGCAAGTCCGTTCAGTACGTGGATCTCGACTTCCTAAAGGGCGGGCACTTGAACGCCATGAGATTCGCAGCCTCTTTTTCACATGTGAAAGTGATTCAAGCGCCAAAGGGCTTCGGGATGCGGCCATTCTCGGGGTGCTCCTCGGGTGTGGCTTGCGCCGCTCGGAAATCGTTGCGCTGGACATGGGAAGCATGATCTACAAGGACCGCGCTCTCAAGGTTCTTGGCAAGGGCAACAAAGAGAGAATGGCGTATGTGCCTGGTGGCGCATGGAAAAGACTGGATAAGTGGGTTGAAGAGGTTCGAGGAACGCATGAAGGGCCTTTATTCCCGAGGATCAGGCGGTTTGATGATGTGACTGGAGAGCGGATGTCGGATCAGGCCATCTACCACATCTTGGAGACCAGAAGAGTTGAAGCCGGTCTGGAGATGTTTGCGCCCCATGACCTGCGACGCACCTTTGCCTCCTCGATGCTGGATAACGGTGAGGATATTGTGACCGTGAAGGACGCAATGGGCCACTCAAGCATTGCAACTACCCAGAAATATGACAGACGCGGCGATGAGCGTTTGAAGAGAGCGAGCCAACGCCTCGATATAGCGGATTAACAGCATGAATGATGAAGAACTCGAACTTGCCAGAGCCGAAGCCATGAAAGCCGATAGGTGCTTTTCAAAAGGACGGCTCAGGGACGAATTTCGGATGAAGCCTAAGCCAGGAGTAGAGCCAGTTTCGTTCTACAAAAACGGGTATGGTGGCCAATTTGGAGTGTACCGGATAGCAGATTGCCAACCAATGCGGAGAAGGGGTTGTTCACCGGCATCACAAAAGCAAATAAGGGCGCAATCCATCCTTTCGGTCAAGGCAAGAATGCGTAGCAACCTGGCAAAGGCCTCTGTCATGGCACAAAGGTGGGTCGCTCTGGAACCTCTGGTTCTCGATACCGAGACGACCGGACTTGGTGAAAGAGACCAGGTGATCGAGCTGGCTGTTACTGACATCAGAGGCGCGGTTCTCCTCTGCACCAGATTACGGCCAACCGTGGAAATAGACCCTCAGGCAATGGGTGTTCATGGCATCACCGAGACTGAGCTGTCGAATGAGCCTACGTGGACTCAAGTTGCGCCAGCTCTCGCCCGGCTTTTGTCGGGCCGTCATCTGGTGATATTTAACTCCAGTTTCGACAGTAGGATGTTGAGGCAAACAGCCAGTGCATTTGGAGACCAACTCTCTTGGTGGCAAGAGCAGAACTGTCTGTGCGCGATGAAGCTGGCGGCTGATGCCTTTGGCTCAACCAACCGGCACGGCACAATCTCACTTGCGGATGCCACCTGCGAGGCAGGTGTGAGCTGGAAAGGTCGAGCCCATTCAGCAGCGACCGACGCTATTGCCACCGCCGACTTGGTGACAGAGATAGCCAAAGTCCAACGTGACCTCGTGGTCCAGCTCCAGGAGCTTCAAAGCAAAGGTAATTTGGAATGACAGAACAATCCTACGGCGAAAGTCTCAAATTTTTCTCAGACTGGCAGAAGGACCCCGCGAAACGCACCGGCCTGAATGTGCAACACACGCTAACCAGAGGTGAATATCCTACGGTCAGCATCGAGATTGCGCCGATCAGGGCATCGGGGTCCAGCCCAGACTGGAAAAGCAAGATCACGGTGCAGCTCACTCGCGGCGAACTGACGGCGTTTTGCAGCGTTCTCTTTGGTTTGCGTAGCAAGGCTGAGGGTTCCTATCACGGCGACGCGAAGAATAAGAGCTTTGCGGTTTACAACAACGGCAAGGCCGGTGTTGCGATCATCCTTAGTGAGCGAGGAAACCAGCTCCAGAATTTCATCAATGATGACGACCGAATGGAGCTCGCAGTCTTCGCAGTTCGCCAGCTTTCCAACGCATGGAAAGTTACCCCTTCTGATGCCATCGCGCTGCTACGCCAATCAGCGTGGATGGACCGAAATTTGTCCTAATCGAGCAAATCTAGGCACTCTAAAAGTCGTCCTATAACCACAAAGTTAGACCATCATGCAAAGTGGGGTATAGAGGGTGCCAGCCCCACCCCAGCAGTCCCCCTCAGCCACATTTCTGGCTTGCCCCGCGCTTTTCTTCTTTCTCTCTTTTTCTCTCTTTTTCTCTCTCTTTCTCAATCTAATCTCACACACGAAGGTCAAACAGGGCACCCGCCGACGCGAAGCGGAGGCGTATTCTTGCCCCTCCCCCTCGTTGCATGATGGTCTAAATCTGTCTACTATGTAACCAATGAACTGTTAGAACAAACCCACACATAGGCGGCAGCATGGCTAAAAACTTCATATCAGAACAATTCTCGGCCATGTGCCGCGACTTAACGAACCTGTCCTCTCTTATCAAACGACTACCGCCACGGTACGCAAAAGTTGCGGCCATCCCTCCTACCGGAAAAGGAATGGAGAACGAGCCCGTCAACAAGATTGTCGTAACTGAACAAACTGGGCGCGAAGCTCTTGAGCTGGCAGCGCACAGCTACAGAGATCTTCACATCAACCCAGACTATTCGCAGAAGTCTGCCAGGCGCACCGTGGGGGTACTCTGGTTCTCCCCTTCCAGGATTGGTGTAGCTGACGAAATTGCGGCGACGGTTGAACGCATCAACGCGGCCAAAGCTGGTATCGAGGAGTTCATTATCTCGACGTACCCCACCAGGCAAGAGAGGTTTGAAGCACTTCGAGCGGACTGCCCTGGTGTCATGACTCTCCACCTTTACAGACAAATTCGGTGCTATACCAATGGCGACATCGACTCTATCCGCTTCACCTGGCAACGGAAGGACTCCTTGAAGAAGCCCGTAAAAGAGGAGCTTTTGCAACGCATCAGAGAGGAGCTGGAGCGATCTGGGCCAGACTATCAACTTCCCCTGGAGCAGCTTATCCAGAAGATCGCCAGCACCCCGGAGCCTTATCTCCGGGAGCGAAGGGAAGTAAAGGTTCAACCGGTGGCAAACGTCATGGCCGCAGGGGTACTCAAAACCGTTACCGCGCCAATGCCCCTGATCGTGCTCCAGGATAAGGATGTTCAGCTCAAATTGCTTCGTAACTTTGACGCCTCAGAACAACGCAAAACTCGATCTGATAAAGCGGCATCGGAAATCCTTGGCACCTTCGGTGGAGTCACTATCGAATCCTTCCCTGGATGAATCAGCGTGACCGCGTAACAAGGCTTTTCCGCAGCCGGAAGGGCTTTGTCCCACACAAACAATTCCAATCGACAGCAGCATGATATATAATTATGATAATTACCGTATTATCGTAATTATCGTAATTATCGTAATTATCGTAATTATCGTAAACATTACAAATTAAAAGGAACGTTCTCATGGCAAGAAAATTGGTTGAGTTTGACGATGTAGCGGCTGCGGCCCAAAAGCTCAAGGACGCCGGTAAACGCCCAACGGTCATCGCTATCAGAGACATCATTGGCAAGGGGAGCTTTACCACCATTTCAACGTATCTCAAACAGTGGTCAGAGGAACACTCCCTCGATGAAGAGCTGGTAGAGGTAGTCCTTCCAGAATCGGTTATGAGCGATGCTGAGCTCTTCCTACAGAAGATCTATACGGTAGCCAAAGCAAGCGCCGATGAACAGCTTGAGCGCGAGCGTGAACTGCTACGACAGAAAGAAATTGAGTACCAGGAAGATATGCAGCAAGCCGTGGACATGGCAAATGATGCCACCGAACGGGCTGAGCTACTGGAGGAACAACTTGAAGCTCTCACCAACAAAAAATCAGAGCTCGATGCGGCCCTTGGTAAGGCAGAAAACTCGCTATCCCTCAAGTCTGCGGAGCTAGAACGCTCACTGGCTGACATTGATAAGCTGGAAAAGCGGATCGTTGAGTTGGAGGGCAAGCTGGAGGCGAAAGCCGCAGATCTGACCCGAGCACAGGATCACCTGGAGCAAGCTAAAAGCGAAAATCGCTCTTTGAGCCAAAAATTGGCAACTACAGAGGGTGAGTTGGAGGAGCAAAAAGGCAAGAGTATAGAGCAGACAGAAAAGCTCCGGGCCGCTCAGGAACAAAAAACATCGTTGAAAGAGCAGCTCGAAAATGTACAGGCCAAACTGGCCCAATCACAGGACTCCCTTGCCACAGCCAAAGCTCATGGCGAATCCGCTGAACGAGAGTGCCAGCGCCTATCTGGAGAGGTAGAAAAGCTGGACGCCAAATTATCCAGCGCCGAAGCAGAAGCTCGCGCTCTTGTTCAAGACAAAGGCATGATGGCTGGTCAGTTGCAGGAAAAAGACCAGCAGGCCAAGAGCCTCGAACAAAGACTCAATGATGCACTGACCAAAATTTCTGGGTTGGAGCAAGAGCTCGCTAAAGCTGGTAAGGGAGGGAAAAAGAAAGAGGAAAACTGATGGCGCGAAAGGCTAAATATTCAGAAGAGTGGCGACACAGAGCTGCGGCTCTTCAAACCAAGATTGAGGAGGCTATGACACTAGCCACCTCATCTATTGGCGACTATCGCTGGTTACACCGTCTCCATAGTTGGGTTACGGAGGTGGCTCAAGGTAAAGCCCCAGACTGGTGGACAGATCTGGATTGTGAAGTATCCCTCCCCCGAGAAGAAAAGCGGATCAGTACGTTCCTCTCGACACAAAAGAAGCGCATCACTCTCCAGATGTGTTTGTCGTAGGGGGCCTCATGAAACAACTTCCTCCTGACACACCAGAACAATCACTGATCACTCAGTACAAAGGGCCTCGCCTTGTCGTTAAGGCCTACGCTGGAACGGGTAAAACCACGACACTGGTGAAGTACGCCCACAACAACCTCGATTCACGTATCCTCTACTTGGCATACAACAGGGCTATCCGCGACGAGGCAAGAGAAAAGTTTCCTGCAAACGTAGACTGCAAAACGTCCCACCAGCTTGCCTACGCCACTATAGGAAGGGGCTACCAGCACAAACTCTCCGGCAACCTAAGGCTCACCGATATTGCCCAAGCGGTGAATACCAAGAACTGGACGTTTGCCAAAGATATTCTCGATACGCTCAACGCCTTTATGTGTAGTGCAGACATGCGGATTCTTTATACGCATTTTGCTCGCGCCGATACGGGTAAAGTGCTTACGTCCAAACAGGAGAGATACCAAATCCAGGTGGTCGAAGGTGCTGAGCTCATATGGAAACGGATGACAAACGTTCAAGATCCGTTCCCGACCGTACACGATTGCTACCTCAAACAGTATCAGCTCGGGATGCCGAATCTGTCTCGCCGGTACACCACCATTCTTTTTGATGAAGCACAAGACGCTAACCCCGTAACAAGTAGCATCGTCCTACAGCAGAACTGCAAGGTAATCCTGGTTGGAGATCGCCACCAGCAGATCTATAGGTTCAGAGGCGCAAACAACGCCCTTGATAGCAAAGAGCTCATGAACGCCGACCAACTCTATCTCACTCATAGCTTCCGCTTTGGCCCCAACGTTTCGCTGGTGGCAAACGCCCTTCTTGAACTCAAAGGTGAAACACGACCTGTTGTTGGCCGGGGACCAGCAGATCAGGTACTCATGTTTTTACCAGGTGACGTGGGCCACCGCGCAATACTTCACCGAACCGTCATGGGGGTTATAGAGACGGCGCTCTCTGCGACCGAATCCGGAGCGCAGGTATTCTGGGTCGGTGGAATCGACGCTTACCAGATCAATGAGCTCCAGGATTTGTACTGGTTTTCGATGGCAGAGCCAGACCGGGTAAAGAATAAGAAACTGCTTGATGAGTATGAAGACTACTTCGAGTATCAAGAAGTAGCGAAGGCGACCAAAGACCCTGAGATGATGAGGGCTGTCAAGATCATCAACAGCTACGATGAAATCCCTGAACGACTCACCACTCTACGACGCAATACAGTCAAAGAAGAGTTTGGGGCTGACATTACGGTCTCAACAGCTCATCGGTGCAAAGGGTTGGAGTGGGACTTTGTTCAGCTCTATGACGACTTTCCGGATGTCCTGGACCCAGAGCTCGACCCAATGGCCCGTGACGATGAAATAAACCTGCTCTACGTTGCATCCACCAGAGCGATGCGAATCCTTGCGTTGAACAGCGCTGTCGAGATGGTTATCCGCTACATCACCCAAAAACGCATGGTCGAGAAGCAGATGAAGATGGCCGCAGAAGCGACAGAAGTTGAAGAGGACACGACCAAATAGTTTGGTCAATTCTTTCACATGTGAAAGTTGACAAATAAAACGCTCTAAGCGCCCTAAATGGGCGCTTACACCTGCCTAATTTCACGCCTCCCACCTCTACCATATCGAGCATGGGAAAATACGTGCGTGAGACTATGAAAAAATCACCTTTGAATTTACTGCTCCTTGCAGCGCTCACGCTGGGGGCATCACACCAGGCTTGGGCTCAAGATGGCACAAGACCTGGTTTTTATGAGCGAAAGGAAGAGGGTTGGTTCTGGTACAAGGAAGAGCCCAAAGAACCAGAGAAAAAACCCGAAAAGCCCAAACCAAAGCCTGTGGCAGAAGCGAAGCCTACACAGCCTAAGCCTGCTGCTCCGCTTCCGAGCGGCCCAGAAATGTTCTCAGCGGAATGGTTCCGGGAAAACTTACCCAAGTACAAAGACCTTGCTTGGAACAATCCTACCGTTGAAAACGTCAGGACGTTTCTCTACTTGCAACGATTTGCGATAGATCGCTCTGAACAATTTTCCGATGCTACAGAGCTGGCGGTCGTAGGTGATCCTTTCTTGGATGAAATTACTCGACGTCCTGCTGCCACGTTTGCCTCACAACAAGTTGATCGTGACGCTGGTAACGCCAAAAACATGCTACTCAAAAGCGTAGCCGAACGCGTAGGGATATTCTTCTTCTACAAGTCCGACGATGACTACAGTGACTTGCAAGCACCGCTCATCAAGATGTTGGAACAAGGAGAAGGATTCTCGATCATTCCTGTATCTATGGACGGCAAACCACTCCCCAGTGGGCTTTTCCCCCATTACAAAACCGATGAAGGCCATGCCAAACAACTTGGTATCGTAACTTTCCCTGCTGTTTACCTCGCATCTCCAGACGGTCAGTTCGCTCCTATAGGACAAGGGCCAATGTCTCTTCCTGAGCTGAATCACAGGATTTTGGTCGCAGCAAAACGCAATGGTTGGGTCACAGACGAAGAGTTTAACCGTACACGTCCGGTACTCAACCTGGAAAACAACATAGCCGAACGCTTGGCCTCACCAGAGCTGGGCTCTGACCTCAAACAGCTATCTCAAGCGAGCGGTGATAAAGACAACTTTGTGCCACCGGAACAACTCATGAAGTACATCCGGGACAAATTACAGGAGAACTAAGATGGTCACGCACAAGACATTAAAAAGGAGCCTGCTTGCCCTGAGTGTGGCGGCCAGTCTCGTCATGGCACCGACAGGGGCGATAGCCGCTAACGGCCTCCAATCACAGATGGACAAACTCTTCAATGAAATGAGCAACACAACACCACCTGGGGTTTATGAAAGCCAACGACGTGGCGTTTTAGCTGGTGGCCGGTTCACTGCAAAGACACGAATCTTCGACGAGAACCTGGTGAGCTTTGCCCCTCCATCATGGAAAGCTGGTTGCGGTGGTGTAGATCTGTTCGGCGGTTCGCTTTCCTTCATTAACGCGGATCAAATTGTCCAACTCCTTCGGGCTGTAGCAGCCAACGCCAAGGGCTATGCCTTCCAGCTTGCGCTCGATAACGTTTTCCCGGACGGAGCGAAGTGGATAGAGAACTTCCAGAAGAAAGTGCAAGCGCTCAACCAACATCTGGGCAACTCCTGCCAGCTCGCTCAAGGTTTCGTGAACGACCTAACCAGCGGCATGGACCTTAAACACAAAACTGATGCTTCTATAACCGCGACAACTTCCGGCCTGTATGAAGACTTCTTCGGGTCCAAGCAGGAAACCAGCGGCAAGAGTCCTCTGGAAGAACTGAAAGCCAACAAACCTGACGAATACAACAAGATGATTGGCAACATCGTCTGGAAGCAACTCAAGAGCAACAACGCCAACACCTGGTTCCAGTACGGGGATAACACCCTTCTTGAAGCGATCATGTCTTTAACCGGCACAGTCATCATTGGTGATCTGGTAAACGACCCGAACTCAACCGGCACTGGTGCGAAAACAACCCCTCTGACGACCCTACCAGGTAACAAGATCACCTTGTCAGACCTGATTTCAGGCGGTTCTGTTGAGATCTATTCCTGTGATTCTGATACGACCAACTGCCTGAGTGCTGGCTCCAGCAATAAAACTGTCGTGCTCAAAGGTATCAAGAACCAGATCACCGATATGCTGTTAGGAACAAGCTCTACACCTGGTGTGATCTACAAATACGCAACGAACTCTGGAACCTTAACCGACCCAGAAAAGGCCTTTGTTTCTAACCTCCCCGGAGGGATTGGCACCATTGTTCGTAACTTGTCTGTCCTTTCACAGGACGGCGCTAACCTGTTCGCAACAGAGTCATCAGGAGCGATAGCCCTGACCATGATGTATAGCTTCTCGGAAGAGTTCTTCCGCGCAGCTCGCATTGCGATGGCTAACAGCAAATCACCCTACAAGAAAGAGGCACTAGAGCTTCTCGCGCAATCGCAACAGCAAATCCGTGCTGAATACACAATCCTGTCCTCTCAATACGGCGATCTGGCAAGCCAAATTGAGAAATACAACAACCTACTGGACAACATCCGCAAGCAAAAATACATGCTGGCAACTTTGTCCAATCCTCCTAGCACGAACTAAGGAGCTATTGGAATGGGATCTTTTTCAATCCACTCTATCGGTGACTCTGCTTTTCTGGAGCAAATCCTGATTGCAGTATCAATGATCACCGGCACCGGGGATTTCGAGAAGATGGTCAGTATTGGCCTGCTTCTTGGGGTCTTGATGATCTGTATTCAGTCCGTCTTTCAGGGCGCAAAGCAAATCAACCTCCAGCAAGTGCTGGTAGGTTGGATTCTATATGCCTGTTTCTTCGGCCCAACCACAACTGTGACTATCGAGGACGCTTATACAGGGCAGGTTCGAGTCGTCGCCAATGTCCCTATTGGGGTAGGCTTTGCTGGAGGTGTCATATCCAACGTGGGATACACCATCACCAATTTGTTTGAAACTGGATATGGGGTAATCGTACCCAATGTCACGGAAAGCCACTTTTCCGAAACACTGAAACTGTTGAATGACGTCAGACGGCGAGCCTATGACACAGGAGTTTTTACTGCGCTTAACTCAGCAAATGGAGGCGGCTATGTTGACGTGAGGCGTTCCTGGAACAATTACATTCGGGAATGCACGTTAACCAAAGTCGATCTCAACCTAATGTCCCTTGATGAGTTGATGAACCGTTCAACTGACTCAGCTTTGCGATTCAACTCACAGCTCTACGGAACTAGGTTGTATTTGTCTACAGCAAACCCTGACGGCGCTGACTACACATGTACTGACGGATGGGTGGCTATTAGCACTGCAACCGCCAACCTAAGCAGCCCGGTTGTTGTTGATGCTCTTAACAGCCTACTGGGTATTGACACGTCAACTGGAGACAACGCTCTAACGAAGCTGACCGATTCGCTTCAAGCGATGGGTGCCACAACTACGTCATCAATCGACTATCTGAAAGCCGCCGTTCTGGAGCCCCTCTATTATGAAGCCGCAGCAGGACGTTATCAGGACCTCCAGGATTATGGCTCTGCATTGATGGTCAACCAGGCTATTCAGCAACGGAACACACAGTGGGCCGCAGAGCAGTCGATGTTCATGACCGTCGTCCGACCAATGCTGACGTTCTTTGAAGGCTTTATTTATGCTATAACCCCGATCATTGCTTTTATTATCGTGATGGGCAGCTTCGGCCTCCAGTTAGCCGGGAAATATGTACAAACCATCCTCTGGATTCAGCTATGGATGCCAGTCCTCTCAATTATAAACCTGTTTGTTCATACCGCCGCGTCAAATGAGATGTCTAGCCTCAGTGCTGGTGGTCTCAACTCCATGTACGCTCTTTCCTCAACTGGAGATGTTCTGCAACACTGGATTGCAACCGGCGGCATGTTGGCTGCGGCCACTCCGGTGATTTCCCTGTTTATCGTCACAGGTAGCACCTACGCCTTCACCAGCTTGGCATCGAGAATAAGTGGTTCTGACCACGTTGACGAAAAGATGCAAACGCCAGATCTACTCAAGCAAGGTCCGGTTATGCAAAGTCAGCCAGCGTACAATCACAACCAGTTCAGTGGTGCGATTGCAAACGGCGCAGAAAGCATGATCAGTACCTTCTCGCTTGGCTCCACCTTGGCATCAGGCGTGAGCTCCGCACAGGCATTACAAAGTCAGAAATCGGAGGCTTTCCAAAGCACTCTTGGTCGAGGTTTTTCTGATGGAGTAAGTCAGGATCAAGCCTATTCAAGACTCTCCAATGTCGGGCGCAACGTTTCGTCGCAAAACACAGCTCAAAGCCAATTGATCAACCAGCAAGCCAAGAACTTCATGGATAAGTTCCAGGTGGATGATAGCCACTCTGATGCTGTCAAAGGTGCTTTTGCCATGCAGGCTATGGGCACACTCGATGTTGACGAAGCTGCGTCCATGCTTATGCCTATGGTTGGCAAGGCCAGGGCAGCAATGAAGGCCGCTGCTGGTGTGAAATCAAACAGTACAGCCCTAGTTCCTGCTGGTGGTAATGGCGAATCAGGCGGCGGCAGTGATGTCCTGGACATCAAAGCGCAAGCGAAGGGAGCAACAGAGTCATCAACTCAAGACTCTTCAAGCTGGTCAGCGAGTGATGTGTCCCAGTTCATGAAGGGTGTGAGCTATTCGCAAACCGATAGCCAGGCGTTGACAAATCAATTAGCGCAGGGTTTCAGCCGTTCTGGAAGCGAGTCATTCAAGCAAACCTGGGGCGATAGCTTATCCCAGAACCTATCCAAGTCCGCTTCTGAACTGGTGTCTGCATCGGACACCTTCACAACAATGAGTCAGCTCCAAAACCAAATGGGCTCCATGACTAATACCGACTTTAAAACTCTCGGTGGTGCAGTAGCACAAACCCCTGCGGCCATGAACCAACTGAATGACTATTTCCGAAATGCCGCGCCGCAATCGGTTAAAGACGAGGCGGCTTCACTACAGCAAAGATACCAAGCCTACGGAATGTCTCCTCAAGTGGCCCAGGCAGCAGCGCGAATGACAGCAATGACCAACTCCAAAAATTACGAACAGGGTAAGGAGCTTGGCGGGTATCAAGCCGCACTACAGGCGATCAATACCGCGTCCGGTCGCAACGGAGCATTTAGTGGTGATGCTTACGGAAATAACGGCATTGAAGGCCCGAATGTTCAAGGCCTACCAGGTCAGGTTCAAGGGGCTGTAGGCAGTGGACCTAACATCCCAACCGGATTCCGGGAGAATGTGGCTGGGATGGCTGGAACTAATCCGGCATCAGAAGCTGGGCAGTTACCAACGAATAGCCCCCTTGTTCAAAATGAACATGCAGCCGGTACGTCAGCTCTTCATAACCAAGCACAGCAAACAGAGCGAAATGTATCTGCTCCTGAACTGAAAAAAGCCCAAGATAACCTTATGAACTCGCTTCCGGAAATGTCTTGGAGCGCTTCGGCGTGGGGAGCGTGGGACAACTCCAGTGATTGGATGGGCCGCAGAGCTGAACAAGCAGGTGGAGCTCTCATTGCTGGTGGTCAAGCTGGCGCTGATGCGTTCTCAAGAGCGATGGATCAAATGAGAACGATGACACCTGAACAACGCGACCAATTCATCGCGGCCACTCAACGCGGCGACCAGGCCGTGCAAGAGGAGTTTGGCTGGGCCGGTGATGCGATGGTCGGTATGGCTAAACTTGGCCGCAACGTCATGGGAGCTGCTGCAAGCGGCTATGATGCAGCGAAGGAGTGGTTAACTGGTAAATCTGATCTATCGGAAGCCGCTAAAGGGATGAGCATTGAGGAACGCGGCGCGTTCTATGCAGCAGCGCTATCCTCTGCCGCAGAAGCTGGTGGTGGAGCCGCGCAGCAGTTTATGAACCAGTACGGTGATGAGTTCAAAGAAACGATGCAGTCTATCGCTCAAAGCCGTTATGGGCTGACTGAATCCCAAGCCGCTGTTTATGCCGAATCGTTTGACACAAACGAAGGTCGCATGAACCAGGCTGTTCAGAATCTGAAAATGGAGTATGCAGAACGTAACCCGGATGGCTCACCGATGATGCAAGGAGGTCAGCCTGTTCTTTCTCAGCAAAACGAAGAGTTTACGGACAAGCTGGTAAACGTATTGCAGAACTCGACGGAAGCTGGAGACCGTTCAGGTAGCTATTTGACTGCCGTCAGGGGGTACAACATAGCAAATCAAAGGTTCTAAAAGACCAACCAAATAATAAGGGGGCCAGCAGGCCCCCTTATTCGTCTCCAGCTCCAATATGGAAGCGCTGGTCAAAATCATAGGAATCTTGAAACCCACCAGTTTGTTTTTTTCTGCGCCGGGTAGGTGGTGCCTCTTTATATGCTGACCGCGCAACGCGGATAAAGCACGTTAGTCCAAACAGAGCCCCGACAACCAAAGCAACTTGCCACTGGAAGTAAGCGATCCCTCCCCAAAAGATAACAGCAGCCCAAAGGCTTTTGTGAACCAGAAATAGGAAACGAGCACCCCAAACGCCGAAGGGAGCCAGCGCCACACCAAGTCCCCAAGGTGTGTCAGCCATCATGGCTATTCCCAGAAGCACCATTCCCAGCAGAAGAATATTGACCACATGTTTCATATCAACCCCCTTACTCTTTACCTCCAGTTTACCACGGCATCAAAAAATGCAACTGTGAAAGTTTGACTATTTTTTGCTAAACAACCATTCCATTGGCAACTTCTTCGATTAGAATTTGCCCTCAAACTTTCACATGTGAAAGTTTGCCCTTACGGAACAAGGCGTTTATTGACAAAGCATTACATAGTTGAACATGTCAAACAAATCGCATACACTATGGAATAGGCCATTGCTAACGCTTTGGTCCCCATCTGCAACACCGCAGAGTTCTCTTTCTCAAATATCTCTTTCTGTAAACACCATCATCCTTGTGTGGTCGGGATGCGCCTTTGCCTTCCCTGCCCTCCTCAGCTCCTGCTGTATTCGCAATTTCAGCCCTCGCTGTATCCCTAAAATCACTTATACCTAAACGCTATTTAATATCACAAAATACCGCACTCCCCGTGCGCTATTTCCGCCATTCTTTTGGCGCACTTTCCATTACTATCGCAAAAATATCCGTATCCCATTGATTACTAAAAGTATTGTAACTTTGTTCCGTCGGTACAAAGTTAAGTGTATGTTTTTAAAGGTTTTTTATTGTTGACAGCATCATTATTTGGGCTTGTAAAGGCGCAAAATGTGTCAGTTTGTGACAATAGAAGAACTCTAAAAGCGTTCATCGAATAACGCACTTTTTGTATGGCTAACAACGCAGTTTAAAGGGTGGCAAACAATGGATAAATGCCAATTGATAGACATCCCAAGCGACCCAGAGAAGAAACGTGAGTGGATCAAGTACAAACTCAAGATCCAGGGGCTTTCTCTGGCCGCATTGGGCAGAAAACACAAAACATCTCGGCAGGTGGTGTCTACGGCACTCTATAAGCCCAGTCCACGCTGGGAACATGAGATAGCTACAGCTTTGGGTGTGAAGCCGTCTGAGATTTGGCCGGAGCGGTACGACGAAGAACACGAAATACCCCTCAGACATAAGGAGGCAAGCTGATGAAGAACAAAGCCAAGGCGCTAGTTCTGTCTGCGGCTCTCCTTTCATCAACAGCGAATGCTATTGACCTGAGCGGAACCATCTTCGACAAAGCAGCGAAAGCATATAACCTCGACCCTCTTCTAGTGTATTCGGTCGCATTGGCCGAATCTGCATCAGGGAGAGGTAATGGCTCTATAAGTCCTTGGCCTTGGACGCTTCGCGTTCCTGGGCTTCCTTTCTATGCTAAGTCGGAAGATCAGGCAAAGGCTAAGCTCGCTGAGTTTCAGCAGCAGTACGGTCGTGCCATTGATGTCGGGTTTATGCAAGTGAGCATCCGGTGGAATGGTCATAGAGTTTCTTCTCCAGCAGATCTTCTCGACCCAGAGACCAACGTCATGGTTGGGGCAGAGGTGCTATCAGAAGCCATTCAGTCATCTCCAAATGACTTGGAGCTTGGCGTTGGCCGCTATCACGCCTGGGAAGACGAAATCCGAGCCAGAAACTATGGTAGCCGAGTCTTGGCTATCTATCGCAACCTTCGTGATTTGTGAGGGGGGCGGAATGTTGGAACTGGATATTATTGGTGCGTGGGATGCAAGAGCCGTCAACCTCGATCAAGAAGAAGCTGATAGAAACGTCTACGAGTTCGATCTGACATTGTGGAACCTGCTATCCACTCTGGCAAAAGAACGTCCAGATGATGCGGCCTCACAATTTTCTTTGGGCATGGACACCGTTCAAAAGCTGTCACTGGCAACACCTTCCCAATTGGAAGCTCTGGCCTCTGGCGTGTTGATCTCTTTCAAACTCGAAACAGCAGAGCAGAACATCATCACGCGACTCTCTGGCGACTACGACCCTGTAGTTTTTATCAACCATAGTGTTGATGAATTTGATGCTGCCTACTGGTTGCTATTTAACCGCGTCGCATCGAGAGACCCGGAGATGGCAAAGGAAGTTTTCGGGGTTTCGAGAGAGCTTGCGGAGCTGGTGGCTAAGGCAACAGACAGCCAGTTGCGCCACATGTCTGGAACAACGGTTACGCATTTTACGCTTCGTTTTGCTCCGAGCATCATTGAAGAAATTCTCGATGACAGCCGGGAAGAGTTAACACACCCGGTATTGAAAAAACTGCAACAGTCTCTACAGGGACGTGGGAGGTGGAGATGAACATTGGCAACTCTGGTACATTGGGTCGCTGGGTTACAGCTCGACACATGGCCCTTGCTGGGTACATCACAAAAATCATCATGATCGAGACTGGTCTGACCTACAAACAGGTCAGACGGCTTTACCAGGATCTGGAGAGGGACGGATATACTCTGGAACGAAAATCCAGAACTTTCCGGGGTGGTGCGACACTGATTCATAGTCACACATCCAAGATACAGGCCTCTCTTCTAATGCAGCTCTACTTCAACATTGGTGGAGAAGCCGTGTTGCGGTCTGTGAACATCAAAGCCTTGAACAAGGCATTTAGAATGTATCACGCAATCCGCAAAGAAGTGCCCGGAATGAAAGGTGCTCGGTGGGCTCCGTTTGATATTACTGATGCCTGGTGTCTTGCTTCGGAGCTGAGAAGTGGGGACGCAATGCTGGAGGTGTGCGACAACTGCAAGTGTACGTACTTCACCTCTGTTAATCAAAGAACCTGCGTTGAATGTCCGTTCTGCAAAGAACAAGGAAGGCATGGTGGTGGGGAGAAAGAGTGTGCTTGAGTAGACTATGACATTTCGGACCAGAAGATGAGCGCCCAAACTTTGCGGCGCTCATTTTTTTACTTCTTCTGTGGGATACGGTAGCGCTCCAGCTCGACAGCTCCCAACCCCTTGAAAGCATCCGGGCGACGTCCTTGCCCACTCCACGAAACTCCGTCTTTTGAATATTTAGCATTATCAGGTTCTGATCTGCTCGTGAACATTTCGTTGAGCAAGCCGATGTCCACACCGCAGGATTCCATGTCGCTCATTATTCGCTCAGCCTGAGCTCGCTTTTCTTTTTCTTCTTCTTCTCGCTTTTTGTACTCTTCCTCCAGTTCATTGAGAACGCCCTTCATTCTGTCAATGATCTCCCGAACTTCATCTAACGGGAGTCCTCGCAACAGGGTGCGAATGCGGCTTTTACGCTTTAACTCTGCGATTATTAACTCTCTACGTTCAGCCGCTGATAGCGTAGAGAACTCCTCGTGGTCTTTCATGTCATACGGAGCCCATCAGTTTTCCTTTAAGTGAATCACGTTGAGAGTTCAGTTTTGCGTCAGTCTGCACTGGCGAATTTTGATGCTGTGCAGGTTGACTCTCTGAACTCTGTTGCTCAAAAGACCCAATGTTGCCAGAAAATCGAAGAGAATAAAGACCCAATAGAGCAAGGGCGCGGAGCCGATCACTACGCGCCTTATGCTGCATCTGGGACAGTTCACGATAGAGCTCCGGAAAGGCTTGCTCCGATATGTTCAGATTAGATATTTTTCCATCCCATTTGCTACCAGCCACAACGACCTCCTATCTATCAGCCGCAGAACCAGAAGCCCCTGGCATTGGATGCCACGGATTCGTTGGGCAGTACGATCCTGCTCTTAGGGAAAAGCTCCTTGGCCGCATCTTGGTAAGCCTCGGCACCGCCGCCAGCCAGCAGAACTACGTCAGCATCCATCCCGTCCTCACGCATTGACTTCCGCATAGGGATCAAGGCGTTTTGAGCGACTTTGGTTGAGGCTTTCTTGAAGTAGTCTTTGATCGATACCTTTTCACCGTAGAGGAAGATTTCGGCCTTACCGGCACGAATAGCTTTCTCGATCTTTTCGATGCCAGGGGCACCGCCGTGGTCTTCCTGAATTAGCCGGTCCGTTTCCTGTAGCAACACCGACATCGCCTTGAGGCTGGTGCCAGATGAGTGATAGCGGACCTCTCCCTCTTCAAGAGCTACCCAGTCTACAGAAAAGAACCCAGGGTCAATTACAACGGTTTTTCCTCCCTGGATAATCTCCAGGAGGTCTTCATCTTTGGTTGAACTTACAACATCCATGTAAGCACCGGCAGGTTGAGGTACAACCACGACAGACTTAACCGCTACCGATCGTTTTGGCGTGATCTGGTGTTCACCCTCAAGCCGAGATTTCAACGCCTCTCTGCGCTCTACGTCCATGTACTGACTAACAGGCAGGCCAGTCACCAGCACATCGATCTCCTTCTGCTCGGACATCAGGAGTGCAGCGTAGAAAAGAGCCTTGTATGGATTGGTCGAAGGATAGTCGCCGTGAAGCTCACGCTCCCATCCTTGCAATCGGTCAGGCTCGACGCCTGCAACCCATTTCTCTCCATCAATCACAACCTGAATGCAGGTCCCTGCACCGCCAGTTAACTGTTGTGGCATCAGTTCCAATGGACCTGCCCCCACCGGCATGACGACTGTGCGAGCTTCCTCACCTTTATACCCCATTGCCATTTTCAGGTTGGAGTAACCAATATCCAAACCCAGAACAAATTGACTCATGAAATCCTCCAAAGATTGCTTTTAGATTGCTTTTCGATTGCTTGCCGCGTGTTGGATAGAGAATAAGGCTAAAAGCGGGGACAGATGGCCTGTGTAATTGCCCAAAAGGGGCATATAGGTTGCTTTTCGGTGGCTTTTTGATCGTTGAGTAAGGGAACCTATGGGAACGCTGCACGGATAGGCTCAGATAAACAGACCTTACCCTCGCATCGAGAACCGCTTGCCCTCCAGCATCGAGAGACGGTGGTAAAGAGGCATTTGGAATCTTTGATGCCATATCCAATATATCTGGAATCTTTAAATATAGATTCATATGTAAAGAGGCTGTGAAAGAATAAGAGCATCAAGATTCCAGATAGATAGAGGGAAATTTGACAAATTCCAAAGATGGGTTAGCCTAGTGACAGAACTAGATTCCAGTATTGGAATAATCAGCTTTAAATTCCAGATAGATAGTTATGTGGATAGGAATTGGATAGGAATTGGGAGGGTATTGAGGTGAGTCTACCAACAGAGCGATGGCTAGATCTGCTAGATCCGAAGCTCGAAGAAGAACGATCCGAGATAACAGAGGATCTGCTAGAGGCAGAGGGACGAGAGTTTGTTGCAGAGGTACGGAGCAAACTGGATCACGCCTTAGCGGTTCTTGCTGTCGAGGCGCAGCAGGAAGCGGACATGTACTGGAACGCGCACAAATCAGCGCGTGAAGAAGCGTCAGAGGACGAACAAGGGCGTGTCGGTACACGGGTTCGCATTCTAGGCGTATCACTCGTTGCAGAGTGGTATCGCAACAGATTTGTCGAACAAGTTCCCGGACAAAAGAAAAGGGTTCTATCGACACATATCAAGAAGGGTCGCGGTCATGCCTACAGCATGTCGCACTTCAAGAAAGAGCCTGTCTGGGCACAAGAGTTGATCCAGCAAGTTGAAACCAGGTATGCCGTGTTAAGACAACGCGCCACTGCCTTAGCAAAAATTCGCCGGGCGCTAAACGAGTACGAGCGCCAGCTAAACAAGACACATAGCGACGAGGTGTGACAACATGACAGCATCTGTAGCGGCCACTGAATTGGCGAAACTGGGGAAATGTGAAGCGATGATCAAGAAAGTCGCCAGCCATCCTCGCCCTGCCCTGTCAAAGCGCCCACAATCGCCACAGGGGACAGATAGCACCCTTCGGGGTGAGTTCGCTCATTTCCGATATGAAGCGGCAGCCCTGCGTTTTATGAGCGGCACTGCGGGGGCTAAGCGTCGCATCTACCAGCTAGTGTTTTCAGCGACGGTAGCAGCGGGAGCATTGACAATGCTGGCGGCATGGACCACCAGCTAGAAAGTATCGACGGAACAATCATGAGCAAGAGAACCAAAGACAAAGACCTGGAGAAACTCGACGTAATCAAAGACTCACCGCAAATGAGCCTGTTTGAGATCATTGAATCTCCGGCCAAGAAAGACGACTACTCCAACACCATCGAGATCTACGATGCGCTGCCGAAGTACATTTGGGACCAAAAGCGTGAGCATGAAGATTTATCCAACGCTGTAGTGACACGACAATGCACCATCAGAGGCCAGCATTTCACGGTGAAGGTGAAGCCAGCCATCATCGAGAAGGATGACGGAAGAACCGTGCTGATCTACGCGGGACAGCGAGAGGAAATCCTTGAGGATGCTCTACGCAAGCTCGCAGTGAACGGGAAAGGCCATATCATCGAGGGCAAGGCTGGAGTCATGTTCACTCTGTACGAACTCCAGAAAGAGCTCTCGAAGATGGGTCACGGGTACAACCTGAACGAAATCAAGGAAGCAATCCAGGTTTGTCGTGGCGCAACACTCGAATGTATCAGTGATGACGGTGAAGCCTTCATCAGCTCCAGCTTCTTCCCGATGGTGGGACTGACCACCAGAGGTGAGTTTCGCAAGAAAGGCGGGAACGCCAGGTGCTATGTGCAGTTCAACCCGCTGGTAAACGAATCGATCATGAATCTGTCGTTTCGTCAGTACAACTACAAAATCGGAATGCAAATCCGCTCCCCTCTTGCACGGTACATCTACAAGCGAATGAGCCACTACTGGACTCAAGCATCACCAGATTCGCCGTACACGCCATCGCTTATCAGCTTCCTGACCCAGAGCCCTCGTGAATTGAGCCCACGGATGCCGGAGAACGTCAGAGCCATGAAGCTCGCTCTGGAGGCCCTCATCAAACAAGAGGTCATAAGCGACTACGACGCGAACCAGATCAAGGATGGCCGCAGAGTCATCGACGTGCGGTACGTCATAAGGCCTCATGAGAACTTCGTGAAGCAGGTGATGGCGTCCAACAAGCGTAAGCAGCAGACAGAGCTACGGGCCATCAAGCACGGCATGATCGACCACGACATCATTGATGAACCCCAACGTAAGGGGAGATAGCCACCAGAATCTCCCACCCCCCAGGGAAAAGAAAGATAGGCGCGTCAGCGCCTTTTTTTATGCCAGAAGAAAGCGCACAAGGTACGCCCACCAGGCAGGACCGGAAACGGAATGCCTCCGCATATGGGGGAGCTGCACGGATAGAGCGAACGTGACCCCAGATGCAGCGTGGGCTGGGGCTCTATATATGGGATCGCTGCACGGTAGTCGCAAGCTGAGTCTCAGTATCGTGCAAGCGTAAGCCACGACGAAGGATAAGTGCCATGCTGCTCCAGTGGTTCCCGTAGAGTGGTTCCCGTAAGGTATTGATAGTTAAAGGGTGAGGATGTGGGGGACCTGCACGTTATGAGATTTGATATGTGGGTACGTTGCACGAAAGCAGGTCCTGAACCTCTCGATATATGGGAACTCTGCACGATTGACGAAGCAGAACAAAGATTGACAGATCAGGACAAACCTAAAAAAGCAGTCAAAATGACTCTAATAGTCCATAAAGTGATCACGCGCACACAAAAAGAGGCCAAAAGTTATCCACATTTCCTGTGCATAAACGGGGTTTTGGTATATGGGAACGCTGCACGATCATATGTGGGTACGCTGCACGGTGCAAAAAACGACCAAAATTGACATGTGGGTACGTTGCACGTTCAGAAAATTGTATATGGGGCGACTGCACGTATGACCTTAGACATGTGGGAATACTGCACGAACACCAGATCTGATATGTGGGAACGCTGCACGAAAGCTCTGTTTTGTAAGGATTTTGTGGAAAAAAGAGGGGTTCCGTGTGGATAACAGTGGATAAGATCCAAGGGTATGTGGGGACGTTGCACGGCAACCTATGGGAACGCTGCACGGCAACCTATGGGTTTGTTGCACGGAATAAATATGAAAACACCAGTAATATCAATGTGTTGAGTGGTGATTTAGAACGCCTAACCTGTCTTTAACCGTTTTTAATCCTTTATACAAAGATCTAAAGATCTTTATATTTATCCTTTTGATCACTGAACAAAAAATAATCAACACTGTTTTTTTAGAAAAAAGTCTCGTATGCAAGGCCGAACAGGACGAGTATCACCAACAAGATAAGCATCGACAGCACAAAGTAACCAGACTCGTACATCACAGCTTTGATCACAGAAACGACGCTGATCGATCTTCCAGAGATCCTCCCGATGATCCACTGAAACGCAACGAACGAACCAAGCCCACAGATCAGAACCACCGCTACGGAGACAAGTGCATGTTCCCTCAGGACAGACTCACTCAGGAAACCATACTGCATCCCCATCAATACAAGCCTGCCAATGCCAAAACCCAGGCCCAATGCAACAGCTCCACGAACCAGCACGACCTTCAACGACTGGAGCCATGTCAGCTCAAGATCCATCCCCTTACGGGAAGACCGACGCACCAGCACCGTAGATATGCCCAACCCCAAAAACACCAAAAACACCAAAAAAACAAAATCCAACATTGCCACCTCTGCACAAATCAATCAGAACCACAGGCCTCTCGGCCAAATGCGCCACCAGGGAGAACCCACTTCTGCCCCTCCGGCACAAAAATCGGGAGCGTGTAATCTTCTCTGGATACCTGCTCCAATGCCTCAACATCACTAATCTGTATCGGCGCAACAGCAGAACCTAAATCTATTACGTCGATTTTTTTTCTTGATACCGTCACACCAAAGGTTTGTTCATACTGAGCAATTTTCCCAGCTCGTTCAGGCCAGTAGTGACGGATCGTGGACCAGATACGCTGTGAGTTGTAGATGCAGGTCATACACGACGACCGGCTCCAGCCAAGGCGATAAGGGACTGGGGCCAGGATGCGGTGACGCTCGATTACTTCCCATACCTCCTCCTCAGTCCAATGAAGAACGGGCCTCCAGGCATCAACTAACCGTGCAGTCTTCCCATATCTTCTGTCACAGGCATGAGCCTCAAGCTGGTTGTACTTGGATCTGTTTGCACTTTCCTCCCGGCGCTCACCAGTGATGAAAAGGATCTTCTTCCCCTTGAAGCGCTCCTGGTTATTAAGAGCTCTGCGGCCAACATCGATCTTCAAGGCTGATGAGCACCACCTTGTTTGGAGTGATGGCGATTGCTGAGGGAAACGAAGGCGCGTACCAGGCTTAGAGCGCTTATGGTCTCTAGGCAGCACCAGAAGCCCCTCAGGCGTCTCTACACGATGGGGGTGGCTATAGGCATTGTCTTTGAGCATTTCGCCCTCAAAGCCGCCCTCAAGCCACGAGAAGTACATTGGGATACCCAGTTCTTCCCCGAGCTGACGACAGTAATCACGCATGAAGGCCCAATCCATCAACGAACTGCCTTCCTGACCATCAACATCATGGTGCCAGAACTCCACCTTTGACTTATCAACACCCATGTCCACCAGCCGCAAGTACGCAGCAATCGAGTCTTTGCCTCCAGACAGGCAAACAATGATGTGATCGTACAAACTCAGGTCCACATCCGGAGCGGAGAAGTACGTTGTTCTATCGTCACAACGCTGACTGGAAGATATGCCGGTAAGAACCGACTCCAGTGATGGCAACACCACCTGGTCATCGAACAAATCTCCTTGGTTTTCTCGTCTCAACATAAGTCGCTCTTTTTTCTTTACTGGGTTGTTTTTATGATTTACAGTATTATAAAATGATACTGTGAAAAGTAAAGTTTTCAGAACGACTAATCACTCAGGAGAACTTGATAAGCACCAGAAAGCAATCTAAAGGTGGTTTTTCGGTGAGGTTAGTTCAGGGGCAACCTGCCGCTGCTGATTGGAAATCATCAAGAAGTGGCTTTTTGGTGGGGTTACGGTTTGAAGGGGTGAGTATGTGGGAACGTTGCACGGTTAAAGGGGGCCGCACATGAAAACGATAAAGCGGTTCATCGTATGGGTGAATTACGGTCTTGAGGGTTGGAGCATTTTCGGATCGAGCGATGACTGGGATGAAGCGGTATCCATCCGTTCGGAAGCGATAGACGAATGCAATATTGACGAGGAAGACATCATCTTGGCAGAAAACAAAAACGAGCTGGTGGTAAAACCTGCGGCCAAGCAAATGACGGAGTGGCACCGGGAACTGGAAGCCGTCCTTATGACCTTGGATGACTGCCAGATGGAATGTGACGGTATGACATGGGCAGTAAGCCACCTACTCAATGAAGCGGGTGTACCTCATGACTGCATGTATGGCTTTGTGCGAAACGAACAGACCAAGGACATCGTGACACCGCATTTCTGGGTTGTCCTGGATGATGGGTGGCTGGTGGATCTGAGGCTACGCATGTGGCTGGGCGATCACGACAACATTCCTCACGGGGTATTCCATCCCGATAACGAGCCAGGACTTTTCTACAAGGGAGACCCGGTTCAAAACCATAAAGGGATGAGACTGGGCAAAGCCGTCCTGGACATCATGACCGACGGAAAACTTTCACATGTGAAAGTTCCTGAACGACAAGACGGAGAGTAATAGCGTGGAATTTGATTACGACAAGTCAGTATCAAACGCACATCTTGAGGCCGCAGGCTGGGGTATGGATGCCTTTAACCACTCCAACCCATTTGAGAGTCATGTCATCTATGTGCGTGACTACCGCAACGATCACATCCGCCTGTTCACCATCAAGCAGGCTGACTTCGACACGATAAAGCTGCCGCTTCACCTTACCTCCGACATGCTGGCTTCGGTGATCGCTGAGTTCGTATCGAAGGCAGCAAAAGGGAAGTTGAATACGAAGGAGTCCGACACGCTGGCTCCTGCCTTGGTTGGCTATGCCAAATCAACAGAAACCTACCGGAGCTGGCGGAGAGTTTCTGGAGCAACAGAGCGATTGCATATGGTCATCAATATCTATGCGGGTTCTGAATTGCTGAGACCTTTCATCGCTCGGGCTCCTGAGACCGTCCTGACGACCCAAGAGCTACTGGTCTTCTCATCACAGGTTAAGAGCATGGATGTATCCAATCATCCAGAGTGGTTTAGGGGCCGGAGGTAGTCATGAAGCCAGTTCTCTGGATATTCGTCCTGATCATCGCCCCTTTCGTCATTGCGAAAGTGGACCAATGGCGCAAACGCGGCATTGGAGACACCTGGGCGTGGTGGAAATCAGAGAACATGCCTTATGAGCTGCGCTCGGCCACTCTGTTTTTGTCCGAACAGGACATATCAACCACACAGCCGGTGCCCATGCACGGCAGGGTTGATCAGGTGTACCAAACCAAGAATGGGGTTCTCATTCCCTTGGACACCAAGCTGCGCCAGGTAAACCACATCTATGAGTCGGACATTATCCAGCTCTCGGTTTACCGGGTAATTCTGTCACACAAGTACAAGGCACCCGTTGCCAAGTACGGCTATGTCCGAACCGTTGTTGAGACAGCGGACGGGGATAGAGTCCGTTACATCAAGACAAACCTTCTCAGCGAAAAAGAAGTGGTCAAGCTGTGGCACCGCTATCAATCCATCCGTTCTGGTCAGGTAAAAACCTCCTGTTCCTGTGGCGGAAAGTTTCACATGTGAAAGTTCTGGATTGAATCAGGGTTGCCCGAATTGGGCAGCTAGGCGGGGTTGCATTTTTGAAAAGTCCTGTACGCTGGTTGGTATAGGAGGTGAATAGTGGCCCAGCTTAAACATAACCGCTTCGTCATGTTGGGGTCCTTGGTAGCGACGGTCGTAGCTGCCGCCAATGGCTTGAGTTTTCTCACCCTTATGGCTGGTGGAATGACCCTTCTCCAGTTCATGGCTTGGAAGCAACAAGATGCTGTCCGGAGCCGGTTTAAAGCTGCGAAGGATGCGTTTGAAGCGTTGAACGTCATTGCGTTCGACAAGCACTGGGTAGGTTCAACCGCGACGGTCGCCAAAGTGTCGAACATGATCACTCCGCCCGAACGACTGGATAAGCCCTGGGCGGTGCAAGTTCTGGCCGTGACCAAAGGTGGGACGTGGTTCGCGGTGGATCTGCAAGTGACCGGCACTGACAAGGTTCAGATGCTTAGCCTCCACCAGCTTAGTGAAAAGGCGGCAAAGACCATGCTGGCCTTCGACCTCGAAGTGTATGAGAAATTTTTCGGAAAACCTGATGTTGCATGAGGACAATGTGATGGAAAAAGTCAAAAGCGTAGATGCCGTGGAGTTCACGGCAGCAGATAAGAAGGCGATGACCCATGCGGCATACGCCCAGTGTTTCTTCATTCTGGCCCAAGTGATGGCATTCCCTTCCCTGGGGGTGGCTGGCGCTATGGTTGCTGCTCTGTGCGGCATGATGCCGTGGTTGACCAAGTTCGCCAAAGAGGCTCCATCGAAAGCCTTTGGCATGGTGATGGCTTCACTCTGCCTTGCTCCTGTGTACGGGAAACTCTGTGAGCTGGTGGTCCACGCGATTCAGGGAGCTTGAGCTTATGGGGGTAGTACGAGTTCCCTACCTCTTGGCTGAGCTGAAAGAACGCGGATGTGCTGATGAATCTGCTCTGGCGCAGGTTATGCAGCCTGGATGCCGAATTGGAGAGGAAGACCTGCGGAAGTTGGCCGCAAATTTAGGGCTTGAAGTGTCCGAGCTGGCACCAGCGCCAGAGAACGCGGCCAACACCCGGTTCAAAGCAAAGCTGAGAGGAGGTTTGGCCTCCTTTCTTTTTGAGTACGACGGCTGTTTCCGACATGCAGAAGGCTCCAGCCATGCAGAAATGTTGGGTATCGAGCAAGAAGACGACATAGGTCTTCCGAGTCGAGCTGCTGACGCCATGCTCCTGGAGAAGACGCTTTACCAGGTAATCGCTCGGGCTAAGTACATGCTCGGCAAAATCGACAGCAAGTTTGTCAGGTCAGAACAAGCAATCGAGTTCCGTGAGCAACTTGCTCCTGGGATCTTCAAACCAGGTTACAGAGGTTTCCGATTCAAGGAGGCTGCCGCTGGTGATTTGCCTACTGTCATGATTGACGGTCGGAAGTTCAACTGCGTTGCCAGCATAGCCAGAGCACATGGACTTGATCCGGTAACGGTGCGTAGGCGCATTGCGGACACCGGGAAGGCCGCAGACAAACTCTCCAATGATGAGTGGAAGCTCATCCTCGCCAAGAAAAAAGGTAAAGGGAAACCCTTCACCTATCTGGACAGGACCTACAGCAACATTGCTCAGTTCTGTCGTGAGCATCAGCTCAACACCAACCTTGTTTACCAGAAAGTCAAAGACCGGGCTGATAGCGCTGATGAAGAGTTCTGGGGACTGATAATCGAAACATGCAAAAGGAAAAACTAATGGCAGAAAACAAAGAGATCCCCTGGGAGAAAGAACTCATTGAGAAGTACATGTTCACCCTGCATAAAGAGCAGGTGAAAGACCGGCGCTGGCGGACCATGTTGCGTGTGCTTCGCGCATCTGGTTTCGTGCTTCTCATGATCGGCTTCATCATTTTGGCATCTAATCCGGGTGGGATGCCGTGGCAAAGCGCCAAGGCAGGAGCCCCTCACACCGCGTATATCAACATCCGTGGTGAAATTGCTGCTGGCACTCTGGCCGATGCTGATCACCTTATCCCGTCCATCCAAGCTGCATTCGACAACCCGAACTCACAAGCTATCGTGCTTCGCATAAACAGCCCTGGCGGTAGCCCGGTTCAAGCAGGACGGATTTATGACGAAGTGAAGGCGCAGCGAGCCCTTCATCCGGAGAAAAAGGTCTACGCCATCATTGATGACATCGGTGCCTCTGGCGGTTACTACATCGCCTCTGCTGCGGATGAAATCTATGCTGACCGCGCCAGCCTTGTCGGTTCTATCGGCGTCATCAGCTCGGGGTTTGGATTCACCGGCTTGATGGACAAGCTCGGCATCGAGCGCCGGGCTATCACTTCCGGAGAGCACAAAGCGCTTCTCGACCCATTCTCCCCTCTTACCTCTGACATGAAGAAATTCTGGGAGGGCGTTCTATCGAAAACCCACCAGCAGTTCATCGAACGAGTGAAGGCTGGGCGGGGTGATCGACTGAAAGACGACCCAGAGGTGTTTTCTGGATTGCTCTGGAACGGGGAGCAGGCCAAAGACATTGGGCTGATTGATGGCCTGGGTAGTTTGAACTCCGTGGCGCGAGACGTCATCCACCAGAGCAACTTGGTGGACTACACACCAACCGAAGACATCATCCGGCGACTGACCCAACGAGCGAAGCTCGAAGCCAGTTCCTTCGTGCAAGAACTCAGCGCTGTGAAAGTTTACTGATAGGAGCAGTTTGATATGACAGAACAAAGTACCAAATCACTACGTCTCGGGGTTGTTGCCGCCATTCTTTTGGGGCTCGTAGGAACCGGGTTCGGGATCTACCAGTTCGTGAAAGAGAAGGATCTGGCGCAAGAGATCGCCAACGTGAAGTCTACGGTCAACCAGGTGAAGGATGCCGAAGGCGTCACCTTCAAAAGCAAGGCAGAGTTTGAAGCTGCTGTGGCCGAAAGCATCAACAAGTTTGTCGCGCAGAAACAACAAGCCGACATCGATCAGAAGTATGCCCAGTTCGAGGCAGCACCTGAGAAGGTCGAAGAAGGCAAACACATCTACGGGGACCTTGGTGCTCGGTTCACGCTGGTGGAGTTCTCCGATATGGAGTGCCCATTCTGCAAGCGATTCCACGACACACCCAAACAAATTGTGGATGCCAGCAAAGGCAATGTGAATTGGCAGTGGAAGCACATGCCTCTCGATTTCCATAACCCGGCAGCTCACAAGGAAGCTCTGGCCGCTGAATGTATTGCTGAGCAGAAGGGCAACCGTGGCTTCTGGGTCTTCGTTAACGACATTTTCCACCATACCCAGGGGAATGGTGGCGGTGTTGCTGACCTGGCCTCTGTTGTCACTGGTGTTGGTGCTGATCTGGATGCGTTCCGGGAGTGCCTCGGCTCAGGAAAGTACGAAGACAAGGTTGAAGCTGACATCCAGAAAGCCAAGAGCTATGGCGTCAACGGGACACCAGCCACTTTTGTAGTGGACAACCATACCGGCAAGAGCCAGCTTCTCGGCGGCGCTCAACCGGCGCAAGCCATCATGGCCGTGATGCGAAAAATGATGATTGAGTCGCAACAAGACGACTCCGCGAACCAATAAAAACTTTCACATGTGAAAGTGGAGTGAGAACTGATGATCAAGATTACAACTAAATTGGGATGCCTTCTGGCGGGGCTGCTTGTCCTGTCGGCTTGCTCAAGCGTCCCTCAGCCAAACAACGAATACGCGAAGGCCTTGGATGATACCAAACAGGTATGCGCTGCCTGTGCCCTGGTTGGTAATGACCTGCTGGTTGCCCTCAACAAGTCATGCGACACCCCAATGACCCCCGAGACTCTTACAAGCGTCATGAACAGTAACCCGATGTTTGCCGCCATGATGGCAATTAACTCCATAGGTGGAACCGACTTCTATCAGGTTTACCGTGATGCGGCCATAGACACCCTGCGGTGCAATGAAATGGACAGTTGGCCTGATCGGACCAAGGTGCGTTTCCAGCAGCCCGACATGCAAAAGGCGCTGGCCTTGAGGGTTTCTGCCAGACAGCAGAAGGCAAATTAACTTTCACATGTGAAAGTCAGGCTCTCCGGGGCCTGATTTCACTATGAGGTGAATCTATGGAGTTACAAGAAGCAAAAGAGGCTCTCGATAGCCTTCATCCACACAAGGCCTCAGCGCCTTTGAGGCTTGTCATCCACCAGCCAGGTGGGATTGGTGGAACCCCTACAGTGGGGGTGAAAGCTATTCACGCAGGCTTTGACTGGGACAGCAACACCATCCTGATCTATCCGGAAGAGCAGCTCACCCGGTTGACGCCGGATGAGGTCGCCGCCATCACGAAGTCAGTATCGAAAGGACAGTCCTGGCATTCATATCAGCAGTTCAAGAAGTATCGGGAGCAGTTGGCCGAAGCCACGGAAGAAATTAATAGGCTCAGGGCTGAGCTGGGCAGGTATCAGAATAACGGGAGGGGGTAATGCTAAAACGCGGAATTATCAATCTCGCTGCTAGTTACATCATTGTTGATGCCCTACTCCGGAATGCAGCAATTTGGATCTTTGGCTTGTCCTTCTCCGTTGGTGGCACTTACGTCACTGGCGAGGCCAGTACATGGGTCGTTTACCTAGCCACTTCTGGTGCCATGACACTCTGTTCTGTCGTAACAGCCTACCTGCTCGTGACCTATCACCGCTGGGGGCTGATGACGGCCAGGGTCTGGTTGCTATTGAGTGCCTGCCTAAACGGCTATGCCGTCTATTTGAGTAGCCACAACATCCAGTTGGTGGTGGCACTGCTTTCCAGCCTGTTTATTGCTTTGTGGATGCTCAAGACCCTTGAGCAACCAGCAGTGAAGGGGACGTACAAGGTAATCGCTGATCTTCACCGTCAGCTATGGGGAATGTTGAAGGGGCAAACACAATGACGACGAATACTCAAAACGCGAACGCCAACCAGGTTCGGTCTTTACGCGACATGCTTGTCCCCGCCCTGTTGTTCTATGTGGTGATGACGGCCATGTTTGTGGGTCTTGACGCATTCATGGATAAACCCACCAGCATGAACCTGCCATTTATGCCGTTCCTTGTCTCGATGGTGAGTTTTACCAGTGACGCACGTCGAGCGTGGGACTGGCGAAACGGGACCAAGGTTGTAGCTGTATTGACTGCGGTAGCCATGCTGTTGGCATTCATCTATCAGCTCGCGGTCGGAGAGATGAATCTCTTAGGGGTTGGTATATACCCGGCCACAGCCATCCTTCTGTTGGCAATCTCCTGGGTGATTCGCGCTATCGGAAAGACAGCACCTTTCCAGTTCCTGGGGAGACACCTGGCGCGGTTTGGTGCATCGAAGTGGGTCCAGCGTACCGCCGCAGTCATTGTGCTCGCGGGAGGCCTTGCCATCACTATCTATGCCTACTGGCTTAACCACGGGAGCTGATGATGATCATTGCAACGAAGAACGGCTTTCTGGTGGCCGCAGAACTAATCAGGGAAGAGGCCGGGTACTGGCTACTACAGCCTCGTGACCAAAAGACGCCGGTCAGGGTGAATAAGCAGGATAACAATAAACGCGCTTTCACGCATATGGGAGACGCCCTTCGCTGGGCCGGTGATCCTGAGCTTGCAAAGCAATTCGATGCCGAGGGGGAAGAACATGCAAATTCGTGACTACATGACAAAGTTGTTTGACGCATTTGGTGATGTGGAGGAAGTCACCCGAGAAATGCTTCTGGAGCAGGCGGAGCTCATTCATACGATCAGCGATAAGTGTCAGAGCACAGGCCTGTTTCTGGATAGTCAGGTTCGTTTCAACCAGTTCGTTCAAGAGATTGAGGCTGACGACAAGGTAGAGGATCGGTTGCTTCATGCTTGGTGCTGGGTAATGGACCGAATAGTGAAGGCTCCAACATCCTTTCACATGGATGGGGCTGTGATTTTGACAATGCCTCTGGTCGCCAGATACCTGCCACCGGTTGAACAGGAGCCGGAAACCATCGTGGTGAATCTCGATGAGGACTACAAGGCTCCTGTAGGCAACCAAACGCTCTGCGAGCTCGTTATGGAACGGAGGCATTGGCCGCAAGGTGCAACCTGTGCGACCCAAGAAGCGGACGGGGGAGTCCTCTACTGGGACGCCCCGGTTGATGTGGTAGAGGAAGGCAGAAAGGTCGCCGGTAAGCACGGCATGATGGCCGAGATCGGATTGAAACATCAGGTTGATGCCTGGTATGCAGATATGGACGAAACACGGCTCGCAACCGATTGGAACACCGCCGTCATTACGCCTCACTGCTTGCTGCTTTCCTATCTGGATGTGCTTCAAAAGAACAAAGTTCCCTTTGATGAAGGTGTGCAGCTCGCTGCCGAATGGGTGAAGCAACTTGGCGGGGAATTTCGTGAAGACACTGAGGAAGCGCCGGAAGCTGAGGCTTCAGTGCTTTCCCTGGGGAGAGCCACGGCTCATTGCTTTAAACCCTATCCGGACACAAAAAATTTCTATTACGAGGCCTAAGCCTCACCCAAACAGGAGGATCAACATGCGATACCAGGTATTTAAAACGAAGGAAGGGGGCCAGCCGGTGTTTACGGCACCGTGGTACTGGTTGGCCTCTGCCATTGCTCACTGGTCATCTCTTAACTGGGATGCCTGTCGAATCGTAGACAGCAAGGTGGATGAAACAAGGCTCTGTTGGGCCAAGGCTCTACCGGCTGGGAAAAAAAAGTAATTTGGATGGAGTGATTATGAGGTTAGGTTTTGTGAAAAATACGGGGGTTTCAGCGTTCCTGGTAGCCATGCTGGTGGTGGCCCCTCAGGTATGGGCAGAAACCTTTACTGCGAAGGTTGTGGGGGTGTCTGACGGTGATACGGTCAAGGTCCTGACTGAACAAAGCTGTGACTCCGGGAAAGATTGCCGGAGCGGCAAAATCCAGTACCGGGTAAGGCTGGCGGAAATCGACACCCCAGAGAAGAAACAACCCTACGGCTCAAAGGCGAAACAGGCGTTGTCCGATCTGGTGTTTGGTCGAATGATTAAAGTCGAGCAAATCGACAAAGACCGTTATGGCCGTCTGGTCGCCAACCTTTATGTCGATGGCAAATGGGTCAATGCCGAAATGGTCCGTTCTGGGAGTGCGTGGGTGTACCGGCAGTACGCCAAAACACCGGAGCTGTTCAAGCTGGAGGCCGAAGCCAAAGCCGATAAGCGAGGTCTCTGGGCATTACCGGAATCGGAGAGAACTCCCCCTTGGGAGTGGCGAAGAAAGCACTAACCACACCCCAGAGTATGCAGGTGTAAACAGTAACCAAGAAAACAAACAGGAATAACGATGAACAAAAGTGAACTGATTATGAAAGTGGCCGAAGACGCTGACATTAGCAAAGCAAAGGCCGAAGCTGCGGTAAATGCGCTGATCAACTCAGTGACAGAGGAGCTTAAAGCGGGTGGGACAGTAGCGCTCACTGGGTTTGGTACTTTCCACGTTAAGGAACGCGCAGCGCGAACCGGGCGGAATCCCCAGACTGGAGAGAACATCCAGATCGCGGCGGCCAACATTCCTGGGTTCAAAGCTGGTAAGGGGTTGAAAGACTCCGTGAACTAGATCTTAATCATGTGACACATGAATAAGGTTTACATAAGGCTCCTTCGTGGGAGCCTTATTCATATCAGACATGAATAAGGGGAAGGGATGAGATTGTCGTCAACTCAAAAAGACGTTTTGTTCATTCTATACGCAATTGAGGCCGGTGGAAAAGCCGAGCCTGTACCAGGTGTAAAAATACTGGAGATGATCAATTCAGCTCGCCAGAGCGGTATTCATGGAACGAACTTCCGAACGTCATGCCACACGCTGGTGGAGAACGGCCTGTTGAACAAGTACCGGAATGCTTCTCTAAAGCTGGCCTTTAGGCTGACCGACGATGGCAGGGAACGTGCAGGAGAGATATACCGAAAACGGCTGGAAGAAGAGCAAGAGAAGTAATACGCCCCATAACGGGGCGTATCGAGTTAAACGGCAAAGCCGTAGTGGGTGCCGTCCGGAAGTTCAACATCGAGGCGTAGCTTGCCACCGGAGGCCTCAACGTACCGCTTAATGGACGACAGCTTGAGATCTCGTCCAGGTTTTTCCATCTCGGAGACTGTCGGCTGTCTCACACCCAGAGATGCAGCAATTTCCCCCTGGGTAAGGTTCATGCGATCACGAAGCTCTGCCAAGTGGATGTTCAGTAACATCTCAGTGGCCGCTTTCTGTGCTTTGGCAACAACCTCAGGCTTTTCTGTTGCCAGCATTTGGTCAAGAGTTCTTGCCATAACGTCACTCCTTCTTCAATTTATCCAAGTGCGCCGCAAACTCACGGTCTGCAATTGGGATCATTACTTCATAAAACCTTTTCTCGTCCCCGGTCTTGTTACCGGCGCAGAGAAGAATCCCCTTACGCTTTGGATCGAACGCAAAGAACGCTCTGATAGGATCTCCTTTGCTTTGGACCCGAAGCTCTTTCATGTTGCTGTAGGATGAACCGTTAACAGTATCCGCGTATGGCCTCGACAGCATGGGGCCTCTATCTCGCAGCACCATCATCGAAGCCAGCACGTTTGCTCTATCGGTATCATCCAGAGCATCGAACCACTCATCAAAGGTGTCGGTTGTCTCGATGACCCACATGATTTCTCCTTACTTAATATAGGTGCAATCCTATATAGATTCAAACCTATAATCAAGAAAAATCGGCGGCGATGGGGGCCGAAATGTCAGTAAGTAGTCATGTGACTAAAATAGGGGGTAGAATAAGCCTCGATATAGTCATGTGACTAAAAGGTGTCCTGAATGAACAACCTACCCCTACTGCTCGATGCAAGAGAAGCCATTGACTACTACCACCAGCATCCAGGCATGACTGATGCAGAAAAGGCCTATGTGGTCGCGTTCCTAAGCGGAGAGGGGCGTTCAAACAGTCAGATCAGAGAGGATCTGGGTATTGAGAAGGTCTATACGGTTACACACCTGAAACGCGCCGGTACGCTATCGGAGGAAGAGCTAACACTCTGGCTCAGAAATCCACGCAAGATCACCCTGGGGCATGTGAGGGCCGTGGCTAAGTTACCTTTCAGCAAGAGAGAAAAGCTCCTGAGGGATCTCCTGCATACCAGGACACCGGTTCATAAATTTGAGGCGATAGCGAAGGGCAAAGAAGTGGACAGGGATGCAGACATTAAGCGCCTGGAGACCCTGATGAGCGATGCTACGGGTAGGCCTATCAAAGTTCGCTATAACCCCGCGAAGCGCTCCGGGGAACTGACGCTGGGATTCTTCACGCTCGATGACCTGGATGACGTGTGCAAGGCTTTGGGGTTTGATCCAAGCGAGCAGATGTAAACCAGAAAACTTTCACATGTGAAAGTCTTGCAAGGTGTCTTTTTATTGTTTACAGTATCATAAAATGAATCTGTAAAGGTGCGCGATGAATGTGCTTCCAACGAAAAGCTGGCCTTGGGCGTTATAACTCAACCAGACCTGAGTGGCTGGCGGCGTACCGAAACGCAAGATGTATGAGAAGCTCAGGTAAAGAACCTGATGCTTCTCTTTCCGGGATAGCTTGGAAGGCGCAACTCATTGTTGCCCATGAAAGAGGCAGAATTGACAGCCTGGCTGTCCCTTTGGATGCCAGATTGATAGCAAAGAACCTCATCGACGAGATCCTTGCTGAGGAGAACTGATGGACGAAAAAATTACCTACGAAGAAATGCTTGAACAACTCGACCAGAAAGGCATCCGCGTCACCAACGGGGCGAGACGGCTTTATGTCGCGTTGAACAACGGAGTCAAAGCTGAGGTGCTGGGTAACTGCGGTCCCGCCACAATCAGCTTGGTTGACGGGATGATTGTTGTGGAAGAGCAGACTCTCCACTAAGGGCAGCAGCATGGGCAAAAAAGTACACATCATTTGTGGAAAGTGCGGCAGTGACGAGATGAACTTTGTCATCAATGAACACTGTCCAGACGATCCCCAGAATGTTGCCAGTATGTCCTGCTCAAATTGTTGCGAACTGACAGGCATAGCCGAGTGGTCGGAATTTAATGGACGTGAGCTGAAAGGTGAAGCCGTCGCCCTATCAACACCGGCAAACGTGAATGCTCTTCTAGGATTGCTTCGCCAGGCGATGGACAGCGTTGAGTATCGCCTCTATGGCGGGGACATGTCATTGAGCGGTAATGATGCTGCCGAACTCATAGACCTCCAGGAGCGAGCTGAGAAGGTCTTGTCTGTTCTTCGGAGTGATCAGCATGAGTGATTTATACGAACCGCTTGAGTTTGTGTTCTGCGGCTTTAGGAAAGGGGACGCTGGGCTATTTATCTCGGTAGCCACTTTGCGCGATGGTGTTTTAGGCCGTGAGATGTATTTCTCAAAGGGAAAAAGCAAAAGGCGCTGGGTTGTCGGTGGCATTTACTCAGGGGCCTCGTTTTCGGACAACGGAGCAAAAGGTCTGGATGATGCTCATTACGTTAAAGCATGGGAAGTGCAAGGCGACAAGATAGAGTGGCAAGCAAAAAGCGAGCAAGCCGAAGCCTTGGCGCGAAGCGAGAAACTTGAAGCCGACGATAGGAAGCGCAATGAACTCGAAGAGCTGATGCTACCCATCAGGAAGCAATATGGGGCATTAACAAAGCGACGTGATAGGGCAGGGGCCGCAGCTCTTGAAGAAGCTGTCCTGAGAGCGCTGAGAGCGCCCATCAGGAAGGCTGAGGAGAAATAACCGTGGAGCCAGTCTTAGCTAAAGCATTCGCCGGTTTTAAAGTCGTAGCTGTAAGTGCCCATCAGATTGGCTTTTCGGCTTTTCTTGCCATTGGTGTTTGCTGGCGCTTTAGGGGTCGCAAGTACGCCATAGAACAGGATACCAACAAGTGCCGCTTGCCACGCGAAAACAGCAACCAGAATCCAAAAAGCAGCAGCCAGAACCGGCAGTTTGTGCAGAAGGTTGAGCACCGACTTGGCCCAAATCACTGCCGGGATAGCCAGCACTGCGTAACCCCAGTTGGTGGCCTCAAGCATAGCCAGGCCAAGAATAACAACAGCCATCAGCGCGATATTCAGTACATGTTTCATGGTCATCTCTCCTTTTCAACTTACACTTTTATCCTATCACAGCATTAAAAAATGCAACTGTGAAAGGGCATTTTTCATTCAAAAAGAGGTGACACTTTGAGTGCAATTATCAGCAAGTGCGGCATGTACAGATACCGTCTGGAAAGGGATGTGCAACCCGAAGGCCTTGTGTTCGGTTATTTTGGTGTAAACGGCTCTACGGCCACGGCCACCGAGGACGATCACACGGTCAGAAAGTGGATAGGGTTTACCAAGGTCAACGGAGGGAGGCGATTCATAGTCGGTAATGCTTTTGCTTTTCGGGCGACCGACGTTCGAGAGCTGGCTACGGCGGTTGATCCTGTCGGGCCTGAAAATGAAATCCACTTGGAAAGGATTATTCGGGATGCTGATGTCTTGGTGCCCTGCTGGGGGAGCCGAACTAAGCTGCCTAAGTCTTTGCATGTTCATTTGGACAGGCTTTTAGAGCAGCTCGTTGCATCTGGGAAGCCGGTATTGGCATTTGGCGTGACTGGTTCGGGGGACCCGAAGCACCCACTAATGCTTGGATATTCGACAAAACTTGTGCCCTGGGGAGGAAAATAATTATGTCGATGCTTGAAGCACGTTACTTCGTGGCAAAGATAAGCGATGCACAGGCCGTGCTCTGCGATGAGGAGCTGGCGACACTGGAAAGGCTGATCCGGAAGGTTGATGATGGCCGCAGAGCAAATGGCAAGAGCTCGCTTACTTGCGTTGTTGTCGAAGAAGATTGGCCGAACTGGCAGCAAACGGTTGACTCTGTACTTTCACTTGCTGACGGGAAAGACAACGATTGGACCAATGCCACACCAGAACAAATCAAGGCCTTTTGGGTCGATGACTCAGTTTGGAAAACTCTGGATGGCCGGGATAAATGGATTGAAGATCTCGACCTGCTGGTGGACGGTTCCCCGGTGGCTTCTGAGTGGGAACCTTTTGGCTTGGAATCAGGGCAGTCTGTCGTCATACGAGGCGGATGGATAGAAGGGAATGCCTTGAGTGATGATGGCGTACCGCTAGTGCAGGCATTCGTCGCTTGGAAACAGGGCCAAGACAACCACTAAAGGAAAATTACTTCGGAAGGGCGGCTATGGCCGCTTTCTTTTTAATATTTACAGCATCACATAATGATACTATGATGTTGTTAATTTACTTGGGGAGGCGCTTATGCTCACTGCTAAATGTATAGGGTGCGGATGCACCGATGATCACGCTTGTGTTGAAAAGGCACTGTTGCAAAGTTAGCGATGAGGCAGCCTTTTGTCTTATTCAAAGGCCTTACATTTCAAAAACTCTGCTTACC
>NZ_JAWOQQ010000148.1:0-1064 GCF_033337405.1 Vibrio sp. YT-16
AGCACCTTGAGCAAATTGTAATCAAAGTTCATCAACATTATCTCTTTAGCTTTTCTCAAAGCATATCACTTTTGATATAGGCTAAATACTCACAATTCATTTCTGTAATAAACGGGTTAACGACTAAGCTTAGCTGGAAACATATCCTCACAACCAAATGGATGAAACCAGCCATGAAACAAAAATTACTCGTTACTCTATTGGGATTATCAGCGCTAGGTGCCAGCCCTGTATTTGCGGCTAACACCAATGTTGATCTTGCAGAAGATGCTTATATCTACGGCTACTCTATTGATGAAGCGTATAAGTTTTTCTATCACACGGCGGTAGAAAACAACTATCCGCTCAACCGCTTTCAGAATATTCGTGCTCTAGCTGATGACTCTTACACCGCTCACCCAACCATTAATAACGATACGCTTCACCTTATGGGCTGGTTAGATGTTGCTGCAGAACCTGTCATTGTAAGCGTGCCTGATATGGATGAAGGCCGTTACTGGATTTTGCACACAATGGACATGGGCCACTACACCAACGCAGCGTTCAGTTCTCGTACTCGCGGCACAAAAGGCGGCCAGTTCATGTTTGCAGCACAAGATTGGCAAGGTGAAGTGCCAGCTTCTGTCGACGAAGTGGTTCGCGTAGACAGCAACCTTGTGAAGCTGATGGGTCGCATCATGGCAGTGAATGACGAAGATGCAAAAGTCGCGCTTAACTACATGGACCAATGGAACATTCGTACCCTATCGGAATATTTAGGTAAGAACGGTCCAAAACCAGTACAAAGAACGTACCCAGATCCCAAAAATTCAACATGGCTTGAACGCGTGAACTTCGTGCTATGTGATGGCTCGATGGGCAATGCAGACAAACAGTGGTTGGACAAATACCAATCTATCGGTGTTGAACCATGCAAAACTGACTTCACACCTGAGCAGCTAAAACTGGCAAAAGTTGGTGAGAAGAAAGGCATGGAACACCTCGTCGAACTTGCACCTAAAATGACAGATGCTCGTACGTTGCTTGGTACACGCGATACCTTGGGTGATGCGCCACGCGATATT
>NZ_JAWOQQ010000149.1:0-1060 GCF_033337405.1 Vibrio sp. YT-16
CTCGCATTTCGCCGCCACGACCGAACTACGCGAACCATTCACGTCATCATTTTTGGCATTAAATCCCAAAACCCAGGTAGGTCGACTTGAGACCAACTCTCTTTTTATTCTTCCAAGAGCCATCAAAAAGGATGCCTGCCCGTAAGGATACAAGTAGATATTTGTACTTGGATGACCACCTAAGGCAGAGGATATCTCAAGCATGATTTTTTTCAGTAGCGTTTTGTCGCTGAGTTGGGGCAACAATACGCAAACACAACCAGATACTTCTGCTTGTTTTAAGCTTCTCTCATGTGACGCAATCAGCTTAAACAGTCGTTCTTCATAAACTTCATTGTTAACGTTTTGTGTTTTTTCACCGGAAAACCTAAATGAAGCATCGAGAATAGAGCTGACTTGTACTTCCTCATCGTCAATAAGACATAGAGGCATCTTAAAACCAATTCGCATCTATCCCCCGATGAGGACGGTCGGTACACCGACGAGAATTTTTCCACCATGAGATGTAGAGTCCCCTGATCTAGCAGCCGGTTTACCATTAATCTTAACGCTAGAAGACCCCGCAGATATGCTGTCAGGCGGCCCGATACAAACGAGTTTGTCACCTTTTCTCGCGGCAGGGATGCCTCCTATTTTTACATTTGGAGAACCCATAACAACAGGACCTCCAACATGAGGGATCTTGCCTGTTTTCTTTGGACAAAGGTGAAAACTTCCAATCACTGCTGCTGGTTTACCCATTCTAAGTTCCCTCTTAATTCAAAGAGATTTGTCCTGCTTTCAATGCGATTGCAGAGCCATTGATAGAAATCTTGTTGCCCTTAATGTTGATTTCGCCAGAACTCGACATTTGAATTGAGGCTCCACCGACTTTAATTTCAATACTTTTCCCTGCATTGAGGGACAGCACTTTGCCAGTGTCGGAGGTATAGTTTTCTCCCACTTTTAACATCGCATTTTTTCCAACGTCTTGAGTGACATCGTTGGTTACTTTCTCAACTTTATTGTTCTCAACTACAATATCCACGCAGTCTTCGACTAACATTTGGAACAACTTTTC
>NZ_JAWOQQ010000150.1:0-1060 GCF_033337405.1 Vibrio sp. YT-16
CTGGATGTCTTTCATCTTTAAATTCAATTAATAATAATAAATAATAAATAATAAATTGTAGCTGCTGCACAGCGATGGGTTAGGTCCGGGCATTTTTAGGCAACAAGCAGACGAATTGGAAGACATTTAGGAATTTAGCAACACAAGCTACCTTTTGCATCAGCTGAGGATTGAACTCACAACCTCTGAGATTAAGAATCAATTTCTATCTCACTGAGCTAATTAGTCAGTTACAATTCATGTGTAGCTTCACAAACTGACTAAGCCAGACGTGCAGGTTTAGCAGCCGTCCATGCATGGAAAAGCAGATTTCAAACCACTGTAAAAAAAATTCAGTTATCGAAACAAAAATCTGAAAATGCACATATTGCATCTAGACAGCATGGAGATGTTGGTAATTTGTTTGTAACAATGATTGATTTGCTCCATAAGTGAAAAATTGATGTTTAAAATTGCCATTTTTACATTGACTCCAATTGTTCACATTAGAGCAAAATTCAAAATGCTGTCAAAAATTCAGTTTTTGAGATGAAATTCTGAAATTTGCCACACATCATCTACCATGACTCTAGAATTGTGTCTTTTTTCATGAACATTGAAGATTTATTTAGCAAGAATGTGCATGTATGTTTACAGTACCATATACAGTCAAACATTTTGATGCACTGTAGGCTCAATTTTTGATAAATCAAAAATCTGAGAAACGTAGTTTGTGTAGGACAGTCTGAAGATGCTCTGTAGCAAGTTTGGTGTCAACTGAGCAAAAATTGTGGGAGGAGATAGGTTTAATAAGTTTTACAGTTTTTGAAAAAAACAGAGTGATGAACTTCATAATGTTTAATAGGTTTAACTGTACAAAAGTTTCTTCAGTATTGGGGCTACAGTTTGATGGAAGTTGTGAAGTTGTAGCACGTATGGTTGATTTGTTATGAATTTTCAAATTTTTTAAGTTTAGACGCTTGCTGTAGCGCCACCATCAGGACTAATGGCTTGAGTTTACATCTGAGGATATCTGGCATGAGACTGGACCTTTGTGCAGAGTTTGGAGAGTTTTCACCCA
>NZ_JAWOQQ010000151.1:0-1059 GCF_033337405.1 Vibrio sp. YT-16
CGTTATGGATAAATTCATACTTGTAATGTTTGTTTTTTGATCTATTATGACGAAGTGTCAATTATGACGGTTCGTCAAAAATGGTGACGTTCCTGTTTTACAGAATCGTGTTACAATTATCAGGAGTGTGTGGGTATACGGATCAAAGGATTATGTTTAACTTTCGCTGTAAAAAGGATGGTAAGCGAGACGGGTGTCGTGTCTCGTCCGGGCTAACCAAAAAGCAACAAGCGATTGCGGATAGAGAAGTTGAGCTTATTCAACTGGCTAAGTCACTCGTCCAAGAGCAGGGGTTTGCGAACCTCACTATGGATAAGCTGACCTCGGCTAGCTCTTATTCTAAGGGCACCATCTACAATCATTTTTGCAGCAAAGAAGACGTAATACTTGCGCTTTGTATCCATTCGTTAAAAAGCGAAGCGATATTTTTCGAGCGCACGGCAAACTTCGATGGCAATACTCGAGAGAAAATTATTGCGATGCATGTAGGCTATCGTATTTACGCTCGAATGGAGCCAGTACTGTCGACTTGCGCGATTGTCGCTAAAACGCCTTGGGTGTTGGAAAAAGCATCACCTGAACGTTTGAATGAGCTGAATCGGCTAGAAGAAGAAGTGATTTCCGGTGCAGATGCGTGGGTCAATAATGCAGTAGAGTGCGGAGATCTAAAGTTTTCTCCTGCTATAGGTGCGGATGCGATTGTGTTTGCTAACTGGTCTATCGCATTTGGTTCTAACGCGCTTGCGCAAAACGCATCGAATAGTCGCTGTATACAACGAATCCAAGACCCATTTTCTGTGTTGCACAATGCGAATATGTTATTAGACGGCTTAGGTTGGGCGCCACTTTCTACAGAGTGGGACTATCGGAAAACCTGGCGTCGAGTAGAACAGGAACTCTTTAGCGAAGAGATTGCTTACTTAGAAACAGTGAACCGCTAAATCGGTTACAGAAGCCAATCCAAACGATGATTGGCTTTTTTATTACACTAAAGTGACGAATCGTCAATATTTGGCTTAAAAGATGATGCTTAAGGTGAAGAACCTAGAGAGGCATTTG
>NZ_JAWOQQ010000152.1:0-1058 GCF_033337405.1 Vibrio sp. YT-16
TATCTTCGATGTATTCGCGAGTGACATAGCGGTAGTTACCTTGAATAAAGCCGCCGTTAAACTGATATTCCAACGTACTGTTGGCAAGCTGCATTGAGCTTAAGTCGATGTCGTACTGAACGCCACCGTGATAGAACAGGTAGTCGTTGTAGTTGAAATCAGCTTCAACTGCCCATGAAGAGTAGTTGGTTGTCTCGTCTGGAATGTTCGGGCTATTGCTGATTTTCGTCTTCTTATCGAAGTAGTAGATCTGACCAAACGACACGTTCAAACGTTCTTTGTAGTCATCATCAAAGAAGCGCGTACTTGCACCGTAGCTCAGCTGGTTAGCCGATGCGATCTTATCAATACCACTGTACTTACGACTGCGGAATAGACCGTAGTAGTCAGTTTGCAGCAGCGTTGTATCGTAGTTGTAGATGTTGGTTTGATCTTCTTCTGGTACGTATAGGTACTGAAGCTGTGGTTCTAGCGTTTGTGTGTAGCCTTTGATCCAACTGGTGTCACGCTCTAAGTAAATCTGAGCATGGGTACGAAACTCAGGAATAACACGAGAAACTTGTTCATCAAGCTGGTTTTTCAAGTCCACGTCTGTCAAGCCAGTAAGGTCTTGAGAGTAGTAAGTGGAAAGTACGCGCGCTTCCGTTGTCCAAGTGGCCCAAGAGTTTGACAGCGGCATGGTTAGTCCCGGCTCTATGTGAACGCGAGTCGCATTTGGTCGAGCGGTATCACTAGTGTCAAAACGGCTGACTTGGCTTTTTACGTCGAAGTTAAGGTGATCACCCCACAACGGCGTGTAGTAGTTCAAATCTAATTGAGGAAGTAAACGATATGGACGGTTTTCTTCTTTCAAGAGGATTTGGAAATCTCGAACGGTTAAAGACGCATCCCAGAAATCTGAACGGTACTGCACATGTCCTTCTTGGACTAACTGGCCGTCTTCACGGTTACCGATGTCAGAGTCCAAATCTAGGAAGTAATCAATGTCGCTGACTTGTGAGTAATCAACTTTAACAATCCACTGTTTATTGATAATACCATCGTGCTTAACTTGGTAA
>NZ_JAWOQQ010000153.1:0-1056 GCF_033337405.1 Vibrio sp. YT-16
ACGTGGAAGTATTTCGATTAGGCTACGAATAAGACCTAGACTATGTAAAACCAGACCAATCCGTTGACCTTACGGTGTGGAATTCTGGGTAAGGAGAGCAATTATGACAGCAATGTTGTCAGGTGCAGAGATGGTGGTGCAATCTCTGATAGAGGAAAACGTAGAGCAGATCTTCGGTTATCCGGGTGGTTCCGTTTTGGATATCTATGATGCACTGCACGCAAAAACCGACCAAATTAAACACGTACTAGTAAGACACGAACAGGCTGCGACGCACATGGCTGATGGCTATGCTCGCGCAACAGGTAAGCCGGGTGTGGTACTGGTATGTTCAGGGCCTGGCGCAACCAATACCATTACCGGTATTGCAACGGCGTACATGGACTCCATTCCGATGATCGTGATTTCAGGGAACGTGCCAAACAGCCTGATTGGTAACGATGCTTTCCAAGAATGTGACATCGTGGGCGTCTCTCGTCCGGTAGTAAAACACAGCTTTTTGGTGAAAAAGGCGGAAGATATCCCTGAAACGATCAAAAAAGCCTTCTACATTTAAACAACGGGTAGTCCTGGGCCAGTTGTGATTGATTTGCCAAAAGACGTAATGAATCCGCAAATCAAACTGCCTTACCAATATCCAGAAAGCATTTCGATGCGTTCATACAAGCCAACCACTTCGGGTCATAAAGGCCAAATCAAGAAAGCACTGAAGTCTTTGATTGAAGCGAAAAAACCGGTGCTTTATGTCGGTGGTGGCGCAGTCATTTCTGGTGCTCACGAACATATTTTAGAACTGGCAGACAAACTTAACCTGCCAGTTGTCAGTACCTTAATGGGCCTAGGTGCATTTCCGGGGACTCACAAAAACTCGCTTGGTATGTTGGGGATGCACGGTACCTACGAAGCCAATATGGCGATGCACGAAGCGGATCTGATCTTCGGTATTGGGGTGCGTTTTGATGACCGCACCACCAATAACCTTGAGAAGTACTGTCCAAATGCGAAAGTGATGCACATTGATATTGATCCGTCGTCGATCTCCAAAAACGTCAAAGT
>NZ_JAWOQQ010000154.1:0-1055 GCF_033337405.1 Vibrio sp. YT-16
GCCCGAACCTAACCGTTGAGAATGTGCTGATTGATGGCCCTAGCCAATTTGTGATTGAGTTTGGCCCTCACACTTCATATTTCTTCATGGGATTGGTGACCTTTGTCGTTATGACACTCACCAACCTCATTAGCATGCGCGCAAACAGCAGTAAGCTCTCTATAGCGAAGAACAATTACATGATCGCAGGGATCTTAGTATTCATGCTGTCTACGGCTGTCATACACCTAGGCATGACCTACTTCCTTGGGGATTTCTCACTAACGTGGCTGCCACCAGCGTTATCCATCAGTGAAATGCTGTTTGTTGGTTACGCGCTGCTTACATCGAGATTCTACAGCGCCAAATACCTTGCTTATCTGACGATCAGTGTGCTTTTTGTGTGCACCATTTTCGTCCTGCCATTAGGTGCGGTATTTATTCCAATGTCTGAAGACAATCAATGGCTCATCTCAATTCCGATTTGCGCCTTGATTGGCATCACCTGGCACTTGGTCTACAAACGCGTTAGCCGAATCGCATCGTTCTTTATCTACGGCAATCGACAAACACCAGTACAGCAGATCTTAGCGTTAGAAGAAGAGTTTAAGCGCTCAATCGACGATGCCGTGCATCAGTTGAGCACATTACTCAACATACCCAATGACAAGCTTCAACTCGTAACCAGTAACTACACCGAAACCTTCTACGAAGATTATTTACACAGCAATGATTCGGTTTTGGTGCTCGACGAACTCTCTGAAAGGCTCGACGAAAAACCGTCTTCAAAAGGTTCAATCAAAGCTCTTTATGAACGCATGAGATCGAGTAACACGGCACTTGTTATGCCACTATTTGGCCGCGAAAAGTCGGTTTCACATTTGCTGATTTCTTCACACAAAAGCGATAACAAACTGTTTTCTAACGAAGAGATTTCAGCACTACAAACATTGTTGATCCGCGTACAAAATACGATTGAGTCTGATAGAAAGATTCGTCAAAGCCGCGCGTTGGCCAACTCGATCGCCCATGAAATGCGCAACCCATTAGCGCAAGTTCAGCTTCAATTTGAAGCG
>NZ_JAWOQQ010000155.1:0-1054 GCF_033337405.1 Vibrio sp. YT-16
TGCTAACTGAGTACCAGCGTTAAGGTAAACGGCAGTACCAGGGAGCATGCCTATTTGACTGGTTAAATAAAAGCGCGCAATGCTCATAGGTGTTAATCCCATCAGTAGGTTGATGAGGAAAAATGGGAACACTGGAATCAAGCGCAAAGAAAACAGATAAAACGCGCCATCCTTTTTTACTCCTTGGTTAATCGCAACAAGCTTTTCCCCAAATCTCGATTGAACCCAATCCCTAAGCAAATATCGGCTACTCAAAAAAGCTAAGGTCGCACCGATCGTACTGGCAAAAGAAACCAAAAGTAAGCTAAACCAAAACCCAAACAAAGCTGCGCCTAGCAAAGTAACCACTGCTGCTCCGGGAATAGAAAATGCGGTAATCGCAACATACGCTAAAAAATACACTGTGGCGGCATAGACGATGTTGGCTTCGATGAATGAATTGAGCGCTTCTTGCTGCGCTTTTGCGTTTTCAAGCGTTAGATATTGACCAAAATTAGCGCCTAACAAAAGAATGGTGGCAACAAGTATCAGTCCAAAGATAAGTTTTTTATTCATGTGTGCTCCGTTTCTATATCTAGGCTACCGCTTAAAGTATTCATACTGAATATTGTTTTAACAATCTCGTTATCGAAACTAAGTCGTGGCGCTGAAGATACGGGTGTTTTGGGATTTACAAAGGAGTAGACACGAGGGGAGCTAAAAAAATTTCATAAAAAAACCGCAGTTCACACTGCGGCTTTAGTCGATAGATTAGACTTCTGTTACGAAAGGCCATTCATTAATTCTTCACGACGAGACTGGGGAACCACACTCCAGTGTGTGCCGTTAATAGCACCTTCTAAGGCCCAAAGTAGCTCAAGGCTAACTGTGTTGGAGTGCGTGTCTCTGATCGCTTTATAAGCACTTAGTGCGCCTTCTTCTTCAAGTTGAGCAACAGAATCAATACCCGCTTTCTTAAGCATTCTTTCTGTAGCCAATCTCAGATTCGGCAGATCTTTCAAGCGATTAGGCTTAGTGCTCGCTTGTTGTTCTTTCTCAAGTTTGGCGTTTTCTA
>NZ_JAWOQQ010000156.1:0-1050 GCF_033337405.1 Vibrio sp. YT-16
CATGTGTTCTACCGCGGATTAACGCTGAAAAATGCGAAAGCGCCGCAGAGCGACGCTTCCGATCATAATCCATTACTGGTGTCGTTTACGCTTAACGATTAGCGTTAGTCAGCTTAAGCGATAACGATGTACAACGCCCAAATCACGTAAAACGCAATCCAAGGCAGGCTCGAAATCACCAGAACCTGTCCGCGTTCAAATTCAGTCCACGTTAATACCACGCCGTAACCTAGAACAATGTACCAAGGCAACAGAAGTGGCAGTGAGCTAGCAAAGTGAGACCATTCGTTGGTGAGTGGCAACTTCAGTAAGCCATTGAGACTGTTGAGATCCGCCGCATAGGTCATTACCTGACCATGTTTCAATAGTAAGCTTGCGTAGCTTGCAATGTCGCCCAATACCGCTGGAAACAAAATGGCGCACGATGCCGCAAACCATTTCCAGTAACCGTATTGTTGTTTACTTGCTTTAGTCGCAAGGAAGAACCAAAACGCAAGCAACAAAAGCGTCGCAAAGCGATTGAACACGTCATTAATGATCGCACTTGCCATCAACGTGTTTGGTTCCAATAGCTCAATCTGCTGTGGGTCGATTTGTTGGAACTGTACAGTGAGTTGGTCACTTAACCACGTAAAATCAACGTTCGAAAAGTACGCGCCCCAAAATAGGAATGGGCTTAGCATCAAAAAGATGAAAGGTTGCCATCCCCAACCACCACGCTGATAAAGCGCAAGAAAACAAGAGGGTGGAGAACGGAATATATCCAACAACATTACGAGTGGGTTACTTGACGGGTTCATACACTTACCTTAGTTACATCTACGTACAGCTTAAGTTTTTGACCCGGTTTTAGGTACTTCTGCTTATGCAGTGAGTTCCATTTTACGATGTCGTTGCTCTTCACCTTGAATTTGCTTGCGATGCCACTGATGGTGTCGCCAGAGCGAACGTTGTAGAACACGGTACGAATCACGGCGCCTTGGTCTGATTTTTTCCAAATCACCAGCTTTTGACCGACGCGCAGGGTATCTTTTGGTCCCATGCCGTTCC
>NZ_JAWOQQ010000157.1:0-1049 GCF_033337405.1 Vibrio sp. YT-16
TCTTCTTGTGGTGCAGCTTCAACGTGGCTACCGCCTGCGGCGATGATCGCTTCTTCAAGCACACGTAATGCGAAGTCAATCTGTTCGAATGAAATGATAAGTGGTGGAAGGAAGCGAATAACAGAACCTTCGCGGCCGCCTTTTTCAACCATCAAACCACGCTCAAGCGCAGCACGTTGAATCGCTAGGGTCAACTGACCGTCAGCAAGAGGTTCACCAAACTTGTTAAGCTCGCCGTTAGGATTCTTGATTTCAACGCCTAGCATCAAGCCTTTGCCACGAACTTCAGCAATACAGTTAACACGTTTTTGGATGCTTTCAAGACCAAAACGTAGGTATTGGCCAGCAACGTTCGCATGCTCAACAAGGTTGTCACGTTGGATAATTTCAAGCGCTTTAGCACCTGAAACCATTGCAAGTTGGTTACCACGGAATGTGCCCGTGTGCTCGCCTGGCTTCCACGTATCGTGTTGCTTATTGATCACAAGCAGTGACATTGGCAAGCCGCCGCCAATCGCTTTAGAAAGACACAATACATCAGGCACGATACCCGCTTCTTCGAAAGCGAAGTTGTAACCAGATTTACCCACACCACACTGAATTTCATCAAAAAGCAGTAGGATACCGTGCTCATCACAAATACGACGTAGTTCGCGCAACCAGAATGCTGGAGCAGGAATTACACCGCCCTCACCTTGTACTGGCTCTACGATGATCGCAGCAGGTTTCATGATACCCGCTTCATCATCGTTCAATAAACGCTCGATATAACGAAGACTTGCTTTCGCACCTTCGTCACCGCCAAGACCAAATGGACAGCGTAGGTTGTATGGGAAAGGCATAAAGTGCACATCTGACATTAAGCCAGTACGACGCGCTTTTGTTCCTAAATTACCCATCATGCCCATCGTACCGTTTGTCATACCGTGGTATGCACCACGGAAAGCAAACATGGTATTACGACCTGTCGTTTGTTTCGCTAGCTTGATCGCAGCTTCAACCGCATCAGCACCCGATGGTCCACAGAACTGAATAACACAGTTATCGCC
>NZ_JAWOQQ010000015.1:0-118289 GCF_033337405.1 Vibrio sp. YT-16
TAAAGATTAGTAGTATCATACCGAAATCATCAGATTAGAAAACTCTCTTCAACCAGGTAATCACCGGATATGAAAAAAATCGCCATTTTTGGTAGTGCATTTAACCCACCTAGTTTAGGGCATAAAAGTGTTATTGAGTCTTTGAGCCACTTTGATCTTGTGTTACTTGAGCCAAGCATTGCACACGCTTGGGGCAAGAACATGCTTGATTACCCAACTCGGTGCAAAATGGTTGACGCGTTCATCAAGGATATGGGGCTTTCTAATGTTCAGCGTTCTGATGCAGAGCAAGCTTTATACCAACCTGGACAAAGTGTGACGACCTATGCGTTGTTAGAAAAAATTCAAGAAATTTACCCAACTGCCGATATAACTTTTGTCATTGGTCCTGATAATTTCTTCAAATTTGCTAAATTTAGTAGAGCTGAAGAGATTACGGAACGTTGGACTGTTATGGCATGTCCTGAAAAAGTAAAAGTCAGAAGCACAGATATTCGCAAAGCATTGGCCGAGGGTGAAGAGATCGGCGCCTATACAACACCTTCCGTACGTGATTTATTACTTAGTAAAGGCTTATACAGAGAAACATTGTCTGGGAACTGAGAGGTCAGATTTTCATGGTCAGAGTAGTTTTATTTAGTGCATGTGCGCTGCTTGTGGTGACACAAGCTCATTCCGCGTGTAACTATTTTTCTGATCGTTCCGTGGTGTTTGAAGATAACACGCTTCCAATCTGTGAAGAAATTTTAGATTCCATCGGCGTGTTAAGTACTGAAGCATTGATTTGGTATGCAGCGGAAGCGAAGCTTGAAGGACCAACAGAAAACTATTGGGAGGAGTGGGCGATTAAGCCGGAAGACACCCCACTTCTAACTCAAAACTTAGAAAAGAATTACTTTGGTCTTGGTTTTTGGATGCCGGAAGAGCTCCGAGACGAAGAGAGTAAAATGGATACAGAAGAGTGGCTTCGTAGTCACGGGTTGATGTTCAGCGTTGGTTTTGGTGATAAATCCGACGGACAGCCAAGAATGCGGTTTGATTATCGTTGGCACGAATATTATGACGCTGACTGGATGATGCAGATAGAAGTACCTTTCTAGGCATCTCAAGCAAATGAAAAAAGGGCGTACATTATCAATGTACGCCCTTTTTGTTTTAATCTACTTTCTGTGTCCGTAATTCTACGTAATGCTGAACACGTAGCTTGTTGAAGAGCAGTTATAGCGCTTCTCCAAAGACTAAAAAGCAAAGCTGTTCATATTCTTCGGTGTTACCAGCAAAAAGAGAGTCAACAATTTGCTCTTCCTTCTTCCCCGACAGTTTCATTTTTCTTGCTTCACGTAGTGTTAGTACCAAGCAAAGCTCTTTAGAAATATTCATGTCACAGCCAGGAGTCCACTGATTGATGGTTCTTGTTAACGTTGAGTGCGCTAGTTTAGGAGACAGCGTCAATACTTCATGTCTTACTACTGTCAGTAGATCGGTTTGCAGATCCGAGCGTTCGGCTGTTGTTGCTAGCTTCTCGACGAGCGCTTTTAGTAGCGGTGAAGGCTTCACAAAGCCCGCCTGTTGTGAGAACTCGTCATTTAAACGCACAGAAAAATCACAACGATATACACGAGAATTAGGTAAAAAGGTGAGGGAGCTCAAACATCCTTGAGGAATCCAAAAATATTGGCCTGGTTCAATGGCATACTCCTGCTTACCCAATTTAATGACGGCTAACCCTTCGATGACAGATAGTAGACTGTGCTTCAGTGCTTTTTTACGCGCAGCTACATCAAGAAAGGGGTATTTAGCGTCGTGAAATTCAATTGCGTAGTTCATTATGAGTACCAGTGTTTTTTGGCGCTAAGGGTAACGTTAAACCCATACGATTCCAACCTGCTGAGAGAATTTTTTAGCATGATAAATGGTGGCTTAACTGGTATGACCATGTTAAAAGTATGGGTTGAAATGCTGCTTGTCAGCAAAACTATGCGTAAAATGTGCCAGCTTTTTTTGATATGTAATGAACAATGACAGCCAATACCGATCCTTATATTGAAATTCGTCCTTACAACGACGAAGAAATTCCAGCAGCGCTGGATCGTCTAATCCAAGATGATGAATTTATCACTGCTATCCTAGAGCATCGCTTTGCTAATAAAGCAGCGTGGTTCAAAACGCTAATGAGCCCGATCCTGCGCATCTACCTGAAAGCCAAGTGGAGCAAGCTTGATTCTGTCGAAGCAATTCAGATTGAAGTGAAGAAGTATCTGAAAGATACATTGAATAAGACAACGGATGGCGTCACTTTTTCTGGTTTGGATAAGCTGGATAAAAACACGTCATACCTATTCGTTTCTAACCACCGTGATATTGCGATGGACCCTGCGCTCGTAAATTATGGCTTGTACCAAAGTGGGCACCGTACAGTTCGTATAGCGATTGGCGATAACCTGCTGAAGAAGCCATGTGCGACAGAATTGATGCGACTCAATAAGAGCTTCATCGTTAAGCGCTCTGCTAAAGCGCCTAGAGAAATGATGAAAGCATTGGGACAACTGTCAAGCTATATCAAACATTCGCTTGATACTGGCAATTCAATTTGGATTGCCCAAAAGGAAGGTCGTGCTAAAGATGGAAACGACTTTACTGATCCTGCTATTTTAAAAATGTTCCATGTTGAAGGTCGTAAACAAAAGATCAGCTTTGGTGAGTACACGCGTTCTCTGAAAATCGTTCCTGTCTCGATTGCCTATGAAAATGATCCATGTGACATTGCCAAAGCAAAAGAGCTGTACGAAAAAGCAGAAAATGGCCGCTATGAAAAAGGCGAATTTGAAGATATCGAAAGCATCATTCAAGGTATCGTTGGCTATAAAGGCCGTGTACATGTTGCGTTTGGTGATGTGATTGAGCAAGAGTTTGAAACGCCGGAATCTCTTGCTGGTGAAATCGACCGCCAAATTCACAACAACTACAAGTTGTACCCAATCAACTTGTTAGCTGCTGGGCATGAAGATTCGAGCATCATTACGGAAGCAGTTAAGCGTCATCTCGCGGATAAGTTGGATCAGCTACCTGAAGGCGCAAGACCTTATTTGGTGGCGAGCTATGCCAATCCTGTGAATAACCAAGAGTAACTTTCGTCACTGAACTCTGTTGATTCAGAATGCCTTAAAGCCTCGGTCTGACGGGGCTTTTGTTTATCTGCTCTTTAAGGTGCGACGGCGCCACCAAGGGTTAAACTGCTGGGCCATTTTGTGATCTTGTTACCACCTAAATAGATATTCCCTTTCACCGTCATTGTGTCTGGAAATACTTTCAGCGCTGATCCTCCAATATAAAGATTACCATCAACCACCAATCCTTCAGGAAGTTCAGAAATGGGAGTGCGAATAACACTTAGATCACCTTTTACTCGAAGTTTAGCTGGAAGCGCTTTTAACGGTGTATCTGTCAGATTTAGGTAACCGCCTAGTTTGATGCCTTTAGGCCAGTTTTCGATCTTACTACCTAGTAGGTTTGCATAGCCTTTTATCTTTGTTCCTGAGCGAATAACTTTGAGTGCGCTGTTAGTTGCTTCCAGACTGCCTTCAACATCAAGCCCTTTAGGCAAGGTTTTGATAGGGGTTTGTGAGATGTTTAAGTTACCCTTTACCACTAGGCCAGAGGGTAGTTGGGTGTAAGGCTTGTTTCTAAGATCAAGATTGCCGTAATTATCGATGTGACCAAACTTAGAATAGTAATCTAGCTCATATGCCAAAGGAGACGAGCAGAGTAGGATTGAAGTAAGGCATAGGGAAACAAAACGCATAGTCAAAGAGTTAGTTAAATACCGAGATCAACAGGTGCTTATCTTATACTTAAATAAACCTATTATGCATTTTTTGCTCACAGTTTTTGATTCATAACTTAAATATTCAAATTAGAGATACACGTTAAAAGTGTGCGCTTCTTTACTGAGCTAAGTAACTTCAAGCTTACTAAAATGAGATAAATTAAATGATTGAATGTGAAGCAGACCCAAGTGTAGAGGTGAGAAAAATATCAGTAGATATTTGAATAATATGAGATTCTTCCAAGAACTTCACAAGGGTCCTTGTTAGTATTATTGAGGTTTGAGGGAGATTTTCATGAAGTTAAAAAGTGTATCTATTTTTACCGCTGGTGTTTTTGCAGTACTGCTGTCGGGTTCCGTTTTTGCTAAATCATACAGTACATCAGAAAACAAAGCGCTAATAGTTGCTGACGGTAAGGTAGGTCAGCGTATCTGTTACTACGATGATAAAGCCTACACCACAGGGGCCGTGATTAATGTTGAAGGCGTATTACTGATGTGTACCGCTGAGAACGATTTTGAAACCAATGGCTCGTTAAAGTGGGTCGTGTTCAAAAAAGATAAATAAACGCGCCGAAGTTGTCTGTTTCATTTAGAGCGGTTTAAGATTAAGAGATTGGAAAAATAAAAAGCGAGCATCATGCTCGCTTTTTTCATTAACGCGCGAGTGAGCGAGTTTTTAATTCAAAGATAAGTTTTTCAGCACTTACTTCAAATTTGAATCGAGCCGTCGCTTGGTTCGATTCTTCGGTTATTTCTGAAACATTGTATTCAACATCAGCACATACTGATTTAGCGAGCTCGATGTATTTTTGTAGTTCAGACTCTAGCTCTGTTTTTGTCTGTGCGAAAACCGTTACGTCGGCAACTTCGTCACCTTCTTTGATGATAAAGCCAATCTCGCCAGCACAGCCGCAGGCCTCACATACTTGGTTTTTTTCTAATTCGACACTCATAACGAATCCTCTTGTAAATACTAAGGGTATTCTATCAGGTATTTGATCTGTATCTACAAAAATGACGACTTTTGCGTAAAAAAGGAACAGAATAGGCACTTGTTAAGTAAGGGTTAAAGATTGGATTACTAAATCATCAAGAACGTTAATGTGATATATATCAACATTTAAAATCAATTAACGAACATAGTGACGAGATTTTGCTCAGTCCAGTTGAACTAATGGTTAATTTATAAGACTATTTCTTGATTGATTATTTTTAATAATTATCATTCTTGGTCTTTGAATAGTTTCGATGAATAATTGGCGCAAGGTTTTGATGAGACTAACTTTTCGCCTTATTTTGAGTAGCATGTATTGACAAAAACATAACTGAAAATTACACATTACGCAGTGTAAAGACGTTATGGTTTGGAACTCGACATGATATTAAATAGTCGCAATACATATACCCAAAGCGCTTTCAAGTGCAGCGCTTAGCAACCTGATTTCTAGGTTTTCGCTAATCGAACCGCATCGGCGAGCCGGGTATAATGCTAAGAATGATTTCATTCTGGCCTCATTTAATAGTGAGTTAGATGGATTTACAAAGAGAAGAGCTTAAAATATGCCAAAGCGTAGTAAAGAAGATACCGAAATCACTATCCAAAAGATCATGGATGCCGTCATTGATCAGCTACTCAGATTAGGTTACGACAAAATGTCGTACACGACGCTAAGCCAGCAGACAGGTATATCGCGTACCGGTATTAGCCATCACTTCCCTAAGAAAACGGACTTCACCGCCGCACTGGATGGCCGTATCTTTAAAATGTTTATTGAACACTTAGAGTTTGATAAAGGATTAAATGCATTTTCACAAAGTTGGATTAAAGCGCTGGAAGATGCTGAATTCCTCGCGATTTTACGACTGCTATTCCATCACATTGTCACCGCTGAAAATGCGCAAGAATTTGCTGCTAATGGTATTGACCGCTTATACAAAATGGTTGAAAGCCAGTTTGGTGCGGGTGGTGACAGAGAGCTTGAGTGGTTGATTGGTCGATCATTGATCCAAATGAGCAAGTAATAGCCTTTAAAGCACCAAATTCTGCCACTATCAAAGCAAAGGCCCGCAATTCTCATATTGCGGGCCTTTGTCGTATCAAAGTGTTTTAGAGACGGCTTAGAGGAGATACGCTTTATGCTGCGGCATGCACTTGAGGGAAGTCTAGCGTCGGATGTTTTGTCACAATAGATCGATAGCCATAAACTTGCTCAATGCGCTCTGACGTTAGTGCATTCCATGGCGTGTCATCACAAACTAGTTTCCCGTTATGCAAGAGTACAAGGCGGTCTGCGTACTGAGAGGCTAGATTCAAGTCATGTAACACCACAACCACCGCTGCGTTTTGTGCTTTTGCCGTTTCACGAGCAATCTTTAACGTGTTGTGTTGGTGGGCGAGATCCAACGCTGAGGTAGGTTCATCAAGCATTAAGATTCGTTTTTCGCCAGATTGATGTAGTTGTGTCATCACTCGTGCTAGATGCAGTCGTTGCTTTTCTCCACCAGATAAAGACGGGTACAGGCTTTCTGCTAAATGCAATACGTCGGTTTGTTCCATGTAATGTAAAGCCAGTTTAGTGGTTTCTTTATTGGACAGTGATAGAGGTATTGCCCCCAGCTCTACTACTTCTCTGGCTAGAAATGGGAAGGTTAAGGTGCTGTGCTGCGGGAGCATTGCAATATGTTTGGCGCTTTTTTCAGGCTCCCAATCATGCTTTTGTTTACCGAAGTAGGTGATGTGATGATTCGAAGAGATCTCACCGCATAGAAGCTTGAGTAAAGTACTTTTACCTGCGCCATTGGGGCCGAGTAGGGCGGTCACTTCACCAGCTCGGATATCAATGTTGATGTCATCGAGCACCACACGGTTGCCATACGTCATCGAAATGTTTTTCCCCGATAAAACGATCTGGTTCATTACAAAATCTTCCCTTTTTGCTGGAACAATAAGTAGATGAAAAAGGGCGCGCCAATCAATGCGGTCACGATTCCAACTGGTAATTCAGCTGGTGCCACGGCAACACGAGCAAACATATCTGCGGCAGTAAGAAGCAGTGCTCCCATTAAGGCAGATATTGGTAATAGCGTTCGATGGTCAGGCCCAGCGAGCATGCGCCCTAAGTGAGGAATCACGAGCCCAATAAAGCCAATTGCACCACTGATGCTCACCGTAATACCAACACCCAGTGCAGAAAGTAAAATAAGCTGACGTTTGAGTTTTTGAACCGGAACTCCTAAGTGTCTTGCTTCTGATTCCCCTAACAACAGAGCATTCAGCGCCATCGACTTCTTCTGAAACCAGAGCAATAGGATGACGAGTGTTACAGCAGATAGAGCAATCCCTGACCAATTTGCACCAGCTAATGAGCCCATCGACCAAAGCGTCAAATCTCGCAGCATCTGATCATCTGCGATAAAGTTCATGTAGCCAATCGCAGCACCCGAGAGCGCGCTGATGGCAACGCCGGCTAACAACATAATTGTAACTGAGGTACCAAACTTACTTGTGCCGAGTTTATAAACGAGAATAGTCGTTAGTGCACCGCCAAGGAAAGCAAAAAGAGGCAAAGCCGCTAAGTTCATTAGTTGCGGATAGTTTTGGCTAAATTCAGCAAATACAACAATAGCGAATGCACCACCAAGAGCAGCGCCAGCAGACACACCAATGATACCTGGCTCGGCTAATGGGTTACGGAACAAGCCCTGCATAACCACACCACAAATTGCCAAAATGGCGCCGATGAACATACACAAAATGGTGCGAGGCAATCGGATTTCGTTAATGACCAACTGAATGTGAGGAGCGAGATCAGAACTGCCTCCCGTTAGGCTACGCAAACTGTCAGCAAAGCTAATGTTCATTGGGCCAACGGTAATAGAGGCGATAGCAATAAATGCTAAAAATCCACTAAGCACTGATAACGTCGTTGAAAGGGGGATACGTCTTAACAACATGTCATGTCTCTATGGGTAAAGCAGTGCATTCAAGCGTTTAGCTTCTGCAAGGCTTTTAAGGCCCAAACCACCTACCAGAGCATGGCCATCAATCGTTATGATGTCTTTGTTCTTTCCAGCGGGTGTTGCAGCAAGAAGCGGCATTGCTTTTAAAATTGCATCGGCACCACCCAACGTTTCATAGCTGCGACCACTAACAAGAATCACGTCAGGCTGCATCTCTACCATCGCTTCTGTGGATAGAGGCTTGTAAGACGAGAGTTGTGTAGCGGCTGGGTTTTGTCCGCCGGCGAGTTGAATAATTGCATCGGGTGTTGTTTGTGAGCCCGCAACATTTGCAGGTCGCCCTTCATGGATCAGCAGAAAGAGCACTTTCTTTTTCTTCGCTTGATCAGGTTGGTTTGCATTGAGTGCTTGTACTTGCGCCTGGACATCTTGCTTTAAGCTTTCAGCTTGAGCTTTGCGATCCATAAGGTTCGCAATTTGATCAATACGTTGATAAAGGCCCTCGACATTTGCATCAGTATTAACGATTTCTACATCTACGCCAGCCGATTTCAATTGGTTCAATGTTGTTTTCGGCCCCATCTCATCAGAACCAATGACTTTTGTCGGACGTAAGGCGAGCAACCCCTCCGCTGAAAGACGACGATGGTAGCCCACTTTAGGCAGTTCCATTTCTTTTGGTAATTGACTGGTGACGTCGATAGCAACCAAGCTATCTTTAGCGTCGAGTTCAAGCAAGAGTTCAGTGACGGCGCTGCCTGCGCTAACAACGCGCTCTGAGGATGGCGTTTCATTGGCAAAAAGTTGACTACTCGCAAGTAGGGAAATAGCTGCCGTGACAACAGCATGAATAGTGATGCGTGTGTTCTTCATTTTGAAAGGATCTCTATCTTACTTATTTTTATGATGGCTCTTCAGTGAGTAACTGAGTTGCTTGAATTCCGTTTTCTTGTAAAAAGCCGAGAAGTTGTACTAGCGACTGAATATTCGCGGTTTTTTCTGCTCCAATTACAATCGGTTTATCGCTTGACTTACTCTCTTCTAACAGCGCGAGGGTAAAGTTGTCCCAATCGATATATGTCTTGCCGTTAATAGCCCAGTAAGGCTCGTCTTTAAGAATATTTACCGTGATGGATTGCTTATCGACATCTGCAACAGCCTGAGATTCTGTGCTCGGTAAATTGACGTCTAATGAATCGAGTTTGACCGCTGCGGTTAACATCAGGAAAACCATGACGATAAAAATAATGTCTAACAGCGGTGTTAAATCGGGGGTTAAACCGTTACGACTATTTTCTTGTGGTGTTTTAATCATTGAGTTGCAGCCTCAATCTTCTCAGAAGAGCGCAGTGTTACTTTTGAGTGGTCTGGCGAGACATGCTGTAACGAGATACCTTCAAGCCATAAGTTGACGTAGTTTAAAGTGTGCTCAAGCTTGGCGATTACACGATCCGCCCACAAACCAATGATCTGCGCTCCTGAAATGGCAGGAAGTGCGATAATGAGACCCGCGGCAGTGGTGCGCATAGCAAGACCTAGGCCGTCAGCCAAATCATTCGGAGTGATATTCCCCGTTGAAACCGCGATGCCTTTAAACATGTCAATTAAGCCAAGTACCGTACCAAGCAAGCCAATTAAAGGGCTGATGACGCCAATCAGCGTCAGCAAACGAAGGCCGGAATGCAGCTGATGGCGTTTTTCTTGCAGCCAAATACCTGCGGCATCCTCTCTTAAAGATTTCGAGAAAGAATGATGAGCAAGCAACATCGCAACACCACGGTACAGAAGCGGCCGCTTATTCGACAACTCTTCAGCAAGTGCTTCAAGCTCGCTCCCATTTGTTGGGTCTAATCCTGTGAGCTTTTGGCGAATGGCTCGCTTTCCTACACCAAGGCTAATTAACACATGGAATAATCGCTCGGCGATGATCATCACCGTTAGAGCTGAGCAAATGATCAAAGGCCATGTCATCAGCCCAAATTGAGTTTGTAATTCTTGTAGTTGTTCCATTATCCATCCAACTTAAAACGAACAGGTACTTGTACTCGGTGAGCGACTTTTAGCCCACCTGAAATATGTGGTGTAAATTGCCACTGTTTGATCGCACGAAGTGCTGAGGCATCTAGCGACTCTGTGCCGGAAGACTCAATCAAAACCTGTTTAATCTGGTTACCATTCTCATCTAGCCATATCTCATACAAGGCTACACCCTCAATACCGCGTCTTTGTGCAGACCTTGGGTAACGGGGTTGTGTTGGTTGACTCACAAACGTTGGTTTGTCGACCAAGACAGGCTGAGATGTTGCCCCTTTGGATTTGCTCGCAGGTGCGGATTGTTGAGCTACCGTCTCTTTCTTCACCGGTTCCGTTTTTTTCTTTGGTTTCGCTTCGGGCTGAACCTTTTGCTTTGTTATGGTTTTGGTGGGCTCGACCGCTTTAGGTTTAGATTGTTTAACCGGTTCAGGTTTTTTCTCTACTACCTTCTTCTTAACAGCGTCTTTCTTGACGACCTGTTTTTTTACAATCTTCTTTTCTGGTTCAGGTTGGTCTTGAGGCTGCTCTTTTGGTGGCGCTACATTTTCTGGTGTAGATTTTTCGACAGCGGGAGGAGCAGACACAAGATTTAGACTTACCGAACTTGCTGGGTTTCCAGCCGGCATCGCGAACACCTTTGTCTCTTGAGAAACAAAAAGAAGTGCGGCATGGATGGCAAGGGAAGCACCTCCTGCAATGACATATCTTTGTACGTTCACGGAATATCTCGGGAAACTATGAAAACTTGGGCAGATTATTACTTACAATGGAAATAAGATCAATTATCAATTGCATTATCATTACGCTCAAATTATGATTCTTGCAGAATTTTTAAGATCAGCTTCCATCCCTTACATGATGGGAGTTAAGCGAGTATATATGAGCGTCGATATCGATAAGCTTGATGAATCAGTGTTGGGCAGTGATAGTCCTGATCCATTGCGATTTGCTTTTGTTAAGAAGCATTCTGCACATGCCGGGGGAGCGAGCGTACCTGTGCCCTCGTCTCAACAACAGGCGATTTTTTCGAGTATTACGGCTAACTCAGTTAAAGCGACCAATAAACGCTGTCTTTATATTCATGTTCCGTTTTGTCGCGTTCGTTGCACTTTTTGTAACTTCTTTCAAAATGCTGCAAGTCGCACACTGGTTGATGAGTACTTTGAAGCATTAATGCAGGAGCTTAGAGAGAAAGCGGCATTACCTTGGACACAAAATGGTATTTTTCACGCCGTATATATCGGGGGCGGAACGCCAACGGATTTATCTCCAATACAGGTTCGTGTGTTAGGCCAGGCTATCCGAGACCACTTTCCTTTGGCCGCAGACTGCGAAATCACCTTAGAAGGTCGCATCAATCGTTTTTCTGATGAGTTGTATCAAGGCGCTTTAGACGGTGGGTTTAATCGTTTCTCTTTTGGTGTGCAAAGTTTTAATACACAAGTGCGCCGCAGCGCAAAACGTTTAGATGATAGGGAAGATGTCCTCAAACGAGTGAGCGAGATCGCCAAAGAAGACAAAATTCCGGTCATTATCGATTTACTCTATGGCTTACCTTATCAAACCAAAGAAGTGTTAGAGCAAGATTTAAATGATTTCCTCTCGACTGGCGCACACGGACTGGATTTGTATCAGTTAGTGGTTGGCGGGTCAGCTCCCATGCTCAACCTCGTAGAAAAGGGAAAAATCCCGCCACCTGCGACCACACCAGAAAAAGCGGGAATGTATGAGCTCGGTGTGAACTTTATGGCCAAACACCATATGAAGCAACTGAGTGTGAACCATTGGGCAATCGATAACCGCGAGCGTAGTTTATACAATAGTTTAGCCAAGACTTATGCAGAGGTATTGCCAATTGGCTGTGGTGCTGGAGGTAATATCGGTGGCTACGGGATGATGCAACACCGCACACTAGAGACCTATATTAAAGCGGTCAAAGAAGGTCAAAGCACCATCGCGATGATGATGAAGCAAAGCCCTCTAGAACCACTTTTTTCTGCACTCAAATCTGCGTTTGACCGTGGCATTGTTCAAGCAAATCAACTTCCATCATTTATGGGAGAGGACGCGTTCGGGTTTTTATTGCCTCTATTTAAAGTGTGGCAAGCGAAAGGCTTAGTACAACTACATGAACGTAGCGCAATCCTTACTCTTGCAGGCAGCTTCTGGGCAGTGTCACTGGCTCAAAGTTGTATTCAGGTACTCACGTCAGAGATGCACGAAACCGTACCGAAAGCATCCAATAATTAATGAAAACAAATTGAACAAAAACGGAAGACACAATGGAATCAATCAAGCAACAAGTTGAAGTATTACTAGAGCAAGAAGCACAATTATTGCCAGCTGCGATGGCAGAGCGTCTTGGCATTTCCGAGTTTGAGGTTGTTGCGGCTCTACCTCAGGAAATGGTGGCTATTGCACCAGGAGAGCAAGCGCAAAGCATCTTAGAAAGTTTGGTTGGTTTTGGCCCGGTGACGACCATCGTCCACTCTTTTGGTTCTATCTTTGAAGTTAAAGCGCCGTTTCCAAAAGGAAAAGTGGCGCGTGGCTATTACAATTTAATGGGTAGAGAAGGTGAACTGCACGGCCACCTTAAATTAGATAACGTTAAAAATGTCGCATTAGTCAGTAAACCGTTTATGGGTAGAGAGAGTCACTATTTTGGTTTTTTCTCAGAGTGCGGAAGCAATATTTTCAAGATTTATTTAGGCCGTAACGAAAAGCGCGAGTTGATTGAAGAGCAAGTCACCGCATTTCGCGCCCTACAAGCCGAATTAAAAAAGTAATCACAAACATAATCGAGGCTTAACTCGAATACTAATTAGTAAAGTCAGGTATCAATATGGATCAACAAGTTAAACAAGAGCGTTTGCAAGGTCGTTTAGGGCCAGAGATCAAAGAGTTCCGTCAGGAGCGTCGTACACTTCAGCTTGCAACTGTCGATGCAGAAGGTCGCCCGAATGTAAGCTACGCGCCTTATGTCCAAAACCAGGAAGGTTATTTCGTTCTCATTTCTAAAATCGCTCGTCATGCCCGTAACCTTTTAGAAAATCCAAATGTTTCATTGATGATGATCGAAGATGAAGAGTCTTCAAAGCAGCTGTTTGCTCGTAAGCGCTTAACTTTTGATGCGGTAGCAAATGTAGTTGAGCGAGACACAGAGATGTGGCAACAAGTTGTTGAACAAATGAAAGAGCGTTTTGGTGAGATTATTGATGGTCTAAGCCAGCTAGAGGATTTCGTTTTGTTTAACTTAAAGCCAGAATCGGGGCTATTTGTTAAAGGTTTTGGTCAGGCGTATCAAGTGTCTGGTGATGATTTAGTAGATTTTGTTCACCTTCAAGAAGGTCACAAGAAAGTCGAAAGTGCCTGATTGTAAACCGATCATATGAATGTCGATCATTTGGCATAATGAACGTTTAAAGGGAGTTAGGTTATACTGACTCCCTTTTTTATATTGGAACAAAAGCATGAAACCTGTAAGCAAGGAATTGAGCGAGATTTGCTATCCGTTTATTTACGAGGACAGTCCGGTTTGTGACTTTGAAATTACAGCAGATGAACTTTGTAGTCGTATTGGCCTTGTTCTCGCTATGGAGTTGGACGAGTTTAGCCGCGATATACTGACAAGAATGCAGCCTAATGTTTATCATCTAAATGGTTCGGTTCGCGGAAAATTAGCGATTACAGAGACGGAAGTTGAAGAGTTAAAGGCTGATTATGCTTTGCTCAAGCAACGTATTGATGGCGGCTTCAAAGGCTTTGTTCTACCCGGAGGGCTCCCGGCAGCCAGTCAATTGCATTTGTGCCGTTGCCAAGCTAAAAAAACGGTACGAGCATTAGTTGCCGTTGAACATACAGGTAAGAAGCAGCCCGCACCTATTTTGTTTCGTTACGCGAACTTATTAGCGAATGTACTTTACAGCCTAGCTTCTTATATTAATCATGCTCACCAAGTCAAAGAGACGGAATTCGTTTCTCGTAGTTACGCGATGCCAAAGAAGTGAGCTGAGAAATTAGCGGATGTGAGCATCAGGGATAGGACAAGTACTGCATTATATTCTCAAATCAACTCGTCCAATAAGAGTTAAGAAGTCATAGCTTTGGCTTCTAGCTCTTTTGCTCCGCGAAGCATCGCTTCGATTAGTTCTCCTGCATTGAATTTCTCAAGTGCCTCATGCGCGCCAACTTGGTGAGCTCTGTCTACACAGATTTCGCTCGATAACGATGTATGTAAAATGCGGTATGAATGGTTCAGAGAGGAATTATTCTGAACTTCAAATGCTAATTCATAACCGTCTAATCCGGGCATTTCAATATCGCTGACCAGAATATCAATTGGGCGATGAGCCGCAGCGTCACTTTTCATCAGTTCCAATGCATCTAAACCATTTTTACAGATTTGATACCCAATATTGATGCTATCGAGTGCGTCACACAGCTGTTTACGAGCGATGGAAGAGTCATCCACCAATAGAATACTGAGTGCTTTTAGGCGTTCTCGCTCAATATCTGTCAGCATTGGGATCTTTGAATTCTCGTACTGCGGATAAATTTTGGAAAGTAGCAGTTCCACATCCAGCATTTGAACAGTTTTGTCCTCGTAGCGAGTAATTCCAGTCACGAAAATATTTTTTCCAGCGCTCGGAGGTGGCGTTTCAATAGCTTTCCAATCGCACTCAATGATCTTCTCTATACTACGAACCATAAAAGCAACCACGGTTCGCAAGCAATCTGTCACGATCAAGTAGCAGCTTTTATATTCTTCTTCACTTATAGGACGAAAGCCAACAGCCGCTGACATATCGATCACTGGTACTGTTAAGTTACGTATCGTAACGGTTCCAATGACGTGATGATGCGAGTAAGGGATCTTTGTCGTTGGCATGTACGGGACGATTTCACGGACTTTTAGCGTACCGATAGCGAAACTCTGTTGCAGGGTGAGCTTAAACATCAACATGCCCTGAGATTGATTCGCTTTGCTAATGACTTTTGCCATGAAAATAACCTTATAAACACCACCGAATTGTGTCTAATCTAATCTTATCAGACGAAGGCTTCAACCACCGGAGAGACAAATGTGAGCTTTTTAGACAATCTTTTAGAGACATAGTGATTAACTGAGCAAAACTTGTTTGTATTTTAAACTCATTATGTAGACGATTTTATATTCCTCGTGTATTGGGGCCTTTACCGCTGAGCTATTATTAAGAAATGTTTGGTCTGTTAAAAAGGATTGGGTACACTTGCGCGACCAGAATAGTGAGAGATAGATCAATGGCAAATACAGCAGCCGCATTACATATTCTTGTGAAGCAAAAAGAGCAAGCGGAAGACATAATCAAGCAACTGAAAAAAGGCGCAAAGTTTCAGACATTAGCGAAGAAGTATTCAACTTGCCCGTCAGGCAAACGCGGTGGTGACCTTGGTGAATTCCGCCGTGGTCAAATGGTACCTCAATTCGACAAAGTGTGCTTTTCTGGCGAAGTGTTAACGCCGCATTTAGTTAAAACCAAGTTCGGTTGGCATGTTGTAAAGGTGCTTTACAGAACATAAGGCTTGGTATCTACCTAAACATTGTCAGATGAAACCCACAAGCATTGAATATCATCTGTACGGTCTCTTTTCACCAATCACTACCGTCATGACATGGCAGATACATTCTGATCTGCCATGCTCAACCAAACGCTAATCTTTCCAAACTAGAAACTCATTTATATGCAGTTAACTTGGCTTTTCTCATAAGTCGTTATCCTATTTCAAGCTTTGGTATGAGAATACGTTTGCTGGTTGTATCAATTATCAATGCTATTCCTTGCTGGCGAACTTTGGTTCATGTTCGGGCGCCATTCGCATATGATAGCGACCTTATTAAAATTAATCCTGTTCATAATTTAAGATGTCCCTGACTCATAAAGACTATTTTAAAATCGCATTTCCTTTCATCGTTTCTATTGTTACCCAACCATTATTGGGGGCGGTGGACACCGCGGTGATCGGTAAACTCGGTGTGGCTGAGATGATTGGTGGTGTAGCGATAGGCACCGTCATCATGAATACCTTGTATTGGCTGTTTGGCTTTTTCCGCGTCAGTACTACTGGGCAAAGTGCAATCGCATTAGGTAAAAATAGCCCGGAAGATCAAGCGAGCAGCTTATTCCGTCCTTTCGTGCTTTCGCTCTGCCTTGGCTTGATTTTCATTGCGTTGCAGTCCGTGATTTGGATGGGGGCAGAGCTGATTATCTCCCCTGATGCAGTCGTGGCAGAAAACGCTAAGACTTACTTCGATATCATGATCTTTGGTGCGCCGTTTGTACTGCTGAACTACACCGTGATTGGTTGGTTGATGGGGCAAGCGAAAGCTAAAGCAACCTTGTTCACGCAAGTGTTTGGTAACGTTCTGAACATCGTGCTGGATATCGTCTTTGTGTTGTACTTTGATATGGGCATTGCTGGTGTTGCGGTGGCGACACTTATCGCGCAAATCTCGACGTTTGTTATTGGTGCGGTGCTGGTGTTGAAAACCTGTCGCTTCCCGCTGTTTGATCACATTCAGACCGCAAAAATGACGCGTAAAGATCTCAAAGTCATTGCGTCTTCCAATATGGATCTGCTGCTTCGTACTGTGTGTCTATTGGTGTTCTTCAACATGATGGCGCGTGTAGGCTCTCAGCTTGGTTCTGATGTGCTTGCTGCGAACGCAATCTTGATGCAAGTGACCTTTATCGTCAGCTACATGTTCGACGGTGTGGCGAATGCGTCGAGCGTCTTTGCCGGTAAAGCGGTAGGGCAGAAGAATCCGACATTGCTTGATAACGTGATTAAGCTAAACACGCAATGGACCGCGGCGTTTGTTGTTGTCTTGACCTTGCTGTTAGTGCTGTTCAAACACCAAGTGGTGATGTTGTTTACCACCTTGCCAAACCTTGTTGAACTGTATCTAGACATGAGCCCTTGGTTATTGGCATTCCCGTTGGTTGCTGGTTTTGGTCTTACGTTTTACGGCATCTTTACCGGTACAGGGACGACGCGACCAGTGCGTAACTCTACCTTTCTAACCATGGTGTTGTTCTTAGTGACTCAATTTATTGCGGTGCAATATTGGGGCAACCACGGTTTATGGCTGGCATTCACTCTGTTCTACGTTGGGCGCTTTGTCTTCTTGTTCCCATACCTCGAACAAGTCAAACAAAAGTGTCAGTAATTCACACTGTCACAAACGACCTAATTTAGATGTTCTTATAACAAGGGTGGAGCCATCTGCCCTTGTTGATAAATCTGAAAAAGGTGATGAAATAACCCCTCCGACTGGTTTCCTTGCTTTAACCCGCATGATATTATTTGTGATGTTATATTATTACATTTAGTTTGATGCCGTGATTTCTCAACCAGTACTCTCCGTTAATAATCTCAGCCTTACAGACTCAGAACGCACACTCTTCAAAGACATTTCTTTTGAGCTGTTTCAAGGTGAAGCTCTTGCCATTATGGGACCTTCCGGCATTGGTAAATCCATGTTGTCGAAAGCCGTCGCAGGTTTTTTGCCGTCAGATATTTGGGTAGACGGAAGTATCCAGCTTAACAGCAGTGAAGTCGCACAAACTGCCATGCTGCAACGGAGTCAATCACAGCGTCCCGCGGTCATTTTCCAAGATGCACTTAAAGCGCTGAATCCATTGGCGTCTGTCGAACAACAACTGTGTTTGGCATTGACGGGCAACAAAACACGCTTGTCTTCAGCAAACCGAGAAACGGTGACGACCTTGTTGTCTCAACTCGGATTTGCGGATCCAAAAGCAGCATTAGCGCAGCATCCAAGTCAGCTATCTGGTGGTCAACGTCAGCGTATTTGTATTGCCATTGCATTGCTTGGTAGTGCCAACTTGATCATCGCTGATGAGCCCACCAGTGCGCTCGATCCAATCACCGAAGCGGAGATCCTTGAGTTGTTCCGCTGCAGTGTTCAGCAACGCAGCATCAGTGGTTTGTTGATCACGCACGATCTGTCTGCGGCTTTGGCGTGTGACAAAGTCTTGGTGATTGCGGACAACACCATGGTGGCTTATGGCGCACCGTGGCAAGCCATTCAGCAAAGTTCGCATCCTTTCTGCCAACAACTTGCGCAACTGCTGCCTTAACCTCATCTCTGGAGCCTATTTTGACTAAGCACAACTTGAGCGGGCACACACAGCCTAAATCGGCGGAAGTTCGCTTTGAGCAAGCCAGTGTTCACTATTACTCCAAACCAAGTTGGTTAGGGGGCAAACCGTTCAAAGCGCTCGAACAATTGGATCTTGCTATCGACACAAAGAACATTGCGATTGTTGGTCCTTCTGGTGCGGGTAAATCGACCTTGATTGAGCTTCTGTTCGGTCTTCGTAAGCCCACATCTGGTGAAGTGTATGTGTGTGGTTATCCGTTATCGCGTAGCTCGGCTAAGCAGCGTCAAGAGTTGTGTCAGCACATTCAATTGATTCCGCAAGAGCCGCAATCGAGCTTGAATCCTTATTACACCGTTCGCCAGATCTTACTGGAGCCGCTAAGCAACATTGGTTTGACGCAAGAGCTCAATGAGAAGGTGGAAAAGGTCTTGGCGGATGTCGGTTTGGACCTCACATTGCTGGATCGCAACCCGCAGCAATTATCAGTTGGGCAAGCGCAACGTGTGGCTATCGCCAGAGCTTTGATTGTCGAACCTTGCGTGTTGGTTGCCGATGAGCCAACCAGCAGCCTAGACCCCGTCAGTCGTAAACAGATTCTTGACCTGTTGGCAGGTATTCAAAAGAGTCGTCAGATGCGTCTGATTTTGGTGACACATGACCTCGATGCGGCACAAACCCTATGCGATGAAATCCTAGTGTTAGACAAAGGACGTGTTGTCGAGCACGGCACAGCACAAAACGTGACAAATAACCCATCGCACTTGATCACTAGAGCCTTGATGAGCGCTCAACACAAAAGTAATGAATTCACAAAAACCATTGGAGAGGTTTCTTATGCACCTTAGTACTCCCAAGTTAGCTTTGTCGCTGGCTTTAAGCGCACTGCTGACAGGTTGTTTTGACTCTGGCGAAAGCAAGCCAGAAGCGGAAAAAGCAGCTGCACCGCAAGCAACGGAAATTCGCGTTGCCATGATGCAACCACCACGCACAGGTTTGTCGCCACTTTCAGATGACGCGTTCAAACTGTCACGTTGGAGCACAGCAGAAACGCTAGTGAACCTAAACGATCAGTCGGTAGCAGAACCTATGCTGGCAACAGAGTGGGAACAAGTTGACCCGATGACGTGGCAGTTTACGGTACGTAAGGACGTGAAATTCCACGATGGTTCTGATCTTGATGCCAATGCGGTTGTGAACTCTCTACAAAAAGCATTAGATGCTGCACCAAAACCACGCATTTTGGATGGTATCGAATGGCAAGTTAGCGCACTGGACGACTTCACTGTTGAAATCAAAACGACCTTTAACGATCCATTGTTGCCAAGCCGTCTATCTAGCCCACAGCTAGCGATCCTTTCTGGTGCTGCATATCAAGAAAACGGTCGCGTTGTGCCAATTAATGCGGGTACCGGTCCATTCGTTCTGACAGAAATCAACGGTACAACCAGCGCTAAATTGAAGCGTTTTGACGGTTACTGGGGCGAAAAAGCAAAAGTAGACAGTATCTTTGCTGAATACGTACCAAACGGTTTTGCTCGTGCTGCGGCACTACGTACCGGTGAGGCGGATGTCGTTGAAGCGGTTCCTGTATCGCAAATCGCGATGATGGAATCTTCACAGCTGCACGAAGTGGCAATGCCGCGTACCAACACGCTTTACCTAAACAACAAATCAGATGTGTTTAGCCAGTTCGGTTTGCGTAAAGCAGCGGCTCAAGCGGTTAACCGCGAGCAAATCATCAAAACGGTTTACGAGAACCACGCCGATTCAGCAAAAGGTCTGTTAGGTCCTGCATTGGCATGGGCTCAACCAATTCGTGATGCGAACCCTCGTATGGAAACCATGGAAATGCGCCACGCGAACGGTGAGAAGATCACCATCGGTACATTTACCGACCGTGCTGAGTTGCCAGAAGTAGCGGTGCTGCTAAAGCAACAACTTGAAGCGGCTGGCTTTGTGGTTGAGCTAGACGTTCGTGAATACGCACAAATCGAAAACGATGCTCTAGCAGGTAAGTTCGATGCGTTCTTGTTGTCACGTGCAACGGTGCTGGATTCTGGTGACCCAGTGGCGTACATGCAAAGTGACTTTAGCTGTAAAGGTTCTTACAACCTAGGTCAGTTCTGCTCTGAAGAAGTGGATGCAGCATTGAAACACGCTGATCGTCAGCCGTTGGGTGAGAAACGCCAACAAGCGATCATCGAAGCAGAAAGCAAAATCCTTGAACAATACGCTGTGATTCCACTGCTTCACGAGCGTGTAATCCAAGGTGAGAGTGATCGCGTGAAGAATGCACAACGTGACCCACGTGAGCGTCGCCTGATCGACCAGTTTACTGAGGTGAACTAACTCGATGTCGTCTGTTGCCAACATGCGTTCTCGTTGGAGCGCTTGTATGCCTGAATGGTTTACGCGTTTTTTGTCGCGCTTCCTGTCACTCGGGGTAGTGGTTGTGCTGGTGGGTTTGATGCCGGATATTGCCGGTATCGACCCAAGCCAATCAATCCTCCGTGCCCGTGCGGGTGCTCAACAATTGCTGACGGCAGAAGCTCTGCAAGCCATTCGAGAAGATCTTCAACTTGACCGCAGCGCTGCTGAGCGACTGTGGGATTGGTTGACGCTTGCCATGCAAGGTGACTTAGGTGTCTCTTGGGTGAGCGGGGCGTCCGTCATGGAGAGCGTTCAACAAACCGCAAAAACGTCACTATTACTGATGCTTACAGCGTTAGGTATAGCATTTGTAATGTGCATGGCGAGCGTGCTTTACACCGTGCGTCGTTGGCAACAGAATCGTTTAGACAAGCATCACGACACGCTCAGTTCGGTGTTGGTCTCATTGCCGGAATACGTGATTGCTTCATTGCTGATCATGGTATTTTCCATTTGGTTGGGTTGGTTCCCACCTTATGGTTGGCAAGGCGTGCAAAACCTCTGGCTACCAAGTTTGGCAATGGCATTGCCTGCTGCTGGTTTGTTCGGGCGCTTGCTCAATGACAGCCTCAAGCGAGTATTAGATGAGCCTTGGGTGATCACTTGGCTATCGGCGAACGTCAGTAAGTTTCAAATCTTACGCTTTGCCTTATGGCGTGCCGTTAGTAACTTGATTCCTCAAATCGCAATGACGGTGATTGGTTTAACCGGCGGCGCGGTTGCTGTGGAACAAGTGTTTTCCATTCCGGGTATCGGACGACTAATCTTAGGCGCAGCGAAGTCACAAGATCTGCCAATGCTGCAAGGTGGCTTGTTGGTGTTGCTGGTGTTCTCGATGTTGATCAGCAGTGCGAGCATCTTATTGCAACGTTGGTTACTCGGGCACAGTGTCACAAGTGGCAAGCTGATCAGCAGTCACAGTACGTTCCGTTTTACCCAAAGCACCACCAAACGTATCGTCAGTGCCACAATCTTTGCCTTGCTGATTGGTTGTGCTGGATGGGCGTTAATGCGCGATCCTTACACCATCCAATTTACCCGCCTTGAATCGCCAAGCTTAGCAGCACCGTTTGGTGCCGATGCGGTTGGACGAGATCTGCTTGCTCGTGTTGGCGGCGGTATGATGTCGACAATCAAAATGGGCATCATCGCAACGTTCCTCAGTTTGGTGATTGGTTTGCTGCTCGGCTTCGTGACTCGTTATAGCCAAGGCTTAATTGAGATCACCAAAGGTGTGCCATACATTGTGGCGGGTCTGCTGATTGCGGGTCTAACGGGGATGAACCCAAACAGTGCCTTGATTGCGATTGTTATGGTGTCATGGGCACCATTAGCGGCGCACTGTGCGAGCTTGTTGATGGAAGCCAAAGCGCAGCCATATACGCATCTTGCGCCCATTTGGGGAACCAGTCAGTGGCGAGTACTCCGTTACTACTTGTTGCCTTATGTGCTGCCGCCATTGATTCGTCATGCGTTTCTGCGTTTGCCTTACATTACGCTTAGCCTGACGTCTCTGAGTTTTATCGGACTTGGCGTTAAGCCGCCCGAACCTGAGTGGGGCTTATTGATTGCGGAAAACTTGCCTTACATAGAGCGCTCACCATTGGGTGTCTTGCTGCCAATCTTAGGCTTAGTTTTGATGGCAATTGCGGTGAATTTGATTTTTGATGACAAGTGACGAGCAGCGATAAAGCGAAGTGAGCTTCCATATCCCAGATGTAATCAGTAATTTGGTAATTTAGAAAACAAAAGGATGTGTTTTCTGCCAGAAAGTACACAGCACGGTCTACGTATATTGGAAGCACCTATAAATTAACGAGTATAAAAGTTACGCGAACTCAGATGTTTAGGTAGTATTACTCTTTATACACACGTAATCCTTTATCCGTTAATTCTTGAGTGACCACTTCGGATAGGTTTCGATCGGTAATAATTCCGTCCAATTGCTCGATGTCTAATGCATGAAAGCTCGCTATCTGACCGTATTTAGTTGAGTCTGAGATCAGATAATTGGTTTGTGCCGCATTGATGATTGCTTTTTTAACGAGAACTTTATTTTCATTAGGTGTTGATAAGCCTTTCAAGCTCCAAGATGAAGTCGAAATAAAGGCGATATCAATATTTAGCCCATTCAAGAACTCTGCGACTTTTCCACCAATGGTGGATTGGTTCTCGCGGTCAATTTTTCCCCCTGTGTGGTAAAGCTCACATTCACTGTGCGTCATAAGGAAAGCAGCAATAGAGAAGTCATTGGTGATCACTAAAAGATCATTACGATTTGCTATTTGATGGGCGATTTCTAGAGAGGTTGTTCCCGCATCCAAGTAAATCGTAGCGTCTTGACCAATTAACGTAGCCGCCAGCTTACCAATTTGAATCTTTTCATCCGCTTGTTGCTCGACCTTCGCATCATGGGAAAGTTCGGAATGTAGAGCTTGAGCGAGTTGCACTCCACCAGAAACAGAAACGACTTTACCTGAGGATTCAAGCTTCACGATATCACGACGAATGGTCATATGTGATACGCCAAGGTGGTCGGTTAAATCTGAAATGCTTAACACTTCTTGATGTGATAACAGGGATAATATGGTTCTTTGACGTTCTGCTGGGATCATAGTTTCACTTCTATATTCTTGTTTTTCAGTATCCTACCAATCTTTTCATTTGTTGTGAATATCTGTGAATTATGTTCTCAACGTTGTAAGAACAGCCTTCGCTTGTGTTAACTGCTCGGAATATCTCTGCCCATAAAGAGGTATATATCACGACATTGTTAATTTGTGTGAAAAAATGTGATTCGAAGCGAGGTCTTAATATTAATCTTCACATATAATCACATCAACCAAACAAGAATTAACAAAGTTTAATAGACCAGAAGGCATTGTTTTTATGAGTGAAGTTCAATCTGTAGGTGTTATCGGTTTAGGCTCTATGGGAATGGGCGCCGCAAAGTCATGTGTGCGTGCAGGCCTAGATGTCTATGGTTTCGATTTAAATTCTCAAGCGCTTGAAGAGTTAGGTTCATTCGGTGCAAAAGCTGTTTCTACAAATGCAGTTGAGTTTGCAGATAAGCTTGATTCGGTTCTAGTTCTTGTTGTGAACGCAGCTCAAGTTAACACGGTCTTGTTCAAAACCGGTCTTGCTACAGCGCTTAAGCCGAATACGCCAGTAATGGTTTCAGCAACCATCTCAGCAGAAGACGCAAAACAAATTGAAGCGAAATTGGCAGAACACAATCTTGTGATGCTTGATGCACCGGTATCTGGTGGTGCTGCAAAAGCAGAATTAGGTGAGATGACTATTATGGCGTCGGGAGCGCAAAGCACATTTGATGCACTTGAACCAGTACTCAACGCAACGGCAGCTAAAGTCTACAACATCGGTGAAGCGATTGGCCTAGGCGCAACTGTGAAGATTATCCACCAATTGCTAGCAGGTGTTCATATCGCAGCTGGTGCTGAAGCAATGGCATTAGCGGCACGTGCAAACATTCCTCTTGACCTGATGTACGACGTGGTGACGAATGCAGCGGGTAACTCTTGGATGTTTGAGAACCGCATGAAGCATGTAGTTGATGGTGACTACTCCCCTAAATCTATGGTCGACATCTTTGTGAAAGATTTAAACCTCGTATCGGACACAGCAAAAGATCTCAAATTTCCACTTCCTCTATCAAGCACAGCACTAAACATGTTTTTGAGTGCAAGCAATGCTGGTTTTGGGCAGGAGGACGACAGTGCCGTTATCAAGATTTTTGATGGTATTGAGCTTCCAGGTGTAGAAAACAAACAGAAATAAGCGCACGTAAAACGGAGAAAAAATGATGTTATTAGGCGTTATCGCAGACGACTTTACTGGCGCAACAGACATCGCAGGTTTTCTTGTAGAAAACGGCATGCGCACAGTTCAGCTTAACGGTATTCCAAAAGAAGAGATTGATGTAAACGCAGATGCGGTCGTGATCAGTCTTAAATCTCGCTCTTGTCCTGTAGATGAGGCAATCGAGGATTCAGTAGCAGCGCTTAAGTGGCTGCAAGCAAATGGCTGTCAGCAGTTTTACTTCAAGTACTGCTCAACGTTTGACAGCACAGCAGAAGGTAACATTGGTCCTGTAACGGATGCACTGCTTGCAGAGCTAGGTGAAGCGTTCACCATTGTATGCCCATCATTACCAGTGAATGGTCGCACAGTTTTCAACGGCCATCTATTTGTATTCCAAGACTTGCTAAGCGACTCAGGTATGCGTAATCACCCTGTGACACCAATGACTGATTCAAGCCTAGTTCGTATGATGGATGCTCAATCTCAAGGCAAATCTGGCCTGGTGAACTTCCAAATAATTGAACAAGGTCCAAAAGCGGTAATTGAGCGCTTTGAAGAGCTAAAAGTACAAGGCAACCGCTACGCAGTGGTTGATGCATTCAATGCAGAGCATCTCGTCACACTTGGCCAAGCAGCGAAGTCTCTAAAACTGGTAACTGGTGGTTCTGGTTTGGCTGCGGGTATTGCTAAGAACTGGATAGAGAACCTTGAAGATCAAAGTGATGCGAAGCAAGAGGGGAACCCTAAAAAGGCACCAACCGTTGTGTTATCTGGATCTTGTTCTGTCATGACCAACCAACAGGTCGCTGTTTACAAAGAAAAAGCGCCACACTTTGCTATTGATGTGAAGGCGTGTCTGACGGAAGAAGACTACTCAAATCAAGTGTTTGATTGGGTCATGACCAACATCGAAAGCGAGTTCGCACCACTGGTTTACGCAACCGCAGATGCAGCGGCGTTAAAAGCGATTCAACAAGAGTTTGGCGCGCATGCTTCAAGTCACGCGGTTGAACAATTCTTTAGCCAACTTGCAATCAAACTTCAGCAGCACGGTGTGAAAAATTTCATCGTTGCGGGTGGGGAAACCTCAGGGGTTGTAACCCAAAGCCTAGCCGTAAAAGGTTTTCATATCGGTCCTCAAATCGCACCAGGTGTACCTTGGGTGAAGTCACTTGAAGGCGAGCTTTCTTTGGCTCTGAAATCGGGCAACTTCGGCGATGAGCACTTCTTTGCCAAAGCACAGTCGTTTTTTGAATAGGTGAGGTTGTGATGAATAAAGAATTGATGACAGAACAACAACTGCGAGAGCAAATGGTCACTATGGCGCGCTCTATGTTTGAACGTGGCTATGCGACTGGCGGCGCTGGCAACCTTTCTCTAAAACTGCCTAATGGACACTTTCTGGCAACGCCAACTGGTTCTTCGTTCGGCCGCTTGATTGCTGAAGAGCTTTCGGTTGTGGATATTGATGGCAACCATATCTCTGGTGAAAAGCCATCAAAAGAAGTGGCTTTTCATCTGGCGATTTATCGAAATAACTCAAAGTGTAATGCGATTGTGCATCTGCATTCTACTTACTTGACGGCGCTTTCTTGTCTTGAAGGTCTAGATCGCGAGAATGCCATCAAAGCTTTTACACCTTACTTTGTAATGCGCATTGGCGAACTGCCAGTGATTCCGTACCTGCGCCCGGGCGACCCTCAGATTGCTGAAGAACTTGCGCAGCGGGCTAGTGACTACCGAGCTTTCCTCCTGGCGAACCATGGTCCAGTGATCACGGGTACGGACTTTGAAGATGCAGTGGATAACGCAGAAGAGCTAGAAGAGACAGCGAAGCTAGCGTTCATTCTTAAAGACAGCAACATCCGCTACTTAACGGATACTGAGATTCAAGACCTAAAAGGGAGAGGTAAGTAATGGCTAAATTCGCGGCAAATCTGACAATGTTATTCACAGAAGTTCCTTTTCTAGATCGTTTCGAAAAAGCACACCAAGCGGGCTTCAAAGCGGTGGAATACCTTTTCCCATACGCATTCGAAGCGCAAGAACTAGCAAGCAAGATACAGCAGTTTGGTTTTGAGCAAGCGTTATTCAACATGCCTCCAGGTGATTGGGATGCAGGTGAACGAGGTTTTGCAGCTATTCCGGGGCGTGAGGATGAATTTAAAACGAGCGTCGAGACTGCGCTGATGTACGCCAAGGCACTGAACTGTAAAAAGGTTCACGCTATGTCTGGCATTGTTGATTCACGCTTCACTCGTGATCAGCATATTGAAACCTTTATCTCAAACATTCGTTATGCAGCGGATAAGTTTGCCGAACATGGTGTTGAGCTGATGATTGAGCCACTCAACAATCGCGATGTACTGAACTACTTTGTTGCACATCAACGTGAAGCGGTGGAACTCATCAAACAAGTGGCTCGTCCAAACGTGAAATTGCAGCTCGATCTCTATCACGCACAAATTATGGACGGTGATCTGAGTACGTTGATTCGCGATGTGGCGCCATACACAGGCCATATTCAAATTGCTTCTGTGCCTGAAAGGCACGAACCATCGGAAGGCGAACTGAATTACCCACACCTATTCAATGTTTTGGATGACTCTGGTTACCAAGGCTGGATCGGTTGTGAATACAACCCAAGGCATAGCACGCAGCTGGGCCTTAGTTGGGTTAAACCATACCTATAACAATTTTAATTTCTATCCATAAATAACTTGAAACCAATTACAAAAACAAAGGGTCGTGACTATGAATATTATCATAACTGGAGGGGCGGGTTTTCTCGGAACCCTACTTGCCAAATCACTACTAAAAGAAAACAAAGCTGAAAGTATTACTATTGTCGACATTCAAAAGTCGCGCTTAGAGGGCATTGATGACCGAGTCGTTTCTTTAGTCATGGATATGACAAAGCGAGAAAATATAGACCAAGTTATTACTGCCGAAACGACACACATTTTTCATTTAGCGGCAATTGTATCGAGCCATGCTGAGCAAGATTTTGATTTAGGCGTAGCTGTAAATCTGACGACCACACAGTTATTGCTTGAGCGTTGCCGTAAAGTAAACCCTAATATTCGTTTTACGTTTGCTTCATCTTTAGCTGTATTTGGTGGTGATCTTCCGGAAACGATTACACCAATAACAGCACTTCATCCTCAGTCATCCTACGGGACGCAAAAAGCTATAGGTGAGTTATTGGTGAACGACTATGCCCGTAAAGGCTTTGTTAAAGCTGTATCCGTACGTTTACCGACTATTTGTATTCGCCCTGGGAAACCAAACCTTGCCGCTAGCTCTTTCGTAAGCGGAATTATTCGTGAGCCTTTGAATGCTCAAGAATCAAATTGTCCTGTAGACCCTACGCTAAAACTTTGGATATCGAGCCCGTCTAGAGTGGTTGACAATATTCAGTATGCAGGGCTAATGCCTTATGAGCAGTTAAATAATCTGTCCTATAGAACGCTTAATTTACCTGGCATTCAAACTACACCAGCTGAGATGATTCAAACAATGGACACTCTAATGGGTAAACAACTTTCTAATTATATTACCTATGAGCATGATGCGGGTATTGATCGTATTGTGAGTAGTTGGCCACAAAAAATTGATTGTACTAAAGAACTGGAGCTTGGATTTAAAGCAGACAGTAATTTCAAGGATGTATTACAACAATTTATTTCTGTTAACAATATGGAGATTGTCTAATGTTACCAACCTCAGTAATTGGACTAATAGTAGCCGTATCAGTCCTTGTTTTTCTTGTATTACGTACAAAAGTACATGTGTTAATTGCGATGTTAATTGCGGCATGTATCGCAGGTATTATTGGTGGGTTAAGTGTTGACGACACGATTGCGACCGTTAGCAAAGGATTTGGTGGAACATTAGGCGGTATAGGGATTGTCATCGGTCTCGGCGTTATGATGGGGGCTATTTTAGAGGCTTCTGGAGCAGGAGAAAGTATTGCCTATAATTTTATAAAGTGGTTAGGAAAAAAGAAAGAAGAGGCCGCTCTTGCTGTAACTGGCTATATTGTTAGCATCCCAATCTTTGTGGATAGCGCGCTTATCATTCTTTATCCAATAGCGAAGTCTTTGTCAAAAACGTCCAATCGCTCGATTTTAACGCTTACGGTTGCTCTGGCGGGCGGCTTGGTCGTAGCGCATCACGCTATTCCGCCGACTCCAGGGCCTTTGGGCGTTGCTGGTATCTTTGGTGTCGATCTTGCCAGCATGTTAGGTTTTGGTTTGATGATCGCAGCGCCTTGTGTCATGGGTATTGTTTGGTATGCAAGATGGTTAGAAAAGCAGTTTCCTGAATTCATTCCAACCGAACATTTCTCGAAGTCTAGTGAGCAACTGATTAATGATCACAAAGAGTACATTGCAAGTAAAGAAGCGAAAGACCTACCATCTTTAAGTAAATCTATCGCTCCAATTATTATCCCTATTTTACTTATACTTGCGAAATCAGTGATGGGTTTATTAGAGGGGACTTTCGGTTTCGAAGGGCTGACTGCAACAACATTTGGTCAATTTATCGCTTTTATCGGCAGCCCTACTATTGCACTATCAATAGCGACGTTACTAGCGGTTTACACATTGGGTAATAACCTTACCAAAGAAGAAGCGAATGAAAAGATGGAACAAGGAATCTCCACTTGTGGCATCATTTTGTTAGTAACAGGTGCTGGTGGCGCGTTAGGTGCCGTATTGCGTGAAACGGGTGCGGGCGCAGAGATTGCCAACCAAGTTGCAGGGCTTCCTATTTCTGCGGTTATGATTCCATTTATTATTGCGACGTTAGTTCGTATTATTCAGGGCTCTGGTACAGTCTCCATGATAACCGCTGCCTCTATATCTGCCCCAGTTTTAGTGAATATTCCTGACGTTAACCTTTTATTCGCAGCGACGGCAGCTACGATGGGATCTCTATTTGCTGGCTACTTTAATGACTCGCTATTCCATATTGTTAATCGATTAATGGGGGTGACTGAGGTTAAGAAACAACTCATTATTTGGACTATTCCAACAACAATTGCTTGGGCTATTGGTGGTTCATTAGTCATGATTCTTAACTTATTCTTCGGATCTCATGGTTCAATCTTTGATCCTGTGTTACCACTTGCTGTACTTTTGGGGTGTGTTGCATTTACAAAATCTTACAGCGCTAAGCACGTCGAATTACAAGAGGTATAAAGGTTTACTTGTACTCTTCCATAAAGTAAAAACCTATCACAATATGTATTTTTATCAGATAGTTTAGAGTTTTTTAATAATATGAACGGCCCTATGTTTGGGCCGTTTTAGTTCTTATAAATAAACTATTTAAATTGAACCGATATAGGTTCCGTTTTCAACTTAATCAATATGAAATGGAATTGTTATTTCCCGCTTAGTAAGAGATTACCTATAAAGGTTCTATTCGAGTTTAACTCTAGTGATTTTACTCTAGCGAAGTAGGGTTACTTTATATAAGAGTCCAGTACTTTTAATACGACTTCCATATCTTTTTCACGTTGAGTTTTGTCTTCCTCAAGTACGACGTGTTCAAGTAAGTGACCTTTAATTACTTCTCGCATCAAACCATTTACTGCTCCCCGAATAGCGGCAATCTGCTGCAACACATCTTGGCATTCATGCTCTTCTTCCAGCATTTTTTTAAGTCCATTCACCTGACCCTGTATTTTACTGACTCGAGTGTTGAGCTTCTTTTGATCTCTGGTTGTATGCGACATGTCTTATCTTCTTTAAGTTACGGGCCGAGTTATTCTAACTGATAATGTAGCACTCAATTTATACTGGGGGGTAGTATTTAATACTAGGGGGGAGTATAGTTTGCGATAAATTAGAATCAACAACAGAGAACAACAATGGATTTTGTCGCGTTACTACAACAAGGTAATGGGTGGTTCTTTATTCCCAGTGCCATTTTGCTTGGCGCCTTGCATGGTTTAGAACCTGGGCACTCTAAAACGATGATGGCGGCGTTCATTGTCGCGGTGAAAGGAACGGTCAAACAAGCCGTGATGCTGGGTTTAGCTGCCACACTTTCTCACACTATAATTGTATGGTTAATCGCTGTTGGCGGGATGTATATTAGCCAGAAATTCACCGCTGAAGCGGCTGAACCATGGATGCAACTTATCTCTGGGGTCATTATCGTGACAACCGGCGTATGGATGTTTTGGCGGACATGGAGCGATGAGCGAGCTTGGAACAAAGCTCAGGATCATGCTCGCGACTGGACGACGCAAGTTGTGGATACAGGACATGGGCATGTTTCGCTTTCGATTACACAGGAAGGGGAGCATCACCGTTTCCAATTGCGAACACTCAGCGGTAAACCTTTAACTGCTGAAGGTATCAAGGTTTCGGTATCGAGTGATGGTTATCAACCTGCTGATATCTATCACTTTATAGAGCGTGATGGATACTTGGAATCGGCGTCTTGCATTGAAGTCTCTAATGGACTTTCTGTCACTTTGATCATCGGGCACCATGATCATACCCATGACTTTGATGTACATTTCCGTTCTAGTTCTCATTTAGAAAGCGAAGATAAGGAATATCAAGATGCTCACGAACGCGCTCACGCTTTAGACATTCAAAAACGCTTTGAGAATCGAGACGTGACGAATGGGCAAATTCTGCTGTTTGGATTAACGGGCGGTTTGATTCCATGCCCTGCTGCGGTAACGGTTTTGCTTATCTGTTTGCAGCTTAAGGCAATGACTCTTGGTGCGACTTTAGTTGTGTCATTCAGTATTGGCTTAGCCTTGACTCTGGTTGCTGTTGGCGTTGTGGCAGCATTGGGCGTGCAAAAAGCGACATCTAAATGGAGCGGTTTGAATGATGTTGCACGTCGAGCTCCTTACTTATCGGGCGTCTTGATCAGTGCAGTTGGTTTATACATGGGTATGCATGGATACATATCGCTGACGAGTTAAACTCTGTGATAAAGACTCTTTTCCTTTCTTTTTGTATGGGTAATGGCTTCATGCCTTGGTTTGCCTATTTTGCTGCCGATTCTTGATTGAGAATCACTCGATCCGACATCGCTGCCATATCTACAAACCAAGTCATTCTCGCTTCACCAAGCATCTCGGATTACAACCGCTGCAATTGTGGCTCTAATATCTGAACCTGAGATACTAAATGATAAAACGGGAGCACTGACCACAGCGCTCCCGACGGCAAAACGCTAATTAGAACTCTTTTCTTTAATGTTCGATACCAATTTGGTCGCATAGTTAAATTTAACTATGCAAACGTTTCCTTTTGCGTACTCGTCCCTTCGCCAAACCTCGTAGAAATGTGACGTTTTGAAGACTTTTTTTCCTTCTGTCTAAAGTAATCGGGAACCAAGCAGATACATAGTTATAAAGTTATGTCTTGCTCTGCCAAACAGACCCAAAATGCAGTTTGGTTGGTTTTGGAGAAGAAAGGCTTAGCGCTCGATTAATGAGCATCAATTGAATTGTATTGAGACAATTATAATGAAAAGAATCATCTTATTAGCAGTCTGCGCCATGTTTGGTATTGCTGTCGTGGCGAGTATGGCATCAACGTACCTAATTTCGAGTCAGAAAATCGATGACATCATCTTAAACAAATCCCAAGTTCAAGCTGAGTTTCTAGCGGGAAATGCGAGTTATATTTTGGAGAACTCAGCCAATCCAATGCAAGATTTACAATCGCTTGTTGAGGGGCTGAAACAACGTTCAGACGTGAGTTATGCCGTTGTAATTGACCGTAACGTAACGGCAGTAGCCCACAGTGATAAGCACAAGCTGAACAAAACCTATAACGATGAATATACTGTTGAAGGCGCGACGAGAGGTGTTCAACAGTACTCAAAGTGGTATGCCGATGTCCAGAAAGTATGGGTGTTTGACATCATGGCACCAATTTATGTGGATGGTCAGTTATACGGTACTTTTGATATCGGTATTCCTATTACCGAAGTGAGCCAAGCGACGAATGGAATTATTACTTACCAGTTGATCTCTATGGTGGCGATCTTCGTTATGTGTGTTTTGATTCTGTCACTTCTGCTAAATAAACTGATGAGACCGCTTTCTGCGCTTAAAGACGCTCTACAAGACATCTCAAAAGGAGACGGAGACTTAACCGTTCGTTTGCCAGCGAAAGGTAATGACGAAGTCGCGCAAATTTCTTCTGCTTTCAACGTTTTTGTTGGGAAAGTACATGAGATTATTACACAAGTTGTAAATACTGGTGTGGAGCTTAATAGTTCAGCTGTCGCTTTGCGTGGGCAATCTCAACAAGCGCTCACAAGAGGGCAAGAGCAGAACGAGCAAACCATGCTGGTTGTCACATCCATGAACGAAATGATTGCGACGGTCAATGAAATTGCCTCCAATGCTGCTGGAGCGGCAAATGCTGCGAGTGCAGCAAGTAATGAAGCGCAAGATGGCTACACGACGCTAGAAAGAACCAAAACGGCGATGACTAATCTTGAAAACGAGATGAACAGCACTTCCAACATTATCGTGAGTCTTGCTGAAAATACTCAGTCGATTGGTAGTATTCTAGAGGTGATTAGAGGTATTTCGGAGCAAACCAATCTATTGGCTCTCAATGCGGCTATCGAAGCTGCACGCGCTGGTGATGCCGGCCGAGGTTTTGCAGTCGTAGCTGATGAAGTTCGCAACCTAGCGACTAAAACGGCTCATTCTACCGATGAAATTGACAACATGATTCACCAGCTACAAACTGAAGCTCAAAGTGCGGTGAATTCAATGAGCAATAGTAAGACTCTTATTGAAGAAGGAACGGCAGAAACCGAGTTAGCTCGACAGGCTTTAGAAGCAATAGCTGCACAAGTGACGACTATTTCAGATATCAATACTCAAGTAGCAACCGCAACAGAACAGCAATCAACGGTAGCAAACGAAATTAATATGAACATGGATACCGTCAGCCACTCAGTGAAAAGTGCGCTAACGGCGAGTGAGCAACTAGAAGAATCAAGTCAACAACTCGCGGAGCTATCGCGAACACTCGATCGTCACGTAGGAGCGTTTAGAATCTAAACGCCAACTGACCCTCTTTAATAAAAGCCAGTAAATGTTAATTGCTGGCTTTTTTATTTGAAAAAATCGAGTCTCAAATCGCTTAGCGGTGTTTGTCCTTTCTAGACGATAAAACAGAATACGATAAATTAGTTGAGTAAAGCTTAGCTAGGCGTTAAGTTTTGCGTTTTGCTTTAAATGTTCAACAAACATAGATATTTTCTTAGCTACATGTTTTCTAGACGAGTAAAAGGCGTAAAGCACTAAATCCTCAGGTTCGTACTCTAGAGTGACGATTTCTAGCTCACCATTTTTGATCTCATTTTGGCATGACTCAATTGGCAATATTGCGTATCCAAGCCCTGATAACGCGCCATATCTGGCGAGATGACCGCTGTTTACTTTGAATGAAGATTGCACAGTTTGAGTAATATGGCCCCCAACAGGGTTTCTGAATACCCATGGTGCACCATTTACTGCGGTAAGCGTCGTGATGCAGGGAACATGACTTAGATCCGTAATTTTGTAAGGGGTGGCGTATTTCTCAATTAGTTGAGGCGCGGCTAAAATGGTACTGGGCCAGCGTTTTATCTCTCTCGCCACCCAGTTACTGTCTGACAAAGTCCCTCTATGAAAACTCAATATTATATCAAAGCCATCGATAGCATCGCCTTTAGGGGCGAGCGTTGTATCACAATGCAAAGAGATTGCTGGATATTGATTGCAAAAGGAAACAATAGCTTTTGCCAGTACAGGTGTGTCTGGCATAAGAATTCGCAGTTCCCCTGTTACCGTGTGTGAGTGGCGCGTTACCGTTTCTAGTGCGGCGTTGAGTTGCTCCAATAACGGACGAGTGCTGCTATAGAGCTCTTCTCCAGCCTCGGTAGGCGTCATTCGCCTTGTTGTTCTATTGAACAACCTAATGTTTAACTTTTCTTCAAGCAGGGCAATGTGTCGGCTGACATTTGATGTTGGTATATTCAAACACTCAGCGGCTCGCTTAAAGCTGTTGTTCTCATAAACACAGTGAAAACTTTTTAACCAGATTTGGTCAACGTTATCAAACATTTCATTATCCCATTTTATTGGATTATCAAGCCAGCATATCGCACTTTATCCCTGTACTAAGTTACATACAATTTTATTTACAAGTTTAAGCGAACAAACAACGAGATATCGCGCTAGAACGTAATCAATAGTGGTGAATTTATGAGCTGGTTAGAACGGTTATTTGAGAATAAAAATATAATAGGTTCGCGCAAAGCGTCTATCCCTGAGGGCGTTTGGACAAAGTGTCCTGAGTGTGAACAAATACTTTATAGTGCCGCGTTAAAAGAAAATTTGGAAGTATGCCCTAAATGCTCATATCACATGAGAATGGCTGCGCGTCAAAGGTTGATCTCTTTTCTGGACCATGGAACACAACAAGAGTTGGCAAGTGAGTTGGAGCCACAAGATATTTTGGGTTTTAAAGACTTAAAGCGATATAAAGAGCGAATTGCTTTAGCACAGAAAACGACTGGAGAAAAAGATGCGTTGGTGGTGATGGAGGGCAAGTTATTGGGTCTGCCTGTTGTTGCGTGTGCATTCGAATTCTCTTTCATGGCAGGCTCGATGGGCGCAGTGGTTGGCGAGAAGTTTGTCCGAGCAGTTGAAAGCGCAATTAATACAAAATCTGGGTTAGTATGTTTTTCCGCTTGCGGAGGGGCGCGCATGCAAGAGTCTTTGGTGGCACTCATGCAAATGTCAAAAACCAGCGCCGCGTTAAACCACTTATCTGAGCACAGATTACCCTATATCTCAGTATTGACGGACCAAACTTATGGTGGCGTCTCGGCGAGTTTAGCCATGTTAGGAGACATCAATATTGGTGAACCTAAAGCAAGTATTGGCTTTGCGGGAAGACGGGTCATTGAGCAAACGGTACGTGAAAAGCTACCAGACGAGTTTCAGCGAAGTGAATTTTTACTAGCGCATGGTGCGCTAGATATGATTGTCGATAGACGTGAAATGCGCGATCGCGTTGGCCGCTTACTGGCTAAGTTAACCAACGCGAGGGTGGTCTCAGAATAGGTTGTATTAAAGTTAGACTTAGTACTTGCGTTTATTGAGCCGTAATCATTACAAACCGTTCATTTTGCCCCCATCTTGGTTCCGCATTCATTAGGCTGAGATCCAACGCCGTTTGGTATGGGTCAACAGCAAAATGGTCGCTTACTAACCCCCAGAGCATCCAGTTGATTGCGGTTTCATTCTCGGTAAGCTCTTCGAGTGGCGCTTGGAGGAAAAAGTACTCATCTTCGCCATCGTAACCGAGCCGATCATAGATAATGTTGCGTAGCTCTCGATCCAAATCATGTTGGAGGTTGATTGAGTCGTACAGTTGCTCTTCTGTTGGGCCATTCTCATGGTGATAAACATTGCGTTTTGACTCTTTGTGTAAAGTACCTGCGCCAGTTTCAATGCTTACTTTCTTTTGCGAGTGTTGCTCAAGAACTTGAATGATTTCACCCTCTAGTTGATCGAGTTTACTCAGCAAAACTTGATTGTTTATGTCACCAGCGGGGGAGGCCATCGTTTGGAAGGCTTTCACTCTCTCGTAGACTGCTTTCCCGTGAGGAAGGGCTGCAAAACACTGTTCTTGGAGCGCTTCATTGGCTTGCCAAATGCCCGAGTAGAGCTCGTAATCATGTGTATATGGTGGAAGCTCTTCAGTATCTTCCCCTAATAATTCTCGCCAGTGCTTTTGCCACTGTTCTTCTTTTGCGTGTTTTACACGCGCGTATTGCTTAACCCAGCGGTTACGAAGTTTTACCCCAAAAATGGCAAGTCCCCATGGAGCGAGCAAATAAAAATAATAGTGAGAAGAGTTATCCCAAAAGTAACCGTAAACGTAAACACCAAAAGCAAGCACCCAAGTTCCAATAGTACAAGCAATAACCCCGGACATTATTGATGATTGGCGCTTTGTTTCTCTTAATGTATTACCTTCAGCACATAACCAAAAAATGCCGCCAAAAACAAAGGCAAACGTTGTCATGAAGTAGGCAATCCCCGCTCCCAAAAATCCCCAAAGTGACATGTATTATCCCTAGCCAAATATCTGCTTTATTCACTCATCAATGACTGGAGGAGTAAATGTGTTTGATTTGGCGGAGAATTTACCATTAATGCCAACCTTTTGATATGCACTCTATGACTTATTGGGAATGAGTCACAAATAAAAATAGATGGTATCAAGCATCAAAATTTAATTTAGAACCTTTGATTGTCGTGAACTCTATCTGGAAGAGTTAAGGGGGGCGTTTAAGGGCAATTTTCCTCATAAAGTCGTTATTTAGAAAAAGGTAAATTAATGTTTTTATTGATAATTGTGAGTTTTTTGGGAGTGGGATTGCTCCCATTTAATTAGAGTAAAAGACCTATTTTTGGGAGCGGTTTCATAAATTTTATGACACTGATTTCACTGTTTGAGCTGTAAAGAATATAAACCCCCACTCAATGTATGTTAATAATCAATGAGTGTTGTTATGTCTCATATCCGTTTTTTCCCGCGCCATCGTTTGGCGCTTGCTTGTATGCTAGCGAGTGTGTCTGGCTTCTCTTTTGCACAAAATCAGTGTGCTGTTGCTGATTTACAACAATCGCGAGATCTGGCTACTGCCGTTTCTGGTGCTGAGTATGATTGCTACCACGCTTGGTTTTCAGCACCTTCAGAAACGCTGAATGATATCTATAGTGAAGCGAGCCTAAGCCGTATCCAAGTCGCGCTGGATCAAGAAATCGCTCGCTATCGTGGTGAAGCAGATCAAGCTCGTATTCTAGAGAACCTAGGCGAATTTATTCGAGCGGCCTACTACGTTCGCTACAACGCTGGTACTGGTACACCCGAGTTTTCGCAAGCGTTGAGTCAGCGTTTTGCTCAGTCGACGAACCTATTCCTAAACAACCCTCATGCTTTGGATCAAGGTCGTGAACAAGTTGGTGCAATGAAGAGCCTGACTTTGATGGTTGATAACGTTAAGCAGTTGCCGCTGACCATGGATAGCATGATGGCCGCGTTGATGCACTTTAATCGTGAAACCGCGCAGGACACGCAATGGGTCGATGGTTTAAACAACTTGTTCCGCTCTATGGCAGGCCATGCGGCGAACGATGCGTTCTACCGATACATGGCAAACAATACACACCATATTGATACGTTGGTGAAATTCGCATCTGATAATGCTTGGGCATTAGATACGGATGCAAGCTTTATCGTTTTCAATGCATTACGTGAAACTGGTCGTTTGCTCGCGAGCCCAGATCAGGAGACCAAACGCAAAGCATTGGCAGTAATGCAACAGGTGATGCAGCGTTATCCACTGGGTAGTGAGCATGACAAACTATGGCTTGCTGCCGTTGAAATGATGAGCTACTACGCACCAGAAGGCCTAAATGGTCTGAATATTGAGCAAGCCAAGCAAGATTTAGCTGCACGTGTAATGCCAAATCGTTTTGAATGTCAGGGACCTGCCATTATTCGCTCTGAGGATCTGACCGATGCTCAAGCAGCGAAAGCGTGTGAAGTGCTAGCGGCAAAAGAAGCCGACTTCCATCGAGTTGCGAATACGGGTAATCAACCTGTCGCTGATGATTTGAATGATCGTGTTGAAGTGGCGGTATTCGCGAGTAACACTAGTTACGTTGATTACTCTTCATTCCTATTTGGTAATACAACGGACAACGGTGGTCAGTACCTAGAAGGTGACCCTTCAAAAGCGGACAATACTGCGCGTTTCGTCGCTTATCGCTACGCGAATGGTGAAGATCTCTCTATCTTGAACCTAGAACATGAATACACGCACTATTTAGATGCACGATTTAACCAATACGGTTCGTTCAGCGATAACTTGGCTCATGGTCATATTGTTTGGTGGCTAGAAGGTTTTGCTGAATACATGCATTACAAGCAAGGTTACCAAGCTGCGATTGAGCTGATTGCAGATGGTAAACTGAGCCTTTCCACTGTGTTTGATACCACGTACTCTCACGATACCAATCGTATCTATCGTTGGGGTTATCTAGCTGTTCGATTCATGTTAGAAAATCATCCACAAGACGTCGAAAGCTTGTTGGCATTGTCGCGCTCTGGCCAGTTCGAACAATGGGCACAGCAGGTGACGTCTTTAGGTCAACAATACGATGCTGAGTTTGAACGTTGGTTGGACACATTAAAAGTGGAACCTGAGCAACCTGATACAGACCCAGAAGAGCCAACAGAACCAACAAGCCCTGAAGCACAAGTGACTGAATTGACGGCGAACCAAAGCCTTCAGCTCAGTGGCGAAGCATACAGCGAAAAACTGTTCTACGTTGATGTTCCAGCCAACACCGTTAACTTCAATGTATCTATTGAGGGTGCGGGTGATGCGGATCTTTACATGAGCTACAACAAAGTCGCGCATTACTATGATTTCGAAATGAGTCATTATGCTGATGGCAGCAATGAAGAGATTGTGTTTGAACCAGAGCAAGATGGTTACGTTAAAGCGGGTCGTTACTACATCAGCTTAACTGGACGTGATAGCTATGACTCAGTGAATCTTGTGGCTGCGTTAGAAGTGGAAGCGCAAACACCGCCAACCCAAGTGCAAGATGATTTAGCACCTGTGGTATTAGAGTCTGGTGAAGCCAAAATGCTTACCGTTCACAAGCAGCGTTATGCAGCAGTTTATGTGCCTGAAGGTGTTGAAGAGGTTCGTGTATGGCTAACGGCTCACTCTCAAACTGGTAATGTCGATCTATACGCGAGTAGGGAGCATTGGCCTACAGTAGAGCAGCACGAGTATGCGTCCAACTATGCAGGCAGCAATGAATACCTTGCGATTCCTGTTACTGAAGCAGGGTACGTGCATTTCGCTCTTCAGGCTCCAGAGCAAGGCGATGACGTTGAAATGCTAGTGCACTTCAACTAAACAGGTTCGATTAACTAAAGTCGAGATAAAACGTCGCTGATACAGCGACGTTTTTGTTTATATCGGACACGATTATAAACAAACAGCGGCGAATGCTAGTTAATCGGCTGGTTTATCGAGTTATCAGTTGCCCTTTTTCTAAACGGCTTTAGATTTGTATTGCAATTTACCGCGCACATAAACTTTTTTAGCGACGCGTTCTGTGACCTAGCTTCTGATTTGTGCTTCCCAAATGGATACAATATATATGCACCCCGTGCAATAAAGTGAAAAGGGAAAGACATGAAAACGCTTATTTATGAAACGTTGATTAGCCTTGCTAACCAAGAACCAGAACAACATGCAAGAATCCGACAAAATCTCTATGAACAGTTGGATCTGCCGTTCGATAAGCAGCTGGCTTTGTATTCTTGTGCCCTTGGTCCTGCAAGTTCAGGCAAGTTGGAGAGCAGTCAAGGGATTAACAACGCGGTAGATTGCGCGGTTAAACTGCTTGAAACTCCTGAGCGCTAATTCACTCGTTGTTTTAATCACGGCCCGAACCCCAAGGGCCGTTTTTAATTGCGGTTAAATTGATTTCAACGTCGTTATTACTCTGCTCTTTCCGCTAGCACTTCTTTGAATGCAAACATGCCGTTTAATGCCGCGGGAAAACCTGCGTAGACGGACATCTGCAAAATGATCTCTTTAATCTCATCCTCGCTACAGCCTACATTCAGCGCTGCATTTAAGTGCACTTTTAGTTGCGGCGCGCAATTCCCCATTGCCGTTAGCGCGGCGACGGTTGCGATTTCTCTCGATTTTAGGTCTAAGCCCGGGCGAGCATAAATATCGCCAAACGGATACTCAATGGTGTACTGAGCTAAATCTGGACAAATATCTTGTAAGGTTTCGATGACATTATGACCAGCGTCGCCATCAATTTGAGAGAGTAGTTCTAATCCTTTGTTAAAGCGTGATTGTTCCATCGGTATGTTCCTAGTGAATAAACGTAAACACACCTTAATCGTTAGAGTTAACTCTAAGTCAACGAACTTTTCCGCTTTTATACAAGGCAATTTTTTCTTCTAGAGCCGATAAGTGCTTTTTCTGTTGCTCAATGTGGCGTTTGAGGTTTTCTTGGTGTTGTTCTAACAGGGCTTGACGTTGTGGTACAGATTGAGAGCCGACTTCCCTTAATTTGGCATACTCTAGAATCTCTTCAAGTGGCATTGCAGTTTCTTTTAAACGCTTAACAAAGCTTATCCAGTTTAGATCTTTCGAACTATACATTCGATGTCCACTCGCGTTTCTATGGACATGTTTAAGTAAACCGATTTTTTCATAGTATCGAAGTGTATGAGCAGATAGCCCGACGAGGTCAGAAAATTCTTTGATATTCATTATTATCCTCCAAGGTAGAGCATACCCCATAGAGACAAGCTAAGTTTCGCATTTTGAAGTCATTTCGGGACAGATACAAACAGAAATCTTTAGTCTTTTAACGCTAGGTATGGTGATTTACTGGATTTTTGAAACGCGCCAAACGTGATCCATCTGCCAGTTTCGTTTTATTAACAATTGATTACTCAACGGGTTGGCTTGGCTATTTTTATCCTTTGGGCCTATTTTAGGGCGTACGTAGGTCTTATGTTGCATCTTTTTTGATTGATATTTTTGCTAAATAAAACAATGTCTTAGGTTTGTTCTGGGCTGTTTGGGGTGTATGTTGTGTGCCCGTTATTCACTCAGAACGATTTATCGCTGTGCAATGGATGAGTCGCTACGCCTTCGATTTCAGCCTTGAGTTAGTGCTAAAAGGGTGAGTGCCTCTGATGAATAGCTTTTATAATTTCGATTATTGAATTCACTCACAAAAAAATGCAAACAAGTAATCGTGAGTGGAAACGAGCAGGAGAACAACATGAGTGGCTCACAGGAAACACAATCATTCGGTGCAAACGTTATCTTACATGCGTTTGATTGGAAGTATGCTGACATTGCCCAACGAGCAAAAGAAATCCGCAAGCTTGGTTATGGCTCTGTGTTGGTTTCGCCACCAATGAAAAGCGCACACGATGAGCGCTGGTGGCAGCGTTATCAACCACAAGATTATCGTGTTATCGACAATGCCTTGGGTGATACCAAAGATTTTATTCATATGGTTCGTGAACTGGAGCAAGTTGGTGTGTGGGTTTATGCCGACGTAGTGTTTAACCATATGGCAAATGAGGCCCACCTTCGCAGAGACCTTCAGTACCCAAGACAAGAGGTCTTGGAGGAATACCAGAACAACAAGCAGAAATATCAGTCGCTAGCGTTGTTTGGCGATCTATCTCAACCACTTTTTGATGAAGAGGACTTTGTTGAAGCATTCGGCATCAAAGACTGGAAAGATAAGTGGCAGGTTCAAAACGGACGTATCACAGGTGGACCAACCGATCCTGGCTTGCCAACTCTTCGTGTTTGTGACCATGTCGTTGAGCAGCAGCGAGCGTACCTAAAGGCGCTGAAAGCTATTGGTGTGAAAGGTTTTCGTATTGACGCTGCGAAACACATGACGTTAGAGCATCTTAAGCGTGTTTGGACAGACGACATCACGCGGGATGTGCATATATTTGGTGAAATTATTACCGATGGCGGTGCGACGGAAGAAGAGTATCAGCTGTTTCTTGAGCCGTATCTACAGGAAACTCGCCTAGGTGCGTACGATTTCCCTTTGTTCTCAACCATGTTTAAGGCGTTTGCTAAAAAGGGCAGCTTCAAGTCTCTGATTGATCCCTATTGTTTTGGTCAGGCTTTGTCCCCCGGTCGTGCGATTACATTTGCTATCACACATGATATTCCTAACAATGATGTCTTTCTTGATCTCATCATGGACGAGGAAAACGAATGGTTAGCTTATGCCTATATTCTAGGCCGAGATGGCGGTGTGCCGTTGATTTATACCGACTTAAACACCAGCGGTATTAAAGGTAAAAATGGTCAGCCAAGGTGGCAAGGTGCATGGAGCGACCCGAGAATGGCAAAAATGATCCAGTTCCATAATATGACGCATGGCGAGCCGATGAGTGTTCTTGAAGGTAACGATGACATGCTCGTACTTAAGCGAGGTGACAAAGGTATTGTGGTGCTTAATAAATCACAGCGTCAACAGTCTTTGACATTAAAAACGGATGGCAATTGGGTTGATTTGATGACAGAACAAATCATTCCAACTGACGGTAAGTTAATCGTACCATCTAAGTCGTCGATGTTACTTGTCGCGAACTAGAAGATGTACACACCGAGCTTAGCAACTTCGGTGTGTATGTTTTTCATCGTCATTCACGTTCTGCTGAAGTTCAATATAAACTCAAACTCTCTCGTTTTTGCTAGAAATTTATGAGCACTCGTTAACGCAACATTCTGCTTTTAAAAAACCAATTACGTCATCTAAGCACTGATATTCTGCAACACAAAAAAGGGTTCTACCCTCACGGCGCTGGGTGAGAAGACCGGCTGAAGCAAGGCTCGAGATATGATGAGAGAGAGTGGATGCTGGAATGCCAAGCTTTTCTTGTACGCCGCCTACCGCGATACCTTTGTATCCCGCTTTGACGACTTCTTTGTAAATACTTAAACGAGTCGGATGCCCTAACTCTTTTAGTGCTTTAGCAACGGCTTCAAGCTCCATACTGACCTCTAAAGAATGACCACAGTAATTTTGTTTCGATAATAGGGAAAGTCTCGGTAAATGCCAACTATTACGATCTCAGAACAATTTAAATCAGATGAGATTCATGCTGGCTCATGCCTTCATGACAACAATTGTCTGTTCTAATGAGACAGATCAATCTTCATTATTATTTCACGCCACGTTCAAAATCCCTCGTCTACACTCACTGTTGAGTTGTCAGTTGGCAGACCAAGGAGGCGGCCATGATTGCGGTTCATAGAGATTATTGTTTGTCTAACAGTTCGGAGTTACATGCCCACGTTAACGTCAATCCTGTCGGTAAATTAGAAGTTGAGATTGTTGAACTTCAAGAGCGCCACACCACAGAGTTTGATGATTTGTCTTTTGAGAGTCGTGGGTGTGAAACTCGAATCTGTGGTAAAGAAGACACAACTCCGTGGCAGTTCAATCTTGCAGTTACTGATGCGTTAGAGCTTTCTCATTTAGTGGAAGAAGCAAACGAAGAGTATGAGATTTTAATGAATGATCTTATGTAATATCGAGAAGATCATTTTATCCTGCACGGCGTGTGGCTCTGTACTGAAAAAATAAAAACCTCCCAAGCGGGAGGTTTTTAATATGGAGTGCGTTATCGTTGGATAGGCTCTTCTCTTGGTGGTGTTAGCTCTTGGACGTTATCTTCATTAAAGTCATCGGCGTAACCTTTAGGTGGCGGTGTCCAACCACGTTCTGACCGCGATAGTTTGTCATGACGATCTTTTTGCATCTCTTCCGCCATTTTCTCCTCTAACTGAATAAACAGTTGTCGGAAATTGTTGTCATAGCGTTCACCTTCAGAATCATCTTCCCAAGCTTTGTAGAGTATTTCTGACTTACGTGCTTCAACACGCTTATATGTCGCCTTCTGTTGTTCAACAAAGAAGGGGTGAATGCCAAGTGCTTTCATTGTGTGACCGCCCATCTCCAATGCAGAATGGTAGGTCTCTGATTCAATAATATCAGCTCCCGCTTGACGCAAAAGATAGCCATGTCCACGGTCAAAGGCACGTGCAATCACTGTTACTTTTGGGTACGTGTGCTTAACGTACTTCACCAGTTCTACACTCGATTCTTGGTTATCAATCGCCACAACCAACGCAGCGGCGTGCTCAATGCCGGCTGTATGTAGCATATCTGGTCGAGTCGCGTCGCCAAAATAGGCGCGAGTGCCAATCTGGCGCATGTTATCGACTTGGTCAGATTGATGGTCAAGTACCACGGTAGTCACGCCGTTTGATACCAATAGGCGATTCACTATTTGTCCAAAGCGGCCGATGCCGGCGATGATCACCGTGCCTGTTTCCTCAATCGTATCGCTTTCGCGTTCATTTGACTGGCTTTCAAAGCGCGGCAGAATCACTCTATCAAACAGAATAAACAAACCTGGTGTCAGGAACATCGAAATCGCAACCACTAACGCAAGAGTTTGTGAAAGTTCAAATGGGATGACGTGGTTTTGCACTGAAAAGCTTAGAAGCACAAAGCCGAATTCACCTGCTTGAGCCAAGCTTAGGGTAAACAGCCAGCGGTTGCTGCCTTTCACCCTAAATATCAGTGCAAGAATAAACAGCACCAAGGCTTTCAAAACCATCACGCCAATGGTCAATGCCATGACCAACCTGAAATCACCAAAAAGGACCGAGAAGTTGATCCCTGCGCCAACGGTAATAAAGAACAGACCTAACAATAGGCCTTTAAATGGTTCGATGTTGGATTCTAACTCGTGGCGGAATTCACTGTTCGCCAATACAACGCCAGCCAAGAAGGTTCCTAAGGCAGGAGATAAGCCCACTAAGCTCATCAGCGCAGCGATACCAATGACCAGCATGAGTGCAGTTGCGGTAAAGATTTCTCGCAAACCAGAGCTAGCCACATAATTGAGCAGAGGTCGACTTAAAAAGTGTCCACCAACGACGACGATTGCAATCGATGCTGTGATTACGATGCCGTATGCCCAGCCGGGCAACCCCGCAACGAGGCTTAATTCTTCATGGTGCGCTGCGGCTGTTTGAGCCGCGGACTGTGCCTGTTCAATTAATTCAGGTAAGGCCAATAGAGGAATGAACGCCAACATTGGTATCACTGCAATATCTTGAAAAAGCAACACGGAGAAAGCGTTTTGTCCACCTTCCGTCTTCGTTAATCCTTTTTCGCTAAAAGTTTGCAAAACAATCGCAGTAGAAGAGAGGGCGAAGATCAAACCTATGGCTAAGGCTATGGTCCAAGGCTGGTCAAAATACAAGGCAATACCCATAATCGCCGCGACGGTACCGCCGACTTGCAGACCTCCTAAGCCCATTAAGCGATTGCGCATTGCCCACAACATTTTGGGTTCGAGCTCTAAGCCAACGAGAAACAGCATCATCACCACGCCAAACTCGGCAAAGTGCTGGATTGTTGTTGTTTCTTCACCGACTAAACCGATAATTGGGCCAATGACCACACCTGCGATGAGATAGCCTAAAACGGACCCAAGTCCCAAACGCTTAGCAAGTGGGACTGCAATTACAGCAGCAATCAAATATACGAAGGCTTGTAAGAATATCCCTGTCATGAAGCCTCCTTAATGAGCTCTGGCAATGCGCTGTTAAGCTTGATTAATGACGCCGCAGCTTCAACATCCAACCTATCTTCGACTAAAGCTGTTAGCAGGCTCTTGTACCGCTCAACATGACGAGGGATTCGCCCTTCTTCATCTGCTGTACGTGCGCCAAACATCGCGAGAGGGGCAATGTAGTTCATGCCTGTCAGTGCGGACATTTGTTCAATAGGCGCAAGCAGTTGACGAATCGTAAAGTGGTTGTAGCCCTCTGCCTTATAAGCTTCTTCTTTACCCCCTGCAGACAGCACACAAAGCATGGTCTTACCTTGCAGTGCTGTGCCATCTGTACCGTAAGCAAAGCCATATTCCAAAACCAGATCTTGCCACTCTTTTAAAATTGCAGGCGTTGAATACCAATATAGTGGGAATTGGAAAATCACCACGTCATGCTCACGTAAGCGTTGCTGCTCACGGTCGATATTAATATCGAAACGAGGGTATTCGCCATAGAGATCAACACATGTCACGCCTTCAATTTTTTGAGCTTCTTTGAAAAGTGGAGTATTCACTTCTGAACGATGCTGGGAAGGATGAGCAAAGAGAATGAGTACTTTTTTATTTGCCATAGGGATCCTTGCTATCTAAATAACCATGCCCAGTAGGAGCGCGGGTTGGTTAGAAAATGTAACTCATAAATGATCGCCAAGCTAGTTTGGAAAACTGTTTAAGCTGTTTCAATATCAATAAAAAACCACCAAATAAATTGGTGGTTTTGGGAAGCGTTACGTTTTACTAATCATGAATAGGGACGACTAGAATATCCACCGGTGACTTGTTAATTAAGTGTCTGGAGTAAGAAATAATCTTGCTCCAGAAATCTTGGTGGTGACCACAAATCAGAAGATCCACTTCTTGCTCTTTAATGGTGACCTCTAATTTATCAGCCAAGTCGCCAGTACCTACGAAGAAATGTTTAAGTGGGTAATCCATGTAATCACTAAATGTTTTTAAACATTCCATTGAATGCTCATTCAACGGCCTTTGATCCGGGTTTTCTTTGATGTCTACAAGCTCACGATAGATTTCTCCGTGCGTACCATCAATATGAATAAAGGAGATATCGGAGTCGAGATAGTTTGCCATTGATACCGCTCTGTCGATAAGCACGGTGCTTTCATCTGACAGTTCGAGTGCAACAAGGATATGTTTGTATTTCATAACCACGCCCTTATGTGGATTATCTTTACTCTAAGCATAGTATGGCTTGGATAAAAATTGTGTTGCTAAGATCTCGAAATTGTTCAAAGACTTGTTAAAAAGTTAATGTGATATAACAACTTACTGTGAAACTTTCTTTTTGTTCACATTTGGTTAGAAAGCTTGCTTTTTGAACAAAAAAGCGGCTACACTCTGTGCATCATTTCTCTAGGAGATTACGCCAACATGAAGAACTAAACCTGTCATCCATATTTTTACTTATTTTTTGGATCTGCAGGGTTAGTAGGCGTAGCTCACTTTCCGATATTTCTTTGCAACAAGACGACTTTTTGATTTGACGTATATCGTCGAGCTTTACATAGAGCTTAATGCGTTTGTGCACGCGTTTTGTTGCCATTTCAAATCATAGCTACGGCTGTTGTCCCTGTCATACAGGAGGCAAATTATGCCAGTTTTACAAGCTTTTAATGTTAGCCATCAGTTTGATAATGGCGATACGCTATTCCAGTCTATTTCTTGTTCCATGACTAAACGACGTGTTGGTTTGGTTGGGCGCAATGGCATCGGCAAGTCGCTTTTGGCTTCCATTTTAGCGGGAGAAATTCAGCCTGCCAGCGGTGTTGTGACTGCTCCCTCTTCTTTCATGATGTATCGCCAGCAGCCGTCTGATCTGCTTTCAGGTCAGCAATCGATCGCCCAATTTCTGGGAACAGACTCGGCCTTACATGCTTTGAAGCAGATTGAACAAGGTGATGTTTCTGAACATTGGTTCGAACTGGTTGGCGAACAGTGGGATATTGAACTGAAACTCAAACAGCAGCTTGCTGCGATGGGCTTGCCGCAAGACCCTGATTTCTCTTGTGCTCGGCTCAGTGGTGGTCAGTTGGCGCGTTTGCAGTTATGGCAGTTATTTGAAAACGAAACGGAGCTTTTGATTCTCGATGAACCATCCAATCACCTCGATACCGAGGCGAAACAATGGTTGATAGAGTCTATGACGCACTTCAGCGGCGCGATTTTACTCATCAGTCACGATCGTGAGCTGCTGCGAGAGATGGAGGAAATTTGGGAGCTATCGGGCCTAGGTTTACAGGCTTTTGGTGGAAATTACGATGTGTACGCCGAGAAAAAACGCACTGAACTGCAAGCGGTCGAGAGGCAGTTAGCGCAAGTCGATAAACAGAAAAAACGGTTAGCCGAGCAAGCCCAGAAAAATCGCGAAAAAGCAGACCAACGCGCCGCGCAAGGGAACAAACTGCGCAAAGACGGCAGTCAGCCCAAAATTTTGCTTGATGGCAAAAAGGATAGCGCGACCGCCAGCGCCTCAAATCGCAATAAGAATGAGCAACTCAGACAAGTGCATTTACAAGCCAAAGAGCGGGCGTTGCAATCGCGACATGAGCAGCTCAAAGCGCAAAAGCTTTATCTTGCAGATAATCCGAACCGTTCGCGAAAAGTGTTGTCGATACAAGAAGGTATATTGCCTTTTGGAGATTCTACTCCTATCACTTTGCAGATTTTTGCGAACGATAAAGTCCATCTCAAAGGGAAAAATGGCTGCGGAAAGTCAACCTTGTTAAAGACGTTGCTTGGCGAGTTGTCGTTGCTGAGTGGTGAGCTGCAAGTGAATACCCCCTTGTATTATCTCGACCAACACTTTGGCGCAGTGAATCCAAATCTTTCGTTACTTGAGAACGTAATGGAGACCTGTCAAGAGATGACGGAAAGTGAAGCGAGAACCTTATTGGCGGGGATCGGTTTTCGTCGAGACGCTGTGTTTCGGTTGGGATGCGTACTCAGTGGTGGCGAGAAGATGAAGCTCGCAATGCTGATCGTCAGCCATCAACACTCCCAGCCTTTGCTGCTGCTTGATGAACCAGATAACCATCTCGATCTCGAGTCAAAAATAATGCTTAGTCAGGCGTTAAATACATACAAAGGTGGATTTGTTCTGATTAGTCACGACCAAGATTTCGCTTCTGAGTCTGGGGTTTTGCGTCAAATCGAACTGAATTAGACGAAAGAGAGTAAACGCCATCGTAGCTCTTCAGCGTTGTTCCTAAGCTCTACACCTCCACTTACCGATATGTAGAATTGGCAGGAAATAAGGGAGTTAGGATGGCTTTCACAACTCGTTTAATGAAATTAGATTCATTTTGTCGATATATAGTAGAGTTCTGATGTATTGCACAAAAAGAAAACAGAAAAATAAAAAGGAATTTCATGAAAAAGAACACCCTAGCACTCACAACGGCTCTCGCACTCGGAAGTGTGTTGTCTGTGGCGCATGCGAATGAAGCGGCGCAATCGTCGGTTGAACAGGTAACCCCGAAAGCCATCACGTACCCAACCACACAAAAAGTGGATGTTGTCGATGACTACTTTGGTACAAAAGTGAGTGATCCTTATCGCTGGTTGGAAGACGATCTCAGCCCAGAAACCGCAGAATGGGTGAAGGTACAAAATGCAGTGACGTTTGATTATCTGGCGAAAATCCCTTACCGCGAGCAGATTGAAGAGTGCATTACTAAGCTCATGGATTACGAAAAACAAAGCCAGCCGTTCAAAGAGGGTAAGTTCACTTATTTCTACAAAAATGACGGGCTACAAAACCAAGATGTGCTTTATCGGCAGTTAGGTGATGGCGAAGCAGAAATTTTCCTCGATCCAAATACTTTTAGTGAAGATGGCACCACATCGTTAGCGGGAGTGAGCTTTTCACGTGATGGTTCTTTGGTTGCATATAGCATTTCGGAAGGCGGTAGCGATTGGCGCAAAGTCATTGTGTTAGACACAGAAACCAAAAAGCCCGTCGGCGAAACGCTGGTGGATATTAAGTTCAGTGGCATCAGTTGGTTCGGCAATCAAGGCTTCTATTACTCAAGTTATGACAAGCCAAAAGGGAGTGAACTTTCTGCGAAGACAGACCAACACAAGCTCTACTTTCATAAACTAGGGACGAAACAAAGTGAAGACCAATTAATTTTCGGTGGTGTAAAGGACGAAAAGTATCGCTACGTTGGGGGTTACACGTCGGAAGATGAACGCTACTTGTTTATCTCAGCTAGCGTATCGACGTCGGGCAACAAACTGTTCTTCAAAGACCTGAGTAAGCCAAATAGCTCGCTCAAAACCATTTTAGATAACACCAGTTCTGATACTTGGGTGATAGACAACCAAGGCACGAAACTGTACTTGGTTACGAACCTTAATGCGCCGAACAAACGCGTCGTGACGGTGGATGCGAGTCAGCCGCAGCCCAAAAACTGGAAAGATTTGATCCCTGAAACAAAGAATGTGTTACGCGTTTCTACCGCGGGTGGCAATTTGTTTGCGAGTTATATTGTTGATGCGATCTCGATGGTGAAGCAATACGACATGAACGGCAAACTCATCCGAGAAATCAAATTGCCTGATATTGGCAGCGCGTACGGTTTCTCGGGTAAAAAAGAAGAAACCGAAGTCTACTATTCTTTCACCAACTACAAGATGCCAAGCACTACGTATCGTCTGAACATCAAAGATGGTGATAGCGAGGTGTACTACAAATCTAAAGCGCCATTTGATCCAGCTTTGTATGACTCTCGCCAGGTGTTTTACACCTCAAAAGACGGAACAAAAGTGCCGATGATCATCACCTATAAAAAAGGGACACCGATGGACGGCAGTGCACCAACCATCCTATATGGTTATGGTGGTTTCAACATCAGCCTCACACCATCTTTTAACCCGACACGTGCGGCTTGGTTGGAGCTTGGTGGTGTCTACGCGGTAGCGAACATTCGTGGCGGTGGGGAGTATGGTAAAGAGTGGCACAACGCTGGCATTCAAATGCAAAAGCAAAATGTGTTTGATGACTTTATTGCGGCGGCTGAATTTCTAATTGATGAAAAGGTAACGTCATCAAACAAGTTAGCCATTAACGGTGGATCGAATGGTGGCTTGTTAGTGGGGGCCGTTATGACGCAACGTCCAGAGCTTTTTAAAGTGGCGCTGCCAGCAGTCGGCGTACTGGATATGCTGCGTTATCATACTTTTACCGCAGGTGCTGGTTGGGCGTATGACTACGGCACGGCAGAGCAAAGTAAAGAGATGTTCCAATATCTGAAAAGTTACTCGCCGGTGCACAATGTAAAAGCAGGGGTGGAATACCCAGCAACATTGATTACAACCGGTGATCATGATGACCGTGTTGTTCCTGCTCACTCATACAAATTTGCTGCTGAGTTGCAATCGAAGCAAGCGGGTTCAAATCCGACCTTAATTCGCATCGAAACCAATGCAGGACATGGTGCAGGCACACCAACGCGTAAAATAATTGAGACAAATGCAGATATTTATAGTTTTGCACTGTTCAATATGGGAATAGAGAAACTGCAATAGTGCGAATTGTTTGCGTTTTAGTTATCGAAACACATCGGCGCTTTATCGCTCGATAATAAAAGGGAATCACAGAGAGTGATTCCCTTTTTATTTATTATAGGCCTACTATTCTAATCTGATGCTAGGCTAATCAAACTAAGGTTTTTAAATTATTATAATGTTCTAATTAATCTGAAGAGTGTTGTACGATCGAAATGAAACATTGATCGCGATCACCTAAATCCATTGCACTCTCTATTTATATGGTAAAATTAATTAATCATTTGTTCTAATGATAATTGAATTTTCATAAGTTTTAATATTTCCTTCTTCATTGGTATTACCAAATTTCAAGTTATATAAGATATAAGTAGCGGTGATTGAACTTTTACGATGCTTTATTTTATTTTAATTAAAACGTCGAATGTTTCGTCATTATTGAATTTGCTTTGATAATTTATGTTATCCAAAGCGAGTTGTGTTGCTTGCTATTTATGATGACCTCATGACGTGAATAATTTTATAATCATTAAAATGGATACAGTTTTATGAATTTAGTGAAACCGTCTGTTGCCATTGTGGTTGCAGCCCTACAACTCGCGTCTTCTGCCTATGCGCAAACAAACAATAGCGAAGAACTACAAGATATGTCTGACCCACTTGCGGTATACACCCAAGCTGGCTTTGGTATTACTGATAAAGGCGCGAACATCAAAATCGGTCAAACTTACCAATCTAGCCAGCCTGGTACCATGGCGATGAACATCATTGAAATGAAAGGCATTGGTGGTGAGCTATTTGGCATTCGCGACAATGACGATCCAATATATGCCAACGTTGATGACAGCATTGACTCTTTCCGACTACGTAATTTCCAAGTAGAAGTCGCAAAAGGTCTAGGCCGTCAATTAGATGTAAACTACGACGTTGATAACGATAAATTAGATGCATCTTATAGCTTTATTCAAGGTCTACCTAAGTTTGGTATGTTGCAGCTATTTCCTTTAGCTGGTGCGGGTGTCACTATTGCTAATGATTTTAGTGGTGATGACAAAGGTTATGAAATTCCAGGTACTTTCACTGTTGTGGGTATGTACTCAAAAATTGAATTAACCGATAAAATCTGGATTAACTACAACCCAATGTATATGCATACGTTGTCAGGGTCTAGTCAATATAAAGATACTTATTATGCGGGTGAAGATAATATCTTGACTCATGAGTTTGCGTTGTCTTATCAAATTAATCCTCGCGCAAATATTCGTTACTTTGCAAACTGGAATGAGCACGTTAATTTCGGTGATGGTGATCACCGTATCGAATTTAACTACCAATTCTAACTCCCTCGTTTATTTCCAGAATAGAAAGTAGGTTTATCCATATATTTAAATATTTAGGCCAAAGCTCTTTCTACATAAAGTAGGTTTATCATGAAAGCCAAATATAAATTTGCGTTGGTATCTATTGCTATATCTTCTGCATTACTATCAGGATGCAAAACTGGCGATATCGCAACGAAAACAGCCCAAGCACCCTCTGTTGAAACCGTTACCCTAACCGAAACAAAAATCACTCCTTATCATACTTTTATCGGTCGAACTGAAGCGGTAAATGACGTTGATATTATGCCGCGAGTCGGTGGCGAATTAACCGCGATTCATTTTAAAGATGGCGATATGGTAGAAAAAGGCCAATTGCTGTTTGAAATCGACGACCGTCCTTACAAAGCGGCACTGGCGTATGCAAAAGCGTCGTTGCAAAAAGCAAAAGCACAACTCGTTCAAACTACGCGTGATGCAGAACGTGTGAAGAAACTCATCAAAGATAAAAGCATCAGTGAGCAGCAATACGATGACGCCATTGCTGCGCACGCCGCAGCGATTGCCTCGGTAGAAGAGGCGAAAGCGACGCTGGTTTCAGCAAGGCTCGATCTTGAATTTAGCTCTGTGCGCGCTCCTTTCTCTGGCCGCGTGGGTTTCAGCAACTTCCGAGTGGGTGACCGTATTTCGAAAATTCAACTCGTTCCTCTTGTTTCGATCACTCAAATCGACCCAATTCGCTTTGGCTTTGATGTGGATGAGAAGCTCTACCGCCGCGTAAGAAGTGCGATTGATGTGGCCCATCGTAACGATGACAAACTGGATGTTGATTTAACACTGACGCTTTCAGACGGTTCATTGTACCCGCTTGATGGCAAGATCTACGCCGTTGGCAACAAGATCGATTTAGAAACAGGCTCAATTCGAGCAGAAGCACAATTCGATAACCCAACTTACGCGCTTATGCCGGGTGAATATGGCAACTTGACCATCAAGCTGCGCAACAAAACCATTGATGGTTTGCTTATCCCATCGGCGGCTGTTCAGCAAGACCAAGCGGGTGACTACGTCATGGTGGTTGGTGATGATCACGTGGTGTCTCGTCGTAACGTTGAACTCGGTCAGACCTACGGTGTGAAACGTGCTGTGCTGACTGGTTTGGCGGCTAACGAAAAAGTCATCGTCAATGGTCTACAAAAAGTGCGTCCGGGTGCAACGGTGAAAGACGTTGAGCTACAGAGTGAACAAGGCTGAGTGAGTACTGATGTTAAGTAAATTTTTCATTCACCGGCCGAAGTTTGCTTTGGTGATCTCACTGGCGATGACATTGATGGGTATGATCGCCCTGAAAGTCTTGCCAATTTCTGAGTATCCTCAAATCTCTCCAACGGTAATTACGGTGAGCACCATGTATCCGGGTGCAAACGCGGACGTGGTTAAAAAGACCGTAGCACAACCGATAGAAGCCAAAGTCAACGGCGTTGAAGACATGATTTACATGTCTTCTGTGATTGGTAACGATGGCTCATACACATTGCGTATTTACTTCCGAGTGGGCGCAGATGGCGATATGGCGCAGGTTCGTGTGAACAACTTGGTGGCACAGGCGACGTCGTCTCTACCACAAGAAGTAAACCAAATCGGTGTGACGGTTAAGAAGAAATCTTCCGACATGCTGGGCGTTATCACACTGCGTTCTCCGAAACAGTCTCACGACAGTATCTACCTTTCTAACTACGCGGATCTCAATATTGTCGAGCGTCTAAAACGTATCGAAGGTATGAGTGACATTACGCTGCTGGGTAAGAAAGACTACTCAATGCGTATTTGGTTGAACCCAAATAAACTGGCTACCTTGAAGCTTTCTGCTAGCGATGTTATTGGCGCAATTAAAACGCAAAACATCCAAGTGGCGGCGGGTAAGATCGGTGGTATGCCAGCTCCAGGTGACCAGCAATATCAATATGTTTTGCAAACCAAAGGCCGCCTCACTTCTGCGGAAGAGTTCGAGAACATCATCATTCGTGCGAGCAAGAAAGGTTCTTTGATTCGCTTGAAAGATGTGGCTCGTGTGGAAGTTGGTGCACAAGGTTACGAAGCTGATGGTCGTATGAATAACGAACCAGCCGCCGTTCTGGCCTTGTACCAGTTGCCGACCGCGAACGCGCTAGACGTGATGGAACGCGTGAAAGAGGCCATGAAAGAGTACGAGAAATCGTTCCCAGATGATTTGGTCTACGACATCGCGTATGACTCTACCGAATACGTAGAGACATCGATTGATGAAGTGTACGAGACGCTGGTGATTGCAGTACTTCTTGTCACCTTCGTTGTGTACGTTTTCTTGCAGAACTGGCGAGCGACCATCATTCCAACCTTAGCGATTCCGGTTTCCATCATTGCGACGTTCGCAATCATGGGCGTGATGGGCATGACCATTAACACGATCTCGTTGTTTGGCTTGATCCTCGCCATCGGTATCGTGGTGGACGATGCGATCATCGTGGTAGAGAACGTGGAGCGGGTTATCCATGAAGAGCATTTAGACCCGATTCCGGCCACGATCCAAGCTATGAAAGAAGTGACGGGGCCAGTATTGGCAACAACGCTTATTTTGTTGGCGGTATTCGTACCGGTTGCGCTATTGCCGGGTATTTCTGGTCGAATGTTCAACCAGTTCGCGGTCACCATCTGTGTATCGGTGCTGATCTCTGCGATCAACGCATTGACGTTAACGCCAGCGCTTTGTGCGTTGATGTTGAAATCTACTCACTCGCAACCTATTGCGCCTTTGCGTGCGTTTAACCGAGGTTTTGAAGCAATAACGCGCAAATACCAAGGTTTAGTTGGCTTCTTGAGCCGTCGTATTGTGCTGAGTATCGGTGTTTATGGCGCGCTTATTGCGGTGCTGGCATTTGCGTTCATGACCGTACCTTCTTCTTTCGTACCGAACGAAGATAAAGGCGTGTTCATGGTCGAAATGCGTTTGCCAAACGCAGCAGCATTGCAGCGTACTGCACCATTAATGAAGAAGTACGTTGATGAGCTAAAACAGATGGAAGGTGTGGAGAACGTGGTTTCGGTTGCGGGCTTCTCGGTAATTAACATGGCGTCGATTCCAAACTCGGGCATGTTGATCATCAAACTGGATAACTGGAGCAAACGTAAAGACCCTGAACTACACCAACGTGCGTTGATGAACAAAGTTAACCAAATGCTGAACTCAACGCCAGATGCCGCTTCGTTCGTTTTCGCGACGCCGGCAATCAAAGGCATGGGTGCGGTGGATGGTTTCAACCTTGTGCTGCAGGACAACTTGGGCCGTTCTCCACAAGAGTTGGCAAAAACAACCGCTGATTTTGTTGCCCAAATCAACCAACTGCCTGAAGTGGCGCGTGCGTTCTCGATTTTCCGTGCCAACATTCCGCAACGTTACATCGATATTGACCGCGATAAAGCGATTTCGATGGGCGTACCGTTGAATGAAATCTTCAGCACACTGCAAGCGCAGTTGGGCGGTGCCTACATTTCTGACTTCAACTTGTTTGGTCGTTCGTACCAAGTGAAAGTGCAAGCAGAAGAGCAATATCGTGACAACATCGACGACATCGACCATCTGTTTGTTCGTTCTAGCTCTGGAAAAATGGTGTCACTGGCAACGCTAGTGAAAGTGAAGCCGATCTTCGGCCCTGATACCTTGTCGAACTACAACATGTTCAGTTCTGCAACCGTGAACGGTGCGCCAGCGCCAGGCTACAGCTCGGGTGATGTTGTAAAAGCCATTGAAAAACTGGCTGCAGAATCTTTGCCAAGTGGTTACTCGTACGAGTGGTCAGGCATGACTTACCAAGAGATGAAAGCAGGCAACATGGCACCAATCGCGTTCGCATTGTCTTTGCTGTTCACCTACTTGTTCTTGGTGGCTCAGTACGAAAGTTGGACCATTCCTGCTGCGGTAATGATGGCGGTTCCAGTCGCGATTCTCGGCGCAATGGGCACGCTACTGCTGGTGGGACAACCGTTCGATTTGTATGTGCAGATTGGTGTGGTCATCTTGATCGGTATGTCCGCCAAAGTGGCGATTCTTATCGTGGAATTTGCCAAAGTTCTGCGAGAAGAAAAGGGCTTATCCATCATTGATTCTGCCAAAGAAGCTGCTCGAATCCGTTTCCGTGCAGTACAGATGACCGCATTCGCCTTCATCTGGGGGGTATTCCCGTTGGTGATTGCATCGGGTGCCGGTGCGGCATCTCGTCACTCACTGGGCTTTGCAGTATTCGGCGGCATGATTCTCTCTACGTTTGTAGGCACGTTACTGACGCCAGTGTTCTTCGTGATGATGCAATCTCTGCGCGAGAAGTTTAAGCGAAAGAAACCCACTGAACTTGAGGTGAGCGAGCAATAACGCTGATTTCAACTGACTGACTCCACAACACCCCCACGCTGTGTGCGATTGGCCAATGCCTTTCATTGATATACAACCACCGTCGCAGCGTGGGTTCCCCTAACAATAATAGGTTTTAGCATGAAAAATCTTTCAAAAATCGTCGTAGCGAGCTCTCTACTGACGTGTGCTGCTGCGCAAGCGGGTGGGTTATACCTTTATGAAACTACAGCATCGGATATTGGTTTGGCATCCGCTGGTATGGCGGCTCGTGCGCAAGATGCCTCAGTAATGGCTGCAAACCCGGCTGGTCTGGCGAATGTTTCTGGTAAATCTTTCTCTGGTAACCTGATTGGCCTTTACGGTGACGCGCAACTAGACACGATGACTGGCGATGCGGGCAACGTGATTGGTTTTGTTCCTATGGCGTCGGCATTTTACAGCCAACATGTGAACGACAAATGGACGCTGGGTATTGGTCTGTATGGCAATTACGGCCTTGGCCTCGAGTACGAAGGTCTTTTGAATAATCATTTAGATATTCCTACAGCAACGACGCAAGCCTTAACCATTCAACCTTCCGCTTCTTACCGCATCAATGATCACTGGTCTGTGGGTGCGGCGCTTGGCATTCAGTACGGTATGTATGAAGTGGAAACGAAGGGAGCCTTGAACTTCAATGACGAAGACCAAGATACTCAGCTCAACGGCCGAGTAGGTGTGCTTTATGAGGCAACACCAGGCACTCGTCTTGGCCTGTCTTACTCTTCTGAAACCGAATTTGAATTCGACAAGAGTAACTCCATTGCTCCACAACAACTGATCTTCAGTGCTTACCATGAAGTGAATGATGACCTAGCGGTGATGTGGAACGTGAACTGGCAAGACTGGAGCGAATACACAACCACGCTGGGCGCAGAGACACAAGACACTTACCAAATCGCATTGGGTGCTCAGTACAAACTGAATGAAAAAATGATGTGGAATGCAGGTTTTGCATTCGATACCAGCATGTATGAAAGCCAATCAAACGGTGACATTACCGTTCCTACTGGCAAGGCGTACCGCATTGGTACAGGCATTGATTACAAATTGGATTCAGAAAACTCAATTGGTTTCGCGTTTGAAGCGATCTTGATGGAATCGTCAGAAACGCCACGCTTACAAGCTGGTTTTGATGAGCCTGCTCTGTACTTCATGAGCATGAGCTACAACTGGAAAAACTAATCATTCCTAATCGCTAAAACGCCTTCCTTACAGGCCATTCTACCCTAACTACCTGCACTGGATGCTGTCACACCATCTAAGGTAGTTAGGGCGCTTCTGTCACATCCAGTGAGTGATGATTCAAAAAGTATCTGCGCAGCTAAGTGCGGGTATTCAACATCTCAAAGGACAAAAAAATGAAAAATAAACTAGCGTTAGTGTGTACGACTTTGTTGGTCAGTACGCTGGCTCATGGTGCCGAGCATCGAGTAAAAGACAATAAAAACAAGTTGGCGGATGACCCAACAAAAGTCATCACGAAATTTGGCGCGTCGTACGCAAACAACTACGATTTTGATGATCAAAACATCTCATTCTCGGGCTCACTTGCGCTTGACCAAGCGCGCAAAATTAACCTGCGTATCAATGATGATGCGAGCGAGTGGCGTATTGGTGGCTCGTGGTTGTTTCCGGTCGGTATCGTGAACTTCAACTTCGGTAAAAATGAATACGTAAACGGCGCGGATCAAACCAACTACAGCGTTGGTACCTTTATGCCGCTAAGTTATTTCGGGATTGAGCCAGCAGGCTTCCAAATTTTCCCAATGGCAGGCTATACGTACAACACTGGTGATGTTCCTGTTTGTGACGGTGCAGAAAGTAGTCTCTGTAGCGAGCCTAACTTTACGGGGACGCCAAGTGCAGAGAATGGCTTCAATATGATGAGCTCTTCAGGCAGTAGCGGTTACGTTGGTGCATTTGCGCTGAAATCGTTTACCAAAGAGCTGACGTTAATCAGCTTCGCAGCAGGCACTTACGGCTCAGAAAACAGTGAAGGAGAGAACTACAAAGGCTTCTTTGGTGGTATTGGTCTTGGTTACCTCGTGAGCAAACGCCACTCTTTTAACGTAATGACGTTTGTCATGGACAACAACACCTATTTGGATGAAGCAGACAAGCGCATCGTGTTATCATATCAATATCAATTTGAATAAATAAAAACGCAGCCCAAATAGCTGCGTTTTTACTTTGATAGAATGAACTAGTGAATTGAGTTGTTTTCTTCGATCTTTTTCTGGTACTGGTGTTTTAATATATACATGCGCTTAACATCGCTGTAAGCGCCGTTAATAAAGTATTCTTCTACAAGGTGACCTTCTTCGATAAAGCCGCACTTTTTGTATAAGTGAATAGCGACTTCGTTATCCACTGCGACTAATAAGTAGATTTTACGTAGATTAAGAATTGAGAATGAGTAATCTAACGCACGATTAATCATCTCTGTCGCATAACCTCGGCCTTGATGCTCTGGGGCGATGATTATCTGAAATTCCGCGCTGCGGTGAATGTAGTTAATCTCGATCAGCTCAACTAAGCCAATTACGATGCCGTCTTCATCTTCGACGACAAAACGTCTTTCAGCGTCATCATGTATATGTTTTCGATAAAGTTCTTCGAGCTCGTCATAAGACTCGTAAGGTTCTTCGAACCAGTAGGCCATGATATTTCGGTTGTTATTCAGTTCATGAATAAAGCGCAAATCAGAACGCTCTAATGCACGCATTTTTAGGCCTTTCTTCATCATTTTTCTCCAATGAGGGCGGAGAATACCTCCGCACTTGATGCTAGAAAATATTACCGTATTTCACAAGAATAGCGCATCTTTTTTTGGAAAATATCCTGTGATTTTCAATGTGGAAACTTAGAGTTCACGACAAATATAAATTAATCTTTACGATAAAAAACTCGATTAGGTGCTTTGCCTAATATCGTATTAAATACCGCGCAACGACTTAGTGTCTTAATCTAAACAAACAAGGTATTCAATATGTTTTCAATCGGTGACGTAGTAGTAGCGACTAAAGGTATCGATCTTGGCGAAATGGTTGTTACAGGTTTAAGCAGTGGCGGTTTTTACACACATGTAAAAGCAGGCGAAAAAACACTAACTTACCCAGCTAAAGATCTTAAGAAAGCATAATTAAATTTGCTCATTCTTATTTTTAACTGGCTTAAAGTTCGTACTAGTTATTTTAAGCGGGTTAGAATCGATAAAAGGTAGCGCAATGAGTCGCTACCTTTTTTTATTTTTTCTACCTTTCTTCACCAATATGAAACTCAACGCGATTTCTTCCGGTTTCCTTTGCCTTGTAAAGTGCTAAGTCTGCGCGTTTAACTAATGGTTCAAATGAGTCGTCGAGACGACAGACTTGAGTTACCCCAATACTCGCGGTGAAGCTCATATCACAACCTGAATGTTGAACGGTCGTCGTTTCTAGTGCATTACGAATCGTTTCTAATGTGTCTAGAGCTTGCTGTGATGAGCGACTTCTTAATACGATGGCAAACTCTTCGCCACCAACTCTGGCAAGTAAGTCACAATCAAGTAGATGACTTTTAATAGTATTAACTGCATGGATCAGTGATTTATCGCCTGCGTCATGACCAAATCGGTCATTGAGGCTTTTAAAATTGTCGAGATCTAAAATAGCAACATGGAAGTCAATGCCCTGGGTTCGGTATTCATTTAGGCGGCTTTCGATTTGTCGCATGAACTCTCTGCGGTTTGGAATACCTGTTAGATCATCCGTCGTGGCGAGGTGCTCCATTTTCATAATCTGTATATGAAGGGCAATGTTTAAAGCAATCCAATTAGCGATGCACTGAAGCTGTGCCGCTTGTTCGTTTGTGTAAATGTGCGTTTGATGATGCGCAACGTTAAGCGTTCCTAGGCAGACTTTACCGTGCATTAAAGGCGCGTCCATACACGTACCCATACCATTGGATGCGAGCATCACACAATCGATCTCATCAGATTGCGTAACATCGTCGCAGATCATCAGTTGTTGCTTTTTGAACACTCGGCCAACAAACGCTTGATGAATGGGCACTAAAAATTCAGCGGGAATCGCTTTACTACCAGAGAAAGAGTAGACCTTTAAATGATCATTGTTTTCATAAAGTGTGATACTCGCACGGTCAGAATTAAATATACGATTTATCCATTCTGCCACCGTATCAAGTACTTGCTGTAGTGTTTCCGATTGAGCTAAAAAGTGAACAAACCCTATCGGCATACATATCGGACTTTCCATGTTTTGCATCGATAAGTCATCAGGGTTAAAAGTTCTTTCAAGTCTCAATAGACATCTCCTTGGCAATGTTGCAAATACCAACAATAAATTACGTGAAGCTATTTTGTAGAAAATGTGCTTCTTGGTAAGAGTATGGTTTAATTATCGCCGTTTGTGTGCATTTGGTTGCTTAATGTGGGCGTTAACTCACCCTAAATAAGTAAATCTTATACCTATTTATAAGTAAGTCATTACTCAATAAGTGGTGTTTTTAAGATGGAAGTACAGAATGAGCCCTTCTGGAAGAGAAGGGCTAGAAAAGGATACAAATAGGGTCAGGTGAGTGGTGACTTAATTGTCTTTGTACTTTTGTAAAATCAACTGACTTATCTGCGCAACGAGTTGGTCCCTAGCTTGAAGTGAGAGCTCGGTTTCTGTGACATAAATACTAATGTAAACAGGTCGATGATTTTCCTTCCATATAATCGCGTTAATGCCACGCGAACCATGACCTCCCGCACCAGAACGGTCTGCAATAGACCAACCTGTTGGTAATACAGAACGCATTAACGAGTCTGAAACTTTGTTGTCTTGCATCCAGATTTTTAATTGTACACGAGACTCATAAGACAACGTTTCGCCTTCGATCAAGGTTCGCAGAGTGTTTAGTATGGCGTTAGGTGTGGTTGTATCGCGGCTGTCGCCTGGTGTGGCTTTGTTCAAGCGAGGTTCTATTCTGTCTAGGCGCGTTGCTTTATCTCCAATTGTTCGCAGAAACATTGTTACGGCTTTAGGGCCGCCAATTTCATTTAATACCAAGTTGGCTGCAGTATTATCACTCATTAACATAGCGGCTTCACACGCGTGCTCTATGCGTGTGTTTTGGCCTGCGAGCTTATCCATCACTGGAGACCATACAACGATACTGCGCTCATCGACTTTTGCGGTCGCATTCTTACTTAGCTTACCGCTGTCCATATCACTTAGCATTTTGGCACAAGCTAGGGTTTTGAATGTGCTCATGAGTGGGAAGCGTTCATCGCCACGGTAGTCCCAACGCTCGTCTGCTTGGGTATCCCAAACTGACACCCCAATTCTGCTTGAGGTTTGTTGCTCGAGGAGAGAAATGTCCTCATTCAGTTGGGACGCGTAACTTAGGGTTGAGCAAACCATTAGCCCAGCCAACAAAAATAACTTTTTCATGGATCGTGTTCTTCAATTTTAGTTTTAGTTCGCACCGTAGCGATGTCACGTAAACTATAACGAGCCAATACTCTAAACACTGTTAAATCTATGTCTATTTTATGTAGGATTCTTTGCAATACGCTTATACGGTCTCAATATGAGGAGAAGAGTGTTGCTATCAAGGCCCGTAGTTTGGCTTATATATTACGTCGGTGATTCGGTCATAAAAATATCTTAGCGTGAGACACTGGCTCAGAATTTCTTATCATGAGCTAACGAATAGTTTGATCCAGAGAAATAAAAGGAGCTGAATCATCAGCTCCTTTGTCTAGTTGGATAATTACTTACAGTTCAATCTTTTTAACCATGCCCGATTCTGCATGGCCCGGAATGTTGCACGCGAACTCAACCTTGTTGTCACCGTGGAAGTGCCACAGTAATTGCTTCGCTTTACCTGGTTCTACCGTAACTGCGTTGCCTGAGTCATGCATGTGATCGCCACTCATTGTCTTCATCATTTCGCGATGTTCTAGCTGCTCTTTAGCCGAACCAATCGTAAACTCGTGGTTGATCTTACCTGTGTTCATGACTACAAACTGCACCACATCGTTTGGCTCAATCTTAACGTCTTTCTTGAACTTGATGGTCATGTCATCATCCAAGATAACGTGTACCACCTTGTCTGGCTTTGCCCCTTTTGCTGGCATACCTACTGCCGACATGCCCGGCATATCCATCATGTTTGAATGGTCCACTTTACTGTGGTCCATCTTCATGCTGCCGTGGTCCATATTTTCATGCTTCATGTTGCTATGATCCATGTTTGCGTGGTCCATGTTTGAATGATCCATTTGGGCAAACGCAGTCGTTGTTGTTAGGGCTAGAGCAAGAGTGATTAGTGTCTTTTTCATTTTTATATCCTTGTTTTAATTCATTAATAACTTGGTTGCTTCCCCTCAAACGGCATGTTTGAGAGGAAGGTAGGGATTAAGCGTTGTTGTTTACATCACTAGCTTGAGTGCTAGCTTGGTGATTAGTCGCATTGCTTGGGCGCAACTCACGTTGTTTCCACAGCTTGAAGATGGCTGGAAGCACTAACAGCGTCAGCAGCAGTGCTGATGCCATACCGCCAATCATTGGTGCAGCGATACGTTGCATCACTTCTGATCCTGTCCCTTCGCCGTACATGATCGGAATCAGACCAATAATTACTGTTAGTACCGTCATCATTACTGGGCGAACACGCAGGCCTGCACCTTCACGAATGGCATCAGTTAGGTCTTTCGCTTCAAGATTCTGTTGGCTCTCTTCCGCATCTAGCTTCTTGTAGTGCCATGCTTGGTTGAGGTAGACGAGCATGATGACCCCAATTTCAACCGCGACGCCTGCTAGGGCAATAAAGCCGACCCCAACGGCAATCGAGAAGTTGTAGTTGAGGATATGCATGAGCCACAAACCACCAACCATAGCGAGCGGTAGGGTAAGCATGATGATCATCACTTCGCCGACACGACGGAAGCTGAAGTAAAGCAGCAACATAATGATGGCGATGGTGATTGGCACCACGACACTCAAGCGATCTTTCGCACGCTTCATGTATTCGTATTGACCAGACCAAGCCAGCGAGTAACCCGCAGGAAGCTCCAGTTGATCGGCCACGACTTGCTGTGCTTCCACGACGTAAGATCCGAGGTCACGGCCATCGATGTCGACAAATACCCAGCCGTTCGGGCGTGCGTTCTCTGTCTTGATCATTGGAGGGCCGTCTTCATAACGAATGTCCGCTACATCAGCCAGCGCAATACGAGCGCCATTTGGTGTCACTAATGGTAGGTTTTGCAGTTTAACCACTGAATCACGGTAGTCTTGTGGGTAACGAACGTTGATTGGGTAACGCTCCAAGCCTTCGATGGTTTCACCCACATTCATGCCGCCAACCGCGGTGGAGATCACCTGCTGAACGTCTTTGATGCTTAAGCCATAACGTGCTGCGGCACGACGTTTAATGTCGATCGTGACATATCGACCACCTGCTACACGTTCTGCGTAAACCGATGCCGTGCCTTGTACGTCATTAAGAATTGGCTCTAGCTGAGAACCGATCTTCTCAATCACTTTCAGATCAGGTCCGGCGATCTTAATGCCGATAGGGGTTTTGATGCCTGTTGCCAACATGTCGATACGCGTTTTGATCGGCATTACCCAAGCGTTAGTAAGACCAGGGAACTGAACCAGCTTGTCGAACTCTTTGCGCAGTGACTCGGTTGTTACCCCTTCACGCCATTGGTCGCGTGGCTTCAACTGAATCACGGTTTCAATCATGGTGAGTGGCGCTGGATCGGTTGCGGTCTCAGCTCGGCCAATTTTGCCCCATACGGTTTTCACTTCTGGAACGGTTTTGATCAGCTTGTTGGTTTGTTGTAGAAGCTCACGCGCCTTACCAATTGAGATACCCGGATAGGTCGTTGGCATGTACATCAAGTCGCCTTCATCCAGCGGCGGGATGAACTCGCTACCCAGTTGACTGGTTGGGTAGTAAGCCGATGCCATCAGACCTAATGCGATAACAATCATGGTCTTAGGGTATTTTAAGCTGGTGTTCAACAGCGGACGGTACAACGCGACCAAGCCACGGTTAACTGGGTTTTTGTGTTCTGGTAACACCTTACCGCGAATGAAGTAGCCCATAAGAACAGGCACGAGTGTGATTGCCAAACCTGCTGCTGCTGCCATGGCGTACGTCTTAGTGAACGCAAGCGGCGAGAACATCTTGCCTTCCTGACCTTCTAAGGCAAACACCGGTACGAAGCTAAGAGTAATGATCAGCAACGAGAAGAACAGCGGTGCGCCAACCTCTTCTGCGGCTTTGCCAATTACTTGCCAGCGGTTCTTGTCGGTCAGTGGCGTTCGTTCAATGTGCTTGTGAACGTTTTCAATCATTACTATTGCACCATCCACCATGGCACCGATGGCAATCGCAATACCGCCCAAGGACATGATGTTGGCGTTGATGCCTTGCCAATGCATTACGATAAACGCAGTGAGAATACCGACCGGTAGGCTCAGAGCGATAACCAATGAAGAACGAATGTGGAACAGGAACAACGCACACACAATCGCAACGACGATGAACTCCTCTGCAAGCTTTTTCCATAGGTTTTCTACCGCTGAATCGATAAGGGTAGAGCGGTCGTAGGTTGCAACAATTTCCACGCCTTCTGGCAGGCTGCGTTGTAGGTCTGCGAGTTTGTCTTTGACTTTCGCAATCACTTCACTGGCGTTTTCACCAAAGCGCATCACGATAACGCCACCGACCGCTTCACCTTCGCCATTCAGCTCTGAGATACCACGGCGCATTTGTGGGCCAAGGTTAATGTCTGCGATGTCTCCTAATAGCAACGGCGTGCCTTTCTCAGTGACTTTGAGAGGCAGTGATTTGATGTCTTCAATGCTGGTTAGGTAACCCGTGGTACGAACCATGTGCTCGGCTTCGGCCACTTCGATAACGGACGCGCCGGTTTCTTGGTTACCGTTTTGGATTGCCATGTTCACTTGTTGCAAAGTGAGGTTGTAAGCACGCAGTTTGGCAGGATCAATCTGCACTTGATACTGCTTCACCATACCGCCCACGGTTGCGACTTCAGAAACGCCATCAACGGTTTGCAATTCGTACTTCAAGAACCAGTCTTGCAGGCTGCGAAGATCCGCTAAATCATGCTTGCCGGTTTTGTCTTGTAATACGTAGCTGTAAACCCAGCCCACGCCCGTTGCATCAGGACCTAGGGTTGGTTTTGCGTTCGGTGGCAGCTTAGGTGCCACTTGGCTTAAGTACTCCAACACGCGTGAACGTGCCCAGTACATGTCGGTATCATCGTTGAAAATGATATAAACGTAAGAGTCACCAAAGAATGAGTAGCCACGAACTGTCTCAGCACCCGGCACGGCAAGCATGGCGGTGGTGAGTGGGTAAGTGACTTGATCCTCGACGACTTGAGGAGCTTGCCCCGGATAGCTTGTCTTGATGATCACTTGCACATCAGAAAGATCCGGAATCGCATCAACAGGCGTATTCTTTACACTGTAAAGTCCGCCTAATATAAGGGCTAAGGTCGCGACCAACACTAGGAATCGGTTGCTCAGTGACCAACGAATAATAGCATTGATCATAATTAACCCTCGACGGCTGTTGTTGCAGGAACTAGCTGTCTAAGAACGTAGTCAGATCCTTGTTTTTCAACTAGAAACCGAACTTTCTGTCCTTCTTCAAAACCCGTTAGATCAACCTCTTCACCCACAGAGAAGTTCATCTCGCCTGCATCCCAGTTCCATTCTGCAACCGGTAGGTGGTTTAAGGTGATCATGCCAAAATCAGCCATCAGCATGGTGATGTCACCAGTTAGCCAAACTTCTGCGGCAATGACGCTGTTGTCTGCCTTATAGTCGATGATTTGGTACTGACCGGACTCCGTCTTTTGCATTTCAAATTCGATAGCCTGACCTTTTTTCAAGTCACCCATCTCAACGCCATCTGCGAAAGTGAAGTTCATTACCATGCCCGGCCAATCCCATTCTGGTACAGGCTGGTGGTTGATGGTCAGCATACGGTGATCTTTCATCACATCCGTGATCTCACCTTTAGCCCATGCCGTTTCTACTGCCGCTTCTACACCATTGATGCGAGACAGATCCGCCGACTGGCTTGATTCAGAATCGAGCATGAAGTGAGATGAAGTAACGATCTTGTCGCCTTGCTTAAGCCCTTGTAATACTTCGATTTGTTCTCCAGCTTCGCGGCCAACTTCAATTCGAGCAGAACGGTATTTGCCATCACCTTCCGCCAGAACAACGCGAGTCATACCGCCAGAGCGAATAACAGATGATTTAGGAATCGTTAATACTGCGTCGTCAGTAACAGGCTGCAAGGCAATATTGGCGAACATGTTTGGCTTCAATGCGCCATCTGGGTTAGGGAATTTAAGGCGCACACGCAACGTACGTGTTTTCGAATCAAGGATTGGGTACACGTAATCGACAACACCTTGCCATTCATTGCCCGGAATCGCGTCAAGGGTCATCGTGGCTTGAGAACCCGCTTTCATCCAGTGCGCTTGACGCTCAAAGACTTCTGCATCAACCCAAACATTGTCCAAGGGACCCGCACTGATCACCGCTTGAGCAGGGGATAAATAGCCACCTTCACGCACGTTTAAGCTCGCGATAACGCCATCAGCAGGCGCTTTGATTTCAATGGTTTGCGATGCTTTACCGCTACGAGTAATGGATTTGATTTGAGCGCGGTCAACCCCAAGCGTTACCAAGCGTTCGGTCGCGCCTTTTACAAGACCTTTGCGGCCAGTGCGGTACGCATTTAGCAATTCTTCTTGTGCTTTAACCAGTTCAGGAGAGTAGAGCGTGAAAAGCACATCGCCTTTCTTCACTTTCTCACCCACAGCATTGATGTAGAGTTTTTCTACCCAACCCGCCACACGAACGTTGGTTTGCCATAACAGACTTTCATCAAAGGCGATATAACCAACGGTTTCGATGCGTGGTGATAACTGCTGTAGTGTCGCGTTTGCGGTTTTAACCCCGAGGTTATTTTCTACTGAAGGGTCAATAGTCACTGTACCCGGTGCGTCTTGTTCACCGGATAGGTCTTCTGCGTAAACCGGAATCAAATCCATGCCCATTGGAGATTTACCCGGTTTGTCGCGTTTGTAGTTCGGATCCATTGGGGCAACCCAGTAAAGCGGATCATTAGAGCTTGCAGCAGATTCGCCACCCATCGCACTCATGTCGTGAGTCGAGCCCGTAAGAAAATGATTCGCACCAAACCCTAAAGCACCACCAACAATCAGCGAGATGGTTGCAACTTGTAATGTTTTCATTGTTTTACCTTATTTTCCCCTTCACATTTGACGCTACAGCGTTGTTGCCTGCTCTCGTTCACCCAAATCACATAGCAGATCTATGCTCATGGGATTCTCTCGTTTGCCGCCTAGCTGTAGCCCCAACTGTCTTGGGGAATCACAAATTAATATGTCGAAATAGAGCGAGCTTCTGGTGAAGCGACTTGGTAGTCGAAACCACCGAGTAGGGTGGCTAAATTGCTGTTTGCGATGTTGAGATCGGTCAGCAGACGTTGTTGCTCTAATTGCAGAGCCAACTCGTCAGTCGTGGCAGAAATCACATCGTTAAACTGCGCTGTGTTGTTTTGATAACCCCGCTCAACGGCTTGAATGCGCGCTTTCGCTTGAGGTAATAAGGTGGATTGATAACGTTCTAAGCGTTGGGTTAAGTTGCCGCGATCAACCAACAGAGTGTTCACCTTGGCATTCATCTGCGTCAGTAAGGTGTCCTTTTGTGATTGTGCCGCGCCAACTTGGTATTGAGCGGCCGCGAGATTGCGATCTTGGCGGTCACCCGTAAACAACGGAATGTCCATGGTGAGGTAAGCGCTGACCAAATCTGATGCTGGCTCACCCATCATGTTGTCGGCTTGGCGGTAGGCGTACATTACTTCGACGCCAAATTGTGGGTTGTAGGCTTGCTCAGCAATTTCCACCTGCGTTTTATTGGCAGAAATGCTGACGTCGGCCATTTTAACCATTGGGTGCTGACTAAGTTGTTGGTAGTGCTTGGTGGAACCCTGACTAGCAGCAAGTTTGCCGTTCAGTGTGTCCCAATTAAGTTGGTTGCTCGCGTGCAGAGCCTGTTCATTCGCCAACCAATCTGAACCCAACCATTCGGAGAGTTGAGAGATAAGACGACGTTGCATTTGTGCATTGGCTTGCAGTTTCTCATCCAACTTGCTGACTTGAAGTTGGGCGTTAAGCAGATCTTGCGCTTCACTCTTACCAATCGAATAGTTGGTTTGAATAAAGCTTTCCATCTCCTTCATCAACTTGCGGTTCTCAAGCATGATTTGCTCAGCGCGTTGCTGGTAACCAAGTTCTAACCAAAGTTGAGTCATGCTGTTGGCTACCTCAAGCTCACGAGCATGCACTTGAAGCCCAAGGCCGTCGGCTTGTTGATTGGCTTTCTTCTGCTGTAAATCAAGCGTAGAGCCACGCTCAAACTGTTGCATTAAACCAACGGAGATGTTGGTCATTGGGTCTTCATCGAATTTGAAGCTGTCGACAGGCAAGCCACCAAAACCTACTTTTAGTTTTGGGTCCATCAAGGTCGCACTCGCGACGCCCGTTTCACGCATGGCAGCAGATTGCGCTGAGTATTGCTTACGATTGCCATCGTTACTCAAAGCGACGTTGATCAGTTGGGCAAGCTTGGTCGTTGAAGCTCGCTCACTTGATGCGGAATTTTGCGCTGCGTGCGTCTCTTTACCTGCGGCGTTAACCAAGGTTGGCGCAGCGACCAGAGCCACCATAAAAATAGGTGCAGCTAAGCGGTATGGTTTGATATCCATAATCTAAATCCAGTGTTCGCCGGATCGATGGAGGTGCTGATTTTATTGCGGGAACAGTAAAGCCTTGTCACCTCATCGTTCAGGCGCATTAAAACAACCTGCGATACACGCGCAGGGTCGAATGCTAGGACGGATTTAGGCTATAGGAGGTCGGTATAGGTCGCGGCTGACGTGTACGACTGGGGAAGCAACTTCAGGAGTAATAGTTGCGCGATAGACGACGGGCATTGGGCTATTGATAGGATTCGGTAGGGGGACGAAAACTATCGTACACGCGGCAGTGCAGCAGGTATGAACCATGCCAGAGCCTCCACCACAGTTCATGCTGGTTTCTCTTGCATCGCCATCTTCGGACATAGAAGCGTCTGTCATGGAGACGTCCATCATGCCGGGCATACCGCAGTGTTCGCTGTCACTCATCATAGAAGGATGATGAGCCATGCCAGTAGACATCATTTGAATATTCATCAACGGCTCACTGTTCGCCACACTAGATACCAATAGTACTAGCGTCGTGAAGAGAGTTAACCAGATTGTATGCAGCGATTTTAAGTGCATACCTTTTCCCATGTGTTTGATGAAAATGATGAAAACCCTTCGATTCTAAAGGTTAACCTAAGGGTAAGGTCAATCATTTATTACTCTTATTATCAAAATAGTCCACCCCTACAGTTTTCGCACTTTCGAGGGAGTAAAACGTTTGTTAAACACCGAGTGTTGAAAGTTAGCGAAAGAAGCCCTCGCTTTTTATGACACGTGAAAAATGTGGTTTATAAGTTTTACATCACACTAACTTGTCTTACAAATGATTATCCTTATAGAATGCATGGTTTTACTTGTGCAGATTTGGATTTGCTTTGCTGCGGGGGTTGCATGATAGAAATTGTCATCGATGGAAAATATAGAATTGTAGAAGAGGGTCTAACCCTTTTAGAAGCAGCAAAAGTGTGTGGGGTCGAGATCCCATCGCTGTGCGGAATGAACAAAAGTAATGAAAAAGTACCGTGTGACTTGTGTGTGGTTGAAGTCGAAAGCGGCGGTACTAAGCGTGCGTGTGAACTCGAAGTTTACCGCGGCCTTAATGTGGTCACGCAATCAGAACAACTAAGCGAGCACCGCAGAAAAGCACTTAACCGCATCATGACGGACCATTACGCCGATTGTGAAGCGCCATGTAAAACCGCGTGTCCTGCGGGCGTGGATATCCAGTCGTACCTTTATCACATTGCACAGAACGATCATCAAAAAGCGATTGAAGTGATTAAGCGTACGCTTCCTATGCCACTATCGATTGGCCGTGTATGCCCAGCATTTTGTGAGAGCGAATGTCGCCGCTCGTTAGTCGATGAACCAATCGCAATTCGTCAGCTAAAACGTCACGCCGCGGATGCGGATTTGTCTGCGCATGAAGCCTACGTACCGGAAAAGAAACCAAGTAAAGGTTTGAACATTGCCGTCGTGGGCAGTGGTCCTGGTGGTCTAACAGCTGGCTACTACTTATCGAATGAAGGCTACGACGTTACGGTCTTTGAATCCATGCCAAAAGCGGGCGGTTGGTTGCGTTACGGTATTCCTGAATACCGTTTACCAAAAGACATTCTCGATAAAGAAATCGAATTGATGTGCCGCAACGGTATGCAAGTTCACACCAATCAAAAGCTAGGTGTGGATTTCACGCTTTCTCAATTGAGCGAAGAATACGACGCGGTGTGTTTGGCGGTCGGCGCGTCTCAAGCGGTCGAAATGCATTACACAGGCAGTGACCTTGAAGGTTGCTACTTAGGTGTTGATTACCTCAAAGATTACGTGACTGAGCAAAACTATGTAACGGGTCAGAAAGTCGCGGTGATCGGCGGTGGTAACACGGCAATTGACTGTGCTCGTACTGCGCGTCGTGCTGGTGCAGACACCACGTTGATTTACCGTCGTACCCGTGACGAAATGCCGGCAGAAGACTACGAGATTGTTGAAGCGGAACACGAAGGGGTGAAATTCCACTTCTTGACCAATCCTGCAGAAAACCTTGCCGATGAAACCGGACGCGTGAATGCGATTCGTCTAGAGCGCATGGCGTTGGGTGAGCCGGATGCATCTGGTCGTCGCAGCCCTAAACCAACTGGCGAGTTCTTTACCGAAGAGTTCGACACCGTGATTGCAGCAGTATCGCAAAAGCCAGATCTGAGCTTCCTCGAAGGCGAAGATTTGTCGATTCCACTTACGCGCTGGAATACTTCTGATGCCGATGAAAAGACCATGCACACCGGCACGGGTAACATCTTCAGTATTGGTGATTTCCGCCGTGGTCCAGCAACGGCAGTTGAAGCGGTGGGTGATGGTCGTGTTGCGGCAAAAGCAATAGACCTATTTTTGAATGGTGATATGGCGGATATGCCAAAGGCGGCGTTCAACTCACGAAAAGAGAAGAAGCTCTCTCAAGTCGATCCGCTTCACTTCGAGAACATCCAGAAAGTTGCTCGATCTATCATGCCTGAGCTGACTCCAGTACAACGCGAGCAAAGCTTCGCTGAAGTGGAGTTGGGCTTTGATAACGAAGAAGCAATGAAGGAAGCGGCGCGCTGTCTAGAATGTGGCTGTCAGGCAAATACTGATTGTGCGCTGCGTGATTACTCCACCGAATATGAAGCTGAGCAAAGCTTTGACTTCTCCTTGCAGATTAAATCACACCAAGATTGGCTAGATCTTCGTGCGAAAGACTTGCGTCATAAGTACGAAGTTGACCGCAGTTCTGAGTTTATTGAGTTTGATGCTAACCGCTGTATTAGCTGTGGTCAGTGCATCCAAGCGTGCCGCGACAAAGCCGTACACGGTGTACTGAACTTCGTGTGCGATAAACAAGGTCGTCCTGCATTACGTCCTGACGATCGTCCACACTTTGGAAGTAACAAGAATGGCTTAACCCTAATGGGTGATTCGAACTGCGTGCAATGTGGCGCGTGCGTTCAAGTGTGTCCAACGGGCGCAATGGTCGATAGTCGTGACCGTTCACAAGGTCGTACCGAAGATCTGAAAGCGGTCGACACCATTTGTACATACTGTGGTGTGGGCTGTAAGTTGACTATGTTCGTGGATGAAGCAACCAATACGATTCGTTACGTGAAGGGCGGTGACTCGCCAGTGAACCAAGGCATGCTGTGTGTGAAAGGGCGCTTTGGTTTTGATTTCATTGGCAGTGAAGAGCGTCTTACCACGCCATTGATTCGTAAAGACGGTTGGTTGCAGCCTGCAAGTTGGGAAGAGGCGATTCAACTGATTGCGAGCAAGTTCTCTGGCATCAAGCAAGATTTTGGCAGCAACGCATTGGCGGGTTTCTCTTCAGCGAAAACCACCAACGAAGACAACTACGCGTTCCAAAAATTTGTCCGTCGTGAACTGGGCACCAATAACGTCGACCACTGTGCGCGTTTGTGCCACGCATCGAGTGTAACCGGTCTTGAAGCGTCACTGGGTAGTGGTGCAATGACCAACGACATTCCAAGCATTAAGCACTCGGATGTGATCTTTATTATTGGTTCGGATACCACATCGGCGCACCCGATTATTGCTTCACATATCAAACAAGCAATTCGTCACCACGGCGCTCGTTTGATTGTGGCTGACCCGAAACGTGTCGATATGGCAGAGCATGCTGAGCTGTATATGGCGCACCGTCCGGGTACGGATGTGATGCTCCTAAACGGTGTCATGCAGCAGATCATCAAGAACGGTTGGTACGATCAAGAGTACATCGAAGAACGTGTCGACGGCTTTGATACCTTACTGCAAGAAGTGATGTCGCCAGCCTATAACCTCGATAAAGTGGAGTTGGTTACGGGCGTAAAAGCCGAAGACATTCAAGCAATGGCGCGCATGATCGGTACAGCAGATCGTACGGCTGTTTACTACTCGATGGGTATTACTCAGCACACGACAGGTCATGACAACGTGCGTTCTATCGCTAACCTGCAATTGCTGTGTGGCAACATCGGTATTGAAGGTGGTGGTATTAACCCACTACGTGGTCAATCTAACGTGCAAGGCGCGTGTGATATGGGCGCTTTGCCAAACAGCTTCCCGGGCTATCAAAAGGTATACAACCCAATTGTGCGTCAGAAGTTTGCGATTGAATGGAACGCACCAAATCTGCCTTCTGAGCAAGGTCTAACCCTGACAGAAATCATTGATGCGGCTTGCCATCGTGACGTTCGTGGTATGTACATCATGGGTGAGAACCCAGTGTTGAGTGACCCGAACCAAGCGCATGTGATTGAAGGTTTAGAAGCGCTCGATTTCTTGGTAGTTCAAGACATCTTCCTAACGGAAACCGCGCAATACGCGGATGTGGTTCTGCCTTCTTGCTCGTTTGCAGAGAAAGCGGGTCACTTCACCAATACGGAGCGTCGTGTTCAGCGCGTGAATCCGGTTGTCACGGCGCCGGGTGAAGCGAAAGAAGATTGGTGGATTATCCAAGAGATCGCCAATGCCATGGGTAGTGATTGGGATTACCACTGCGTGTCTGATATCACTAATGAAATTGCACGAGTGACACCTCAATACGCGGGTCTTCGTTGGGATGCCATTACGCCAAACGGTGTGCAATGGCCTAGCAACAAGAACAACCCTGCGGGTACTCGCATCATGCACCAAACCCAGTTTACTCGTGGTAAAGGGCAAATGGTGGGCGTACCGTTCCGTTATGCGGCTGAGCTGCCAGATGAAGAGTACCCACTTGTGTTAACGACGGGTCGCGTACTTGAGCAGTTCCACACTGGCACCATGACGCGCAAAACCAAAGGGTTGGATAACCTTGCTGGCCCTCGCGCAATGGTTAGCGTGGAAGACGCAGAAGCACTTGGCATCAGTAATGGTCAGCGTCTGACAGTGTCTACACGTCGCGGCAGCATTGAGATTGATGCCTTTGTGACTAAGCGGATTCAAAAAGGTGTGGTGTTCATTCCTTTCCACTTTGTTGAATCGCCAGTCAACCGCCTAACGACAACGGCAACTGACCCGCATGCGAAGATCCCTGAGTTCAAGGTCGCTGCGGTTAAAGTGGAAGTGAGCGAAAAGACAACGCAGACAGAGTCTCTCGAAGATAGTTACCAACACGTTTAAATTCGGCGAGTCACGTTGTTGTGGGCACTGACAATTTGAGCCTAGTTGATGGGCGGATAATCTACTCTTGATTTCCGCTCTCACTACATTCACTCGGATTGTCTTTTTCTTCAAACTCCTTTTACTTTTCTGTTATCACCGCGCTCCGGTTAGTTTTCCTTTCTTACTTCTTACTTCTTACTTCTTGCTGTCTCTGTGGCGTATTTTTGTTCAAGCCCATGATGAGAGTGCAATAAAGTTTGTTGTTGAGCTTGTCATAGAATTGACTGTCTCTGACTGTCCCCTGTTATTTGGGCAAGTTCTATAACCTAAACTTTGCTCGCTTCCTATACTGAATTAACGAAGCAAGATTTTTATAACAACAAGAGGAAGCTTGTATGACAAGAACAACCTCATTTGCACTCGTTTTATTACTTATGTGCGCATACTTTGGTTACAACCGTTATTATGTATACCCCCAGCAGTTGGAAACACAGGCGAAATCGATGCTAATACAAATGGCAAATCGCGAAGAGTGGGTAGATGTGTTTGAGATGATGAATCGCGTAGACGCGCATAAGGGCCATTTGGAACTTGTTGCTGACGTGACATCCTCTGATGGTCAGCGAGCGTACAGTGAAGGTATTATCACGTACACGGATCGCGAAGGCGTTGTCTGTAAACAGGTAGTGTTCAACTTTAAAATAAACTCTTTGAAAAACTACAATATTTCCGATTTACGAGATTGTTCCTACGGTGAGTACTATTAATATTGTCTGAGAGTTGAGCTCGATAGCACAGTGTATGAATACACAAACAAAAAATAGCCCTTCGTTGGGGCTATTTTTGTTTTTAAGGAATGAACGCAATATCGTGGGATTAGTCGAGTGATTTTTTGAAGCGAAATGAAGCGACAATAAGGCCGATAACAGTGAATCCAAGTAACCAGACTGTATCTCGCCATAGCTCCATTAAATCTGCACCACGCAACACCACACCACGAATAATGCGCATAAAGTGAGTGGCAGGCAGGGCTTCTGAGATCCATTGTGCCGCGACGGGCATTCCTTCATAAGGGAACATAAATCCGGACAGAAGAATCGATGGCAAAAGAATAAACACCGTCATCTGCATGGCCTGAAGCTGTGTCGTCGCAATGGTGGATATCACCAAACCTAAGGTTAAACTCGCGGCGATAAACAGCAGCGTGCCAAACAGTATCTGACTAATGGCGCCGTTTATTGGCACGCCAAATATCCAGTGCCCCAAGCCTAAAATGATAAACACCTGTATCAGACCAACAAAGATGTAGGGAATGATCTTCGCCACCATGAGTTCGATGGAGTGGATTGGCGTAGTAATCAGTAACTCTAAATTGCCGCGTTCCCGCTCACGAACAATGGCTGCACTAGTGAACAAGATCATCGTCATAGTCAGAATCACGCCCAATAAACCGGGGACAATGTTCACCGCCGAGCGCCGACTCGGGTTGTAATACAGCGCAACTTCAAAGGTTTTGGTTGGGGCAGGGCGTATCTCAAAATCAAAATCCGTTAACGGCATGGTTTGTAGCGAGAGAATCGCAGAGCTGATCATGGTGTCTGAACCATCCACAATCCACTGTCCAAGTTCTCGACCTTGCACCATACGTTGGGTTAAGTCGCTAGGCAGAATCAAAGCCGCTCGTACCAAGCCGTCTTGAATGGCTTGCTCGGCTTCTGATGCGGTAGCGAAGGTTTCGACCACATCGACCACTTGTGTGACTTTGACGGACTCGGTAATCACGCGCCCGGCAGTACTGCCACTTTGATCGACGACGCCAACGGGAATGTTGCGAATATCGGTATTAATGGCAAAGCCGAACAGCAGGAGCTGAATCAACGGGATCATCACGACCATGCCAAAGGTAATGCGGTCACGTGAAAGCTGACGGATCTCTTTGATCATTACCGCTTTCATACGGGCAATAGATTTCATCATTGGCGACCTTCTCCCGTAACACTGACAAACACATCTTCCAAGCTCGGGCGAGCAATGTTCATCTCGCAGCCCTCAAGCTCTGGAAAGGTTTGGGTTAACCATTCGATCGGTTGTTCGATGTGCTGGTGGATCAAAATGCGTAAGCGAATGCCGAGCTGTGCGGCAGAACGGACTTCTTCGCGTCGAATGACTTTCTCTTTTAGCTCGCGTAAGTTATCCGCTTTGACTTCGACGATGTTAACGCCCATTTGCGTCATGAGTTCTTCTGGCTCACCATCGGCGCGGATTTCCCCAGCTTCCATGATAGCCAGACGATGGCAACGCTCCGCTTCATCCATGTAGTGCGTTGTGACCAAAATCGTCGTACCTTGGTCAGAGAGATCAAACAACTGCTCCCAGAAATCGCGTCGGTTCTCTGGGTCAACCGCAGACGTGGGTTCATCGAGAAACAACAGTTCTGGTTTATGCATGGTGGCTGCGGCGAGAGACAAGCGTTGTTTCTGGCCGCCGCTCATTCCTCCGACGCGCTGTTTACGCAGTTGGTCGAGACCGTAGGTGGCTAGTTGTTCTTCGATGCGAGCCTTTAGGGCCTTGGTTTCCATACCAAAGATTTGTCCAATAAACTCAAGATTCTCTTGAACCGTCAGGTCATCATAGAGGGAAAACTTTTGTGTCATGTAGCCAATCTTGAGGCGCAGCAATTCCGATTGTTTTGGGATCTCGAGTCCTAGTACATCAACATTGCCCTCACTTGGGCTGAGTAGGCCTGTTAACACACGAATGGTTGTCGATTTACCGCAGCCGTTGGGGCCAAGAAAACCATAAATACTGCCTTTGGGCACATTAAGCGTGATGTTGTTGATGGCGGTGAAGTCACCAAACTTCTTCACTACATTTTCAGCTTGAATCGCGTATTCGGTCATTGGCTTACTCCACCAAATCCACTTGCGCTGGGATACCTGAAGGCAAGGATTGTGCGGAGTCTTGTAGGTCGACTTCTGCTAGGTACATCAAACGCGAGCGTTCTTCCTCGGTAAGCGCGAAATAGGGCGTGAATGAAGGCTCAGTTGCTACCCAACGAACGGTGCCGCTATACGGTTGCTCAACGCCATCTACATGCACGTTAACCGTTTTACCCGGCACAAAGTCGACTCGATAGTTAGCAGGAACATAAACGCGAGCGTATGGGACGCGGCTGGCTTGAATTACGGCAACAATACCATTAACAGGAACGCGTTCACCAAGGTTAAACGGTAGGTTATCTAACAAGCCATCTCGCGTGGCCGTGATGGTGAGTTCTGCCAGCTTTTGTTCTTGCAGTGCTACATCGGCTTTTGCAGCCATGAGTGCGGCTTTCGCTTGTTCAATATCTTCAGGGCGAGAGCCAGCCGTCAGTTTACTGAACTCTTCTTGTGAGGAGTCCAATTCAGCGCGGGCAGAATCTCTGGCTGCTAAAGCGGTGTCTTTTTCTGATTGGCTGATGAGTTTCTTGCGGACTAACTCCGCTTTACGTTGGTAGTTCTTTTGCGCTTCAACCAATTGAGCTTCCGCTCTGGCAACGCGTGCTTGCGCTGCGGCAATGTCTTCTGGTCGCTCACCATTGGTCAATTTCAAAAGATAGGCGTCAGCCTTGGCTTGTTCGGCAACTGCGTGAGCTAAAACGGCTTCTTGGTTCTTTGTATCGAGCTGAACCAGCACTTCTCCTTCGGTGACTTGGCTGCCTTCCTTAATGGGTAGGGCACGAATTATCTCGCTAGAGGTGGCAGTGAAGGTTACGCGGTCACGTTCTAATGTGCCAAGGGCTTGCTGTCCGTCATCTTTGGAACAGGCAGTTAAAAGAGTCAGGGCTAGGGTGCCAAGAATGATTCGCTTCATCATGCGACGCTTCCTCTAAGAAGGTGAGCTCGAACTCGTATCAAGCTATAGAAGAGTATGGGACTGCATTCAGTGTAACGTGAGTCAGTTTTGTCCGGCTAGGAAGTTAATTCCTTCAATATTCATCAATTGATTAATTATTGAAGCTGGCTTGATCCTGCGGAAGCCGTGCTTTACTTGGCTCTTTTAAGTTGATTACATGAAAATCATTTAAACAAAAATCTTGCCTTTCATGTAGAGCACGCCGTCGCCAGATACTCTTACTTGTTCGCCAGTAACTTCACAGTGCAAAATGCCTCCGCGCTGAGAAGCTTGGTAAGCGACCAGTGATGTTTTGCCTAACGCTTCTGCCCAGAACGGTGCTAACCCAGCGTGAATCGAGCCAGTTACGGGGTCTTCGTCACCACCATTTGCAGGCCAAAAGTAACGAGATACAAAGTCTTGTTGATCGCCTTTTGCGGTAACGACCACATCGTAAGGAGCGAGTGTCTTGAGGTGCTCTGAACGGTATTGAACCTCAAGTACCTCCTGCTGGTTGCCGACCACCACGAAATACGCTTGAGGGCTAAGCAGTACGCGTTCCACATCGCAACTTAGGCCTTCAATCAATGCCGAGGGAATATCAGAAACGGCTTTTGGAGGACGAGCAGGGAACGTCATCTCGATCTTACCTTGCGCATTCTTCTCTACGGTGAGGGTCCCTACTTCCAGAGTATGAAATTCAATCGTGCCATTAATGCCAAACTCATCAAACAGAACTAACGAAGAGGCCAGTGTTGCGTGTCCACAGAAATCGATTTCAGTAATCGGAGAGAACCAACGAATCTCATATTGGTTTGCGCCAATGGACTTTAGGAAAGCCGTCTCTGATAAGTTGTTTTCTGTCGCGATATTTTGCATCAATTCTGGGGCTAGCCATTCCTCTAATGGTATCACCGCTGCTGAGTTGCCTTTGAATTGCGTATCGGTGAAGGCGTCCACCACGTAGATATCCAATTCCATTTTCCTTCCTTGTTCCGTGAGCGATTAATTAGCATAAACCAAGTGCAATTAAGAGAGTAAGAAATTTGTGTTAGAATCTTAAAGTGTCAAAATTATAGATTATTTTGTGTTTTTTGATACTTACTGACAAGGGTTCGGACTGCTGGGTACTTACACTAGTGTTGAATTCATTGAAAGGAAGAAAAACATGAAAGCGATCTACAAATCAGTTTTGGCATTGAGTGTTTTTGCGGTCGGTTCTGCCCATGCATTTGAACTCGTGAGTAGAGATATTCAAGAAGGCCACCCGATGGCGAAGACATTTGAATACTCTGGTTGGGGATGTGATGGCGGGAATCAATCACCACAATTGATGTGGAAAGAAGCTCCAAAGGGCACAAAAAGTTTTGCGATCACCGTGTATGACCCCGATGCGCCAACAGGCAGTGGTTTTTGGCATTGGATAGCGTTTAATATTCCATCCACCGTTAGCGAGCTGCCTCGAGGCATTGATATGAACAAGTTAGGCGGCAAAGAATCTCGTATTGACTACGGCACAACGGGGTTCGGCGGCGCGTGTCCTCCAAAGAATGATGGGATGCATCGTTACCAGTTTACGGTGTGGTCATTGCCAACTGAAGAACTGAATTTGGCTGAAAACACGCCTCCAGCCATTGTAGGGTTTACTTTGAATAGTGTTGCTTTGGGTAAAGCGACATTAACCACGACTTACACGCGATAATTGAATATAAGGGGAGAGAATGGGTCACCAATATCAGGTTACGCTGTTTCGTGCGGAGCAGCAGCAGAAGCTTCGTAATGTCAGGATTCACTCCCCAAGCCTTATTCAGATTGTTAAGGGGAGTAAACATCTTTTCTGGAAAGATGAAGTACTCGACATCCATGATCCAAATATCATGCTTTGTGAAGCAAATGCATCCCTAAATTTTGAAAACCTTCCTCTACAAGGGCGATTTCTTTCTCGAATGTTCAGTTTTCACTGTGTGCCTAGCGATGAAATGTTGGAGCTAAGCATGAGCAACGCATTAGGAAACTATGTACCCGTTGTTGAGACAGATAAAGCATTGAAAGCGACGTTAAATGCTTTGTTTTCGTTTGAGCGGGAAAGCTTAAGTGAAGCGACACAACGCTATTGGATTATGGGCCTATATCAGCAGCTAGCTGAGAGAGGGTTATTGCATCGGTTGTTCTCGAGTTCACATATCTCTTTTAGTCAGAAACTTAGTCGTTACTTATCGCGCTCTCCAGGGGAGGAGCATCCATTAGACATGGTCGCGGGGCACTTTGCTATGAGCCGAGCAACATTGATACGCAAACTGAAACAAGAAGGTACCCAGTATCGTGAAGTATTGGCGGAAGTGCGCTTAAATCACGCACTTTACTTGATGCAAAATGGCTCGTATAACGTTGCTATGCTCGCACAGTTGTGTGGTTATCAGTCAGAGGGGCGTTTTAGCCAACGCTTTAAAAGTAAGTTCGGCCTAACGCCCAGCGAGTATATTAAAACGGTAGTGAGTTAATGTTTTACCGCTTTTGTATTTTTTGTGCTTTTTAGGTTAGCCATAATATTTGGCTTTCATTCGCAATGCTACATTCACCAAAGCAATCAACACAGGCACTTCGATCAGCGGGCCAATGACACCAGCAAAAGCTTGGTCTGAGTTTAGGCCAAACACCGCGATAGAAACCGCAATTGCCAATTCAAAGTTGTTGCCTGTTGCCGTGAAAGCAATCGATGCATTTTTGTCGTAGTCGATGCCCATTTTCTTACCAACGAAGAAGCTGACAAAGAACATCAACACAAAGTAGATAGCCAGTGGAATTGCTACACGGAATACATCCATTGGCAGTTCAAGAATCATTTCACCTTTCAAGCTGAACATCAGTACGATGGTCGCAAGCAGGGCGATAAGCGTAATTGGTGAAATGCGTGGGATGAACACGTCGTTGTACCATTGTTCACCTTTCGCAGCGACCAGCCATTTGCGGCTTAGGAAGCCCGCTAGGAATGGAATACCAAGGTAAATCAGAACACTTTCCGCGATGTCCATCATCGAGATATCAACCACGAAACCTTCGTAACCAAAGACTGGTGGCAACACAGTGATGAACAACCATGCCATCACACTGTAAGTCACGATTTGGAAAGCGCTGTTTAGTGCAACTAGGGCTGCGCCGTATTCTTTGTTACCGCCACCGATATCGTTCCATACAAGCACCATCGCAATACAACGAGCAAGACCGATCAAAATGATACCAACCATGTAACCCGGATGATCACCTAGGAAAGTCAATGCAAGGATGAACATCAAAATAGGGCCGACAATCCAGTTCATGACCAAAGACAGCGTGATCGCTTTTTTATCTTTCGTCACTGTACCTAGCAGGTTGTAGTTCACCTTTGCGAGTGGCGGGTACATCATCAAAATCAAACCAATCGCTAGCGGTACGTTTGTGCTACCAACTGACATTGACTCGTTCCACTCAGCAACTTGAGGGAATGCTGCGCCAATACCTACACCGATTGCCATTGCAACAAAAATCCACACCGTTAGGTAACGGTCCAAGAAGCTCATTTTGTCGCTGGCACTATTTAAAACTTGAGTAGTCATAGTGTTCTCTTATTCGTTTATCGTCGAAAGGCGATAGTTAAAGGTATAGTTTATCTGTGCACGCCTGACCAGCGTGCAAAGGGAATTAATCAAATAACTTGGAAAATCCTAGATTGAACTGATCAAACGCGTCGCGTTGAATGCGGTAACACACCTTAGGTGGGTTTGGCTCGGCGCTGATAAAGCCAGCTTGCTTTAGAATACGCAAGTGCTCGGAAACAGTAGATTGCGCAAGACCGAGTTCAGAAACCAAATCACTGTTCAAACAACCGCCCATGGTATCGAGAGTGTGCAGGATATGCAGAATGCGCAAACGTGCTGGATGTGACAAAGCTTTTGCTTGTGCTGCTAGAGTTTGTTCTTTCTCGAGCTGTTGTTGTGTTGTCTGAAAAACAACTTCGCACGTGTCGTTGCACTTATCACTCATTCGCTGGCCTTAATAGTTAATCGTCGAATTGCGATAAAGTGTACGCCTGCTCTGTGGAAGATGCAACAAATCGATGAAAAAATTAATCGGGAAATAACGATGAATAAAAAGTTGAAAAAATATCTCTTTTAAAAACAGTAATATAATCAAAATTCAAGTAGGTTACTAAAAGTTAACTAATTGCACTATATTTCTAGGTTACCATAATAAACCACATCCGACGCACAATGGTTATTGCGTCATCTTGTGAACTTATTTAAAGGTAATCCCATGAGCAACGTACTGATCATCAATGCACACGAACCATCACCATACTCAGAAGGTCGTCTAAACGCTTCTCTTGTCGACAAAGCACAGACGCTTCTGCAAGCAAAAGGCCATGAGGTTCGCGTTGTGACAATGCAAGATGAGATCAACGTAGATGAGCAACTCGCACACTTTGAATGGGCTGATCGCGTGATCATCCAAAGCCCAATCAACTGGATGTCTGTGCCTTGGTCATTCAAAAAATACATGGACGACGTGTTTACTGCGGGTATGGGCGGCGCACTGTGTGCATTCGATGGCCGTAGCGCAGAAGAACCAAAGAAAAACTATGGTACAGGCGGCACTCAAACCAACAGCAAATACATGCTGTCACTGACATTCAACGCGCCAGAAGAATCGTTTGATGATGAGAACGAATACCTATTCCAAGGTAAAGGCGTGGACGATTTGATGTTCCACATGCACGCTAACTTCCGCTTCTTTGGTATGTCAGCACTGCCTACATTCGCTTGTTACGACGTGATGAAGAACGCAGATATCGAAAACGATTTTGTTCGTTTCGAAGCGCACATTAACGAAAACTTCTAATCCTTTTAGAAACATAGTGCGAACTGAATGATGAATTGAGATGGACTGCTGCATGCGGTCCATTTTTATTTGTTTGCGGCGAGGTGACGTTTTTATTACTCTAAAGCACTAAATGTATCTAGCTTACTTTTCGTTACCTAGATTAGGTGCGTATCTTGAGGTGTATTGTGGAAAGCAGAATCAGTGTAGATAGCAAAGGTCGTAAGTCAGTGGCGAACGTATGTGCGGAGCCATGTGCTATCGAGAAAGGGATGCGTCTAATTGGTGGTAAATGGAAAGGCTCTTTGATTTTTCATTTGAAAGACGGCCCAGTTCGTTTCAATGACTTAGCACGCATGCTAGGCGGCGCAAGCAAAAAGATGATCGACCAGCGCCTCAAAGAGCTAGAAGCGGAAGGTATGGTGGTACGCAAAGTGATCAGCGATCGCCCAATTGCAGTCAGCTATGAGCTAACAGAGTTCGGCCGTACCGCACTTAAGATTCTTGATGATTTGCGAATTTGGTCTGAAAAGCATCAAATTGAGCTTCGTTAAGACCAAAGTAGTTAATCGCAAACGTCACTCTCTTTTGAAAGCTGATTAACAATACATCGCCGTTTATACCCAAGTAACTTAGATGTGCTTTATTCAAATCGTAATTTGTTTCGTAAAACAACGTACTCTTTCTAGTCAGGCATATCGAAGCTACTTGAGCATAATCGTACTTTTTAACTTTTTGATTTTTAGTTATTATTTTATCATGCTTAATAAGTTGTAGAATAAATCACTCACTTCAGTTGAATTTAAAAAAGCACTATTTAATTCCAGTTTCTTTTCAAAATCGGAATATTTATCGAATTCCTCTTTCTCAACTAAACCTATTGGTGAGTTGTCGTTAACGTGGCTTTCATATTTTTTGATGGTATATAATTTAGACTTTTCGTCAAAATATTGAATTATCTTAATGTTAACGTCAGGTCTCTCCGTATTATACGTGATCGTAATTTTTTCATAATCTTTATTAATCGGAGTCGTAAGCCCTGTAGGGTAGATGATTTTAAACCTATTAATGTCATTCTTCTTCGTGCTTTTATAATGTTTTGAGTATGAAAAGTTTTCAATTGCACTTTTAGTGACGATAATTGACTCACCTTTCTTTAAACCGTATTCGGTACATTCATAATCGTCGACAACCGTAGAATTTCTTTTCTTTTCAATCAGGTAGGACATAGTTGCAGATGTCCCTCCGTGTTCCAGTTTTTGTTGGTTTACAGAACAATAGAAATGACCTTTGTCCACCGTCATTGCGTTGACTTGTTCCGGATTTGAAATGGTGGGATGTATATCTTTTGCTGGATCGTTGTCGCTTCCTCCTGAACCGCATCCAACTAATCCGATACAAACGGCCATATAAAGCAAAGAGATTTTATTCATACTGTATTTCTCAATTAAGATGTGTGATTGCAAATAACGATTAATTACATTTTTATAAAGTGAAATGTTTTTTATTTTAATTGAACGGTGTTTTATTGGTAATTTAATCGTTTGCTTTTATTTTGTCTCTTACGGTATCTATGTTTTCATTTATGGTATGAATTATTAGATTTGCACAATTGTGAGTTGCAATAGGATAATAATCGCTAGCCAACTACTTGTGTAGGTACCGTTATGATTTATATATCCGTTAAGTCTAAGTTTTTAGTCTTAATTTCATGTATTTATCGCGAAAGTGACTTAGAAGTAAATAACTAACGTTGTTTGAGGGGAGCCTGGGCTTCACTGATCTTGTTTTTCATCAAGGCGTTGTATAATGAACAAGGACTCTATTTCCAACTTGTTGATACATATCAGATCTCACGGATCTGATATGCATTCCAAGTTATTCTCACTAAGGCAAGAATCTTAGCTTATTTAAGGATAGAAAGTTTACTTGGGTGTAGAAGATATTAGTAATCCAATGTGCCACGGATAGGGTAGTTATTGTTTGGATCGCGAATCCATGCCAATCCGCGTGATAGCGCGCCAAGCTCAGGGCGAACAAACGGGTTGTTTGAAATATCCACCACGTGTAAGTCGCCGTGTTCATTCACCACAAACAGACCTGGTTCTGCGAAATTATGATCGGTTTCCTGTTCAGATCGAGGAATAGATACATACAAGCCTAGCGTTTTCATTTGTTCTTCGGTCAGGCCGTAAGCGATAGGGAAGCTGATTTCGAGTTTCTCTAGATGCCCCTCTAGCTGTGCTTTTGAATCGCCAGAAACGGCAAGAATATCGACGCCAGCATCAGCGAAAGCCTGTTTGTAACTCTCAAGCTCGTTGAGGTACTTAGTACAAAGAGGGCAGTGTTTACCACGATAAACGAATACTGCTTGCCAAGTCGCATCACCTTGCGGCTGACCCAACGTTACGCTTGAACCATCTAGCAAAGTGGCTTGAAGATGAGGGAAGCTGTCGCCCGCTTTAAGTTTCACTGAAGTTGCCATATTGACTCCCGAATTGGTGGTGTATATCCATGAATGCCCCTTTCTCAACAAAGCGATTGGGGGATGAGACTTCAATGTAGACTCTGTTTTGCTGTGTTTCAACTAGTTAACTTTTAGTAACCTGCAATAAGGTAGTAGAGTGCAAAAGATGAAAAAGCAGAACTTAAGATACAACGAAGTGGGGGTGTAGTATCAGGAGCTAAGTTCTGCTTGAGGTTAGGCTATGACCACTGGAACATATCGTTAAGATAAACCAGAGTCATCACTTCTATTTTATTACTCGATTGAGCTAGGCGTTGCTGAAAAAAGTACGCCATCATTGGCTTCTTCATTTCTTCCTCCTTTACGCTGACGAGTAAATTATGTGTATAAAAGGGGATATAAAAAAGAGAGTGCTTTTGTTGGCTTTTTTCCTAATAACGTAAATATATGGGGCTTTAAAGCCGAATTTGGAGGTTAATTGTGGAAAAGGGGAACAGATAATTAGGAAGTTTTCTTATTTTATTACCGCCAACTTAAGTAAACTATTCCTATCCACAAACTTCACAGATCTAAGGTTGATTCAGTGTCTGATCTCAATTTGTTTCGCTATTACCAACGATTACTCTCGTTTAGCGTTGGTGATGAAACAAAAACCACGTTACAGGACATTGCCGACATCATGTTCACTTCTTCTCGGCATGCTCGTAGCCTGCTAACGCAGATGCAGCAGAAGGCGTGGTTGAGCTGGCACCCGAAAGCTGGGCGGAACCAACGATCGACTCTTATTCTGAATATGGAGTTAGACGTTTTAAAAGAGAGCTTGGCTCTTGAACGTATCAAGTTAGGCAAGTATGAAAAAGCACTGGCGATATTAGATGAAGACGAAATGGCATTTGGCCGTTTGTTAAAAACAACGTCTGGTGCTTCTGTTCAAGAAGGACAGCTCAATATTCAATTAACCTATAAGCGAATGTTTGAGCGCGTCGTTCCACATCAACTTCAGCGTAGCAGCGAACGTTTCTTATTAAGGCAAATCTATTGTTGCTTAGTTTCGAGTGATCACAATGGGAAAGTGCAACCAGAACTCGCACATCACTGGCGTTATGACGAAGACACCTACGAATGGACTTTCTACCTTCGTCCAGGTCTGACTTTTCATAATGGTAATTCCATTGATGCAGAAACAGTGGTTAGCTTGTTTGCAAAATTGAGTTCACTACAGTATTACGAAAAAGAATTGGCACATGTCGCTAACATCACTGCGCCAACGCCATTGAAAGTTGTTTTTAAGCTTAATCGAGCTGACTTGGGCTTTGCTGGACTTATTTCTGGGGTGAAATACGGCATTCAACCAGTAAGCCAAGTTAACGTAGCGAATAACAAGCTGGTGGTCGGAAGTGGCCCATTCTCTGTTGTCGAGCACAATGAAAGTCGTTTAAAACTGCAAGCATTTAATGGTTACTACGCATGTAGAGTTCTAACGGATTTGGTGACTATCTGGATTGTTAATGACGAGCAAATGGAGAACCCGTCATTGGCAGCAAATACGTTGCAAAGGGATGCTTCGCCCGAGGAGGATTTGTGTGGACACTATATGTCGACGCAAAACCGAGAAAACTCATCGGCGAGCAAGCGTAGCCGAATAGAAGATGGTTGCTTATTCACCTTATTTAATCAGCACGCTAAGCACAAACTCTCTTTAGCGCAGCGCCGTTATATTAGTGAGCTAATTCAACCTGAGCACTTGGCCGAAGTGATGCGCCGCGAGAATATTGTGTTTGGGAGTATACCCGCTTATAACCTGCTACCAGGTTGGAAGCCAGTGCTCCGTCCGTTCAGTGAGCCGCTTAAGTTACCTAAACACATTACGATAGCAGGATATAACTATACCGCATTGCGTCGCTGTGCGCGGGCTATTTCTAATCGTTTGGCGAGTGTTGGCAGTAAAGTAGAAATTGTTATGTATTCCTACCGTGAGCTGAACGAGAAGGCTAAGAACGGTGAGCTAAATGAGACAATGGTCGTAACGAACATAAACCTAGATGATAATCGTCATGCCTCAGCGTTCACGAACTTCTTCAGCAACGCTGTGCTATTCCACACTTTGGGAGAAAAGAACGCACAATGGTTAGATGAACAACTACAGAGAGTCAGATCTTTCGTTCCACTTGAGGACTACCTTAATGCATTGGAGCCAATTTCATCGACGTTGATCAGCGAGTATTGGATTGCACCTATGTTCCACCATACACAAACTTTGCGCTTCCAAGGTGTATTAGAAGACGTTGCTTTAACCAATTGGGGTTGGCCAGATATCCGCTCGGTGTGGTCGGCAGATTAACTACCTTAGTTATTTAGCAAAGTGCTGCTTCACGAATTCAATGAAGGCTCTGGTTTTCGCCGATTGATAGATAAGTTGTGGGTACACCAAGTAAACCGCGTTGTGCTGGTGGTCGGTTTCTTCCGATAAAACCTGCATTAGACGACCATGTTCAACGTCTTGTTCGACAAAGTAACTTGCTAACCGAGCAATGCCATTGCCAGACAGGGCTGATTCTTTGAGTAAGCGGTTTTCATTGCTTGAAAGCCAACCTTGGGTTTGAACTGTTCCCGTTTTTAACGGCCACTCTTTTTGATGCAATGTGGTTAAGCATTGGTGCTGTTTTAAATCCGCTAACGTCTCCGGCGTACCTTCTTCTTGCAGATACTGAGGAGAGGCAACCAGCCAGTGGTGGTAGTCCAAAAGGTGATGCGCAATCATATTCTCGGGCGGCGTTCTTGTTGCTCGAAACGCAAAGTCGACGCTGGTTTCCGTCAGATTAAACGCTTGATAGCTAGAAAGAATCTCGAACTCTACGTTTGGATGTAAAGCGCGAAACGCCACACACAAATCATGCAGCACCGCTTCGGCAAACATCTTGGGAGCAGTAAGACGAATCAGACCGTCTACTTGCTCAGATTGCTGACTTAAACTCTTTTCCATTTCCATTACGCGGCGTTTGAGATCTTCCGCTTGTGCAAAGATCGATTCACCTTCTGCCGTCAATCTCACGCTGCGTGTGGTTCGAACAATCAAAGGCGTGGCGAGTTCCGATTCCAATCGCTTGATTTGTTCCGACAGGTAACTTTTAGAGATACCAAGTTGCTCTGCTGCTCTAGAAAAGTTGAGTGTTTGAGCCACTTCAGCAAACAGCATCAGTTTTTCGATTCTCTTATAATCTGCCATCTTTATTGCTCGCTTTAATTGTTCGGTAACGAGGATAATGAATTCGATTTTACGGTATTAAACTAATTTTTACGAACGGTAAGATGGTTCGAGTTAATTTAAGAAATTGAAGATGCAGAAATCGGAAAAGTGAGAATAACGATGAACAATCCAACACTACCGCTCGCCAAAACCTTACCTAACGTTAGCCGCTTGGTCTTCGGCTGTATGGGACTTGGAGGGGAGTGGAATCGCAACCCATTAACCGCCCAAGATGAAAACCAAGCTTATGCCGCTGTAGAGGCAGCATTAGAGGTTGGCATCAATCTCTTTGATCATGCGGATATCTACAAATTCGGTAAGGCTGAAGAAGTGTTTGGGCGCATCTTAGCCAATGACTCAACCTTACGAGAACGAATTTATCTGCAATCCAAGTGCGGCATCCGTCTAGGAGATGAGCAAGGTGTTAAGCAGTATGACTTCTCTGCCAAATGGGTGACGGCTTCTGTTGAGGGCATTCTTGAACGCCTTGGCGTGGAAAATCTTGATGTTTTGATGCTGCATCGTCCTGATCCTTTGGTTGAATTTGAAGAACTGGGCACAACGCTAAAAGCCCTGAAACAAGCTGGCAAAGTTAACCACTTCGGTGTTTCTAACATGAACAGTGCTCAAATTGACCTTCTTCAACAAGCAACGGGCGAAGTTGTTGTGGCGAACCAGTTGGAAATGAGTCTGGCTAAGTCTGACTTTATTAAGCAAGGCATGGGGCTTCCTTCGTCGGAATCTGACTACGTTGCGGGAACACTGGAACATGCCCGTAAGCATAATATCCAACTGCAAGCGTGGGGCAGTATGGCGCAAGGAAGATTCTCAGAGCGTGGTTTACATTCTGATGATCACAACACCAGACAGACGGCGGAGATGGTAATGGCGCTAGCAGCTGAATATGGCGTGTCGTCTGAGGCGATTGTTTTAGCCTTCCTGACGCGTCATCCAAACCAAATTCAGCCTGTTATTGGTACTGCAAACCCACAGCGTATTCGCGCTTGTGCTCAAGTAGAGAACGTCACGCTATCACGTAGCCATTGGTATGGCTTGTTCGAGAAAACCCTTGGTCATGAGATCCCGTAGGAGAGAAAAATGAAATACGTACAAGTTCAAACTCTGATTCAAACGGCATTGGAAATTGCGACTGCTCGCAAGCAAAACATTGCGGTTGCCGTGGTTGATACACATGGAGAATTGCTCGGTTTTGCCCGAATGGATGATGTGAGTGTGCAAGCAGGTTTGTTGGCACAGAACAAAGCTTACACCTCGGCTAGAGACCGTCAGCCTAGCGGCAATCTGGGTGCTTGGGCTCGTGAGACGGGTAAGCAGTTGAGTTATTGGACTGACCCGAAGATCACAGGCTTTATGGGTGGTGTGCCTATAGAACAAGAGGGGAAAATCGTCGGTGCAATTGGCATTAGCGGTTTGGCTGAGCAAGATGATGAAGCACTTGCGATGGAAGTATTAAACGCGCGTTGAGTATAATGTTTATCAGTAGGTGTGATGCTTTGTCCAGCTTTGTACTCACTGTAGGGACTCAAGTTCACAGGCTTCGTCGAGTCACAATGCTATCTAATAGCCTGAAGTAAGCAGAAGTTGAAATCGCGAACTATGATTAATTTATTTGAAAGCTTTGAGGCCTAAATATGTTTCATAGGGTATTCGTTTCGCTATTTTTTGTTCTCCTCTCAGGCTGTGGTACGAGTGACAGCGCGTTAAAAGAGAGCGGTTATGATGAAGCTTATATCCAAGGCTTTCATGACGGTCGGCATAGTGGTATGCAAGAGGCAGGGAATGATTTTGAACACTATATTAAGGACGAAACAAGGTATCAAACCGACTCAGATTATCGACAAGGCTGGGATGCTGGTGAGGTAGAGGGTAACAAGTTACAAAAGCAGGCGACCGCGATAGGACAAGGCATGATTGATAATTCATATGAAGAACGTGATGTCTTTGATCCTGATAAAGTGGCGAAAGATGCAATAAAAGGCGTTAATACATCGGAACTGAAAAGCCTAGAGTAACGGACTGATATAAAGAATAAAACTCGTCATTTGACGAGTTTTATTTTTGTCTAAACGATTCATGTTTCAACGCTCAACAGGGCATTCATCGTTTGGGTATGAGTAATGTCGTTAATCACCTTTCTTGTTCTTTTGTTCAAGGATTAACGATAACAGGCGAACTAGCAGGGACTGAGCTTCCGGTGAGAGCAATCGCGCCACGGCCGTTAAGTCATTTGCTGTGACATGCTGAACATCACGTACATCTAAAGCAATATCTAGGTCAGTCAAATGAAGCGAACGCAATATGGCACGATATTGTGAGAGTTTAAGATCGGACTCTCCGCGCTCGATCCTTTGATATGTTTTTACGCTCATTCCAGCGATGTTTGCCATTTGCTCACGGGAGAGGCCATTCGATTTTCGTCTTGCGATCAGTGCTTGAATTATAGGGTCTACCTGCATGTGCTCTCCTGAAAGGACAGTTTTGACCTAAACGGAGCAAGAAGTGGACCAGTTTAACCACCACATATTTACCTGCTTTGCAATCAGTATAAAAATAACTGTCTTATAAAAACGTAAATATTTTAGTCAGTTATTAACTCAATGGAAAAGTATCAATCATACAAATCAATAGAAACGAAAGCTTCTATTCGCAAAATGCAACGCATTTTAGATCATTTATTTAGTGAAATTGCTCAGCAACATCGTGAGACTAAAGAGAATGTTGTGACACTGATTCAACAGTCACAACAGCGATTGATGAACTACAAAGAGCTTTACCTTCACAAAGAATCGATAAGTGAAGTAGAGCTGCGGATGGCGCATGAAAATATGAGTGAGACTGAGAAGCAGGTCGCCGATATGGGTATTCCAGTGTTAACTTATATCATTGGCGCGCTAGATAAAGCGTATTAACACAGCCGTAAAGTCGGGCGATACAAGATTTATGCAATTTCGATCAATTGATGACATCTAAAAGAAAGGATGCAAATGCTGGGGAACCACACCCAGCATTCGGACACTCATTTACCTATATTTTCGAACCGTAAATCAGTGTTTAGAGGTATGTGAACCGAACGTGTCGGTACGCAGCGAATAATAGCGATATTGTCCGATCTAGGCTACGTCCTTGGAATCTAACACCTTCACTTAAACTGTAAATTAATCTGTACACCCAGCCAAATTGAGCCATTGAGCACGTTCCTCCTTCTCTTTAAGCGATAAAAGACTAATTAGTGACGAAAAAAACAACACATCTTAGGTAAAAGATAAGAGTTGTTAAAATATATCGCTATAAGATTGACCTTTTGCTTTTCAATCGTCCTGCTTATGCCTTACAATCTTTTCGAACCAAATCCATTCATAACGAATGGGGTTGATGAATTAAGATGAACAATTTTGCTTCGAACCCAAAGTTGCGCACATTTCATCAACGATGACATCGCCAAAAACGACTCTCAAGTGTTCATGTGCAAATGATTAACCACCTTTTGTTGCGTGTCTTCTTAGCCATACAGGGCTCTTGTAACATAGTGCTTTTGTAACCAAATTTTGACTAAGTCGGAGCGTTTTGTTGTGTGCTTTAGATAAAGCACAACTGGCGAGAAATTAACGGATTGAATTTAGAGGTATTAACCGTGAACCTAAAACTTGTCGGCAGCTCCCTGATCGTTGCAGGTACTGCTCTTGGCGCTGGTATGCTTGCTATACCAATGGTGCTTGCTCAATTTGGCCTCCTTTGGGGCACTCTTCTTATGTTGTTCATCTGGGCTGGAACGACTTATGCTGCGCTGCTCCTTCTTGAAGCCAGTTGCAAAGTAGGTGGTGGTGTGAGCATGAATGCAATTGCTCGCGAAACGCTTGGTAAAGGAGGCCAGTTGGTAACCAACAGCTTGCTTTACGCCCTGTTAGTTTGTCTATTAATGGCTTACATCATTGGTGCGGGTGATCTCGTACAAAAAGTAACAGCCTCAATTGGGCTTCCAACATCTACGATCTCAAGCCAAGTCGGTTTTACTCTTTTAGTTGGTATCATTGTTTCGGCAGGTACAGGGGTAGTAGATAAGCTGAATCGCGGTTTGTTCCTAGGCATGATCGTAGCGCTGATCCTGACACTTTTTGCGCTTGCACCAAGCGTCTCGTTTGAAGGACTTGATGAGGTTGTGAGCGACGATAAAATGGCACTTATCAAAACCAGTTCGGTGCTTTTCACCAGTTTCGGTTTTATGGTCGTGATCCCATCGCTTGTAACTTACAACAAAGAAGCGAGTAAAACACAGCTGCGTAATATGATTATCGTGGGCTCAACTATTCCGCTTGTTTGTTACCTATTATGGTTGTTAGCGGTTGTCGGCAATCTACCACCTCATGAGCTTGTTCAATACTCCAACGTAACAGAGTTGATCTCGGTACTAGGTCAGCAATACGAGGGCTTAGAGTTCATCCTATCCATGTTTACTGGTTTGGCACTACTAACGTCGTTCTTAGGTGTTGCAATGGCGCTATACGATCAAAATGCAGACCTACTGAAAGCAAGTAAGCCAGTGATTTTTGTTACTACTTTTGTGCTACCACTATTAGGTGCTGTATTTGCGCCAGAACACTTCCTAGCTATTCTCAGCTACGCGGGGATTATTCTTGTGTTTCTCGCGGTCTTTGTTCCATTATCAATGACCATGAAAGTGCGTCGAGTGCCGGTAGAAGATGACAATATTTATGAAGCTGGTGGCGGCGCAATGGGAATGAGCATGATCTTCCTATTCGGCTGTTTCTTGCTGTTTGCCCAAGCAGTATAAAATCACGCTAGCTTATTTAAAAACTGAGCCGCTCGTAGTCAAACGGGCGGCTTTTTTGTATTCATAGCCGAACCCAGGCCACTCGAAGTCATCAGCATTTGTGATGTTTGACGTTTCTCTGATAATCACGGTTAGCGCTGACTTTTTAGTAAAACTCCTTAGCGAAAGGCTGACATGTACAGTGATTCACCCTTCTATTATATCGATGTTGATATGAATAAGAGGCTCTGTTGTGTCAAAGCAATTATCTTTTGCCATGGTTGGCGTTATGTTGTCTTTAGGTGTGTTGAGTACAGAAGCGGTGGCTGACCCGAAGCATAAGCATGGACATCGGTACGATCACCATCATGCGCATCACCACCATCATAAACACAATCGCAAGCACAAGCATAAACACAAACATCGTGACGTTATTTATGTGGAGACCAGACGACCAAGGCGCAGTTACTATTACCATGACCGAATTCCTCGGAATAGTACCTACATAAAGATTGGAGATTTCACTTATCTAAAAGTGGACGACCGTTATTATCGCCGTTCTAATGATCGCTATATCCATGTCGAGTTCAATTAAACTTGAAAGGGCACATAGTCGGCGTTCTTGTAATGTTGAGCTTAATAGCAACAACATGTCACATGTAACATCGACCAATACTAGGGTTGAGGGTTAAAAACAAAAACAGCGAGCCGGTGCTCGCTGCTTTTGCTTAGATGAGTGTTAGACAGTAAATCTATTTAAGATTTGATCTTGTTTATGTACATCTTCTTGTTGCGCCTGCATCGCGTCGTTGGTTCGATTTGCCGATTCGGCGACTTGAGTCGATAGGTCTTTAATATTCACCGTATTGTTGTTGATCTCTTCAGCGACAAGGCTTTGCTCTTCCGCTGCTGAGGCAATTTGCAAGTTCATATCGGAAATACGCTGAATCGCGTCACGAATGCATTGTAACGCACTATTTGCTAAATCCGCTTTTTCAACGGCCTCTATAGCACTACCTTTGCTTTGATGCATGGCATTTGCCACAGAAGAAGCGCCAGATTGTAGTTGCTCAATCATAGTACGAATCTCTGTTGTCGACTCTTGAGTACGTTGTGCCAGTGTACGGACTTCATCTGCAACAACGGCGAAGCCTCGGCCAGATTCTCCCGCACGTGCAGCCTCGATTGCGGCATTCAACGCGAGTAAGTTCGTTTGGTCCGCAATATCGTTGATGACTTTTAGAATCGTTTCGATATTGGCGGTAGCAGATTCCAACACTTGTACTTCTTCGACTGCAAGGTCAATGCTATCGGAAAGCATGTTTATCGTTTGTGTCGATTCACCAACGATAGAAGACCCCTCAACCGTTGCTTGGTCGGCTTCTTTGGCTGCACTTGCCGCACCTTGCGCATTATTAGCAACCTCTGTCGCGGTGACAGACATCTCATGCATCGCGGTAGCAAGTTGTTCTAGCTCTTGCAGTTGAGTGTGAATTGCGCCTGCCGAGTCTTTTGCGCCCTCAGCGGTGATTTGAGTTCCGTTTAAAATTTGATCAGAAATACGTTTCGACTCAATGATTTGCTGTTGTAAGTTCTCCATGAACGTATTGAAGTTTGTGGCAAGCTCAGAAAACTCTTGGTCAGTATCTGTTTCGAGGCGTTGTGTAAGGTCGCCTTTCCCTGATGCTACATCTTTAATCGCATTGTTTAGCGTGTCCAAAGGACGCATGAGAGTGCGAATCAACAGAGTTAGGGCGATAATAGATGCAATCACGGCAATGATTGAATAAATAATAGCGTTGTTACGAAGCTCTCCTACGGCAGAATAGGCAACAGCTTCATCGATCACCGAACCTACGTACCAGTTCTCGCCAGGAATGTGAGTCAGGTTAACCATGTAGCGGTTGCCATCAATCTCAACATGTTGTGCTGATTGCGTAAGTTCGATTTGCGGGAGGTAGCTACCGACTTTCTCACCGTTGTATTTACTTTGAGGGTGAGCAATGGTTGTGCCATCAGCGGTGACCAGAAATAAGTAACCAGCATCAAACAGATTCACTTGGTTGACCAGATCTGAAAGGGTAGTTAATTCGAGGTCATAAAACATACCGGCTAAAAACTGGCCATTTTCTTTTACTGGTGTACCAACAGAGATGATAACGTTTTTCGAAGACGCATCGACGTACGGATCGGTTACGACCAAATCGCCTTTGCTCTTAGCTGCAATAAACCAAGGACGCTGACGTGGGTCGTAGTCTGGACCCGCATCCCAGCCGTCGTCATTTTCAATCACAAAGCCATTACTTTCATAACCAAAACCGATGGCAAGGAAGCTGCTTTTTGGTGTGGGTCTTTCAAGTATGTTTTGAACATAGCTATGTGAACTGGGGTCAAGCTCAATCACTTCAGTAATGGAGCGAGCGAGATCCTTCTTTGCATTCATTTCTGATTGCACAGTGTTACCAACACTGGTCAATATCTCGTTGACACTTGAGTCGATTTGCTCCTGAGTTTGGGAGCGGATGGTCATAACTTGTTGTGTCGACAATAACGATACGGTAATTAGCAGCAAAAATGAAGAGGCTGTGACAACCTTATGTCTGAATTTCATGAGCTTTCCTCTGATTCTCCCGGTTGGTTCCACTTTGCTTTCGCCTCTTTTAAACCGAGCGAATTGGGCATAAAGAGAAACCTATTGTGTTTGGTTATATTTTTATCGACATCTTTGTCAAAAACATGAACTCATTTGTCGTCTTTTTTAACTAAATTTAAACAAACCGACAATTTACGTTAAAACTTGTGAGTGTGATCATGTTTGCGAGCTCGATTAATGAAATCTTCATAATGAAAAGAATTGCTTAACAAACAGTGGTATCAACTGGTTTTACAGGTGAGGTGATGAAAATTTTGTTGGTGCTGACAGGTATTTTGTTTAAGTTTTGTCTTTGTAAATTATGAGTTTTTTACTAAAAGCCTAATGTGGACGGAGTTTTAGGTATAAAAAAGGCCCCGACGATGCGGAGCCTTTGTTAATTGACGTCTCGATTTTAGAAAATAAGATGAGCAACGCCAGCAATCACAGGTAACGTGATTAGCGTACGTAAAATGAAGATTACGAAGAGCTCTACAATGTTTACTGGAATTTTGCTGCCTAACAGTAGGGCACCTACTTCCGACATGTAGATAAGCTGAGTTACTGACATTGCCGCAATAACAAAACGTGTCATTTCGTTATCGATTGAGGCCGCTAAAATTGCTGGAATAAACATATCCGCAAAGCCAACAACGATTGTCTGTGATGCTGCAACAGCTTCAGGGACTTGCAGTAGCTCTAGGTATGGGATAAACGGTTGACCCAGAATTGCAAATACAGGCGTGTATTCTGCAATCACCAATGCAACGGTACCAAGACCCATAACTACAGGTAGTACGCCAAATACCATGTCGACTGCGTTGTGTACGCCTTCTTTAAATACAGACTGAACCGATGTGACTTGACCAGCACGCTTAAGAGCTAGATCCATACCCCAAGAGAATGTGGTGTGGCCTTCTGGCACTGCATCTGCGTCTTTATCTGGGTTGCTGCCGTCAATGTAGCGATCTTTCTTCAGACTAAGCGGAGGCAGGCGAGGAATGATAATCGCAGCTACGATACCAGCTAGACAGATAGCGCCGTAGAAAGGCAAAAATAAGTGCTCTAGTTTTACCTGAGCGATAACAACTAAGCTAAACGTGATCGATACTGCTGAGAAAGTGGTCCCGACAACAGCCGCTTCACGCTGAGTGTAGAACTTATTTTCGTATTGCTTGCTGGTTAGCAAGATACCAACACTTCCGTCGCCTAACCAAGATGCCATACAGTCAATTGCACTGCGGCCAGGTAGGTTGAATACCGGACGCATTATTTTACTGAGTAACGCACCAAATAGCTCCAGAAGACCGAAGTTCAAAAGAAGCGGAAGCAGTAAACCCGCGAAAATGAAAACGGCAAACAGAGTAGGTAGGAGACCAGTAAGAACAAGCCCGCCAGTGTTCTCTTCCCAAATTGCTTTTGGACCCACTTGGAAAAACGTCATTAACACGGCAGCGCCGCCGATTAAACGAACAACGAGCCAAAGTGGAGATGGGTTGAAGAGACCGTTTAAAAAACCATTACGTAAAATTGCAGCTGGCTTAAAAATTTTGCAAAGAACAGAAGCAACGGCCATGAAAGCGATGATACTGGTGACGATAGCAATCAAGGTATCGCCTAACACCGCTGGGATGACTTTTGCCATCACGGCAACGGGAATGGTTAGGCCGCCATCGTAAGAGATCGGAGCCATAAAGAGTAGAAGACCAATTAGGGAAGGGATGAAAAACATCCAAAAGTTGCCCTTAGGAGCTTCAGTAGCATTAGTGGTGTTATGCATAGTTGTCTCGTGTTACTACTAGTCAATACTTGCCATTTCCATGACATAAATATTCACTAAACATCCGTATTTAATCACAGTTTTGCGGAGGGTACCCGCAAACTGCATCCATTGCAATACTATTCATTAAATACATCTAGTTATTCAGCCGATTTGTCGGGTAATTGGTCAAATAACGTCTAAGTGTATGCGAATATGTTGCTTGTGTTAGAAAATTGTAGCACGAGAGGCGAATTGCGCAGTGAATTATGGGGCGCATTGTGACTGGAATAATAAAATGGTAAACAAATGTGATTTTGATCTAACTAACTTCTTTGCCAGAAATTCAGTTAGCCTTATCTATTTTAAGGTTTTTAGTGGTGTCAAAATACCGTTCAGCGTTTCTTGTACCGTTGCAGTGTGAACCTATTGAGCCAAATCCGATTGAAGCATGTCGCTTCAATCGGATCGAAATTTTATGCTTTTTGTTGACGGCTAAGTATGTATAGGTAACTCCAGTAAATCAGAGCTGTAGAAAAAGCCAATATTGCTGGGAAAACCAGCGTATATAAACCATATACCGTAAATAGAGCCGCTCCCGCGACGCCGCCAAACAAAAAGCCAAAGAAAATGAATAGGAATAATTTTGCTTTACGTCGGTCAAATTGACGACCTCTCAAGCTCTCTCCAATCATAATCCCTAGATCGGTGATGATTCCGGTCATATGTGTGGTTCTGACTACTGCGCCGCTAAACGTGGTGATCATTGCGTTTTGTAATCCACATGCTGCTGATGCTAGATATTGGCCGTACAAATCCCCTTGCACCAAAAAGCCCAAGCTGAGTAAGAGTAAGCTTCCTTCTATGCACAGTGCAACACCATATCTTCGTCCTAGCTTTAACGCACTGCTTTCAATAAAAAAGCCGCTAAAGGCAGCGCCAATCAAAAAGCTAAATACGATGAAGAGCAGGTGAATGGAGCTATCCACACCTGTTAGCAAGCTGTTCCCTAGCTGAGTTACGGTTCCCGAAAGATGAGTTATCGCTTGGTGTTGAAAGCCGAGAAGACCAACGGCGTTGACGCAGCCCGCGAGAAGAGCTAGTAGAAACGCACCATATTCCACCCAACGAGGAAGTCTGGAAATCACAATAAACCCCCACCAAATATTAGGAGCCGATTATAACGCTCACACCGAGTTACGAAACCCTTTACAGTAAAACTCGATTGATCATTCTCAAAAAAATCTCACTTATAGGGTGTTTGTCCGAGCCAAAGTAAATATGTGAACGTGGATTGCCCGCTAGCAGATGTGTTCCGTTGTGCATTCGAAACTCACCCACCCGTGTTTCATTTGTTCATAGACTGAAACGGTAGGTTGGTGGAACTCTTTATCGGTAAATAGACCGACGGGAATGATCATGATTTCTGGGTATGCAGCAACGAACAACCTCATTGTCGTGCCGCAGGATGGACAAAAGTCATACTGAACCTCACTGCCATCATCGCCAATTCGGGTATAGCTAGTGACTTCACCGTTTAAAGTGACGTGCTCTTTTTCAAAGCGAGCTTGTACCCCAAAAACACTGCCAGTTCGTTTTTGGCATTCGAAGCAATGGCAGACAGACGTGTGGGTGGGCTCTCCCTTACAACGGATCTCAACTAAACCGCAGGCGCACTCGCATGTATGAATGGTTTTTGTCATCGTGATTACCTATTTGTCCCAATACACCAATAGACCTAGAGCACAGAGCTTGTGTCACTAGCTCGTTATGAGCTCTGGACTTGAAACTATTTGGATATAATCAGTTTAGTTTAATTTTGAAACACTTGAAGAGGTGAAATCATTTGGGTATACAATGGTATACTCGCTTTTCGTTTATACCTTGAAACAAGGAAGCTTTCATGACTCACAAAAAAATCCTGCCGATACCACTTATTCTACTTATTCCAATCGTTTTATTAGTTGTGGTTGTGATCGCGGGTGTTTATCGTTTTAGTTTGTCTGATGACGAGATCATGGCTAAGTTTCCTCAAACAGAAGGAGAAACTAACGTTATTGTGCAAGAGACGCTTGGTATCACTGCACGTAATCCTTGGACGATCCAAGTCCCCGAGCAGGGTGCGGTCACTTTTCTTGATGAGTGGGATAAAGAAAACGGCTATTTGATAGGTGACTATGATGCAGGTGCGACGAAAGGTCAGGTACTTGTCCCAACTGCGTCGATTAGTCAGCGTGAGATTGAAGGTGTTTCATGGGTTGTTGCACCGATGATTGTAACGACACAAGGTAGCGGTTCGTTTAACTATGTTGGCTTGTTCAAGTTTGACCCCGTGCCGAGCCGAGTTGTACTTTTAGACAGTATTTTTGTTGGTGACCGCGTGAAATTTACTCAGCTCGAATGGAAAAGTGATACAACTATCACGCTTTCATATTTAGCGCACGGTGACGATCAAGCAATGGCAGACACGCCAAATCAATTCAATTCATCCACATTACAGCGTGTAGGGAATAACTTACATATGCAACAGTGATGAATTTTTTTTGAGTTCTGTAAAAATTCAGTATTTTCTGCGCTAGATCTCGAAATTTCCTAGTGATTTCTTATTCGGGAATGCATAAGCTATGAGCCTTGTTTGAAAGGAGATAGTAATTCCCGTGTCTACAAATGAAATTACAAGACGGTTGCCGAATCTGACAAGTCGTAGAGCGCTGCTGTTATACTCCTTGCCAGTTTTAGTTGCGATTGGTGTTTCTCACTCTCTCAAAGAGTCATCTTTAACCAAAACCATCGCATTGAACCTACCTGAATCTCAGGTCGTTGAAAAAATTCTTGATGCGACAACTGCCGAAGTTGTCACTCCCCCGAACTTCGAATATCAAATCCAAGCAGGTGACAACCTAAGCACTATTTTTAGTCAGCTCGGTTTCGGTTACAGCTCGTTAATGAAAGTAATGGAAACGGATTTGAACTACTTGGCACTTGATACACTTAAGCCGGGCAATACGCTCCGTTTCTGGCGTGATGATGCGACAGGCGAGTTAGCGAAAATGGAACTGCAATTTTCTATTGCAGATAAAGTGGTCTACAAGCTGAATAGTGATGGTAGCTATGACTTTACTGATATTTCCATTCCTGGCGTGTGGAGCCAAGAGCCTTTAGTTGGCGTTATTCAAGGCAGTTTTTCTTCTTCTGCGAGTCGTTTAGGTTTAACGTCGGCGGAAGTGAGTCAAGTCGTAAGCTTACTCAAAGAACAACTTAACTTTGGACGTGACCTTCGTGCAGGTGATCGATTTGAAGTTGTTCGTCGCTCACAAAGCATCAATGGTGTACCAACAGGTAAGAACGAAATTGAGGCGATTAAGATTTATAATCGCGGCCGCGAGATCACCGCTTACCTTCATACTGATGGTCAATTCTACAATGCCAAAGGTGAAAGCTTACAGCGCGCATTCCAGCGTTACCCTGTAAGTAGCCGTTGGCGTATCAGTTCTGGCTTCAACCCTAATCGTTTACATCCAGTAACGGGGCGTGTTGCGCCGCACAACGGCACTGACTTTGCTGTACCAACCGGTACACCAGTCGTTTCTACTGGTGATGGTACAGTGATCATGACTCGTAAACACCCCTATGCGGGTAACTACGTGGTTGTTGAGCACGGCAGCAAATACAAAACCCGTTACTTACACCTAAGTAAGATTTTGGTGAAGAAAGGGCAAAAGGTTTCTCGAGGCCAGCGTATCGGTCTTTCTGGTAAAACAGGTCGAGTGACTGGGCCACACCTTCACTATGAGTTGATTGAATACGGCCGTCCAGTTAACGCTATGCGAGCAAATATCCCAATGGCGAGTTCTGTTCCTAAGAAAGAGATGGCTACTTTTGTCGCGAACAGAGATGAAATGGATAGACTATTACGCGATAAAGAGAAAGCAGTGCTGTAATAAAGTACTTCGCTTAAAAAACAAAAAGAGACTAAGCATAGCTTGGTCTCTTTTACTTTGTGCATTAACTAGATTTGAATTCTATGACAGCAGTCTGTTCAGTACGTTAGGCACTCCGCACTTCACGTTCATTTATCAGGTGTACGATTTCTTCAACACTGTGTGGACGAGAGTAAAAATAACCTTGGATGTAGTGGCAGCCCATTTCAATTAACTTTTGTAGTGCTCTATCGTCTTCTACGCCTTCGGCAATCAAATCCACATCAAGCAGCTCTGCCAATTGCGCTATCAAAAACACTACTTGTTCAGAGGTTGTATTTGAGAGCATGTTCTGCACAAAGGTAGCATCGATTTTGATGCTATCAATCGGATAATTGTGTATATAGTTCAAGCTTGAGTATCCCGTACCAAAATCATCCAGTGCGACTTTAAAACCCAAGTATCGCAACGAGTTAAGTACCATCTGTTCATGGCCACTTTGTGAGAGTAAGACGGTCTCGGTGAGCTCTATAACAAAGTCTTTTGCTTCGTGCTGATACTTTTCAACCATGTTGGTTAAGTGATTAATATAACGGTTGGAATCAACCAGCTCATACGCTGAGCAATTGATGGAGAGTTTGACTTTATAGCCTAGGTTCGCTTCGAGTTCTTGCTTTGCGATACACGCGAGTTCAATAATCCGTTCACCTAACTCGATAATCAGGCCTGATTGTTCGGCAGCTTCAATGAACTCCGCTGGAGAGATATTTCCATAGATATTGCTATTCCAACGAGTCAAAATTTCAAAGTAATTCCAGCGGTCGCTCGTGATATCGACGATCGGTTGAACCACTACATACAACTCATCGCTGTCTTGTATATCAGTACTTAGCTGGATTCGCATTGCCTCAATAAGCTGCGTCCTACGGTGGTATAAAGCACTAAGGTGTGTGTCGTAATGCTGAATCCGTGTATCGCGGTGTTTTTTACAATCTTTGAGAGCGAGACTGGCATTCAAAATCAGCTCATCGCTGTTCAACATATGTACTGGGGCACGTGCAATACCAATACTAACGGTGAAAGAAATCCGGTTAGATTTGTCGCTGTAGCCGCTTTCAATTTTGTCGAGTACTTCCTGACACACGGCGACAGGATCTTCGTCGTACGTGATGAAGGCGAATTCATCTCCTGCAACACGGAACGCATTGTTTGGCGACGACAAGCTCTGTTGAATGGCGTTAGCTGTGAACTTAATGATTTGGTCGCCGATATAGTTTCCGTTGATATCATTGATCGATTTGAAATTATCGATATCAAGATACGCCAAACTGAATGGGCGAGTCGCCTGCTGCGTTAATGTCTCCAAGGTATCAGCTAAACAGCTACGGTTGAGCAGTCCAGTTAGGTTATCATGCGATACCTCATAGCTAAGCTGATTAAGAAGCTTATCTGAACGTTCACTGACCCACTTTTCACGTAAGCTATGAATAATGACATTGGCATAAAATCGGTGGAAGTCGAGGATATCTTGCGCTTCTTTCGCGTGGATGCTTCGGGTAAAGGTAGACAGTAAAATTCCCAGAACTTCGCCATTTTGTGTCTTCAATGGCAGGCCAATGTAAGCTTGAATGCCATCTTCTTGAAACATCTGATCTTCAGGAAAACGCTTGTATACCTGGTCTTGATAGAAAATATGTTCGCCAATGTCTTTCGCCACTTTTTCACAGGGGGTGCCTGAAAGGTGGTAGCTTAGGTTGTCTGTAATTTTTCCATTGCTGGCGAAGGAAATGGTATGAGCCGAATGCTGAAGATGCGCAACTTCTACAACGCAAGTGCAATGGCTCTGCAAGTGTTGATGAATATCTAGCGTGACTCGGTTTAGCTGAGCCGTGCCGTTTAGCTTCAATATCTCATCAATTTTGTGGAAACTGATTTGTACCTGACCCATTGAGCATTTCACCTAGCGTTGTTATTTACATATCGTGTAAGACACGACGAATTATTATTTGATATGCATCAAATAAACTATCGGTTACTAAGGCAGATTTTTCAAATTTTGTGAACGAACAAATCATTATTTTCATGTTTTTATGCTTGAACCTTTTAAAGCTATAGCGATAAAAACGCTAAGCTAGGCGCGCTTCTCCTCTTCTAATCGTGATTTGAGATAATCGAGGAATAGCTTAGTTCGGGTATGCTGATAATCCAGCTTTGGATAGTAGGCATATACAGTGGCTTTATCCGCTGTGATATCGGGCAGGATAGGGACTAACGCGCCGGATTTGAGGTCATCTTTGATCATGACGTTGTTCGTCATCAAAATACCCATGCCTCTTTTGGCACCATGAAACAGCGCTTCTGGGTTGGTCGTGGCAAAGTTACCGGACAAGCTGATACGTTTGCCTCGATTTGTTTTGATTTCTCGTGAGGGTTTTTCTCCCCAAATCAGGACATTATGCTCTGTCAGATCCTCAACGCATTGTGGGGTGCCATATTTCTTTAGGTAACTAGGCGCGGCGTAAAACTGGGCTTTATGTTCGAAAAGTGCAGTAGCTTTGAAACTTAGAGAGTTCAGTTGCTCTAATTCCCGGCTAATAAACAGGTCTAAGCTTAGCTCTGGCAATTGGCCTGGTAGCGTTGTTGTTAATTGAAGTGTGATGTCTGGATATTTATCAAGAAAATCATCAAGATAATGAACTAGAAACTTGGAACCAACGGCCAGCGTTGCCCCAATTTTTAATAGCCCCGCTGGTGATTGGTTGACTGAGCGAGTTTCATCTAATACCGATTGCCATGAATCAAGCTGACTTTTTGCTCGTTGATAAAACAGCGCACCAGCTTCAGTTTGGCTAATTGAGCGGGTCGTACGTTTGAGTAGTTGAACGCCAATTTTATCTTCTAGCCATTGAACTCGCTTACTGATAGCTGAGCTGGTGGTATTGAGTTTCCGCGCTGCGGCATTAAAGCTACCTTCTTCGACCACACGAATATAACTCTTCACGCTTTGAATCCAGTCCATTGTATCTCCTTGGGAATTAATTCCTTTCCAACTTAGCTGATTATCATCTTTGAGTATCAAATATACACTGTTTGCCATCAATCTGTCACAAAGTAGGAGGAACGTTTGCGTAAAACACCATTGTTATTAGCGATGATGATCATTGCCACAGGCCAAGTTGGCGTTAGTATTTATCTTCCTTCTTTGCCATTGATTGGTCATGACTTGAATTTGCCGCAACATTCGATTCAGAATCTCGTCACGCTATTTCTCGTTGGCTTCGGTATCTCTCAGCTTTTTTACGGCCCATTGTCTGATGCGATTGGTCGTCGGCCAGTGTTTATTCTGGGGCAAAGTGTATATCTAGTTGGTACGGTTATTTGCATCGCGTTTTCGGACAACATTGTTGCCCTTGAAGCGGGACGGTTACTGCAAGGCCTAGGAGCGGGCAGCGCTTCGGTACTTGGTCGGTCAGTACTGCGTGATAGTTATGACGGTATGCAATTAACCAAAGCGCTATCTTATATTTCAGTCACTGCTTCAGTGATGCCAATTATTGCTCCGCTGTTTGGTGGCTGGATTGCTTTTCACCTGAGTTGGCATGCTGTCTTCGTGTTTGTACTGATTTACTTAATGGCAATTTTTACACTTGGTTTATTGGTGCTGCCAGAAACGCTGCCTTATCCGAAGAGAAAATTTAAAGTAGGCGAAGTAAGCGCGAACTATTTGCGTCTGTTAACGAATACACAAGTGATTGGTAGTGCGAGCTACAACTGGCTTAGTTATTTATCGGCTCTGGTTACGCTCTCCTTGTATCCATTTTTAATGCAACAAGAGTTAGGATTAACGGCGGCAGATTACGGCTCTTTGATGATCATACCGTCAGTTGGTTTGCTGACGGGTAGCTTAGTGCTGAATTTGATCAATGCTCGTTACAAAGCTCAGCAAATCTTGCTGATGAGTTTCGCGATTGTTGCTGTTGCTGGCTTCATGTTGTTGGTTACCCCCTTCAGTGTATTTTCATTGCTGACGGCATTCACGTGTTTAAGTTTTGCCCAAGGCATGTCATTCCCAGTATCGATCAGTTTGCTACTTTCGCCACATAAGCAACAGGCAGGCGCGGTTTCTGCGTTATCTGGCTCTATTCAAATGTGTTTAGCAGGTTTGTTTGGTGGGTACTTAGTAGACTCATGGGTTACGAATCAGCAGCAGCTTGGGGTGTTTTATTTGTTTATTGCGTTACTTTCTTGCTTTGTTCTTGTACTAAGCCAATTTCGTAAAGTGCCAGAAGGGACGGTTCAAGCAGAAACTTCCATCTGAATATACTTGCAACCAGAAGGTCGGCTTTCTAAAATGCGCAGCTAAATTAAGCTAGGCCTGTTGTGTATACTGAATGACTTGGTTTGAAAGGAAGAGGGCGAACCTTGATACTTCTCTCAAGCTTGGAATACATTTCTGCCCAATGGCTATCCGATCTCTAATCGTTAGGTGAAAGAATGCAACAAAACGAATTTGAAACACTGGTAAAAGAAATTACTCAGCAAGAAAGCATGCCAAAGGCACTTGAAATCTTGAAGGCGTGTGAGGAAGAAGAAGTTGCACAAGCGGCGCAATCCCTAACGGGTCAGTTTGGCCTTGCAGAAGTTGATGGTGAGAAACGTATTTACCATATTACCACTCAAGAAGATGAGTCCGGAGAAGAGCAAGAATACGTAGAGCACGTCATGAATGAAGGCGATCACTTGATCAAGTTTGCTGCGTGGTTCTTTGAAACATTCTTTGAAATCAAACAGAAAGATACGTACGTCGCAGCGGGTAAAACATACCAACAACCTAAGCGATAGACGCTCATTTCAAGAAATCCACGAAAATCAAACTGAAAGTTAATTACAAAATAAATGTGACTGGAGTCTTGTTTTTATCTAATTGTGGTGTAAAATTACAACATAGTTAAGTCAATACATTCAGGAGAAGGTCATGGGTAACGAACTTGGTGGTGCTTATATTGGCCAGATGATTGCAAAAGACGCGATGCACAAAGCGCTTTACGGTAAAGCGAAGAAGAAAAAAGCTTCTGTTTTTGCTCGTGTTATTAAAAAACTGGCGAAATAATTTAAAAAGCCCTGATTGAAAAATCAGGGCTTTTTGCTTTTCTCTGTTTTGTTGTTAGTAAGTAGCCAACATATTGCACAACATTGGCAAAACGCTACTCAAAGATTGATGACATTTAAATCTAGAATTACGCGGATTGGCTTGGTATCTCCACAACATTGTTAGGCACTTTATCTAGCCCCTTTGCTGATAACCACTTTTCTAAATCGTCAGCGCCTCCAACATATTTTCCATCTAACCAAATTTGCGGCACTGTTACCGGTGTTTTTTCGCCAATGATGGCTTTTACTTCAGGAATCATGCGGTATAAGGCGGCGCTGTCTTTAACTACATCATGGTACTCATACTGAACGCCAGCCTCGTCAAGTAATTGTTTGGCTTTGACACAGTAAGGGCAAGTTGCTTTACCATAAACAATGTTGCCTTTTAGCTCATCGCGTTTTACCCACTCAGCAATAACAGACTGTACAAGCACACCCCGATTCAATGCTTCTCCTTGGCTGATAACTTTCCCTTCGACAAGAAGAATGGGTGCATGCCAAGCACCAGCTTTTAATGGTTCCCACCAGTGCGATAACCAATCTTTTACTTCAAGTTCAACGGGCACATCGGCTAGTTCGTTTTCAAAAGTATCCTTTAAAATATCTTTGGTTAATGTACATTCACCACAAGGAATATTGACTTTGAATGGGCCCCAACTACCAGCCCAGCGATACAGTGTAATTTTGATTGGTTGACTCATATGGGTTCCTCATTTCCTTTCCTGAAAATATAGAACTTTTAAATTAGATTTTTCTTTCAACTAACTTTGTCTTTTTCGCTTCCCAATGCGTAATAAACGCAATAGATGCAATAATAATCGCAGCACCTAACCATAAACGACCAGGTGGCACCCAACCAAACACCAACCAACCAGCAACAACATTCAAAGGCAGTTTGGCGTGATCAAATGGTTGCACAAATGAGGCGTCTGCTACTGCATATGCTTTAACGATAGCCCATTGAGCGAGTGCTGTAAGTGCACCTGCGGCTAAAAGCACACCCCATATCGTCCACGTATCTGGCATAGTAAACGTCGGTATCGCTAACAAGATATTAAATGGTGTTATCAGCAGCAATAAATAGACAACCATGGTTGAAGGCGGATCGTTTACCGACATTTTTTTTACCATTAATGAATACGCTGCCCAGAAAAATGCGGCGCCAACAGGGAGCAGGGTCGCCCATGTAAATGAGTCTGCCCAAGGCTCAAGAATAATCATGGCACCAACAAACCCCGTCAATGTCGCTAACCAGCGTGCAGTACCTACTTTCTCTTTGAGTAACAAGCCAGAACCAACTGTGGCAAATAACGGGGAGGTCATGAGAAGTGCAATACCTTGCCAAATTGGAACTGGGTAAGCGAGAGCCCATAACCAAAGTTGAATCCCGATAACAGAGAGAAAAATGCGGAATGCATGCCAGCCAAAGTGTTGGGTTCTTAAAGAACGTCTAATCCCAAGTGTACGTAGGTAGGGCAGAATAACAAATAAGGCGATTGCATATTGGAATAACGCAAATGTGGTGGAGGAGACACCAAAGTTGATGCTAGCAATTTGGGCGAAGCTGTTCACTATGGCGAATGCCAAGCCAGCTGTTAGCATCCAGGACGCACCTTGAACAGGATGATGATTCAATTGAAAAATTCCAGTTTGATAGAGGTGGCGGGATCATACGTCCTATTGTTTTTCGCGCCAATAAAAAAATGCCTCCCAGAGGGAGGCGACATTACCAATTCAAAGGACGTGCCTGTTATAACAGGTACAAAGAACGAGAAGCACAAACGCTGCCATGCATTTGCATAAATAATATTGCAGAACACGTGCCAACTTTTATATATTTGATTTTAAATGGTTTTTTGGTTTTTCTATGTTGTCGATTAGATGAAATGCACTAACTTAGTGATCAATCGCATTAAAAGGGGGCAGAAGTAGGCGTCGTTACGCTCGTTTTTCATTGCTGAGCGATGCTTGGATAGTGTGAAAACTTATCGAGTTGTGTTGGGTTAATAAAAAAATGGCCAGCAAAGGTGCTGGCCAAGTGGACTCGCTCTTAGGACAAGAGTGAATTAGAAATCGTAACGTACGCCTAGGCGCAGTGTATCTTCGCCTTCTGTTACTAGACCTGTTGTTGCATCTTTTGCTTCATCAAGTTGGTTGATGTAGTAAGACAGGTAAGTACGGAAGTTGCTGTTTAGTTTGTAGTAACCAACAAGCTCGATACCTTCAACGGTGTCGTACTTTGAACCGTTGTCTGGATCATTCTCTTGAGCTGTGTATAGAGCTGCAAGTGTCACTTTGCTTGCTACTTTGTAGCTTGCGACTAGCTCGTAAGCCGTAAAGTCTTCAGAGTCAGTCAGGGAACCTTGAGAATAAGTACCTGCTAGGTAAAGGTTGTCCATCGAGTAAGCGATACCACCTAGAATTTGATCTTCAGAGTTATCTTTATCTACATCGCCACCAGAGTATGCAAGACCAAAGTCGAGGCCCATTGGTAGTGAGTACATTCCAGAGATGCCGTATTTATCTTCGTTATCGCTAGAGTTTGCTTGGTAGGTTGCTTGAAGTTGTAGTGCATCAAACGCACCACGGTATGCGAAAACGCTGTCTTGCTTATCAGACGACGAATCAATAACTTGCTGAACACCAGAGAATTCTGTGATATCCGTCATGTCAGAGATGATGACTGCAGCCATGTCTTGACGACCTACAGAGAAAGCACCGATATCAGAGTCGACGCCTGCATACATGTAGCGGTTTTTGAATTCACTCTTGCCCGTTTTTTGTTCGGCTTCGTAAACACCGAAAGCAGAAAGGCCGTTGCCGATGTCTGTTTTACCTTTTAGGTTAAGACGAGCACGGCTTTTATCTTCCATAGAACCTTCAACTTCAGCACCGTCTGAACCGATGAAGTCACCACGAAACTCAACGCGGCCGCCAACTTTTAATTCAGTACCGTCGTTTTTGTATACAGTTGCTGCGAATGATGGTGCTGATACCAATGCTGTAAGAATTGCAGTAGTTAGTGCTGCCTTTTTCATTTTCTTATTACCCTAGTTGTAATCGATGGGCTTTCTTGCCCGATGTGTTGATGACGCTAAGGTAAAGGCTGAAAATGAAAGATAGATTTCTGTTAAGTTATGATTTGATTGCACTTTTATTGCTGGCGAGAATAAGTGCCCCTTCTCATACCACTTATAAAAAGAAAGGTTTATCTTTTTTGAGGTTTTTTCCTCTCCGTTGAAGACTGTGTTTTTTTCAAAAAGTTCCTGAATTGTTTCTTGACCCTAAATGTAAGTAAACATTTCAATTTGGCAAGGAAGTTTGGCCTAAAAATAGCGAATCATCAGCTATTTGTGAGCTAACTCTCTCTAAAGCATTTCTTATTGTAAGGTTTTTATTTCTCGATTTCTTGAAGGCTAAGTAAACGATTGCTTTTTAGATTTTGTCTGAGATCTTTTCACTCGGTTGTCAGGAACTAATCAAATAAAGTGTCGGCAGTTGTTACACAAAGGTAAAACTAATCTGGTGGAAACGATGCCTCGGATAGCCTTTGTATTCCTCTCTTTGTTCATCATTTCGTTTTTACGAAAGTGAACCAAAGCCGGGTCTAAAACTGACTAACCAACTAATAAGTAATGGATTTAGAAATGAATAAAAAATTATTAGCAGCGGCAATCGCGGCAGCAACCTTCGGTACTCAAGCAGTTGCAGTGGAACTATATAATAACGATGGCACAACATTTTCGATGGGCGGCCACGTTTCTGTTAATTTAAATGGATCAGAGCAAGGTGACACGGATGTGGGTACTAACTCTCCTCGTATCAATATCTCTGCGACACAGGATTTGGGTAATGGCTTCACCGCAGACGCACGTGGTGAATGGGCGCTAAACTACTTAGACGGTGGTGAAGAGTCGTTTAAAACTCGTCTAGGTTACTTAGGTATAACGCATGAGGTTTATGGTCGTGCAGTAGGTGGTACGCAATGGTCACCTTACTACGATGTCGCAGGTATTGCAGATATGCCAATCGCGTTTGCCAACGACTTCATCTATGACGATCATGGAAACCTTGGCACTGGCCGTGCGGATAAAATGCTTTCTTACCGTAATGCCATCGAGCTGGGTGAAGCGGGTGTGATCAACTTTGGTCTTGGTTGGCAGGGTGCAAACGATGATTACACGCGCAACGATGCTGGAGTTATAACTGGCGGTGCTAAATACGATGACCGTGTGCAAGCTGCGCTTTCTTACTCAATCATGGGCGCTAAAATCGGTTACTCTTACAATGGCGGTGATTTCCAGCACCCTGCATATGCAGGTAAGCACACGGCGGAATCACACGTTGTATCAGCATCTTACGGTGCGTACGGTCAAGGCCTATTCCTTGCTGCAGTTTATGGTTCAAACGAAAACATGAACTTCAGTGCAAAAGGTGACCGTTTAGAAGAAAGTGATGCGTACGAGGCGATCATCGCATACGCTCTGGCGAACAGCCTAAACTTGAGTGTTAACTATGAAATGGTGGAAGGTAAAGAGTTTAAGAACTCTAAAACAGAAACTGCTCGTGAAGAAATGGCACTACAAGCAGAATACAACTTCACGCCTAAATTTGTTGGTTACGCGGGTTACCAGTTTGACCTAAATGACGACAATGGTCGTGAAACTGATGACAAATGGGCGTTAGGTGCTCGTTACTACCTATAATAGGGTTTAGCGAGAACTATTATTCAAGCTCATTGATCTAAAGCCAGCCTCGTGCTGGCTTTTTTGTCTATTTGTTTTACAAATACTTTGCTGTTTCAATTAGATGATACAAAATTCAAAACGGGGTGAATGTCTTATTTTTTACACTAGAGGTTGCTATTTAGTGTCGTTAAGTCAATAGGTTAGATTATGATGGGATTTTTGTTTTGCAGGGAAGAATGATGAGTGTTATTCAAGTTGAAGAAAAGAAAGTAGAAGTGGGTAAAGTGCTTTGTGTTGGACGAAATTACGTTGAACACATTCATGAGCTTAATAATGCAATGCCTGAGCAAATGGTGGTATTTAATAAACCCGCAACTTCCGTATCAACAACTCTGCGTTCATTCCATCAAGAGCCCCTTCATTATGAGGCTGAAATCTGCTTTTTGATCAAGGATGGACGTTATTCAGCGGTTGGTTTGGGATTGGATCTGACCAAGCGTGGTTTGCAATCCTCGCTTAAAAATCAGGGGTTGCCGTGGGAGCGTGCTAAGGCATTTGATGGCTCTGCTGTGTTTAGTCGGTTTGTCTCTTTGGATAACATTGATATCAACGATCTTAACCTTGAGCTCTTAATTAACTGTGTTCGTGTACAAAAAGGTCACGTTAACCAAATGCTCTACCCGCCGCTAACTATCCTGAATGAATTAACCAGTTACACAACACTTCAAGATGGCGATGTAGTGATGACTGGTACACCAAAGGGCGTTGGTGAGGTACATGAAGGTGACATCTTCCTTGGTCGATTAAAGTGTGGCGATGTCACCTTGTTGGAGATTGAGTGGTTGGCAGATTAAAGCCAAATTCGTAGAACGAGAAATACCACCATACTGATAACCGTCGTTAAAAGAACATTTTTAGTAAAATACGCGATTAAAGCAGCCAGTACGGCAGCCAGTAAAAATGGGTTTTGCACATTGACGCTGAGCTCCCCATCGGGAATGAAAACGATAGGTGCCCAGATCGCAGTCAGTACTGCGGGGCTAGCGTAATTGAGTACTTTTTGAGTGCGCGTCCCTAATCGCAATGGTAGCTTGGGTTCTAAAAACAAGTAGCGGCTGGTGAAAACAAGTACCGTCATCAGCAAAATAGCCAACATGATCATTAGCGTTTCTCCTTTACTTGTTCCACAAAGTAACCAGTAAGCATGGCTAAAATGCTTGAAATCATCAAACTTCCCTCAATTTGATAATAGGTTAGGGCAACTGAGCTCACCAAAGCCACAATAACACTCGCGAGCACCGCTGCATTTTTAATGGTGGGTACTACTATCGCGATAAAAGTTGCGGCCACAGCAAATTCCAAACCCATTTCGTTCAGTTCAGGGATTAGACTTCCCGCGATAATGCCCGTCAATGTCGCGACATTCCAAAACAGGTAAAAACTCAGACCAGCCCCAAGTGCATACCAGCGATTAAATTGTTTATCGGAATGGTGGCCTACAATCGCAAACAGCTCGTCAGTAAGTAAGAAGCCGAGTGATAATCGCCATTTTAGAGGGAGCGGTGCAATTTTACTGCGCATCGATACACTGTAGAGGAAGTGTCGAGAGGTGATAAAAAACGTTGTCAGTAACATGGTCACTAGACCTGCTCCCGTTTTAATCATTCCCATCGCGACGAGCTGTGCAGAACCTGCGAACAAAATGGCGGATAGTGCTTGTCCTTCCAAAGGGTGAAGCCCAGTATCAATTGCGAATGAGCCTGCGAGTAAGCCCCAAGGGAGCACTGCGATACTCAAAGGCATCATCGCAAGTGTACCTTGCCAAAATAGCGTGGCTTTTGATTCTTTTTGTAACGGCAAAGTGTGGTCCATAGTTTCTTCTTATTTATTCCTAAATCAGATTACCAAGATAGCTCGGTAGTCGCATAACGCCTTGTACAATATTGCTGCTTTAGCTGTGACGGACGTATTGGCCGGGAGTGACGCCCATGGCTTTTTTAAAGTGTCGATGCAGATGACTTTGATCATGGAAACCGCATTCTTGTGCCACGTCTGAAATTTTTTGTCCCATTTTTAGTAGCTTCTTCGCCATACGTAAACGTTGCTGAATTTGATAGGCATGAGGCGGAAAGCCAAATTGCTTTTGAAATTCTCTCAGCAAATGAAAAGGGCTTAATCCTGACAGTTTCGCGAGTTCTTCTAGTGAGACGTCCGTTTGTGGAAAGTCTTCCAAAAATTCTCTGACGAGCTGCACTTGTCGCTGAGCTCTGGTTGATTCTTTCAGTGGTGCCCGATGAGTGCTGTGTTTACTGGCTAGCTTAATCAACGTGCCGTAAACCAAAGTTTCTCTCAACAAACGGTTGTCTGATTTTTCTAGTGTTTCAAATACCAATCGTAACTGACTAGCCAGCTCAGGATCGTAAACCACAGGTTGAGGGAAATAGGGCAGAGCTACATTTGGTGAACCAAGCTCTTGTCCTAAAGTTTGAAACTGCTGAGGTACGGGGTACATTGCTTTGTATTCCCAGCCGCCTTCCGAGGCTGAATGTCCGTTGTGTACTTCATCTGCATTAACAAGGATGATGCTGTCCTGTGGCGCGATATGATTCCCGCCCGTCCTAAAAAATTGTTGTGCCCCTTTTTCGATGACACCAATAGTGTAACCTTCGTGGCAATGGCGTGAAAAATTCTGCTTCTCATACTTTGCATCGAGAAGTTCTAAACCGCCGAGCTCTTGAGCTATCTTGAAGGTAGCGATTTCCTTATTCTTTTCTTTCATCTTTATCCGGTCTGCTCAAGAAAATCATTTTAGAAGTGTAACGGATCCATCGTGCTTATTTTTGTACAAAATTGCTATTCGATTTTGATAAACAGGCGAATTGATTGCTATTTTTCAACTGGGCAAACTATGATTTTTATTTTTTGATTTATCTTGGCTATTTTGGGCTGGATGATGTTATTTTGTTGGTATAACATTCGCCGCCTTGTTGTAGAAAAGCGGTTCCATCATGATTGATTTATCTGTACTTCCTGTTTATCTCACCGCAGTAGTGGCTTTGTTGCTGTTACCAGGGCCCGATATGTTGCTGATAGCGAGCTCTAGTATGAGTTACGGTAAGAAGGTCGGTTTTTTTGCTAGCTTAGGCAATGCGACGTCTGGTGTTATTCTTACTTTGCTTGCAGCAATGGGCGTATCTACCCTGATTGCCATGAGCCCAATAGCCCTTAAAGTCCTTCATCTACTAGGTGGCGCTTACTTGCTAAAAATGGGTTGGGACTGCTTACGAGCTGAGGCATCTTCGGCTCCAGAGCTTGATGGTCAAAACAAAATGGCATCAACTTATTATCAGCGTGCTTTGATGAGTAATTTGCTTAACCCTAAAGCCTTGGTCTTTTTTGTAATGTTTTTGCCGCAGTTTGTCTCAAGCAATATCACGGCATCTTCCGGTGAGCAGATGCTAGCGCTAGGGTTATTGTTGAACGTTCTTGGCTTGTCATTCAATTTATTACTTGTTGGGTTAGCAGGCACATTGGGCAAAGGGCTGCTCGAGAACGAAAAATTCCGCACGTATCAGCATAAACTAATGGGGTTAGTGTTTGTTATTCTGGCGTTGTGGATGCTGAGTAGTTTCGCCTTGTAAAGTTATCATATTCCATCAGAAAGCCAGCAATTGCTGGCTTTTTGTTTTAGGATATTGGTGTTTCCTAAGGAGAGGATATATGAAGCTTGAATTTTGTTTAAATCCAGATCAAACAGACCTTGATTTTGTTCGTGAAGGTATTCGATCTTATAACCGACTGCATTTACCTGAAGGGGAAGTGCATGCTGTAGGCTGTTTCGCAAAAGATGAGAATGACAAGATCATGGGTGGCTTGACTGGCGAAATGTTTAAAAATACGGTGTTTGTTGAGTTTTTGTGGGTAGACGCTGAAAGTCGAACCTCTGGTCTCGGTAGCCAATTAATGTCGATGCTAGAACAAAGAGTAAAGCCTCATGGGGTTACCCATGTTTATTTGGATACCTACAGCTTTCAAGCTCTTGAGTTCTATCTCAAATTGGGTTTTGAGAAAGTGGGGCAGTACTCAGGCTATCCTGCAGAGGGCATCCACAAGTACTTTCTACAAAAGGAAATTGTAGGCTAGGGAAAGCACGGGTTAGCTTGACTTGTTCTAGTGAAAATCAAAAAAGAGGCGCGAATTTGCGCCTCTTGTTGTATCAAATATCTATGTTTCTCTTTGACTTACAAACTTTGCTGGTGCGCGTCGATAAGTTCGTTCATCTTCGCTTCTGCTGCTTGCTGTGCTTGTTCATAGCTCATATCCGCAGGGAAGAGGTTGATGACTTCGTAGTAACATTTTAGTTTTGGCTCAGTACCAGAAGGACGAACAATCACGCGAGATTGATCTTCTAGGTGATAAATCAATACGTCACTTGCTGGTAAGTCAATGGATTCTTCAGAGCCGTCGTCAAACATGCGAACCGATGTTTTAAGATCTTCGGTTACTGCAACTTTTTTACCAGCAATCTCTGTTGGTGGATTGGCTCGGAGTTTGTCGCCGATTGGTGGAGAGTTCGGGTCGAGAGCGATGCTGCGTTGTGCGTTGAAGTAGAAACCGTGCTCGCGGTACAGCTCTTCCAGTTTATCCCACAGTGTTTTGCCTTGCGCTTTAAGCTTGCCTGTTAGCTGTGAAAACGCGACGATTGCAGATAAACCATCTTTATCCCACACCTTGTTACCCACGGTATAACCGAGCGCTTCCTCATAAGCAAACAAGAATGGGTTGGTTTCTGTCTCTTGTTCCATGGCAACGTTAGTAAGCCATTTAAAGCCAGTTAATGTTTGATAGTATTGTGCGCCATGCGCCTTAGCGATGCTGCTCAGCATTCTTGAGGATACGATGGTGTTGCCAACCAAAGCGTTAGGTTGCTGTTCCAGCAAGTAATCGCCAAACAGTGAGCCCACCTGATCACCCGTTAGCATTTGATACTCGCCATCTGGGCGTTTAACTGCCACGGCAAAACGGTCCGCATCTGGATCGTTCGCGCAAGCGATATCGGCATCTACGGACTTACCTAATGCCATCACCATATCCATTGCACCGGCTTCTTCAGGGTTTGGGAAGTTGACGGTTGGGAAGCTTCCATCAGGTTCGCGCTGTTCCTTAACACTTGCCACTTTTTGGAAGCCTGCGTCGGCAAGTAGCGTTTCCGCCATATTCGCGCCAACGCCATGCATTGCGGTGTAAGCAATAGATATATCGGTATTGTTGTCAGGAGTAAGCAGCGCGTTTTCATTCATTGTCTTACGGTAAGTTTGGTAGTAGTCGTCTTCCAACCAAACTAACAAACCGTGCTGTTTTGCATCATCGAGAGACATTAAAGGTAATGGCTTCGTTGTTGCGTCATCAATTTTCGCTGCGATTCCAGAGTCGTGCGGAGGAATAATCTGTGCGCCATTCTCCCAATATACTTTAAAGCCATTGTATTCTGGTGGATTGTGGCTGGCAGTAACAACAACAGCGGCCGCAGCATTCAATGTACGGACACCAAACGCGACAATTGGGGTTGCTGCAACGTCATACGTTAGGTAAACCTTGATACCAAGGGCCGTCAGTACGGATGCGGTATCATGCGCGAATTGTTTTGAATCGGGACGACCGTCGTAGCCAATAACGACACCACGACTCGCGGCATCTTTGACTTGCTCAAGCAAATAGTTCCCTAAACCAGTGGCGGTCTCTTGAATCACCAAGCGGTTCATTCGGTTTGGACCTGCGCCCACTTTGCCACGTAAGCCTGCAGTACCAAAGGCAAGGCGTGAGCCAAAGCGATCAGTAAGTTCTTGTTCATTGTTCGTATCGACGAGGTGTTGTAGCTCTTCACGAGTCTTAGGATCAGGGTCTCGTTCTAGCCATTGCGTAATTAGTGCTGTCATATCAGTCATTCCTTAGTAGGGGGAGCCTACTTTCTTGGACACTTCGTTTGGTAAGTATCTCAATGTTTTCTTTTAAATCAATGTAAATGGTTCTCAATTACATTTCAAAGAGGGCAATCGATAAACCGAATTAATTTTTCTTATCCGAACAAAATTTAATCATATTTAATTTCTTGAAGAACCTTGGAACTATAACTAGCCTTTTAACATAAATATAACAAAC
>NZ_JAWOQQ010000158.1:0-1044 GCF_033337405.1 Vibrio sp. YT-16
AAACAAATGACAGATAAAAATAAGTTGCCGAATGAGGGGCCAACTCTCTACATCGTACCGACTCCAATCGGGAATTTAGCGGATATCACACAACGTGCTATCGAAGTTCTGTCGAACGTGGACATCATCGCAGCAGAGGATACCCGACATACGGGTAAATTACTGTCTCACTTCAATATCCAAACCAAAACTTTTGCGTTGCATGATCACAATGAGCAACAAAAAGCACAGGTTTTGGTCGAAAAGCTATTGTCAGGTCAGTCTATCGCCTTAGTGTCTGACGCTGGTACGCCACTAATCAGTGATCCAGGATACCATCTGGTGACAAAATGTCGTCAAGCGGGCGTAAGAGTTGTGCCTCTTCCTGGTGCGTGTGCAGTTATCACTGCGTTAAGCGCGTCGGGATTGCCGTCAGATCGCTTTAGTTTTGAAGGCTTTCTACCGCCCAAAAGTAAAGGTCGTAAAGATAAATTCTTAGAGATCGCATCGGTAGAGCGCACATGCATTTTTTACGAGTCACCACACCGAATTTTAGACTCGTTACAAGATATGTTAGACGTTCTTGGCCCTGAGCGAGAAGTCGTTCTAGCAAGAGAACTCACTAAAACATTTGAAACCATCCAAGGCATGCCTTTGGGTGAACTCATTGAGTGGGTGAAAAGTGACGATAACCAGCAACGTGGTGAAATGGTGCTTTTGATCCATGGTCATCGTGAAACATCGGATGAGGCATTGCCCGATGAGGCTTTGCGTACTTTGGGTATTCTGACGAAAGAACTGCCTTTGAAGAAAGCGGCAGCGTTGGTGGCAGAAATCCACAATCTGAAGAAGAACGCTCTATACAAATGGGGTTTAGAAAACTTAGATTAAGGGCTGTTTAGATTGAATATTGCAAAGGGTTGATGTGAAAGCATCGACCCTTTTTTATTGTTTACCTTTTGCGTTTTGACTAAAAACTCATCACTCGGTGCATTCATTTCATCATATCTGTGATCTAACTAGACTCTGAAGTGAGAACTCTATACAATCCGCCCTCGGAGCTGA
>NZ_JAWOQQ010000159.1:0-1042 GCF_033337405.1 Vibrio sp. YT-16
ATTGGCTGACGCTTGTGCTGAGTTGCTTTGTAAATCGAAACCAAACGATCGACAACTTGTTGAGAAACTGGTTTACCTTCCAAGAAGTCGTCAATCTGCTCATAAGTTAGGTTTAGTGCATCTTCATCTGCTTTCTGCGGAGCCAGTTCTTCTAGGTCTGCGGTTGGCACTTTCTTCACTAACACCTCTGGCGCGCCCAAAGTTGCGGCTACTTCGCGCACTTGACGTTTGTTCAAACCAAACAGAGGGGCAAGGTCACACGCGCCATCACCAAATTTGGTATAGAAACCAGTGATGTTTTCTGCAGAGTGGTCAGTACCTAACACCAAGCCACCGACGTAACCGGCGATCTCGTATTGAGCGATCATACGAGCACGTGCTTTTACGTTACCTTTTACAAAGTCTACTTTTGCCGCGTCTTCTGGCATTAGCCCTGTGCCTTCTAGTGCGATATTAGAAGCGGCATGCATACCATCAACACCTTGTTTGATGTTCACAGAGACAGAATGCGTAGGTTTAATGAATGACAACGCCAATTGCGCTTCATCTTCGTCTTTTTGCTCACCGTAAGGCAGACGTACTGCGATAAACTGGTAATCGTTGCTGCCAGTTTCTTCGTTAAGTTGGTCTACAGCAAGTTGGGCAAGGCGACCTAACGTGGTTGAGTCAACACCGCCACTGATGCCAAGCACAAGTGACTTACAACCTGCTTCTTGTAGCTTGCGCTTAATAAAAGCAATACGGCGTTCAATTTCGAAATGCGGGTCAATTGACGGCAATACACGCATTTCGTCACGGATGGATTGTTCCATTTAGGGTTCCTTTTCCTGCAAATATCTTAGACACAAAAACTGCTTCGAGTGGTCATTCACCAAAGATCAAACAGTGTGACGTCGTTATCGAGCTAAAATGGTGATAAACCATTCAATTAAGGCTCGTAAACGTCGCTTTAGTGTCAAAAGCTCTAAAGATTAGTAGTATCATACCGAAATCATCAGATTAGAAAACTCTCTTCAACCAGGTAATCACCGGATATGAAAAA
>NZ_JAWOQQ010000160.1:0-1039 GCF_033337405.1 Vibrio sp. YT-16
CCAGTAATTTCCTGTCACCAAGTCGCGCATTAAGTGCGTCTATCACCCGTTGGCTGTATTCTGCATTACCAAGTGCGACAGATATATTACGTAGCCATTGTTCGTGACCGATACGACGGATAGCAGAACCTTCCATATTTTTTAAGAACGTTGCCTCGTCCCATTGGAATAATTCAACTAAGTCTGGGTTGTGAAAGCTTTCCCGGCGATGGAAATCTTCTTGTTCGGTAACGTCTGCATAGCGGTTCCATGGGCAGACGAGTTGGCAGTCATCACAGCCGTAGATGCGGTTACCCATCGGTTTGCGGAATTCCTCAGGGATGACACCATCAAACTCTATCGTGAGATAAGAGATACAGCGTCTCGCATCGACAACTTTATCTTCTACAATGGCTTGAGTCGGGCATGACGTAATACACGCTCGGCATTTTTCGCATTGGTCGACACTTGGAGTATCGACTGGTAAAGGTAGGTCAATCAGCAGTTCACCAAGGAAGAACCAAGAACCACACTCTTTATCTAAGATCAGTGAGTGTTTACCTGTCCAACCCAATCCGGCCTTTTGGGCTAGAGGCCGCTCAAGTATTGGCGCAGAGTCGACAAAAGGGCGATAACCAAACTGACCCACTTCTTCTTCTATGAGCTTACCCAACTTGTTGAGTTGTTTTCTGACCAGCTTATGGTAATCACGCCCTAGCGCATAGCGGCTAATATAAGCATGATTTTTATTCGCGAGATTTGAAGCAAATTGCGCTTCTGGCGGTAGGTAGTCCATCCGGACGCTGATAACACGAACGGTTCCCGGTAATAACTCATTGGGTCTGGCGCGCATCATTCCGTGACGAGCCATCCAATCCATTGAGCCGTGATAGCCAGCATCTAGCCATTTTTGTAGTGCGGCTTCATGTTCACTAAGATCAACGTCGCAGATGCCCACTTTTTGAAAGCCGAGCTCTTCTCCCCAAACTTTGATCTGTTGCGCGAGTTGTTCGTAGTTCAAGTTTTATCACCGAGATAAAGGGGGGCGGGATCTTAACGG
>NZ_JAWOQQ010000161.1:0-1035 GCF_033337405.1 Vibrio sp. YT-16
ATCCTCTGCGTCCACTTCTTGCCCCACATGATTTGTGGCTCAAGAAAGACGAATTGTTTGCACACTTCAAACAACTTCCTCAGGCACAGCTCAGCCTAGAGAAAGTAGTGAAACGTGCTGGCCGCCAAAACTTAGCGGTACAAACACTGGCAGAACTTGGCGTTCAACAGCAAAACAAAGAGCCATTGTCTCGTCTGCGCCAATTCAGCGAACAATTTACGGGCAAAATCATCTTTTCGGTGGAATCGGAAGGTCGACGCGAAGCCCTGACTGAGCTTCTGCAAGGCATCAAAGTTCGCCCAGTGGTGCAAGAATCGCTGTATCACGCTTTGGAGTCAGACCACCGTTTCACGTTGATTCTTGGTTCAGCAGAACACGGGTTTATTCATGACGAGCTGAATTTCGCGCTGATATGCGAAAGTGACTTGCTTGGCGATCGCGTAATTCAACGCCGTCGCAAAGACAAAAAAGCCGTCAACAGTGACACTGTTATTCGCCACCTTGCCGAGCTGAAACCAGGCCAACCTGTTGTTCATATTGACCACGGCATCGGCCGCTACATCGGTCTGCAAACCCTTGAAGCGGGGGGAATGAAAACCGAGTATGTGACGCTTGAATATCAAAACGACGCCAAACTTTATGTTCCCGTTTCCTCGCTAAACTTGATCAGCCGTTACTCTGGCGGCGCTGAAGAAACGGCTCCTCTGCACAAACTTGGCGGTGAAGCGTGGTCGAAAGCACGTCGAAAAGCAGCTGAGAAAGTACGCGATGTTGCAGCAGAGCTACTTGATGTATACGCGAAGCGTGAGCTAAAACCGGGCTTTAAATTTGCCTTAGATCGTGGCCAATACGCGACCTTCAAGGCAACATTCCCGTTTGAAGAAACCGATGATCAAGCCATGGCAATCAACGCGGTGCTTTCCGATATGTGCCAAGCAAAAGCCATGGATCGCTTGGTGTGTGGTGACGTTGGCTTTGGTAAAACAGAAGTTGCCATGCGTGCGGCCTTTGTTGCTACGGACAACAGCAAGCAAG
>NZ_JAWOQQ010000162.1:0-1030 GCF_033337405.1 Vibrio sp. YT-16
GAAAGTATCACGGTTCTGAGTAGTATCATGATACCACAGCAAAAATGAGGCAGATGTGCCTTTTGTCATTTATAAAAAGATAAATCACTTTTCTATAATACATCAATGATATTTCAATGGAATAAATTACTTATTGACTTATTCATACTTCAAAAACGGCATCAGTAAGTGATTAACATAGGGGGGATCAAAATAAAATAAATAAATAAATAGAATAAAAATCAACCAGCCACCCTCCTCCCCTGACGAGTAAAGAACAGTCCCTAAAGTGTGGTGAGGTTTGTGGAAATGTCAGTGGCTCGTTTCTCCTCTGACACGTCACATACCTGTGTGCCGCCACGGCTCAGCTGTTCAGGTACTACTGGGCAGTCATGACGCCACCGTAAGAGGCAATTAGGCTACTGGACCTGGAGTCGGACTTCTCTGTCGCCGGTAAGCCGTTATCTTGCGCTGCAGAGCACTATGAGCCTCCGCCGTATTCCTGTCTGTGACCCCCGTTCAACCCACAACCGGTGGGATTCGCCTTTCGTTTCTGCTGCTGGTTGAAATCTGTAGGCTGCTCGCACAGCGTGCTGAATGATTTAAGCCTACTTTGCTCGCTCAAAACTATTTTTAGTTGCAAATGCGAGTGCCGTGACCGACGCATCGCCACACTACCGTCATTTTATTCCGCCCGTCACGGCACGCTGTTTGATTGCGTTATCAAAACACGCCACTATTATTCGGCCTTGCTTTTAACTTATTCCACCGAATACCGAATGTGTGGTTTTTTTTGCAATATTCAGCCGAATATATTCAGTTACCAAATATTCGGTGCATCCCTAATTGGGTTACAACACAAGCATAGTAAAATCTGGTCTGCACCTGCCGAATGGCTCAATAGCTGTCACACTAGTGTAGAACTTTAGGATGTGTCTGCAGTCAAACTTGGGTGTGAATATATTTTTCATGAAAAATAAGGATATGGCTGAGAAATACAATTCTGCCATTACCATAAAGATCTTCAACAAAACACCATAAACAAAGAGTT
>NZ_JAWOQQ010000163.1:0-1029 GCF_033337405.1 Vibrio sp. YT-16
TGGGCCCTGAAGCTGCAGAGCCGCACCGCATCAAATACAAACGTATTGCAAAATAATGATTACGACAGACTGACACCGAAACTTACGCTTTCTGGAAAGTCTGTTGGTAATTTATACAAAGGCCGCTATCATAGCGGCCTTTGTCGTATACCCCAGCCAGTTAAAAGCGCCTTTCTGGGCCATTTTGATTGGCGTTATTAAGGTATTTGATGATTTGAGAGTCATTGGGTCAGTGAAAAATATGACCGTGTACTTACGTAACTCTGTAGCGTTCCCGACAGTTTTTAAACAACATTCGAACACTTTTTGTTCTTCTTGATATACTATTCAATCTGTTTAAATGCCTTAGAGAGCGCAATATGACGGAGAAAAGACGCTTTTCACGCATCATCTACCAAGCTCCAGCTCAGTTAGAACAACGTGATTTGAGACTTAACGCCACGATTCAAGATCTTTCCTTGCATGGTTTGCTTTTACAAGCCGAAGGCTTGGATACATTGAATCCTGCACTTTTGGTTGATGTCGGTTTCTCGTTCCACCAGTCTGAACAAGAGATTACGTTAACGGCACAGATCGTAGACGTCACTCAAGACCAAATACGGCTCAAGATCACCAACATCGGCATTGAAAGCATTAGCCAATTAAAACGATTTATCGAATTGAATGTAGGCAATAACGAACTTCTGAATCGAGAGTTAGACCATCTTTCCGATTTAGGGGAAAAATAAATCAACGCCTATTTAAGTAACAATAATTATGTCTAAAAAAATCATCATGCAGATCCCCACTAAAAACGGTGATCAGCAATTTTATTTGGGCCGCGGTTCGGTCCTAACCATATTAACTTCGATCATCGCCTTACCTGCCGTTGTCGGCGGGGCTTGGTATTTGAACCAGCAACAGATTCATAATCAGACAACGCTGGTGCAAACCATTACCAAGCTAGAAAGCGAGAAAGCGGAAATCACAGCGCTCTATGAAGAGCAATTAGATACCAACCACTCACTCTCTCAAGCTTTGACGGACAAG
>NZ_JAWOQQ010000164.1:0-1029 GCF_033337405.1 Vibrio sp. YT-16
CTCAAACTGTTTGATCAAGCCATCATCAATGGTGGTGCAACTGAAAACGCAGAAATTTTGGATGCAGATTTTCAACGTCGTGGGTCGTTAATTGAAGCCAGAAAACCCGCGCTATTCCAAGCCAGACCTGAAACTATTCTTGATATGTTTTTGCATATCGCAAACGACTCAACCATTGAAGGAGTAAGCCCTCCAACCCTGCGACAACTGCGTACTGCACGTCGCCGCTTAAACAAGTTTTTACACACGATTCCAGCGGCTCGTGAAAAATTCTTAGCGTTATGTCGACACCCAAATGCACTTCATAAAGCATTCAGTTTGATGCACAGACTTGGGGTAATGGCCGCATATTTACCGCAATGGAGCCAGATTGTTGGTCAGATGCAGTTCGACCTGTTCCACGCCTACACGGTTGACGAGCACAGTATTCGCCTACTCAAACACATCAATACCTTTAACAATCCAGACAACCACGCGAAGCATCCGATTTGATGCGACATATACCCTCGCATGCAAAAGAAAGAACTGCTGATCATCGCAGCAATCTTCCATGATATTGGTAAAGGTCGCGGTGGTGATCACTCAGTGATTGGTGAAGGTGAAGCGTACGATTTCTGTATTGAACACGGGCTGTCGAAGCCAGAAGCTAAGTTAGTGGGCTGGCTGGTGAGGCATCACCTTCTCATGTCAGTCACCGCACAACGACGCGATATTTACGATCCTGACGTCATTACAGAGTTTGCGAAACAAGTTCGTGACGAAGAATCTCTTGAGTATTTAGTGTGTCTCACGGTTGCGGATATTTGCGCAACCAATCCAGAGTTGTGGAATGCTTGGAAACGCACGCTGCTTGCCGAACTCTTCTACTCAACGCAACGCGCACTACGTCGCGGATTAGAAAATCCGGTTGATGTGCGTGAGCGTATTCGCCATAACCAACAGATGGCTTCCGCATTGCTGCGCAAAGAAGGGTTTTCTGCGCGCCAAATCGAAGTGTTGTGGCAACGATTCAAAGCCGACTATTTCTTG
>NZ_JAWOQQ010000165.1:0-1028 GCF_033337405.1 Vibrio sp. YT-16
CACATGACTGCCTGACCTGCTTTCAGCTCGCACAGTAAGTGATCCAATAAAACGGTCTGCAAGTTTTCTGGTTTCTTTGCTTCTTCAACCCATTCGTTGGGTGTGCTGCATTGCAGAAATTGATTGATAGGAGCAAGAAGATCTTGATAGGCGTCGAGATTAATCATTTTATTTTTAGTATGTTACGTTCAAATTTGGTTCATCCAGAGCATGAGTAAAACGGAAATCTGGATAGAAAAAAGGCTGCAAACGCAGCCTTTAATCGGATAGGGCGAAAAGCTGGTGGGGATATTACCACTTTTTCTTCTCGCCGAAGAGTGCTTCCATGTCGTTGTCACGCTCTTTGTCTGCCATTTGCTGCATTTCTGCATCGCTTTTGTCTTGGCGTTTTTTGTCTAAGTCGCCAAGCATCTCTTCAAGCTTTTGTTTTGCTTGGATGGAGTACGGATCGCTTTTTGTACTCAGCGCATCGATACCTTTGCGAAGCAGTTGTAACGCAGTACCCGGTTGGCCGCGAGCAATGGAATCGTTCGCTCGCTTTATCACGTTTTCGATGTTGATGCGAATTTGCATCGTTTCCAAACGCGCATTTTCGGTTACGTAAGTCTGGGTGTCTAATCGGCCTTTGTTGTGCTCGTTTCGAACGGTGTCACGAAGGCGCTTAACCAGCTTAAGCATCACGATGGCTTGCTTATCGCTGCTTGGCATTTTGAAAGAGGTACTTTCACCAGTCGGACCGTTTTCTTTTAGCTGTCCGATTTGCTGCTTCATATTCTCTATGCGTTGAGTGAGCTGCTTATTTTTCGGGTCAAGCTCATGCATGCTTTCTAGTGCATCAAGAATACGATTGTTTAGGCACAGCAGAAGCTCCTTACTAAAAGGAATATGGTGTGCGTGACCAATCAGTTCTTCAGTGCCATCAATAAGTGCAACATAGCGTGCCGATTCCTGCCTTTTGGCGGTTTCAACTTTAACCTTGTATTGCAACATGATGTTATAGCCTAGGATTAATACCAGTAGGATGGCTA
>NZ_JAWOQQ010000166.1:0-1027 GCF_033337405.1 Vibrio sp. YT-16
AACTGTTCCATAACACCTTCAAGCTCACGATGCATGTTGTCCGTGCTCGCTGTTAACTGCATCGATTTTTCTTGTGTGTTGTGGATCAAACGCTCTAGCTTTTCGAGCAGATCGTTGAGATGGTGGCTGATATCAAACAGTTCATCCTTACCTGCAAGATCAGAGCGTAAGCCCATGTTATTGCTTTCGCTGATGTTCTTAATCGTTGCTAGCAAGCTGCCAACACGAACGTTGGTAGAGCGAGAAATTTGCCACATCAGTGCAAAAATCACTACTAAGATGAACGCCGTACTGGCTTGCTTGATACTTGCCATTTTTTCATCGCGTTGGGTTGCGGCAGAATCAATCGATGATGAGAAAGCTTCAAACTGCTCTTCCACGGCGTGAGATAGCGCGCGAGTTTCGCCCAGTAAACCTTTGTTGTACGCCACACCAATGACTTGTTTTTGAGCTGCAAGTTGTTTCGCTGACTCTAACAGTTCTGGAACGTATAGGTCAGACAGTTTGCTTGAGTCAAATTCGCCCATTTTCACCGCATTATCAAACTGGATAAGAGAAAGGATTTGCTGATGGTCGGCGCTTTTCTTTGCTTCAAGTAGCAGGTTTTCGTAACGCGCAAGAATGCCACTTTCTTTGTCTAGGCCATACTTTTGAGAAGCGGAAACTAATGCTTGGAAACCTTTTTGATAAGCGAGTAAATCCTGCTTGAAACGCTGACTTGAGGGTAGGTCGTATCGGTTTAGGATTTGAGCGAGTTCTTTCTCGGTGCTTAAAAACTTATCAACATTACTATCAAATTTATCTAAGTATTTGACATTGCTGCGAAGTAAAAAGTCTTTCTCATTACGTCGCAAGTTGAGTAAGCGTATTTCTAAATCACCGACAAGTTTTACTGCGTGGTTGAGTTCATTGCTCTGATTTGCGAAATGAGATGAGGTACCCAAAAGGGTCACAATGCCTAAAATGGCGATAACTCCGAGGAAGTAGAGTTTTTGCCTAATAGTCATATTGTTGTTTCCTGAATAAG
>NZ_JAWOQQ010000167.1:0-1027 GCF_033337405.1 Vibrio sp. YT-16
GACTGGGTTGTACCGTTTAGTGAAGATACGCCACAGCGTCTGATCTCTGAAGTGCTGCCAAGCATGTTAGTTAAAGGCGGTGACTACAAACCAGAAGAGATTGCTGGTGGTAAAGAAGTGATTGCAGCAGGTGGTGAAGTTCGTGTTTTGAACTTTGAAGATGGTTGCTCAACCAGCGAAATCATCAATGCAATTAAAGGCGGCAAAGGCTAAGCCTTACTGCTTTGAACAACACTATCTGGAAGGTCGCTGCAAAGCGGCCTTTTTGTTTTTCTATGCTTGCTGTCCTACGTTCTGGTATAGCAATGCATTTGCGAGATAATCGCTATGCGTACAATGTTAGGTAGTTTGCATCGAATGATAGACAACAAAAAACGCCAGTTGAAGAATCAACTGGCGTTTTAATTTCGTTGTATAACTGAACGTTATTTCGCTGGTTTCAAACCTGCATCCACATCCAAGATGTCTTGTTCGCTTAGTGTACCAACCGCTTGGCGAAGCTGAAGAACACTCAGGATGTAGTTGTAACGAGCGTCTGAAAGGTTTTTGTTCGCATCGTATAGACGACGAGTTGCGTCTAGAACATCAACGATAGTACGAGTACCTACATCAAAACCTGCTTCTGTCGCTTCTAGCGCAGATCTCGCTGAAACTACCGATTGCTCATACGCTTTTAACGCACCAATAGAAGCGTTGATGTTGTTGTTTTGTGCACGAACATCTTTCACTACGCTACGGTACTGAGCTTCAAGATCTTCGCTTGCTGCAACGTACGCAAACTCAGCTTGTTTGGTTTGTGATGTCACGTTGCCACCAGTGTAAAGTGGCACTGCTAGGTTAACGCCAATATTGAAGCCGTCGCTTGTACGGTCACTATTTGCATTACGGCCAAGGCCACTGTTGTAGTTACTTTCTGTGCCTGAATAATCTCCGTAGTTGTAACCACCATCTAGAGATAACGTTGGTAGGTGACCAGAGCTAGCTAGTGAGATGTTGTCGCGCGCGATGTCTTGAGAAATACGAGCTG
>NZ_JAWOQQ010000016.1:0-99847 GCF_033337405.1 Vibrio sp. YT-16
AAAGAAATATCTAATTGGATTATCATCAACGAGTGCCCACACAGATTGATAGGTCTATATTGTTAAAGAGCTTGCTTTGCGAGAAGTTTTTCTCTCAAAGCGGAGGTGCATTCTAGCGATTTAGTCGTTAGTGTCAAACACTTTTTTAAACTAATTTTTTGTAGAAGCTTTTTACCTCTCCGACCCTGCTGAAGCCTTGTGACGTCTGCCGTGTCGATGGATGCGCATTATAGGGAGAAGATTTTCTTTGGCAATACTAAAAATGCATTTTTTCTAAAAAAACATGCCAAATGGATACTTTCCATCCAACCCTAAAATTACCCAGAAATAACACTCAGGATTTATACAATTTACCCACAAAAAGCTGTGGATAACTACTCATCACTATCAAAGAAATAAGAAATACGCGAACGCGGATTTAGATACTCTTTTACTTTATCCGGTAATTTTGACGGATGAATCGCGTTAACTATCTTTATATCTTTTGAGGCAAGATCAATGATTGGCGCTTGCGTCCTTGGTACTGATGGATCGTAAACCAAGACATTCGGGAATAATAGATGCGATGCATTCACTGAGATAACCAGGCCGACCATATTATTAGAAAGCTGAACTACGGTACCCGGAGGAAACACGCCCATAAACTTAATTAGGATGTTCAGGTTCTCTTCTTTATATAGGTGTTTACAGTTCTTATATAAATGAGAGAGTGCGGTATAAGGAATCTTTTGATCTGAGACTATCGGTGTATGACACAAGTTATCAAACGCATTGGCTACAGCAATAATTTGAGCAAACTCGTTGATCTCATCTCCTTTCAGGCCTTTAGGATAACCAGACCCATCTCTTAGCTCATGGTGCTGCGCAATCACAATTCTCGCGACTTCGGGAAAAGCCTCGATTTGACTCGCAAGATCGACGCCATATTTAGTGTGCAACTTTAAGTAGTTGGTTTCTGGCTCTGTTAGAGGTAGTTGCTTTCTTAATATTGCAGTCGGGATTTTTATTTTCCCGATATCATGGAATAGTGCGGAGAAGGAAAGCTCTTTCAACTGTGCTGCTGAGTACCCTTTAGCACGGCCAATCATCATCGAGATAACAGCCACGTTCAATGAGTGGAAATAAATATCTTCAAACTCATTTTTTCCGTTCATCAGGTGTAACGTAACATTATCATCGCACATTAACTTCTCGACGATATCTTCAATAAGAAGCTTTGCTTCATCAACTGCTGCTGTCGGACGGTTACGGATTTTAGTCATGACTGAACGCATACGTGCCAGAGAGCGCTCAAACTCTTTTTCACACTGAATCACGCGTCGACGGTATGCACTTAACTTTTCTATGCGGTTCTGTTTTTCTTGCCACATTTTTTGAGTTTCATGATCTAACGACGCTTCATTTGTTACTCTGTCAGCTTGTCTTTGATCAACAGGGAGTGGAACGGCATCGCTTTGCTCTGGATTAAAGTAAACGAACTTTACGCCGAGGTGGCGGATCATCTCGACTTGCTCTTGGTCTTTAATCTTAAAGCTATTGAGTAGAAAGGGGTGATCGTTCCACTTTAGCGGAAGACGGATATGTAGTCCGGGTTGAATACGATCGACCGTTAGTTTAATGGCTGCCACTTATTCACTACTGATTTATATTTCTTAAGAGAGTTAGAATACTAGTAAATTTTGTGAATAAATTCATCAGTAACTATCAAAACATCAAACCGTTATTTCTAAGCGACTCACTTAATTAGATAGAAGTAAGCTACTTTAAGGAGCGATCTGCTTTGCGTATTTTAAGCTTGGCCTCGAACACTGGCTTGTCTATTACTTCTTGATCTTTGACTAGCCCCATTAACGTTTGTACCGCTACACGGGCCATGTCACTGATAGGAAAGTGCACTGCTGATACTGTAGGGTAAAGACTTTCACAAAGATCAACACTGTCAAAGCTAGTTAATGAGATTTGCTCTGGTACAGAAATACTGTGCTCGTGTAAGTATTGCATTGCGCCAACCGTCATTTCTTCACTGCATGAAAAGACAGCCGTCACATCAGGGTGTCGTTGTAAAATTGCAGCCATTGCATCATAACCACTTTGCCGGCCATAATTCCCTTCTTCACACCAGCTTTCATCAATATCTATACCAGCATCCTTCATTGCATCAATATACCCAAGCTTTCTCAATACACTGTTATGACGTTGGGATGGACCGGCAATACAAGCAATCTTTCGATGACCACCAGCTAAAAGGTGCTCAACGGCAATACGGCTTGCATGATGATGGTTAAAGGTAACACAACGCTCTTCTATTCCTTCCACGTAGCGATCCAGGAGAACGAAAGGTGTTGGTTGTTTAGCTAATTCACGTAAGTCATCATCTGACAAATAACGACTATGAAGTACATAGCCGTCACAACGTAAATCATTAAAACGCTGAATTGCCTCTTTTTCACCTTGTGCAGAATGATGGCCTTGAGCTGTAATCAAAAACTTCTTATGAATATCCAGCTCGGTCTGAACCTGCTCCATCATCTCGCCAAAGAAGCCCCCCGTATAGTAAGTCACCAATAACCCAACCATATTACTGGATGAGGTTGCGAGTGAACGAGCAATTGCACTGGGACGATAATTCAATTGCGCCATAGCTTGCTCTACTTTTTTTCGAGTTTCCTCGCGAAATTTCCCCTCTCCATTAATAATTCGAGAAACGGTAGAGCGATTTACACCGGCGAGTTCGGCTACATCTTTAATCCTTGCCATAATGCTATTGGGTCCAACTGCAATTGTTATTAAATATTCGTTTGTATAGAACGGCTGCCAGCAATTCGTAAGGTGCTATAGGGGGCGAAGCTGGCAGCCTTTAATCATACACTGACCATTTGATTGGTAGAAACAAGCTCAGAGTAATCCGTGACAGTTATACCATGATGAGCTAACTGTTCTTTTAAAATGGGAGAGGTAAGAACTTGTAACTCTAGCTCTCGCTGAAGCGCATAACCACTCTGTAAGATAAGCGCCTGATCGGCCTCTGCCGGGTGGCACATCACCTCAACCAAGTCATAGTCAGCTTTTAAGCTCAATAGATGTGCCATTAAGCCATCCAAGCTCACTTTTTGATCATAAAACTCATCAGTAAAGATATACCTGATTGTCATCGATTCTTGACACAAGCCAGTGCCCCGCAGTGGCACTCGGTATTCATTCGCTACTTCTTTAATAACGGGCAAAATTTGAGGGTGAGTATGCGCGTGATGATGGCTATCTAAGTGGCTTAGCTCTAACCCAAGCGATAAAAAATGTTCCACCTGAGCTTTTGCTTCATCATAAACGACCTGAGTTTCGAAGTCCTGCTTACTCCAAAGTTCGTCATAGTTGATAAAGTGCGCTCGGCCGTTGGTCAAGTTAGGATGCTTCGTTATAGGCACACCTGCTGTAAACCTAAGATGAACGCCAACTTTCAAGCCTGAATTATGGCGAGCTAGTTCTAAGGCATGTTGCTCAGCATCCATACCCACCATCATGGTGGTTGAATGAACCACACCTTGCTGATGAGCTTTAACGATGCCGTTATTTACACCTCTCGTTAAACCAAAATCATCAGCATTAAAAATGACTTTCATTGGCGTCCTTCCTTAGTACTACAACGTCGTTAGTTTAAATTGAGGTAAATACGGAGCGTTCACCGCTAGGATATCATCCAGGATTGACTTGGCGCGGCCAATGTCAGGCACCAATGGGTTATTGGTTAATGCCATAAGCGCCTTGTCATAATTACCTTCGACAGCAGCTTCTATTGTTAGCTGCTCATACGCTTTAACTTGATGGAGTAATCCTTTGATATTGTTTGACAACTCGCCAACCGCAAGAGGTTTCGCCCCCCAGCTACCAATCACCGCACTACATTCAATCACAGCATCGTCAGGTAGGCCGTTGATCGCTCCATTATTTAAAACGTTAACAACATGAATACTATTACGATTGTTATAAATTGAATCAACTAGGTTCAGTGATGCATCAGAATAATAAGCACCACCCCGCTCCTCTAACTCTTTCGGCTTATGATCGAGGGTAGGATCTTGATAGAGCTTAAACAGCGCATTTTCTGTTTCCATTACCTGCTCAGCACGAGTGCCTTTTTCATCGGCACTTTGTTTCTCTTCAGCAAGCATGGCATCAGTTTGGTAGAAGTAACGATGATAAGGACATGGTATCGCCCCCAGTGCTTTTAGAAATGCCGGATCCCACGGCTCTTCCCAGATATTCTTCATACTGAAGTTGGCACCATCACCGACTTTCTCTAATACCGTTTGAGTAATATCTTCCCCATTGAGCCATGCTTTGTGTACCCACACGAGATGGTTTAACCCAGCAAACTCAAGTTGTAGCTCTTTTGGCTCGCACTCCATCATTTCTGCAATCATCATTTCCATTGAAACGGGCACATTGCATAAACCAATACTCTTTACTTTGGTGTACTTACTGACCGCTTCGGAAACTAAACCCGCTGGGTTGGTGAAATTGAGCATCCATGCGTTTGGAGCCAACTCTTCAATGTCTTTACAGATATCAAGAATGACCGGAATGGTTCGCAGAGCTTTAGCAAAACCACCAGGGCCCGTTGTTTCTTGGCCGATGACGTCGTACTTGATTGGGATTCGCTCATCGTTAGCGCGTGCAGCAAGGCCACCAACACGAAACTGCGTCATCACAAAATCCGCATCTTTTATCGCAGCACGGCGATCGAAACCGGCTTTTATCTCAATTTTTGCGCCGGCTTTATCGACCATTCGCTGAGCCAATCCTTTGATGATCTCAAGCTTCTCAGCTCCTGACTCAATGTCCACAAAATGAATTTTCTTAACGGGTAAATATTCTAAGCGCTTAATAACCCCTTCAACCAATTCCGGGGTATAGCTACTACCACCGCCAATAATGGCAAGTTTGATCGCCTCTCTAGACATTTTCATCCCCCTTTATTTGTTCGAGATTTTTTTGTTCAGTGCGACGATTTCTACAGCCATCTCTTGAGCCAAAATCGTAGTCATTAGGTGATCTTGAGCATGCACCATCACTAACGTCATCGGGACTTTCCCTTCTCCCTGATCTTCTTCAATAAGCTGAGTCTGTATTAAGTGGGCTTTATTAATGCACTCTCTTGCTTGAGAGAGCCTCTCATCAGCCGCTTCAAAATCTTGTTCTCGAGATAAACGCAATGCCTCGTAGCTTAAACTTCTGGCTTCACCAGCATTGCAAATGATCTCCATTACAACCAATTCTTGTTCCATCATTTTCTCTCCGAAAATCGGGCCGCGGTAATTGCGGCCCATTAAGCACAGTTAAGCAGTAACGCCTTCGCCTGACGGCTGCGTATCACCTTTAGTTTCCTTCGTCGTTGGTAGTTCTTGCTCCAACATTTGCTTCTCAAACATTTTGAAGAATGGGAAGTAGATGATTAGATCAAGAATTAATAAACCAATGACGAGCAATACTGGCGCAAAGGTCCAACCGCTACCCCACGAAGCACCTATCAGTGCCGGTGTTGTCCAAGGTGTTGTAGCGACCCCCATACCCACAAAGCCGACATGCACAGCAAAATACGCAATCGTAGCGTTGATGACTGGAGCGAAGACGAACGGGATAAACAAGGTCGGGTTCATCACAACTGGGCTACCGAAGATCACAGGTTCGTTGATTTGGAAAAAGCCAGGCACCACACTCATTCGACCAATGCTCTTAAGGTGAACAGAACGGCTAAACGACATCAGCATAACAAGAGCAAGTGTTGCACCAGAGCCGCCAATAAAGATGTAAAAATCCCAGAACGGTTGAGTAAATACGTTTGGAATCGGTTCACCTGCAACAAAGGCTTCAATGTTGGCACCAATGTTGGTCAAAAAGATTGGAGAAAGCAGTCCAACAACAATTGCAGCACCATGAATACCCGCAAACCAAAGTAGCTGGCAAAGCAATAAAGCGCCAATAATGGCAGGCAATGAGTTAGACGCACTGATTAGCGGTTTAAAGATAGCCATAACAGCATCTGGAATCAGCATGTCGTACTGGGTTTGTACGAAAAGGCTAAGTGGATATAAGGTAATGAATATCGCTAAGACTGGTAGCAATACTTCAAATGATCGCGCAATCGCCGGTGGCACCTGCTCTGGCATGCGAATCGTAATATTGTGCTTTTTCATAAAACGGTAGAGCTCCACCGAGAAAAATGCACACATCACTGCGGTGAAGATCCCGGTTCCGCCCATGTGAGACATAGACAACGCGCCATCTTTAGCTGGGGCCGCAATGAGTAAAAAAGACATTAGTGACAATACAGCACTCGTGATCCCATCCATCTTGTAAGCCTTCGCTAAACTATAAGCAACGCCCAGCGAAACAAAAATGGTCATGATCCCCATCGACATGTTGTAGGGCATCATTATGGTATCAAAATGTGTAGTGGCGAAATCGAGCCAAATTCGACCAAAAGTAAAGGTTGTATCTTCGGCAAATGGGGGGAATGCAAAAATCAAAATGAAACTACCAACAATAATAAACGGCATTGCGACAATAAAACCGTCTCTCATTGCGCGAACATGGGGCTGATTCCCCACTTTAGCTGCTATAGGGGCTATATGCTTTTCGACTGCGCCTATAATTGCGTCATAAAGCTTCATAGAATCCATCCTTATTTTAGGCAAAAGAATCCCGCATCAAATATTTATATTTGATGTACAGTTATCTTTTTTAATTTAAAACTATGGTTTAGTTAATTAATTCTAATGCTTGCTCTAGTACTTCCTCTCCCTTCATCATTCCATAATGCTGAGGAGAAATCGCGTCAATGTTTTTACCATGCTCTTGCGCCGTTTTTCTTAGCTCTTCTAGCTGAAAACGTACTTGAGGCCCGAGAAGACAAACATCGTACTCTTTAATTGCATCTTCAAATGCATTCACTGACATCGCATCAATTTTGCATTCAATTCCTTTATTTTCAGCAGCTTGCTCCATTTTCTTAACAAGCATACTGGTGGACATCCCTGCGCTACAGCATAAAAGGATCTTTTTCATAGCCTTACTCCCGTTGTGTAAATTTCAACCTGCAAAAACTGTAGCAAAAATAACCAAGACAAAAAAGCGCAACCGGTTGCATTATTCGTGAACACAATCCCAATTTAGAAAATACCACCTATTTTTTTGTAATTATTTAGGTCTAGGATAAAAGTCATAAAATAATTTAAGACATCACATTAAGTTTCAAATTATCAATATTTTACTACTGACAACGTCGTTATTAATTTCTTAAAAGGAATAGAGAATGAAATTTAATAAACTGGCTATTGCAACGCTTGTAAGTGCCGCACTATCACAACACTCATTTGCTCAAACCGACTCTAAAGGCACAATTTATCTAACGTTTGATGATGGACCAATCAATGCATCTATTGACGTTATTCAAGTACTTAACCAGGAAGATATCAAAGCGACGTTTTACTTTAATGCTTGGCATTTAGATGGAATTGGTGATGAGAATGAAGACCGTTCCCTAGAAGCCTTAAAGCTCGCATTAGACACTGGTCATATTGTTGCGAACCACAGTTACGATCACATGGTGCACAACTGCGTGGATGAGTTTGGACCGAACAGTGCTGCGGAGTGTAATGCGACCGGGGACCACCAGCTTAACTCGTATCAAGACCCTGTTTACGATGCCTCAATGTTTACGGAAAACTTATCTGTGTTAGCAAAGTATTTGCCGAACATTACAAGCTACCCGAACTACAAGGCAACAGAGTTTGCTAGACTGCCCTACACCAACGGTTGGCGCGTGACGAAAGACTTCAAAGCAGATGGGTTATGTGCCACGTCTGATGACCTGAAACCTTGGGAACCAGGATATGTATGCGATACATCCAACCCATCCAACAGTGTAAAAGCAGCTATCGAGGTTCAAAATATCCTAGCGAATAACGGCTATCAAACTCACGGTTGGGATGTGGACTGGGCACCCGAAAATTGGGGCATTGAAATGCCAGCAAACAGCCTTACAGAAGCAGAAGCATTTCTTGGATATGTGGATTCCGCGTTAAACACTTGTGCACCAACAACGATTAACCCGATCAACTCCAAAGCTCAAGAGTTCCCATGTGGTACACCTTTACACGCAGATAAAGTTATCGTATTAACTCACGAGTTCCTATTTGAAGATGGTAAGCGTGGCATGGGGGCAACGCAAAACCTACCTAAGCTCGCTAAGTTTATACAGTTAGCAAAACAAGCGGGTTATGACTTCGACACAATGGATAACTACACACCGAACTGGCAAGTTGGTCATAACTACGACGCTGGCGATTACGTCTTACACCTAGGTACTGTATACCAGGCTGTAACAAACCATACTGCGCAACAAGATTGGGCACCGTCTCTAACCTCTAGCCTTTGGACAAATGCAGACCCAGCCACTAACTGGACTCAGAATGTTTCCTATAAACAAGGTGATGTGGTGACTTATCAAGGTTTGCGTTATCTAGTTGATGTACCGCACGTGTCCCAAGCAGACTGGACTCCGAACACTCAAAATACCTTGTTCACAGCTCTATAGGCTGTTCCTACTATCACCATGTAGTAGTTTGCGCGAGGCATACCCCTCGCGCTTTTTTTGTTTTGAAGATCCAGATACAACAAAGCCCCGACTTTCATCGAGGCTCTGTCTTAAAATATGGTACCGGTGGACGGAGTTGATTGGACTGGCATTCCTGCCGCCACCGCGAAGGCAACGCTAACTTTCTTTTGATATTTACGAACACCTAAAACGACGAAAGGCCGCTATAAAAGCGACCTTTCTAATATGGTACCGGTGGGCGGACTTGAACCGCCACGCCCGAAGGCAACGGATTTTGAATCCGTCGTGTATACCAATTTCACCACACCGGCATCTTTGGGCTATTGCCCTTTGATGGTTGGCATTATACGTAAGCTTTTGACCTGCGCAAGCAGAAATACCTTAAATAACTATCGTTTGCTGATAATTTCGCCACAAAGTGTGACAAAGCTGTACTCATAAGAAACGTACGCTCCATTTTCTACTACTCTTCCAGATGAAAGTGAGTATACGAAACTCTTTTTAAATTCTATTCACTGTAATATCAGAAACATAACCATTCCCAATGCTCGACAACGCATTATGGAGCATCTCTGCGGCATCTTCTGCTTGCATGAAGTGACTCGTGTCCATCGTATTGCCGCTTGTTTTCCAGAATTCCGTATCCATTCCACCAGGATAAACCGCGATAATTTTCATAGGTTTTCCTTTTAGCTCCAAACGAACCGACTCAATTAATCCTTTGACGGCCCATTTCACTGCACAATACGTAGACTCTTGCGCTTTAGGTTGTTGCGCGGCTGTGGACATGATCATGACCACTTTTATTGGATGATCTTTGTAACGCTTTACTAACTCTCTTAACACATGAATCGCAGAATTCAGGTTGTTATCAATCAACTTTTGAATCTCTTCCGGCTCCTGCTCTTCCAGTAAGCCAAAATAACCACTTCCTGCACTATGAATGACCATTTCAGGCGGCTGTTTCATCCCATCAAAGAGCTGTTTCACACCTTGATGTAATGAGAGGTTGCAAGCTTGATAGCCGACGTTATGAGAGAGTTGTTTTGCTAGTGCGGATAGTTTTTCTGTATTTCTTCCTATTACATACGTCTCTTTGCCTTCCGCATCATAACGCTTTGCTAGTTCCGCCCCTAAGCCGCTACTTGCACCTGTAATTACAATCATGCGCTACCTCTTTTCAATCACATACTTTTAATTCATCTATCAATTAAGGTAACAGAATCGTGGTAATTCACACCTCAAGAGCACCATTCTTTGAAGCAAGCAGCTTTCTTACTTTCGTGATGCATGAAATATCAAGCAGAACGACGGGCATTTAACCTATGCTTAAGCAAGAATAACTTTCTGAATTTTCTATCGACTTTCTAGTGAGAACTGAATAGGAGCAAAGAATGACTGGGTCAAAATGGCAGTGGTTACTGAAACAGATGACACGAAAACTGTGGGTCCGGACGTCACTCTACGCATTACTAGCTGTTGCTACCGCCTTAATGTCGATTGTTTTAAACCAGTTCATTACTCTGCCCCCTGCCATCAACGTCAGCAAGGATTTGTTGAACAACATATTAAATATCCTCGCAACCTCCATGCTTGCAGTGACTACATTCTCTCTCAATATTATGGTCTCAGCATACAGTGCCGCTAGTGCGGGGGTAACGCCACGAGCGACAAAACTGTTGATGGAGGACAGTACAACACAAAATGCCTTAGCAACCTTTCTTGGCTCTTTTCTATTTAGTTTGGTAGGAATTATCGCGCTAGGTATTGGGGCCTATCATCAACAAGCACAAATTTATCTATTCATCGTGACTATCGCCGTAATCGTGATGATCATACTCACTCTGCTACGTTGGATTCAGCACCTTTCCGTACTAGGAAGGGTCAGTGAAACCACTTCATACGTGGAGCAAGCCTTGTTAGATGCGATAAGAAAACGGGGCAAAGAGCGTTGGCTAGGCGCTCACCCATGGAGCCACCCAGAACATAAACCCAGAGGAAGTAAACCTATTTTGAGCCAAGAAATTGGTTACTTACAGCATGTTGATATGCATCATCTCGATAGTATTGCTGAAGCAAACCAATGCACCATCTACCTTGAGCGACAACCGGGAAGTTTTGTGTACGTAGGTCAACCATTGGCTTGGGTTTGTGGAGAGTTGCCAGACGAAAGCGAAATAACGGCAGCCTTCACGATTCGAACGGAGCGTTCATATGATCAGGACCCTCGCTTTGGTTTAGTCGTTATGGCGGAAATCGCCTCACGAGCACTATCTCCGGCTGTAAATGATAATGGCACCGCGATTGACGTTCTTGGGCGTTCTGTACGAGCACTTTCATTATGGGGAGACCTACTCAGTAAGCCGCCTACCAAAACTCGATACCCTAGACTATTTGTGCCCGCATTGAGCTGCCAGGATTTGTTTGATGATGTCTTTTTGCCGATAGCACACGATGGTGCAGCGCAACTCCAAATACAGATTCGCCTACAAAAGGCCTTGCTAGCTCTCTCTAGTATGCACCCTAAGTTATTTTTGTCACCAGCAATCAAGCTGTCAGAAAAAGCTTTAGAGCTTTCATTAAGCCAACATTATACCGAAGATGAGAAACACCAACTCTCTCAACTATCTAATCTGGTCACAGACCAAAGAGCCAATGGTTAAGAGAGTCGAATTCAGTTGAAACATATTGCTGCACGGCCTCGTGTATCATGACATGTGCTGATAACGTAGGGCAGAAAAGTCTCTTCGTTTATACACAATTAAAGACTCTGTGCGTTAGGTCTCTTTTCTCTTGGTGAGGGAATCTATATTCTGACGCACAATTTTTAAGGTAAGTGATGGAATAATGACAACGTCTACAACTCTTCCACCTGCTGGTCTCTTTCGTCGACTTGCAGCGTTGATTTACGACACATTGATTATTATCGCAATTGAAATGATGGCCGCTGGTATTGTTATGGCCGTTGTGTTTGCACTAAATGCAGCAGGATTGTTGAGCTATGGCGAGTACGCTGATGCCGCAGATATGCTCGGAAAGCACCCTGTATTGAGCCCTCTATTTACACTTTATCTTGCTGGTGTGTGGATATATTTCTTTGTGTTCTTCTGGACGCGAGCAGGACAAACTCTTGGGATGCGCGCTTGGAAGCTTCGAGTTCGCAATGCCAAAGACGGAGCACCAATTACGGTAACTCAAGCTCTGATTCGTATTTCGACATCTGGCTTTGGCTTGGCAAATTTGACTGTACCGATTGATCCGAAGAAACGTGGTTTCCACGACATTTGGGCCAAAACAGAGGTTGTTGTATTACCTAAGGCAAACTAACTTGTCTAGGAACACAAAAAAGGAAGGCGTAATGCCTTCCTTTTACATTTGGTTCGGTAAAACTTGGTTTATTCGATGATGCTTCAGTTATAGCTTTCTTCGTAGCAGTGCAATCGCAATAGCTAAGAACACCAAACTCGGGGCCAAAGCACCAAACACTGGGGATATGCCATACACCAAGCTTAATGGACCAAAGAACTCACTGGATATGTAAAAAGTAAACCCGGCAACCACGCCCGACAATACCCTTGCCCCCATGGTCACGCTTCTGAGTGGACCGAAAACAAAAGATAGCGCCATTAACATCATCACAGCAATTGAAAGCGGCTGAGTCAACTTACGCCAAAACGCCAACTCATAGCGAGATGCATCTTGTTCCGATGCTTTCAGGTAAGTCACATAATCATACAAACCGCTCAGTGACAGTTCTTCTGGCTTCACGGTCACCACAGCTAGCTTATCTGGTGCCAAAGAGGTGTGCCACTCCATCTGTTCGATGTCTTGCTTTGAAATTACGTTTTCATTTTCCATGTCCGTTATTTGTACGTAGCGCATCAGCCAGTTGTTATCTTGTTGGTAGTCGACTTCTTCGGCGAAAATAACTTTTTGTAGATTCTTATCATCATCAAAACGCCACATATTTAAAGCATAAAGCTTGTCGTCTTCGACTTTACCGATAAAGATAAAGTCGTTTGCGTCACGAGCCCACACACCTGAGCGCACAGACACAATGCTACCACCTGATATCGCAAACGCACGTAAGTCACGGGCCATCTTCTGGGCCTCAGGAGCGCCCCATTGACCTAACGCCATAACGACAATCATGAGCGGGACGGCCGTTTTTAGTACCGATAACCCGATATCCAGCTTAGAGAAACCAGCAGCTTGCATCACCACCAGCTCAGAGCTTGAAGCCAACATACCTAAGCCGATCAGGGCACCGAGTAATGCCGCCATTGGAAAGAACATTTCGATATCACGCGGCACACTGAGTAACACAAAGTACAACGCATGAGTGAGGTCGTACACACCTCGCCCTACTTTACGTAGCTGTTCTACATATTTGATGATGCCCGATAAGCCAACAAACGTCGCTAAAACCAAGGCAGTGGTAGAGATGATGGTTCTACCGATGTAAAGGTCTAAGATTTTGAACACAGCTTACGCGAGCCTCTTCTTGCGGAATTTGTCTTTTATTCGTCTAGCAGCAACGCTGTCCATCATATTCGCCATGATAGCAACAATCAGCAACATCGCATTGATTGGCCACATACCAATAGCAGCCGGGATGTCACCATCTTCTAATGCAGATTTGGTTGCACTGATCGCCAAGAAATACGCTAGATAGATCAGAATCGCAGGCCCCATTTTGGCAAACCGTCCCTGACGCGGATTCACCGCAGACAAAGGAATAACGAGCATTGTTAAGAGTGGAATACACACAAATAACGAAATTCGCCATTGTAGCTCCGCTTGCGCCTCTGGATCTGGGTGACCTATCAAGTCAACCGTTGGGTATGCTTCCCAGTCTCGCCCTTTCTTTTTGACCTCACGTTGGCCGATAACACCTTCGTATTCATCGAATTTCGTGATCATATATTCAACGCGAGTAGGCACACCTTCATAACGCGTACCTTCTTTCATAGTGATGATCTGACGACCGTCCGAAAGCTCTTTTACTTCACCAGAAGATGAGAACATCACACTCGGTAACACTGAATCTCGAGGGCGCATCTGCGCAACAAAAACGTTGCTCAAGGTATTGTCTTTAATGTCATCGATGAACACAACCGATGAACCGTCTGGTGTACCTTGGAACTGACCTTTTTTAAGTAGGTCAACGCTGTTTTCTGACGCTACCTGCTCATAAAGCTGCTCAACGCGGTCTTGAGACCACGGCGATAGCCACAACGCATTGAAAGCCGCCACCGCTGAAGTAATCAACGCTAGGTATAAGGCCGCTTGAACCAAGAATTTATTACCAATACCTGTCGCGTTCATTACGACAATTTCGCTCTCTGCATACAGACGACCAAATGTGATCAATATGCCGATATACAGACTTAAAGGCAGCATTAACAGACCCATTGCTGGCATGTTCAAACCAACAATCGAGAAAATCAATCCAGCAGGAATATCCCCATCAGAAGCATCAGCAAGAACACTTATGAATTTCTGGCTTACAAACACCAAAAAAAGTACGAAAAAAATCGCAAATTGGCTCTTGAGTGTTTCGCGGATCAAATATCTAACAATAATCACGCTGAAATTACCTATACAAAACTTGTTTTTTTGGTCGAATCACTATAGTTTCCCGTTGAACCATTTATTTTTTTAAAAATTATAAACTAGATGTTAGTCGCTTAATCAGCTCTGCATGTAAGCCTGGAGCTAAAATTCAACAAGTAAGCGATCATTATCTAACATTTAGAGCAATTTGTCTTCAGGATGTAGGAGTACGCATGGAGTTCAGTGTAAAAAGTGGCAGTCCAGAGAAACAACGTAGCGCATGTATCGTTGTTGGTGTGTTTGAACCACGTCGCCTTTCTCCAGTAGCCGAACAACTTGATAAAATCAGTGACGGTTACATCAGTTCACTACTTCGCCGTGGTGATCTAGAGGGTAAACCTGGTCAGATGCTGCTACTGCATCAAGTACCAGGTGTTTTGTCAGAGCGCGTTTTACTTGTCGGTTGCGGCAAAGAGCGTGAACTTGGCGAGCGCCAGTACAAGGAAATCATTCAAAAGACGATCAGCACACTTAACGAGACAGGCTCAATGGAAGCGGTATGTTTCCTAACTGAACTGCATGTTAAGGGTCGTGATACATACTGGAAAGTGCGCCAGGCTGTAGAAGCGACTAAAGATGGTCTATACACATTTAATCAATTCAAGAGCGTGAAACCTGAGACTCGCCGCCCACTGCGCAAGCTTGTTTTCAACGTACCAACGCGTCGTGAATTGAACTTGGGTGAAAAAGCAATCACTCATGGTCTTGCTATCGCATCAGGTGTCAAAGCCTCAAAAGACCTTGGCAACATGCCGCCAAACGTAGCTAATCCAGCTTACCTTGCTTCTCAAGCTCGTCGTCTAGCGGACGATTACGAAACCGTAACCACCAAAATTATTGGTGAGCAAGAGATGGAAAAACTGGGTATGACCTCTTACCTAGCAGTAGGCCGTGGTTCTAAAAACGAATCTATGATGTCTATCATCGAGTACAAAGGTAACCCTGACTCAGATGCAAAACCGATTGTGCTCGTAGGTAAAGGTCTAACCTTCGACTCAGGCGGTATCTCTCTAAAGCCGGGCGAAGGTATGGATGAGATGAAGTACGACATGTGTGGTGCGGCATCGGTATTCGGTACAATGAAAGCGCTAGCGAAGCTAAACCTACCAATCAACGTTATTGGTGTTCTAGCGGGCTGTGAAAACATGCCTGGCAGCAACGCTTACCGTCCAGGTGACATCCTAACGACCATGTCTGGTCAAACTGTAGAAGTTCTGAACACGGATGCTGAAGGCCGTCTTGTTCTTTGTGACGCACTGACTTACGTAGAGCGTTTCGAACCAGACTGCGTGGTTGACGTTGCAACGCTAACTGGTGCTTGTGTTATCGCACTAGGCCACCATATCAGCGGTGTAATCTCTAACCACAACCCTCTTTCTCATGAGCTAGTAAACGCTTCTGAGCAAGCGAGTGACCGTGCATGGCGTCTACCAATGGCAGACGAGTACCACGAACAGTTGAAGAGCCCGTTTGCGGATATGGCAAACATTGGTGGTCGCCCTGGTGGCACAATTACTGCGGGTTGCTTCTTATCTAAGTTCGCGAAGAAGTATAACTGGGCACACGTCGATATCGCAGGTACCGCGTGGAAATCAGGCGCAGCGAAAGGCTCAACGGGCCGTCCTGTCTCAATGCTTGTCCAATTCCTTTTGAACCGCAGCGGCCAAGAGACAGAAGAGTAATTTCTGAACAGAATCTAAAAGGGCCGCAAGGCCCTTTTTTATTATCCTAATTTTCTAAAATGAAAGTGGGACTTAAGATGGTCTTAGGAAGAGACCCAAGGCAAGTGAGAGAATGATGCAAACTGCAACCTTCTACATCATTAACGAAGAGAGCCCGCAAGCAACGGTGGCTGGCTTTGAAGAATACATCGTGTTTTTGGCTCAGCACTTTGCTCGCCAAGGCGCTAAAGTGTATTTAAACTGCCAAGACAAACCACACGCCGAGCAGCTCGCTGAAGCCTTTTGGCAAGTTGATGCAGACAAGTTCATGGCACATAACCTCGTAGGCGAGGGACCGAAATACGCCACCAATATTGAAATCGGCCATGAAGGTGTAAAACCTAATTGGAACCGTCAGCTGGTAATTAATTTGGCGGAAAATGAGACAACCTTTGCGAACAAGTTTGCTCAAGTGGTAGACTTCGTGCCCTGCGAAGAAAAAGCTAAACAACTCGCAAGAGAAAGATATAAAATTTACCGTCAAGCAGGTTACCAGCTGCAAACGATCGAAATTCAATATCCTTAACGGTCAATCCTTATAGTTAAGGCGATCTTGTTAAGATCCCTCACTTATAAAGATTGACTAAGATTCAACCATCAACGTATCCATTAAAAGAGCGCTATGGAAAAGACATACAACCCAACTTCAATCGAACAAGCTCTGTATCAGACTTGGGAAGAGAAAGGCTACTTTAAGCCACACGGTGACACTACTAAAGAATCATACAGCATCATGATCCCGCCACCGAACGTCACTGGTAGCCTACACATGGGCCACGCGTTCCAAGATACGATCATGGATACGCTTATCCGTTGTGAACGTATGAAGGGTAAAAACACCCTTTGGCAAGTAGGTACTGACCACGCTGGTATCGCAACTCAGATGGTTGTTGAGCGTAAGATCGCTGCAGAAGAAGGCAAAACAAAACACGATTACGGTCGTGAAGCTTTCATCGACAAAATCTGGGAATGGAAAGGCGAATCTGGCGGCACTATCACTAAGCAGCTTCGTCGTCTTGGCGCATCTGTAGACTGGGATCGTGAACGCTTTACGATGGACGATGGTCTATCTAACGCCGTTCAAGAAGTCTTCGTACGTCTATACGAAGACGATCTAATCTACCGCGGTAAGCGTCTGGTTAACTGGGATCCAAAGCTACACACAGCGATTTCAGATCTAGAAGTAGAGAACAAAGACACTAAAGGCCACATGTGGCACTTCCGCTACCCACTAGCAGATGGCGCTAGAACAGCCGATGGCAAAGACTACATCGTTGTTGCAACGACTCGTCCAGAGACCGTGCTAGGCGATACGGGTGTTGCAGTTAACCCAGAAGATCCACGTTACAAAGATCTTATCGGTAAAGAAATCATCCTTCCTATCGTTGATCGTCGCATCCCAATCGTGGGCGATGAGCACGCAGATATGGAAAAAGGTACTGGCTGTGTGAAAATCACACCTGCGCACGACTTCAACGACTACGAAGTAGGTAAGCGCCACCAGCTACCAATGATCAACATTCTGACTTTCGACGCAAACATCCGTGATGCTTCTGAAGTATTCAACACCAACGGCGAAGCAAGCGACGCTTACAGCACTGAGCTACCAGCTAAATACCACGGTATGGAGCGTTTTGCCGCTCGTAAAGCTATCGTTGCTGAATTCGACGAGCTAGGCCTACTTGAAGAAGTGAAAGATCACGATCTACAAGTTCCTTACGGCGACCGTGGTGGCGTGGTTATCGAACCAATGCTAACTGACCAATGGTACGTACGTACTGCGCCTCTAGCGAAAACTGCAGTTGAAGCAGTAGAAAACGGCGACATCCAATTTGTTCCTAAGCAGTACGAAAACATGTACTTCTCTTGGATGCGTGACGTTCAAGACTGGTGTATCTCTCGTCAGCTATGGTGGGGTCACCGCATCCCAGCTTGGTACGACAACCAAGGTAATGTTTACGTAGGTCGCACTGAAGAAGAAGTTCGTAAGAACAACAACCTAGAGTCAGTCATTGAACTGCACCAAGACGAAGACGTACTGGATACGTGGTTCTCTTCTGCACTATGGACATTCGGTACTCAAGGTTGGCCAGAGCAAACTGACGACCTGAAAGTATTCCACCCTTCAGACGTTCTAGTAACTGGTTTCGACATCATCTTCTTCTGGGTTGCGCGCATGATCATGATGACCATGCACTTCGTGAAAGACGAAAACGGCAAACCACAAGTACCATTTAAGACGGTTTACGTTACTGGTCTAATCCGTGATGAAAACGGCGACAAGATGTCTAAGTCGAAAGGTAACGTACTTGACCCAATCGACATGATCGATGGTATCGACCTAGAGTCTCTAGTAGAGAAGCGTTGTGGCAACATGATGCAACCTCAGCTAGCGAAGAAGATCGAGAAGAACACTCGTAAGACGTTTGAAAACGGTATCGAAGCATACGGTACAGACGCACTACGTTTCACTCTTGCAGCAATGGCATCAACAGGTCGTGATATCAACTGGGATATGAAGCGTCTTGAGGGTTACCGTAACTTCTGTAACAAACTATGGAACGCAAGCCGTTACGTAATGATGAACACAGAAGAGCAAGATTGTGGCTTCAACGGTGGTGAGATTGAATACTCACTAGCAGACAAATGGATCGAGTCTCAGTTTGAACTTGCAGCGAAAGCGTTCAACAACCATATCGACAACTTCCGTCTAGATATGGCTGCGAACACGCTTTACGAATTCATCTGGAACCAATTCTGTGACTGGTACCTAGAGCTAACTAAACCCGTTCTATGGAAAGGTACTGAAGCGCAACAGCGTGGTACTCGCCGTACACTCATCACGGTTCTTGAGAAGACGCTACGTCTAGCTCACCCAGTGATTCCTTACATCACTGAAACTATCTGGCAAAGCATCAAGCCATTAGTTGAAGGTGTAGAAGGCGAGACAATCATGCTGCAAGCACTGCCTCAATTCGACGAAGCAAACTTCAACCAAGAAGCGCTAGATGATATCGAATGGGTGAAAGCGTTCATTACCAGCATCCGTAACCTACGTGCTGAATACGACATCAACCCTGGTAAGCCGCTCGACGTTATGCTGAAAGCAGCAAACGCAGAAGACGCTGCGCGTCTAGAAGCAAACAAACAAGTACTAATGTCTCTAGCGAAACTAGAATCTGTACGCGTACTTGCTGCTGACGAAGAAACGCCAGCGTGTGCAACAGCATTGGTTGCTAAGTCTGAGCTAATGATCCCAATGGCAGGTCTGATCGACAAAGATGCTGAGCTTGCTCGTCTAGATGGCGAAATCAAGAAGACGCACGGCGAAATCAAGCGTATCGAAGGCAAACTAGGTAACGAAGGCTTCGTAGCGAAAGCTCCTGAAGCAGTTGTTGCTAAAGAGCGTGAGAAGCTTGAAGGCTACAAAGAAACGCTAGCTAAGCTAGAAGAGCAGAAGACAACGATCGCTGCGCTTTAAGCCTCAGTGAAAGAGAAGAATTAACACTTCTCACTTTTTGGTTCAAAAGGTTGGTCATCATGGCCAACCTTTTTTGTATACATTTCACCAAAACCATCATCAATAGCTTCCCCCTATCACAACAATACTCATTACCCATTAGCATTAATGAGAATTATTATCGATAATAAACTCATCGAAACAAACACGATTGAGTAATTATCATGAAAAAGACACTAACTTTCGCAGCACTGCATTTTACTATCGCATTTAGTGTCGCTTACGTACTCACAGGCGACATTCTAATTGGTAGTTTAATTGCCATGATTGAGCCTTCAGTGAACACCGTAGCCTTCTACTTTCATGAAAAGGCATGGGCAAAAGTCCCAGCACTTAAAGCTCGTCAGTGGATGACCAAATTAAAAACCGCAAGCTTTGCGACCGTGCACTTCAGCGTCGCTTTTACCGTGGTTTACTTACTAACAGGTGATGCATTCGTCGGCGGCGTAATGGCGATGCTAGAGCCGAGTTTGAACACGGTGGCTTACTACTTCCACGAGAAAGTATGGATGCGTAAATCATCAGAAAAAGCTCCAGCACCGCAGTTTTGTTTACATCACCACGCTTAAACATGGAGGCTCACTACGTCTCCTAACGAGAAAAATGACATTTACCATTGACAAGGTTGCGCACCGCAATTAATTTAATTGCGGTGCGCAACTTTATTTTTAGAGGTAAGTGATAATGAACGCTCGTCAACTTCGACACTACTCCCGTCAAGCCGTCCGATTGCTTGGTATGCTTGATAAACAATGCGGCGATGTCGCTCTCACTCCAGTGCAAGCACACGCATTGGGTGAAATCCAATTGCAGCCATTGACCATCAATCAGCTGGCACAGCAGCTTAATGTCGACAAGTCCAACGCGAGCCGAACCGTTACTGGTTTGATTAAATTAGGTTTGGTCGAGAGCATCGAAAACCCAAAAGACAAACGTAGTCAACTCGTAGCGATTACAGAGCAAGGCCAACAGGCGTTATCACAACTGGACCAACAGCAAAACCACTTCTTTGAACAACTGCTTACCCAACTCGATGACAGCGAGCAAGAGCAACTCAAACTTGGTCTAGAGACTTACCTAAAAGGGCTAACAAAAGTGTGTCAGTCTGAGGAATACGTTCTTCGACCTCTTACTAAAGCAGACAACCCGCAAGTCGCAGATGTGATTCGTAAAGTCTCTGCAGAATACGGCTTAACCGCAGACAAAGGTTATGGTGTGGCCGATCCAACGCTTGATGATATGTATTCGGTTTACAATCAATGCGGGGCCGCCTATTGGGTCATTGAACATCGCGGAGAGATCATTGGTGGCGGTGGCTTTGCCCCTTTAGCGGGCGAGCCAAATGTGTGTGAACTACAAAAGATGTACTTCTTACCTCAAACACGAGGGCACGGTTTAGCCAAACGCATCGTCGCATTGAGCTTACAACTGGCGAAACAGTTTGGGTATCAGCAGTGCTATTTAGAAACGACAGAATGTCTAAGAGAAGCGGTAGGCTTGTATGAAAAGCTAGGCTTTGAGCATCTCGATGCCCCGCTAGGACAAACGGGGCATGATGCATGTGAAGTCGTGATGCTTAAAACGTTATAGCGCTTTATCCCCAAACTTAAAGTACAAGGTGGGTAACACAGAGCTCTTGGCTAAGTGCCACTTTAAATGCTTGGCGTTGCCCATCTAATTCCACCACGAGTTCGTAGAGATCTTTTGGATCGGGATCATTAAGATCGGCATACTTTGGTGCTTCGATCTGGAATAAAGCACTCGCATGATCCGCTCGGACATCGATAGGAATATGGTAAGTCATGCCATTAAACTTAACCGATGCCGATACTAAGCCCGGCGCAAAAGTTTGATAGTACAAGTCGACTTTAAACTCACAACCACCACCGTGGTGCCAAATCTGCTCGGTTGCTACACGGTCTAAACGCACATTGCGAATAAACTGCAGATACGGTTCTTGCCATACCCCTAAGCGCTCGTCACTCTTTTGGTATTCATGATCCGCAAGTGAGCACAACTCAGGTTTATCCTCATCCAACAGAAGATCTTCTTCTTCCTCAAGGAACAGGATCTCAAAACGGTTACGCCCCATCTGCATGAACGGACGAATGTCTTTCTTGTACACGCTTTGTGAGCCGTCACAGTCAAACAATGCTACCCCGTTCAAACGCACTTCTGCATGGTAATCCACACCACCCAACACCATTTCTACCGCAGGGAATGCCATCATGGATTCGTCCACTTCAATGTCGTGCATCAGGTGCCACTCTTGCTGACGAATCGCTTCTTCAGTCAGTTCAGCAGGCAATACCTGACTCAAAGGAGCAGGGAAAGTAATGTCATCCTGTGGGATAGAAAGGTCCGTCAGTGGAGAGACTTGCCATAAACCGGCGAGTGAGAGTTGCATATACACCTTGAGCTAGATCAATTTTCACGCATTATAGGGAGAAATCCCCTATAAACTCAATGTGAATTATTTATCGCCTCCACATTCGTCAGTTTTTCAAGGTATAAAAAAACCAGCGTTAAACGCTGGTTTTTCCAAAAGTAGTGAGCTTTGATTACTCGTCGTCTTCATCTTCTTCAGGGTAAAGCGCATCTTCGCCTTCGTAGTACGTACCCCAACCGTCATAGATGATGTCGTATTTTTCTGCCAAGTGAATCAATTTTTCAACTTGCGCATCAATCGCTTCTGCGTCTAGTGCGGACTCCATAGTCGCATCACAGCAAAGCAACTTGTTACCATCTTCATCTTCAGTTTCTTCTGCTTCAAGAACTTCAAAGCCCATCTTGAATGCTTCAACTACCGCTTTTTCTAGCGTGTCAAAATCTTCGGCAAACAGGTGGTGCTCAATTTCGTATAGCGAATCTGGATCGCTGCCATCTTCTAGCAATGCTGCAATGATATCGCGAGTCTCTTCCTTTTGAATCTCAATTAATTCTTCTACTGATAGATATTCATCTTCGTGAGACATGTTTTGGCTCCAGATTAGTTACTTGATGGAAACACAATACCCGATACTGAGTATGCTGATCCGGTGAAATATGGCATGGATTGCGATGAAAAGCCACAAACAAACATCATACCACTGCGATTCTTATCGGTTATTTGAATCTAAATATTAAACCGCCCACACAAAGAAACAAAAAATTAACAAAGAATGGCATTTTTTAATATTCAGAACATCCTAATTGACACTTAATGTTGTTATTTTCTCTTTCTATGCGTGTTTATGATGCTTTCTTGAATACACTCACGTGTAAAACGAAGAAGCATAACGAATAAATTCACTTTAATAATGCATGATTTAGAATAAAAATGCACGTTTTATGCACTGTGCGTGTATTCTTTCTCAACGGGAAAATTAGAATAAAAACGCACGCACTCTAATTTTAGCAAAATAGCATTTATATCTAATAATAAATTTAATAAGAACAAAAATAAAAACAAAAAACTCACAAAGTCAAAAATATCAGAATATAAACAAAGCTTGATAACTTGCATCTTTCTAGGAAGCTTGTCATAACTAATGGCTGGAAAATTTGTAAGGATACAAAATGAGCAAGCTGTACGTTGGATCAGAAGTTGGTCAACTTCGACGAGTTCTATTAAATCGCCCTGAACGCGCCCTAACCCACTTAACTCCGTCAAACTGTCATGAGTTGCTATTTGATGACGTTCTTGCTGTAGAAGCGGCAGGTGAAGAGCACGATGCATTCGCACGTACGCTGCGCGAGCAAGACGTTGAAGTGCTTCTCCTCCACGATTTACTGGTCGAAACCCTCGCCGTTCCAGAAGCAAAACAATGGCTGCTGAACACTCAGATTTCTGACTTTCGTTACGGGCCAACCTTTGCGCGAGACCTACGCCAATACTTTTCAGAAATGGATGATGAACACCTTGCCTGCATCTTTTTAGGTGGCTTAGCTTACTCAGAGCTACCGATCTCCTCATCTTCTATGCTGCCAAAAATGAAGCGTCCTCTCGACTTTGTTATTGAGCCACTGCCTAATCACCTCTTTACTCGTGATACCTCATGCTGGGTTTATGGCGGCGTTTCTCTTAACCCGATGATGATGCCTGCACGCCAACGTGAAACAAACCACTTACGTGCGATTTATCGTTGGCACCCAATTTTTGCTGGCCAAGATTTTATCAAATACTTCGGTGACGATGATCTGCATTATGATAATGCGAATGTCGAAGGCGGTGATGTGTTGGTTATTGGTAAAGGTGCAGTTCTTATCGGTATGTCTGAGCGTACGACTGCACAAGGTGTAGAGAACCTTGCAGCAAGCCTATTTAAAGCAGGCCAAGCGACCGAAGTGATTGCAATTGATCTGCCTAAACACCGCTCATGTATGCATTTAGACACCGTGATGACCCATATGGATGTAGATACTTTCTCTGTCTACCCTGAGATCATGCGCAAAGATCTCGACACATGGCGCTTAACACCAAAAGGCAACGGTGAAATGCATGTTGAAGCCTCACATAACTATCTGCACGCGATTGAGTCCGCTCTTGGCTTAGATCAGCTGAAAATCATCACCACTGGTGGCGACAGCTATGAAGCGGAACGCGAACAATGGAATGACGCCAATAACGTTCTAACTGTAAAACCGGGCGTAGTAATTGGTTACGAACGTAACGTATACACCAACGAAAAATACGATAAAGCTGGCATCAAAGTACTGACAGTACCTGGTAACGAGCTTGGTCGTGGTCGCGGTGGCGCTCGCTGTATGAGCTGTCCAATAGAACGAGACGATATATAACTTACTCGTCCCTTTACATTAGGTGAATCAAAACTAAGGTTGATGTGAATACATCAACCTTTTTTAGCTTTAATTAAAAATAATTATTCACAATAAAAGCATTTATATGTTTTAATGAATTCTATTAATCTAATCACATGTACTAAGGGACGAGCTATGGCTTTCAATTTACGTAACCGCAACTTTTTGAAGCTATTGGACTTCTCAACCAAAGAAATCCAGTTTTTGCTCGAACTGTCTACAGAGCTGAAAAAAGCTAAATATGCAGGAACAGAGCAGAAGACACTTCAAGGTAAAAACATCGCACTAATCTTTGAGAAATCTTCGACTCGTACCCGATGTGCGTTTGAAGTCGCTGCCTTTGACCAAGGTGCTCAAGTCTCTTACATCGGCCCTTCTGGCTCGCAGATCGGTCATAAGGAATCGATGAAAGACACCGCTCGTGTTCTTGGTCGTATGTACGACGGGATTGAATACCGAGGCTTTGGCCAATCCATTGTTGAAGAGCTTGGTACTTATGCTGGTGTTCCAGTGTGGAATGGTTTAACGGATGAGTTCCACCCAACCCAGATCCTTGCTGACTTCCTGACCATGCAAGAGCACGGCCGTGGTAAACAGCTACATGAAATAACCTTCGCTTACCTAGGTGATGCACGCAACAACATGGGTAACTCACTTATGGTGGGCGCAGCGAAAATGGGCATGGATATTCGCCTTGTCGCGCCAAAAGCGTTCTGGCCTGAAGAAGAGCTCGTGGCAACTTGTCAAACTATCGCGCAACAAACCGGAGCAAAAATCACGTTAACAGAAAGCGTTGAGGAAGGTGTGAAAGGTTGTGACTTCCTATACACCGACGTTTGGGTGTCTATGGGTGAGTCTGCCGAGGCATGGGATGAACGTGTAGCATTAATGACACCTTATCAAATCAATATTGACGTGATTAAGCAAACGGGTAATCCACATGTGAAATTCATGCACTGCCTTCCAGCTTTCCACAATGATGAAACCACCGTCGGCAAAGAAGTCGCTGAAAAATACGGCATGAAAGGCCTTGAAGTAACAGAAGAGGTATTTGAATCAGAATACTCCATCGTATTCGACGAAGCTGAAAACCGTATGCACACCATCAAAGCCGTGATGGTTGCGACGCTAGGAAGCTAACCAGCGCGCAAAAACAGCCGCTAAAAACCATGATGTAATCGCTTGCGCTCACGAAAGTTAAGCGTATAATGCTCGGCAATTTGTCTGAGGATTAAGAAATGACCACGCTGATTGCTGACGTAAAAACGCGATTTGCTCTCGCTAAGCGACTACGCTTACGTGGTGTTATTTTCGTTAATTCTATTGAATTTTAAAACCTCCCCATTGGGGAGGTTTTTTTATGTCCAAAATTCCTTTCGGTTATTTGGATGTAGTCATCAATGTTATAGGGAAGAAGATCATGGCGAACTCGCTTTACCAGAAGCACATCATCTCTATTCCAGAGCTTTCACGCGAAGAACTGGAACTTATCGTAGAAACAGCAGGTAGCCTTAAAAAAGCACCTCGACCAGAACTGATTAAAAACAAAGTCGTTGCAAGTTGTTTCTTTGAACCATCAACACGTACACGTTTATCGTTTGAAACAGCGATTCAGCGCATTGGTGGTGACGTGATTGGCTTTGATAATGATGGTAATACCTCTCTGGCGAAAAAAGGCGAAACACTCGCAGATTCAGTACAAGTCATCTCTTCTTACGTCGATGCCTTTGTGATGCGTCATCCACAAGAAGGCGCCGCTCGCTTGGCATCTGAATTTTCAAATGGCGTGCCAGTGATCAACGCGGGCGACGGTGCAAACCAACACCCAACTCAAACGCTACTCGACCTATACACCATCGCGGAAACACAAGGGCGTCTAGACAACCTGAACGTCGCATTCGTAGGTGACCTAAAATATGGCCGCACAGTGCACTCACTGACTCAAGCCTTAGCAAAGTTTAACAACATCCGCTTCTTCTTTGTTGCACCAGATGCGCTGGCAATGCCAGATTACATCTGCGAAGAACTAGACGAAGCTGGCATTCAATATAGCCTACACACAGACATGGAAAGTGTGATTCCTGAACTGGATATTCTGTACATGACTCGCGTACAGAAAGAACGCTTTGACGAATCGGAATACGCACATATTAAGTCGGCTTACATCCTAACGGCGGCACTACTAGAAGGCGCGCGTGAGAACTTGAAAGTACTGCACCCACTACCACGTGTGGATGAAATCACAACTGATGTTGATAAAACGCCTCATGCTTACTTCTTCCAGCAAGCTCAAAATGGCGTGTATGCTCGCCAAGCACTGCTGGCGCTTGTTCTAAACGAAACACTGTAATCGAGGGGAAAAATCATGGCTAAAGAGACTCAATTGCAGGTAGAAGCAATCAAAAATGGTACGGTCATCGACCACATCCCTGCGCAAATCGGCATCAAAGTATTAAGACTGTTCGATATGCACAATTCATCACAACGCGTAACGATTGGACTGAACTTGCCATCATCAGCACTCGGTCATAAAGATCTACTCAAAATCGAAAATGTGTTTATCAATGAAGAGCAAGCGAGCAAGCTAGCGTTGTATGCTCCTCACGCGACCGTGAATCAAATCGAGAATTATGAAGTGGTGAAAAAGCTCGCGTTAGAGCTTCCTGAGCGTATCAATGATGTATTTGAATGCCCGAATTCAAACTGTATTTCTCATAATGAACCAGTAGAAAGCAGCTTTAGCGTGTTCGAGAAGAAACAAGAAATCCGCCTAAAGTGTAAATACTGCGAGAAAGTGTTCTCACGCGAGATCGTAACCGAGCGATAAACACGCCGCACGACTAGGCTGTGATACGTTTAAAATACCCTGCAATGTCAGGGTATTTTGCTCTTTACCTACCGAGGGTTTAGAGGCAAACTGAGAATCTTTATTCCCTACAACTGATGGAAAAAATCAAATGACGAAAGTACTTCACACTGAGTCTGCACCAGCAGCAATCGGTCCTTACGTTCAAGGCGTAGATCTAGGTAACATGGTTCTTACTTCAGGCCAAATCCCAGTAAACCCAGCGACAGGTGAAGTGTCTGCTGATATCGCAGAACAAGCTCGTCAGTCTCTAGAAAACGTAAAGGCTGTAGTTGAATCTTCAGGTCTTAAAGTATCTGATATTGTAAAGCTAACGGTTTTTGTTAAAGACCTAAATGACTTTGGCACAGTGAACGAAGTTTACGGCAAGTTCTTTGATGAGCACGGCGTAGCAAACTACCCTGCACGCTCTTGTGTAGAAGTGGCTCGCCTACCAAAAGATGTTGGCATCGAGATTGAAGCAATCGCTGTTCGCAAATAATTGCACTTGCTGACAAACATAAAAAAACGGGTAGCTCAGGCTACCCGCTTTTTATTGTCTTTTCGTGATGATATCGCAGTAAAACTTAAGCAGCGTTGCGCTGTTTGACTTCTTCATCTAACGATTCAAGCTTCTCTTTCATCTGTTCACGACAGGTATTCGCTAACTCGCGAATGCCCTCTTTACCATAGCCTTCAGTGCTGATTGGAGGTAGCATTTCAACAATCACATGACCATTGTTCCAACGGTTCAGCTTAATTTTATTCGTCGAGCTACATACGATAGGAATGATTGGCACACCTGCACCAATTGCCGCATGAAAAGCACCTGTTTTGAATGGAAGCAAACCACGCCCACGAGAACGCGTGCCTTCTGGGAACATCCACACCGAAACATCACTTTCTTTCATGCTGCTCACGACCTGATCGATAGTACCTTTTGCTTTAGAACGATTCGCTCGGTCAATCAGAATGTTACCCGTAAGCCAGTAAAGCTGACCAAACAGTGGCATCCAAGCCAAGCTCTTTTTACCTACTGTCACAACTTTCGGAGTCACAGCCGCAGAAACAGTAAACATGTCCCAGTTGTTCTGGTGGTTAGCAATGTAAACATGTTGGCCGCGTGAATACGCATCTTCAGGGATACGCAACTCTAACTTAATCCCAAACACACGAGACATCTTGGCAAACAAACGGCCAAAAGTGAAAACGTGCTTAGGGTTTCTAGGGCTTAATAGGCAGTAACCACAACCACCAATAAACATAACAATCGCAAAGATAGCGACAGCAAATACACGTAACAGTGCAATCATTCTTGTTCTCCAGGAACCGGCTTTTGCCAGATACAGCTATTAATATCTCTCTTTCCATAAAGGGAAAATATGGTCATGAGAGTGATATAAAAAAGCCGAAACTCAGGTTTCGGCTCTCTTGATATCCAAGTTACCTGCGGTGCAGTTTAACTTGCCTAGCTCACTCGCTCAATATTTGCGCCAAGTGCAGCCAGTTTATTTTCGATTTTGTCGTAACCACGGTCGATATGGTAAATACGATCAACGACGGTTTCGCCTTTAGCAATGCAACCTGCAATAACCAAACTAGCCGAAGCTCGTAGATCGGTTGCCATCACTTGCGCACCGCTGAGTGACTCAACATCACCACAGATAACCGTATTGCCTTCGATCTCAGCTTTAGCGCCCATACGCATGAGTTCTGGTACGTGCATAAAGCGGTTTTCAAAGATAGTCTCAGTGATTACGCCGCCACCTTTCGCCATCATGTTCAGTAGCGTAAATTGAGCTTGCATATCCGTCGGGAAACCAGGATGTGGCGCAGTACGTACACTTACCGCTTTTAGCTCGCGGTCGGTCATATCAACGGAGATCCAATCTTCACCCGTTTCGACAAGCGCGCCAGCTTCTTCCAGCTTGGCGAGAACCGCTTCAAGCAAATGAGCATTAGTGTTGCGACATACCACTTTACCGCCAGATACTGCTGCTGCGACAAGGAATGTTCCCGTCTCAATACGGTCAGCAACCACGTTGTGTTTACAACCGCCTAAGCGCTCAACACCTTCAATCGTAATGGTATCTGTGCCAGCGCCAGAGATTTTTGCGCCAAGCTTATTTAGGAAATCAGCGGTATCGACGATTTCAGGCTCACGCGCAGCGTTATCTAGTGTTGTTGTGCCTTCCGCCAGCGCTGCGGCACACATGATGGTGATCGTCGCGCCTACGCTGACTTTATCCATCACGATGTGCGCGCCTTTTAGACGACCATCCACTTCTGCTTTCACATAACCATCTTCTAATGTAATGGTTGCGCCAAGCTGCTCTAAACCAGAAATATGCAGATCCACAGGACGGGCACCGATGGCACAACCGCCTGGTAAAGAAACCTGACCTTGACCAAAGCGCGCCACCAAAGGACCTAAAGCCCAAATAGAAGCACGCATGGTTTTCACTAAATCATAAGGCGCGCAGTATTCTGTAATACTGCTTGGATCAACATGAACAGAGCCATTGCGGCTTACTTTCGCGCCTAAACGCTTAAGCAATTCCATGGTTGTGTCGATATCACGAAGGTGTGGTACGTTTGCCACTTCTACTGGCTCTTCCGCCAAGATAGACGCAAATAAAATCGGCAGTGCTGCGTTTTTTGCGCCTGAAATGGTCACTTCACCAACTAGTGGTTTATCTGACCCAATAACTCGAAACTTTTCCATCAATAAACCTTAAAGCGACATCAATTTCTTATCACGAGCCCACTCTTCTGGTGTGAACGCTTTGATTGATAATGCGTGAATGTCGTTACGCTGGATGTATTCCATCAGAGGAGCATAAATTAGCTGCTGCTTCTTAACGCGGCTCATTCCATCGAAACAAGCATCAACAGCAACCACTTCATAGTGGCTACCTTCACCTTTCACATGCACTTCTTGAAGGTTTAGTGCTTCTTCTAATAACTGTTGTACTTTTGCGCTATCCACAATTTACCCCTGATAATTCTGTATGTGTTTGGCCACTAAAGATTCAACATTGCTCAGTTGAAACAAAGTGCGCAGTTGCGCCGGCACGAAACTGAGCATTATATGACAGTTTTGCTTTTTTGCATGCTCTAATAAGTGGATTAACATCACCATTCCTGCAGAGTCGACGCGCTCTATCTCTTTTAGCGAGCATTCCAGCTCCGATTGAGCAGGTTGCCATTGCTGTGCATACGCCCACAATGAAGGCACTGTATCTCTATCAAGTGCCCCTGTTAGCTTAAGAATGTTTTGATCCAATTGCCACTGAGCGGGAGTCTGGGCCATTATTTCTTCGCCTCGAAGCGGATCGGTTCTGCGGCCAATTTTTCTAGGTCTTTAGCAACAGATAGAATACCTTCTTGACGAATTTTACTGTTCCATTCAGATTGTTTACTAGAAAGCAAACTAATGCCCTCTGCAATCATATCGAATGCTTCCCACTCACCAGACTGGTTGTCTTTACGCAGTTTAAACTCAAGTTTGATGTTTGGACGCGGAGTATCGATGATATCAACTTTAATGCTTGTAATACGCTTAGAGTCATCAATGCTAGGCTCAGGACCAAACTCAATTTTTTGGTCAGAGTATTGCGTCAACACTTGTGCATAAGACGCAATCAGGTACGCACGAAATGCATCGATAAACTCAAGTACATCTTCACGCTTAGCACCTTTTAAGTTTGGACCAAGAAGTTTTAACCCTGCATAGCGGTAGTTGACGTAAGGCATTAGCTCTTCTTCAACGATCACTTTAAGTAAATTTGGATCTTGTTTGATTTTCGGCTGTTCGGCTTTCAATCTTTCGAACGTGACTTCAGCTACCTGCTTCATCATCTTATAAGGTTCAGTTTTATCCACCTCTGCTGCTGTTGCTCCAAAAACGCTAAACACAGCACAAACTGAAAGTAGTAATCTCGCTAACATAGTTATTCCTTACTTGAGTCGTCTGAACCACCTACGCTGTATAGTACTTGACCAATTAAGTCTTCAAGCACAAGCGCCGATTTGGTGTCTTCGATGGTATCACCATCCACCAGCATGACTTCATCATCAAAAACGAAGCCAGGTACTAAACCAATGTATTGCTCACCAATCAGGCCAGATGTCAAAATTTGTACGCTCGACGTTTCTGGGAACTGATTGTATTTGCTATTGATAGATAGTGTTACAACTGGCAATAAGTTGTCTGGGTTAAGCGAAATACTACTTACTCGACCAATCACAACGCCCCCCACTTTTACGGGAGAACGAACTTTTAAACTGCCAATATTATCGAACTCGGCTTTGAGGGTATAAGTATCACCAGAGCCAATGCTTTTTACGTCAGCAACTTGAAAAATCATCACAAGAATCGCGCAAATTCCCGCTAATACAAAGCTGCCAACCCATAATTCAGTTTTACGTGTTTGTTGCATGATTAATTCCCAAACATCAATGCGGTCAGTACAAAGTCTAATCCTAGTACTGCTAAAGAAGAATGCACAACAGTGCGCGTAGTTGCTCGGCTGATCCCTTCCGATGTTGGAATAGCATCATAACCGTTAAATAGAGCGACCCAAGTAACCGTAATTGCAAACGCAAAACATTTGATCATACTGTTACCAATGTCTTGTCCTAGCTCAACAGAGGACTGCATCGCTGACCAAAAACTACCGTGATCAACGCCTTTCCAGTCAACACCAACAAGCTGAGCGCCCCAAATTCCCACAGCCATGAAAATCATAGCCAGTAAAGGCATTGAGATAACCCCAGCCCAAAACCGTGGTGCAATCACTCGTTTCAATGGGTCTACCGCCATCATTTCAAGGCTAGACAGTTGTTCCGTTGCTTTCATTAGACCTATCTCTGCGGTTAACGCAGAACCGGCACGACCAGCAAACAAAAGTGCAGTAACAACGGGTCCTAATTCACGGAGTAACGAAAGCGCTACCATTTGCCCCAAACTGCCTTCTGCGCCGTAATCCACCAACACAACATAGCCTTGTAGACTCAAAACCATTCCAATGAACAGACCAGATACGACGATGATCGCCAGCGACTGAACACCAACAGAATAAAGTTGCTTAACAAGCAGAGGAAAGCTTCTGATCGGTTGTGGCTTAGAAAATAGCGCCCCAATCAACATGAAAGTCGCACGACCAAATGCTCCGCAAATAGAAAGCGTGCGTCGACCCAGCGAGGCGACAAAGTGAATGAAGTTATCGACCATCAAATAAGTCCTTTTCGATACTTTGAGAAGGGAAACGAAACGGTACAGGACCGTCGGCATCACCTTGTAAGAACTGCTGGACACGAGGATCAGAGTTTTGAGTCAGCTCTTCTGGCGTACCATAGGCGATGATTTTTCCATCGGCCATCAGGTATACCCAGTCAGCAATACTCATGACTTCAGGTACGTCGTGAGAAACCACAATAGAGGTCAAACCTAACGCTTGGTTTAGATTGCTAATTAGCTCAACCAAAACGCCCATAGTGATTGGGTCTTGCCCCACAAACGGCTCATCGTACATGATCAGGTCAGGATCAAGTGCGATTGCACGAGCCAAAGCAGCGCGTCTTGCCATACCACCTGAAAGCTCACTCGGCATTAATTGCGCCGCGCCGCGTAGACCGACAGCTTCGAGCTTGAGTAACACCATGGTGCGAATCAAATCTTCCGATAAATCGGTATGCTCTCTCAATGGAAAGGCGACATTATCAAAAACATTCAAATCAGTGAATAAAGCCCCTGACTGGAACAACATGCTCATTTTCTTTCGAGCATGGTAGAGTTTTTTACGCGAGAGAGAGGGAATATTGTCGCCATCAAACCAGATCTCTCCTTGCTCGGGATACAACTGACCACCAATCAAACGCAGCAGTGTTGTTTTACCAATTCCCGATGGTCCCATAATGGCCGTCACTTTGCCCTCAGGAACATGCAGATCAATATCATCAAAGATCATGCGTTCTCCCCGTGAAAAAGTGAGGTTGTTCACGGTGACTAAATCGTTGTTCGACATATCATCTCTTCTACTGTAGGAGCGTTGCAACTCACGGAATCATCAAGCAGATACTAATCGGAGTTGAATTCTACGTTTAATAAAGTAACGTCGGTACATTTATTAGGCTGCAATCATAAGCACATTGGCGTTGAATTTAAAGCACTGTTCAATTAAATAAAGTCGACTATATCCCTGCAATTTCTCATGGTTTATGACCTAATTAGCACGAAGTGTTTAAATCCTAGACCAGAATTGCTCATTTAAATGAGTGAGATTTACATACATTTTCGTTACTAACCTTTAATTTATTCTTCGTTTATCTTCCATTTTAGGCCGCAAAAGGTCAAAATTAGCGGTTATTCATTTTACTTATTTAATACTTAGGAATTCTCATGCTCGAAGCCGTTGCGTTGCTTATAGTCGGTCTTGTTTTGCTTGTTTGGAGTGCAGATAAACTTGTTTTTGGCTCTGCAGCGATAGCCCGCAACGTCGGTATTTCCCCGCTTGTCATCGGCATGACAATCCTTGCGATGGGCTCATCCGCCCCTGAGATGATGGTATCTGCAACCGCTGCTTGGGATGGCAAAACAGATACAGCGGTGGGTAACGTATTAGGCTCCAACATAGCGAACATTGCGTTAATCCTAGGTATTACAGCGCTGATCAAGCCTTTGTCGATTAGCTCCGCCGTCATCCGCCGAGAACTTCCACTCATGATAGCCGTAACCGTACTCGCTGGTATTCTGCTTTGGAATAGCCATCTCGGTTTTTATGAGGGTGTCTTATTGTTTGTACTCTTTGGGGCATTTTTATTTGCTATGTTGCAAATCAGCCGCAAAGAGCAAAAATCAGGTGATGTTTTTCTTGATGACCAAGAGTCAGAGATCCCAGAAGGCGTCAGTAACCCTAAAGCAATCATGTGGGTGGTTATTGGCTTGATACTGCTTCCTTTGGCAGCCAGCATGCTGGTTGATAACGCGGTAATTATTGCTAAACACTTTGGTATGAGCGACCTTGTTATCGGTCTAACTATTATCGCCATTGGCACTAGCCTGCCTGAACTGGCCGCATCACTTGCGGGAGTTTTAAAGGGTGAAGACGACATGGCTGTCGGTAACATTATCGGTTCGAATGTGTTTAACATTCTGGCGGTAATGGGGATTCCTGGCATCATTAATCCATCGGTGCTCAGTGAGTACGCGATGGGACGTGACTTCTGGGTCATGTTAGGCGTTTCATTGTTACTTGTCGCGATGTGTTTGGGTAAATCACGCAGTATTAACCGTATTGAAGGTGCCATCTTGTTTGTGTGCTTCTTAGGTTACCAAGTGTACTTATTCGCAAACATGACCGCTTAATTACCACGATCAATAAGTAGAGATCTGATATGTCCAATCAATTTGATTTTCGCGCTGCTGCTAAACAAGTTCTTGATATCGAAGTTGCTGCTCTGCAAGAGCTAGATACCTACTTTGATGATCAATTTGAAAAAGCGTGTGAACTTATCCTTTCCAACAACGGCAAAGTTGTCGTTATGGGTATTGGCAAGTCAGGCCATATTGGTAACAAGATTGCCGCCACTCTGGCAAGCACTGGGACTTCGGCGTTTTTCGTTCATCCAGGCGAAGCCGCACATGGTGACTTGGGTATGATTAGCCCTGGTGACATTGTGCTGGCAATTTCTAACTCTGGTGAATCAAACGAAATTCTGTCTCTATTTCCAGTATTAAAGCGCCTGAATATTAAGATCATCAGCATGACAGGTAAGCCAGAATCAAATATGGCCAAGCTGTCTGACTTACACCTGCAAATTACGGTACCTCAAGAAGCTTGTCCGTTAGGCCTGGCGCCAACTAGCAGTACGACTGCCACATTAGTGATGGGAGATGCATTAGCCGTAGCTCTGCTTCAAGCTCGTGGTTTTTCTGCCGAAGATTTTGCCCTATCTCACCCAGGTGGTGCACTGGGGAGAAAACTGCTACTTAAGTTGTCTGATATTATGCACTTTGGAGAAGCGTTACCTAAAGTTTCTCCTGACGCATTAATTCGCGATGCCCTGCTTGAAATTTCAGAAAAGGGGTTAGGCATGACAGCCATCGTCGATGAGCACGATGCTATGCTTGGTATATTCACCGATGGTGATTTACGTCGTACCTTAGACAAGCGTATCGATATTCATACGACGGCAATTGGCGAGGTCATGACGACAAACCCAACCACAGCACACCCTGATATGCTGGCGGTTGAAGGTTTGAACTTGATGCAGAATAAAAACATTAACGCTCTGATTTTATGTAAAGACGAAAAAATTGTGGGTGCACTGAACATGCACGATTTACTAAAAGCTGGCGTGATGTAATATCAGCACAAACATTTAAATCATTTATTAGACGAATAAAGGCAATGGTCAGGGAAGTACTGAGCTAAACGATAGGCCTTCATTATATGAGTTTTACTCGCCTTATTTATTTGCTCTTGATCTTCGTTGTAGCGTGGTGCGGTTATTACCTACTAACCCCTAAAGGCAACGACGCAATTCAAGTAGCACCAGATTCTGAACTGCCTATGTTCAGTGGTTCTGGATTAGAAAACATCACCTACGGTGAAGATGGTGTCCGCAGTTACATCATTCGCTCCACTAACTTAGACCATTATGCTAAGAGTGGAGATACTATTTTTAATAACCCGACTTTGATGGTTTACCGTGAAGGTAGCGTCATTGAATGGAAGGTGACTGCCACAAGAGCAGTGCTAGATGAAGACCAAGTTTTGACTTTATATGACAAAGTCTTAATGCAAAATCTTCTGCCTGGTGCGAGTTTTGATACCATGGCAACAGACAAATTGGTCATTAATCTAACCAATCGTGATTTTAAAGCTGACCAACAAGTGATGTTGGTTGGACCACAATTTGAAACTACTGGAGGCGCAATGCAAGGCAACTTAAAACAGCATACTGCGACTCTGACAGATGAAGTTCAAGGTCGATATGAAACCGTTACACCTTAGCCTACTGGCACTGGTATTGGCGGCGCCTCAAGCGCTGGCACTCAAGTCGGATACTCAACAGCCGGTTTACATAAACTCTGACACCCAACAGGTGGATATGAAGAGTAACCAGGTTGTTTTTGAAGGCGATGTATCTCTTAAGCAAGGGAGCATCAATATCGATGCTGATAGAATCGTGGTAACTCGCGATCCTAAAACCGAAGCAATTAAACAGATTCAAGCATTTGGTAAACCTGCGAAGTTTTCTCAGCTGATGGACGATGGTAAAACACTTAGTGGTCAAGCTACGGAGTTGGATTACCGTATTTCTACAGACGAACTGACCATGAAAGGTCAAGCGCAGCTGGCGCAAGACAACAACACCATCAAAGGTTCTTCGATTCGTTACCAAATTGGTAAACAAAAGCTAGTCGCAGATAGCTCTAAGGAAGAGCGCGTTACGACCATTTTGCAACCCAATCAGATAGAGAACTAATATGGCAGTACTGAGTGCGAAAAACTTGGCGAAAAGCTACAAAAAACGCAAAGTCGTCACTGATGTTAGCTTAGAAGTTGAATCTGGTCAGATTGTTGGGCTGCTCGGTCCAAACGGTGCGGGTAAAACCACCTCGTTTTACATGATTGTCGGCTTAGTACCTCGCGATGAAGGCACCATTACCATTGACGACAATGACATCAGTATTTTGCCGATGCATAGCCGTTCACGACTTGGCATTGGCTATCTTCCGCAAGAAGCGTCGATTTTCCGTAAGCTTTCAGTAGAAGATAACATCATGGCCGTACTTGAAACTCGTCAAGAAATGACGAGGGAAGAGCGCCAAGATAAACTGGAAGATTTGTTGGAAGAATTCCACATCCAGCACATCAGAACCAGTGCTGGTATGGCACTATCAGGGGGTGAGCGACGCAGGGTGGAAATCGCTCGAGCTTTAGCGGCCAACCCTCAGTTCATTTTATTGGATGAACCTTTCGCTGGTGTTGACCCAATTTCGGTTAATGACATCAAGAAAATCATTGAGCATCTGCGCGATCGTGGTCTCGGAGTGTTAATCACTGACCATAATGTACGTGAAACACTGGACGTATGTGAAAAAGCCTATATCGTGAGCCAAGGGCACCTAATTGCATCGGGAACTCCGGCAGAAGTTCTCAATAATGAACAGGTGAAACAAGTTTATCTCGGCGAACAATTCCGTCTATGATTATATTAGGAACGGTAAGATTCTGAGCATTACAAGGTAAGTAACACTGAATGAAACCTTCATTACAACTCAAGCTAGGTCAGCAGTTAGCCATGACGCCACAGTTGCAGCAAGCGATTCGCTTATTGCAATTGTCGACACTCGATCTTCAACAAGAAATCCAAGAAGCGTTGGACTCAAACCCATTATTGGAAGTTGAAGAAGGCCAAGACGAGCCTCTAGCAAACGGTGAAGATAAGTCAGCGGTCGAGGCTGCTGATAGCAACAGTGCTAGCGAACCAACAGAAATTGACGTTCCAGATAGCTCCGATGTGATAGAGAAATCAGAAATTAGCTCTGAACTTGAAATCGACACGACTTGGGATGACGTCTACAGCGCGAATACTGGTAGCACTGGCTTAGCTCTTGATGATGATATGCCCGTCTACCAAGGCGAAACCACTGAATCATTACATGATTACCTCATGTGGCAGCTTGACCTAACACCATTCAGTGAAACCGACCGCACGATTGCATTAGCGATTATTGACGCTGTTGACGACTACGGCTATTTAACTTTGTCGCCTGAAGAGATTCATGAGAGCTTCGATAATGAAGAGATAGAGTTAGACGAAGTAGAAGCCGTTCGTAAACGCATTCAACAATTCGATCCTCTTGGCGTTGCATCGCGTAACTTACAAGAATGTTTGTTACTGCAATTGACGACCTTCCCAGAAGACACGCCATGGCTTGCTGAAGCCAAAATGATACTTGCGGATCATATTGATCACCTAGGCAACCGTGACTACAAGCTCGTCATCAAAGAGACTAAGCTGAAAGAAGCCGATCTGCGTGAAGTCTTAAAGCTTATCCAACAGTTAGATCCTCGTCCAGGTAGTCGCATCACTCCTGATGATACCGAGTACGTAATTCCAGACGTATCCGTTTTTAAAGACAATGGCAAATGGACCGTTTCTATAAACCCGGATAGCGTGCCAAAATTAAAAGTAAATCAACAATATGCTCAATTAGGCAAAGGTAATAGCGCGGATAGCCAGTACATCCGCAGCAATTTGCAAGAGGCAAAATGGTTAATTAAGAGCTTAGAGAGTAGAAACGAGACGCTACTCAAAGTTGCAAGATGTATTGTTGAACATCAACAAGATTTCTTCGAGTATGGTGAGGAAGCCATGAAGCCAATGGTACTCAATGATGTCGCTTTGGCTGTGGACATGCATGAATCCACGATTTCTCGTGTAACAACGCAAAAATTTATGCATACACCACGTGGTATTTTTGAATTGAAGTACTTCTTCTCTAGCCATGTTAGTACTGACAACGGCGGAGAATGTTCGTCAACAGCAATTCGTGCACTCATTAAAAAACTGGTCGCAGCAGAGAATACTGCCAAACCACTGAGTGATAGCAAGATTGCTGCTCTTCTGGCTGACCAAGGGATTCAGGTCGCAAGACGTACGATAGCCAAATATCGCGAATCCTTGGGAATTGCCCCTTCAAGTCAGCGTAAACGCCTATTATAAGGCACTAACTGAAAAGGAAAGTCTATGCAAATCAATATTCAAGGCCATCACGTTGATCTTACCGATTCAATGCAAGACTATGTAAATTCTAAGTTTCAGAAGCTCGAAAGGTTCTTCGACCATATCAATCAAGTGCATGTTGTACTAAAAGTTGAAAAAATTACTCAAATCGCGGAAGCTACGCTTCACATAAATCAAGGCGAAATCCACGCATCAGCCGATGACGAAAATATGTATGCCGCGATCGATTCGCTGGTAGATAAATTGGTTCGCCAACTTAATAAGCACAAAGAAAAACTAAACAGTCATTAATCATGCAACTGAGCGAAATACTGTCATTGGACTGCACCAAAAGTGCGGTCCACTGCACGAGTAAAAAACGCGCCCTTGAAATGATCAGCCGTATCGTGGCTGATCAAACGGGCCAAGATTCTACCGAGCTGTTCGAATGCATGCTCAATAGAGAAAAAATGGGCAGTACCGGTATCGGAAACGGTATTGCGATCCCTCACGCGAGAATGCAATCAAGCGACAAGGCCATTGCTGTCTTACTACAATGTGATGAAGCAATCGAATTTGATGCGATTGACAATCGACCTGTCGATCTTCTTTTTGCGCTCCTTGTACCAGAAGAACAGTGCAAAGAGCACCTCAAGACTCTATCCTCTATGGCAGAACGTCTGAGCGATAAGCAAGTATTAAAACTACTGCGTAATGCTCAGAGTGATGAAGAACTTTACGACATCATGATTCACCAATAAGCAGGACTAACTCCATGCGACTAATCGTTGTTAGCGGGCACTCAGGTGCCGGTAAAAGTATTGCGCTTCGTGTACTGGAAGACTTAGGTTACTACTGTGTTGATAACCTGCCAGTTAACTTGCTGGACGCATTTGTTCATTCTGTTGCTGACAGCAAACAGAATGTTGCAGTCAGCATTGATATTCGTAATATTCCTAAAAAGCTAAAAGAACTGACGAGTACACTAGAACAGTTAAAAACTGAGCTTGATGTGACCGTGCTTTTCTTGGACGCCAATAAAGAAACGCTACTCAAACGCTACAGCGAAACACGCCGAATTCACCCGTTATCTTTAGGTGGCACCTCCCTCTCGCTCGATCAAGCCATCGAGCGTGAGAAGCAAATTTTGACGCCACTCAAAGCGCATGCAGATCTGGTCCTAAATAGTAGTGGGCAGTCTTTGCATGAATTGAGTGAAACCGTGCGTATGCGCGTTGAAGGCAGAGATCGCAAAGGGCTCGTTATGGTATTTGAGTCTTTTGGTTTTAAATACGGCCTGCCTTCCGATGCCGATTACGTATTCGACGTTCGCTTCTTACCTAACCCACATTGGGAACCAGCACTACGCCCGCTTACAGGTCTGGATGCTCCTATCGCCGCATTTTTAGAGCAACACCAATCGGTGTTAAGTTTGAAATATCAAATTGAAAGCTTTATAGAGAATTGGTTACCTCTGCTTGAGAAAAACAACCGCAGCTACCTGACCGTTGCAATCGGTTGTACTGGTGGTAAGCACCGCTCGGTGTACTTAACTCAGCAAATCGGTGAATACTTCGCCAACAAAGGACACCAAGTACAAATTCGCCATACCTCACTAGAGAAAAACGCTAAGGAATAGCCGTGGAGTTAAGTCGTAAAGTATTGATTCAAAACCGCCTTGGCTTACATGCTCGTGCAGCAGTCAAACTGGTCGAACTGGCACAGAGCTTTGAAGCGGTCATCACCATCGACAATGAAGAAGACAAAACCGCCACAGCAGACAGCGTAATGGGCCTGTTAATGCTAGAGTCCGCTCAAGGACAATACGTCACGATCCACGCAACGGGTGGGCAAGCGGAAGAAGCACTGGATGCCGTTTGCCACTTGATCGAAGATAAATTTGATGAAGGCGAGTAGTTTACTCGCTTTTTTCTTACCTCCCATTATCTTTCTCTTCCCTGACCTAATAAATAAATTTGCTTAGTATCATAAGTTGTTATTAAAAGGCGCCTAGAATTAAGTTATTATTCAACGCATTGTAAATATCAGGAATTGGGAGGAATGAATGGCAGAGCAAATTGAATTCGACCAAGCTCACCAAGCCCTCCAAGAAGTCACAGAAGCGCTAGAAAATGGCCGCTTCGTCCATGTTCGTCGTCAATTACAGGACATGGAACCTGAGGATATCGCTCACCTTTTAGAAGCCTCCCCACGTAAGAGCCGTGAAGTTCTTTGGCAACTCACCGACCCTGAAGATTATGGTGAAATCCTTGACGAGCTGAACGAAGACGTCAAAGACAGCCTCGTATCCAAAATGGCACCAGAAGCGCTTGCAGAAGCGACAGAAGGCATGGATACCGATGACGTGGCTTACGTACTGCGTAGCTTGCCTGACAACCTGTCACGCGAAGTCCTGTCGCAAATGGACTCATCTGACCGCCTACGGGTCGAAACCGCCCTATCCTACCCAGAAGACACCGCGGGTGGACTGATGAACACCGACGTCATCACAATTCGTGGTGACGTAGATGTGGACGTAGTTTTGCGTTATCTACGTATGAAAGGCGAGCTTCCAGAAGCTACGGATGCCCTGTATGTGATCGATGAAGAGAGTAAGCTCATCGGTGAACTGCCGATCACGACGCTTATTACCACTCAGCCAGACGTAAAAATCATTGATGTAATGGAAGACGCGGACGAGGCCATCACCGTCGATACTAGCGACTCAGATGTTGCGAGTCTGTTCGAACGCCGTAATTGGGTATCTGCACCTGTTGTTGATGAAAACTTGCATTTGGTCGGTCGTATCACCATCGATGACGTGGTTGACGTTATTCGTGAAGACGCGGAACACTCGATGATGAGTATGGCGGGTATGGACGATGACGAAGATACTTTCGCGCCTGTTGTAAAATCAGCTCGCAAACGCAGTATCTGGCTTGGCGCTAACGTATTAGCCGCCCTTGCTGCTGCTTCCGTTTCTAACATGTTTGAGGCCACATTAGACCAAATGGCCGCCATTGCGGTATTGATGACGATTGTTCCGTCCATGGGTGGTGTCGCTGGTAACCAAACCGTCGCACTAGTGATTCGTGGTCTTGCTCTTGGTCATATCGGTGACTCAAACAAACGCGAACTGTTAATGAAAGAAGCCTCGATCGGCTTACTTAACGGCATCATGTGGGCGCTGATTATTGGTGGTATTGTTGTTGCTTGGAAAGGTAACTGGATGCTCGGAGGAATCATTTCCGCCGCCATGCTGACCAACTTATTGGTCGCAGGTATTGCCGGAGTAACGATTCCAATCCTATTGAAAAAAATGAACATCGATCCCGCTTTAGCTGGTGGTATGGCATTAACAACAGTGACGGATGTGATTGGTTTATCTGTCTTCTTAGGGCTTGCCACAATACTGATTACCTAACAGCAAAAACGAAAAAGCCTGATGAACACATCAGGCTTTTTTGATTCTGAATTGCTAGAAAAGCTTATTCACCCGCCACTTTCATGGTATCCAGTAGGATAGAGCCCGTTTGGATTTGTGAGCGCGTTTCAATATCACTACCAACCGCTACAATCTTGGTGAACATGTCTTTTAGATTACCTGCGATGGTAATTTCTGATACTGGGTATTGGATCTCGCCGTTCTCAACCCAGAAGCCTGCGGCACCGCGAGAGTAATCACCCGTTACCACGTTCACACCTTGTCCCATAACCTCTGTCACTAGAAGACCAGTACCGAGCTCTTTAAGCATTTGCTCGAAGTTTTGGCCTGTCGACTTCACGTACCAGTTATGAATCCCACCAGCGTGACCTGTCGGCGTCATCTTCATTTTACGTGCGGCATAACTGGTTAACAGATAAGTTGCTAGCACACCGTCGGTAATGATCTCACGGTCTTGAGTGTACACACCTTCACTATCGAATGGACTTGATGCCAAACCACGCAATACATGCGGACGTTCTGAGATATTGAACCATTCAGGAAGCACTTGTTTGCCTAGATGGTCAAGTAAGAAAGAAGATTTTCGGTACAGGTTACCACCGCTGATCGCCATAACGAGATGGCCAATCAAGCCTGTCGCAACATCAGCCGCAAACATGATTGGGTATTGACCTGTTTTTAGACGCTGCGCATCTAAGCGGTTAACCGTATTCTCTGCCGCCTTACGACCCACCGTTTCTGGGGTCCATAAGTCATCACGATGACGTGCCACGGTGTAGCTGTAATCACGTTCCATCTCGCCGTTTTGACCAACGCCAATTACACAACAGCTAGTACTATGGCGGCTAGACGCATAACTAGCTAATAAGCCATGGCTATTGCCATACACTTTCACGCCGTAATGACTATCATAACTCGCGCCATCACTTTGTTTGATTGCACTGTTATAACTTAGCGCCTCTTTTTCTGCTGCAATCGCCACATTGGCAGCATAGTCTGGATCGGGTGCGTCAGGGTGGAAAAGATCAAGCTCAGGGATATCTTGCACCATGTATTCTTTCGCTGCAGGGCCTGCAAATGGGTCTTCAGATGTGTAATGTGCAATATCTAGCGCCGCTATAACGGTTTGCTCGATTGCCGCTTCACTTAAATCAGACGTGGAAGCACTGCCTTTGCGTTGACCTCGGTAAACGGTAATGCCCAGCGCACCATCGCTGTTGAACTCGACATTTTCTACTTCACCCATACGAGTTGAAACACTTAAACCAGTGCTTTTAGTAATTGCGACTTCGGCGGCGTCAGATTTTGCCGATGCAAGCTTTAAGGCTCTTGCGACGGCTTGCTCTAGCTCGGTACGTTGCTCAGCAACCTGCTGTTTAATATCCATTGTCTTTCACATCTTGTCTTTGATGAACAATAGGATAACAAGAATTTCGCTTTCTCCCCATGATTCTTGTTAAAATAGTCATAATATTAATCAAAACACAGGCAACTGAAATGGCACGTAAGAATCAAAAAGCGCCATGGGAACCAGAAGAAGAGATCATCTGGGTAAGTAAATCCGAGATGAAGCGAGACATGGAAGAACTGCAAAAGCTAGGTGAGGAGCTTGTCGGCCTCAAACCTTCAGTTCTAGAAAAGTTTCCATTGAGCGAAGATTTGCGAGAAGCAATTGCTGACGCGCAACGCTTTAAAAATGAAGCGCGTCGTCGCCAATTGCAACGTATCGGTAAATTGATGCGTTACGAAGATCCAGAGCCAATCCAAGCCGCACTGGATAAAATTCGTAATAAGCACTCTCAATTAACGGCGGTATTCCACAAACTTGAAGCGTTGCGTGATCGCGTAGTGGAAGAAGGTGACAAAGCCATTGATGACGTAATGGAAATGTACCCAGAAGCGGATCGTCAGCGTCTACGCCAACTTGCTCGCCAAGCAGCGAAAGAGAAAAAAGCTGGGAAACCAGCAAAAGCGTACCGCGAAATCTTTCAGATCCTTAAAGGTCTAAACGAAGAAGAGTTTTAATTCGAGGGCTCACGCAATGAGCATTCGATTTAAACGCAAAAAGCAGACGTCAATGTCTGCTTTTTTTATCTTTGGTTTTACAGTCAGCGTTACACTAAGCGATTAACGCGGTCTCCGCGATCGAAAGCGTTAATGTTCTCAATCAGGATTTCCGCTAAACGTTGGATAGATGAGTCGCTGCCCCATGCAACATGCGGTGTCAGTAACAAATTAGGTAAACTCATATTGGCAATCAGCGGATTGCTCTCATCAGCCGGTTCTTGTGTAAAAACATCAAAACCAGCCGCTGCAATTTCTTGCTGTTTTAAGGCATCCACCAGTGCGCTCTCATCCACCAAACCTCCACGCCCTGTATTAATCAAAATGGCGTTGGACTTCATTTGTTTCAACTCTGCTTGACCAATTAAATTCTGAGTATGATCGTTGAGCGGGCAATGCAAAGTCAGCGCATCGGAGCGTTTTAATACTTCCTCAAACGACACATAACCTGGTCTACATTCTGCCGCCCCTTTACGCTCAGAAAACAAGACGGTCATTCCTAACGCTTGAGCCAGATTCGCCGTCGCTTGCCCTAGTGCCCCGCTACCAACAACACCTAACGTGCTACCACCAATATCCCCGATTGGGTGCGTAAAAAAACAAAACTGCTGGTTACGCTGCCACTCACCTGCGGCAATATCTTGGTGGTACCCAAATAAATTCCGTCTTAAAGCGAATAACATTGCCATCACGTGCTCGGGCACCGAACGCGTCGCGTAACCACGTACATTAGCAACCGCAATATCATGATTAGCACAGTAGTTCACATCGACGTTGTTAAAACCAGTTGCGGCAACCGCGATCATCCGTAATTTTGGTAGTTGCTCTAATACATGTTGGTCAAGCAGGACTTTATTGCTAATCACGATATCGGCATCTGCTAACCTTTCTATTACCTGCCCAGGCGCAGTTAGGTCGTACTCACGCCAGTGGTGCGGAAAGCTAGGTCGTGGGATCTCAATATGTTCTGGGATGGTCGCTCGATCTAAAAATACGATGCTTGGCAAAGACATAACAACTCCTTGTTCACGGCTGAAAGACAGGATACATCAACCACAGTAACGAAATAGCCAAAAATAGCGAACTAGAAAGAACCGCTGTTGAGTGCAATTGGCATTAAGGGTGTGGCAACGTTTTATAATCAGGCAATGTACGCTCTGGCGAAAAATAGTTAAAGATCATCGCCTCGGCTTCAGAATAAAAGTCACAGGGTACAAAAATACTGCTCAGCTGATCCGTAGCTGGATGATAAAAACTTAGCTCCGCAGCGTGCAACTCTAAACGCTCTGAAAACTGATACGCCTCTTCGCTTGCATAAAACTCATCACCCACAATCGCATGACCAATCGCCATCAAATGCACGCGTAACTGATGCGATCGACCAGTAATGGGCAGTAGTCGCACAACGGTTGTATGGGTGCCATCAGGGTGCACTTCACGCTTCACTACTTGGAATAAAGTTTGAGATGGTTTGCCGTCGTCAAAACATACTTTTTGTCGTGGACGATTTGGCCAATCACAAATTAATGGAAGATCAATATTCCCTTCTTGCGACTCAACATGCCCCCAAACACGTGCGTAATACACCTTGTGAGTGAGGCGATATTGGAACTGCTTTTTTAATGCTCGCTCCGCGGGTTTGTTTTTCGCCAGCAACATCAACCCTGATGTCGACATATCCAAGCGATGCACAACTTGAATTTCTGGATGCAACTCTTTGAGGCGGCTCCACATGCTGTCGTAATGCTCTGCAAGGCGACCAGGGACAGACAGCAGCCCTGATGGCTTATTCACTGCCAGAATGTCGTCATCCTCAAAAACGATATCAACCCAAGGGTCGGTGGGAGGGGTATATTCAAGCATTGCCATGGGAGATCTCTACAAAATAAAAACGCCGCGATTATATACCCAAATAGCACCCAGATGCAGGATTCTGAAGAAAAGTTCAACCCAATAAAACAAAGTCAATCCTTTAGCATAAAAACTAAAAATAGCACGTTGTAAATTTAGTTTGACAACAAGACGCATAACTGAATAGAGTGCTAGATGCACACAGCATGATATTCGCAAAGAATACTTAAAATAAATACATCAAAACACAGCATTTAAAAGACATTACCGTTGCGCAGTATAGGGCGAGCGCTCAGTTTGTCATGTACTGCGGTATGTATCTCTTTAGAAAGATACATAAGATAAAAAGGACAATAAGCAATGGACTCCGCCGTTATAGATAAACCCCAATCCAAACTTTCCTTATTTTTTCGTTCACTAGGCCCCGGCATATTAATGGCATCTGCTGCGGTCGGTGGCTCTCACCTCGTGGCATCAACCAAGGCTGGTGCGATTTATGGTTGGCAATTGGCTGCACTGATTCTGCTCGTAAACCTGTTTAAATACCCTTTTTTCCGAGCGGGCGTACAGTACACCATGGGGACAGGGCTCACCTTGGTTGAGGGCTACGCGAAATTAGGTCGGCCTTATCTATGGCTATTTCTATTTCTTAGCGTGGTATCGGCCGTCATCAATACCGCCGCTTTGTTGATGTTTAGCGCTAGCTTGCTGGGCTACTTCATTCCGTTTTCACTATCAATGGCATCACTCAGCATCATTGTGATTGTCACCTGCCTGATCATATTATTTGCTGGCCATTACAAAGCGCTCGATACGCTATCTAAGGTGATCATGTCGGTGTTAACCATCGCGACTTTACTCGCTGTTTCTATCGCCTTTGGTAACCCTGTTGAGCAAGTAGCCAACTTCGAGCCGCCGTCACCTTGGTCTATTGCGGCTATTGGTTTTATCGTCGTGACAATGGGGTGGATGCCTGCACCGATAGAGATCTCCTGTTTAACCTCAGCATGGCTAAAACGCCAATCAAGCCAGCAAGAAGTAACATACCGCTCTGCTCTATTTGACTTTAATGTCGGTTATATTGGCACGGCGTTTCTTGCCATTATCTTTGTATCGCTAGGCTCTTTGATGCTTTATGGTTCTGGCGTTGCGCTTGAAAGCTCTGGCGTTGGCTTCTCCCACCAATTGGTTGGCTTATATGCGGCAACGATTGGCGAATGGTCTCGTTACTTAATCGCGGTAATTGCGTTTTTCTGTATCTTTGGCAGCACGATTACCGTTATTGATGGCTATTCGCGCGTTATTTCGGATTCTCAACGCCTACTGCGCTCACAACCAGACACTAACCCTAAAACCACTTCAGCGATCATGCTGGTAGTCTCCTTACTTGCATTAGGTATTGTGGTTTTCTGGGCTTCTGCGTTATTGCCTATGCTGAACTTTGCGATGATTCTCGCCTTTATGACCACGCCATTCTTTGCTCTGCTAAATTACACCTTAGTGAGCAAAACTGAGTTACCTGAGCCTTTGGCTGTTGGACCTAAACTAAAGTGGTTGTCGATTGCAGGCCTGATTTACTTGTTTGGCTTCTTGGCTGTATTTATCTGGTGGAAGTGGTTGATGTAAATGAGATAGCTATCAGTGATTAATGCATTCCGCATAAAGAAACTAAACCGTAAATAAAGAAAAAGGTCTTCAACTGAAGACCTTTTTTAATGAGCAATAAATACTTACTTAGTTGTGGCTCACCACAATCAAACGCAGCGAGTCGAGCTGAACCTGAGCTTGGTTGATATAACCAGTAAGCTCTTTAATTTGTGCGTCGATAGCTTCAATTTCTTCGTCACGAATATTTGGGTTCACCGCTTTCAGTGCTTGCAAACGCTCAAGTTCTGCATTCAAACTATGCTGCATATCTTGATGAGCTTGCTTGCGTACTTCTTCGACCTTCTCTTCAATAAGAACATCACCAGCTTCAATTAAGCGGTGTACGTCTTTCTGTACCGACGTAACCAACTTGCTACCTAAGTGACGGTTTACAGGGCTGAGCTGGCGGTTAAAGCTTTCAAACTCCACTTGAGCAGACAAATCATTACCACGCGAGTCCATCATTAAACGGATTGGCGTTTTCGGTAAGAAGCGCGCGATACCACTGCGTTTTGGCGCTTGCGCATCTACCGCGTAAATCAACTCAAGAAGAATAGTCCCGACTGGTAACGCTTTGTTTTTCAATAGAGATACCGCAGACGTCCCCACCCCTTCACTCATAAGAAGATCGATACCACCCTGGATCATTGGGTGTTCCCAACTGATAAAGTGCATATCTTCACGAGATAACGCTGTATCACGATCAAACGTGATCGTCGCTCCTTCGTATGGCAGACCTGGGTAGCTTGGCACCATCATGTGCTCAGATGGGGTCACAATCAGGGCGTTTTCACCTTTATCGTCTTGATTCAGGCCAATCGTGTCAAAAAGAGAAAGTGCGAAGGTGACCAGATTGGTATCGCCGTCAGTTGATTCAATTTTCTCAACGATTTGTTGTGCTTTTTCCCCGCCATTCGAATGCATTTCTAATAGGCGATCACGGCCTTGCTCCAATTGGGATTTCAGCTCTTTATTCATTTTTGCTGACGCTTCAATGATCTCATCTAGCGTGCTGGTATCACCAGAGGCAAGAATTTCAATCAGATCATCGGAGTACTTATCGTAAACAGCACGGCCTGTTGGGCAGGTTTCCGCAAAAGCGTTCAGGCCTTCATCGAACCAACGTGCTAAGATCGCTTGCGATGTGCCTTTCAGGTAAGGAACATGAATGTCGATATCGCGATTTTGACCGATACGGTCCAAACGACCAATACGTTGCTCAAGCAAGTCTGGGTTGAATGGCAAGTCGAACATGACAAGTTGGTTGGCAAACTGGAAGTTACGACCTTCAGAGCCGATTTCGCTACAGATAAGAACTTGTGCTCCACCTTCTTCTTGCGCAAAGTAAGCCGCCGCTTTGTCACGTTCAAGAATCGACATACCTTCGTGGAAAACGGTGGCGCGGATACCTTCACGCTCACGCAGTGCTTGCTCCAATTGCAGCGCGGTACTCGCACGAGAAGCAATCACGAGGATTTTCTCGCTGCGCTTCTCTTTTACTTTTTCAAGCAACCAATTCACACGCGAGTCAAACTGCCACCAGCTCGCGTCATCGCCTTCAAATTCTTGGAAAATTTCTTCCGGGTAAAGGTTCTTCATCGCACGTGCTTCAGAACTCATCTTACCGCCAATCATCCCAGCAACACGCATTGATGTAGTGTATTGCGGTGGAATATCCATTGGCATCAGATGCACGTTACGCGTAGGGAAGCCTTTGATGGCCGCGCGCGTATTACGGAACAGAACACGCCCTGTACCATGACGATCCATCAAGTTATCGATCAGCTCTTGGCGTGCCGACGCTTTAGCTTCTTCGTCCGCTTCACTTTCGATAATACGGAAAAGTGGTTCTACGTCTTGTTCAGACAACAACTCAGTGATCTGGTTTTTTGCTTCATTAGGTAGCTTTTCACCGGAAAAGAGTGAAGTAATCGCATCTGCTACGGGCGCGTATTGCTCTTCTTCCTCAACGAACGCTTCGTAATCATAGAAGCGGTCTGGATCCAACAAACGCAGACGAGCAAAGTGACTCTCACGACCAAGCTGCTCTGGCGTTGCAGTCAGTAGCAACACACCTGGAGTACGTTCAGCCAAGCCTTCTACCACTTGGTATTCACGGCTCGGTTTATCTTGGCTCCATTCAAGGTGATGCGCTTCATCGACGACCAGTAGGTCCCATTCACCTTCCAGTGCTTGTTCAAAACGCTTGCGGCTCTTGCGTAGGAAATCCAAAGAACACAGCACATATTGCTGAGTATCAAATGGGTTTTCTGCATCCGCAAAAGCTTCGATACAGCGCTCTTCGTCAAAGATAGAGAAATGCAGATTGAAACGACGCATCATCTCAACCAGCCATTGATGCTGCAGTGTTTCAGGCACCACAATCAAAATGCGTTCGGCACGACCAGACAGAACTTGTTGGTGGATGATCATGCCCGCTTCGATGGTTTTACCCAAACCTACCTCATCCGCCAACAAGACGCGTGGCGCGTGACGACGGCCAACTTCGTGCGCGATGTAAAGCTGATGAGGGATCAAACCTGCACGCATACCACATAGGCCACGCATTGGGCTCTTATGCTGCTCAAACTGGTTGGTTAGCGCACGGTAACGCAGAACAAAGTTGTCCATACGGTCGATTTGACCGGCGTACAACTTATCTTGAGGTTTGTTAAAACGAATTTGGTTGCTAAGGAAAATCTCACGCAGAACAACAGCGGTTTCTTGCGTGTCTTCACGAGTACCGAAATAGGTGTAAAGACCTTCATCTTCCAGTACTTCTTCTACTTTTAGAGACCAACCTTCTTGGCAATCGATGACATCCCCAACATTAAAGGTGACTCGGGTAACAGGTGCATCGTTACGTGCGTAAACTCGGTTTTCCTCTGACGCTGCAAACATCAATGTCACAGTACGAGCATCCATTGCTACAACGGTACCTAAACCTAAATCGCTTTCCGTATCGCTAATCCAGCGCTGCCCCAAAGCAAATGTCATGAATTGACTACCTCGTTATTAGTTCTTGATTCGTATTTCTTGTTGGTCTACTCATGCCCGTGGGCATGGATAATAGTTTAGATCTGATTCTGGCTTCTGCTATGCCGATAGCATTCGTCATTTCAGTATGAACTGAGTATTTTTTAAGCCAGCTCAACATGATAAATCGGACGTAGCCTATACGCAGAAAAAGGTCGCTAATCTTACTTGAAGCTGTGATTTAGGTCACGCCGAAACCGCACCAAGCAGAAACTTTTTTTCCCAAACTCTAAATGCAATCAAATTGTAAAATACTCATGCCAATTATTAAGTTGTAGAACGTAAATATTACGTATACTTCTAATGAGGGGCGTTTAAAACCATTGCATATGATTTAAGCGCGTTAGTACACGATTAGGATCAACACGGGTTTGCAGTAAGTTGTCTTGCTACTCGGTTGCACACTAGCCGACATCAGCCCGACAACCTCTATTGCAAGCAATCAGAGTTAGGTCACTTCACACCTATTTGGAAACGACCTAACAACTCGCATGCAGAGCCGTACTACGGCAAGGAGACGCTATGGGCGATACCGATCGGAAACTGTTTGTACTCGATACCAACATTCTTCTTCATGAACCCTTTGCCATCTTCTCTTTCCAAGAACACGATGTCGTTATCCCCATGACCGTGTTGGAAGAACTCGACCGAATCAAAGACAGCAAGCGCGACGTTGCAAGAGATGCGCGCGTAGCTATTCGCACCTTGGAAGATTTGTTTAAAGAAGCAACGCCAGATGAAATCTCTGAAGGTATTCCTGTTTCTAAAGACAACCCCGACCAAGGTACTATTTCCATTTTGGCGGATTTTGAACTGCAGGAAACCGTCAAAGCCTTCGCCGACAAGGCCGGTGACAACCGTATTCTCAACGCGGTGCTTTATCTGCAAAATAAACGTGCACCACGTGAAGTGGTACTGATCACGAAAGACATCAACATGCGTCTGCGAGCCAAAGGGGCTGGTGTACGCTTTGTTGAGGACTATAGAACCGACCAACTGATTGACGACATTCAATACCTAACCAAAGGCTTTCAATTGCGTGAAGGTGATTTCTGGAGCGGTATTGAGGAAGTAGAAAGCTATGCACTGGGCGGAAAAACTTACCACAAACTCAGTCGCGAACCCTTCGACCCAACCTTTATCAACCAATACGTTATTGATGAAGACAGTGACTTTGCTGGTCGCGTAGAAACCATCAATGAAGACAAGCTAACGCTTCTCGACCTGAGCCGCGAACGTCTAATGCATCGTAAGGCTTGGGACATCACACCTAAAAATATCTACCAGGGAATGGCGTTAGATGCCTTACTCGATCCAGAAATTGACTTGGTGATTCTAACGGGTGCGGCGGGTAGTGGTAAGACATTACTGGCAATGGCAGCAGCATTGGAGCAAACCATTGAAAAAAGCATGTTCGATAAAATTATCGTAACACGTAACACGCCAGATATCGGTGAATCCATCGGCTTCTTACCCGGCTCCGAAGAGGAGAAAATGATGCCGTGGTTAGCGGCGGTGACCGATACCTTGGAAGCACTACATAAACACGATCACTGCACTGAAGGCTCATTGAAGTACATCTGCGATAAAGCCAACATTCAATTTAAATCGATCAACTTTATGCGTGGCCGTTCGATTCAAAATGCGTTTGTACTGCTTGATGAGTGTCAAAACCTCACTGCATCACAAATCAAAACCATCATTACCCGCTGTGGCGAAGGAACCAAAATCGTCTGCTCCGGTAACTTGGCGCAGATTGACTCTCATTACCTCACCCCAGTGACATCAGGATTGACGTACATGGTTGAGCGCTTCAAGAACTTTGAAGGCAGCGCAAATATTCACCTCAACGGCGTGGTTCGTAGCCGCTTGGCGGAATTTGCTGAAGAAAACCTGTAATTGACACCGACTCACAAAGCAAAAGAGCGCTCTAATGAGCGCTCTTTTTATAACGATTCGACTGAGTTACTCCGTGCCACCCACTGTCAGTGAGTCCAGCTTCAAGGTCGGCTGACCAACACCAACTGGCACACTTTGACCTGCTTTACCACATACGCCAACGCCCTTGTCGATACTTAGGTCGTTACCGACCATAGACACTTGCTGCATTGCTTCGATACCTGAGCCAATCAACGTCGCACCTTTAACAGGGCGCGTAATTTTACCGTTTTCAATCAAGTACGCTTCCGATGCAGAGAACACAAACTTACCCGAAGTAATGTCCACCTGGCCGCCACCAAAGTTTGGCGCATACAACCCTTTCTCGACCGTCGAGATAATTTCTTCTGGCGTATGTTCACCTGGAAGCATGTAGGTGTTGGTCATACGAGGCATTGGCAAGTGTGCATACGATTCACGACGACCGTTACCCGTTGGATTTACACCCATTAGCCGCGCGTTTAGCTTGTCTTGCATATAGCCTTTCAGCACACCATTCTCGATAAGCGTGTTGTACTGACCGTTTACCCCTTCATCATCCACATTCAGTGAACCACGAAGGTCTTTTAACGTGCCATCATCGACGATGGTACACAACGAAGACGTCACTTGTTGACCCATTTTGCCAGAGAAAACCGAAGATTCCTTCCGGTTAAAGTCACCTTCTAGGCCATGACCTACCGCTTCGTGTAGCAACACGCCAGGCCAACCTGAGCCCAATACCACTGGCATCATGCCAGCTGGTGCGGCTTCTGCTTCAAGGTTGATTAACGCCATGCGAATCGCTTCGTCTGCGTAATGAAAAGCTTGTTTCACACCATTGCTTTCCGTTAAAAAGAAATCGTAACCGAAACGGCCGCCGCCACCAGCACTACCGCGTTCACGTCGTTCACCTTTTTGTGCGAGCACGCTAATAGACAAACGCACCAAAGGACGAATATCGCCTGCATAAGTACCGTCTGTTGCCGCAACAAGCATCTGCTCATGCACACCGCTGATGCTGATCGAAACTTCTTTAATCAATGGTTCTTTAGTGCGGATGTAAGCATCTAGAGATTTGAGTAATTCTGTTTTTTGCTGCTTTTCCCATTCAGCTAGTGGATTCACAGCCGCGTAGTACGCTTGGTTTTCGGTGCGTTTAAACGCTTGGACTTTGCCATTTTGCCCTTGCTGAGCAATACCGCGCGCCGCCATTGCACTCTGCTTCAGGCCTTCAGGCTGGATTTGATCAGAGTAGGCAAAGCCTGTTTTCTCGCCAGTTACTGCACGGACACCAACACCACAATCAATGTTAAAAGAGCCATCTTTGATGATGCTGTCTTCTAGAACCAGAGACTCATGCCAGCTGGACTGAAAGTAAATGTCCGCATAATCGATCTGGCGCGTCGCAATGCTGGCAAGCGTGTCAGCAATGTCTTGTTCTGTCAGACCATTTGGGGCAAGGAGTGCCTGTTCTATTTGGTTTGTGCTCATAGTTAGCTCTTTTATTTCCGTCTCAATTCATTTTGAAAGCGACTGTGTTGAGTCAGCGGCATATTCTGCCTTACTTGTTGGCTTTGTGACAAATCTATCTCTGTCACCAATAAGCCTACTTCATCCTGAAGCTGTTTATGGATACGTCCCCAAGGGTCAACGACCATTGAGTGTCCCCATGTTTTTCGTCCACATGGATGCGTTCCAGTTTGTCCGCTTGCCAAAATCCAACATTGTGTCTCAATCGCTCTAGCTCGCAATAATACTTCCCAGTGAGCTTGCCCCGTCACAGCGGTAAACGCAGCGGGCACCACAATGATATCCGCCCCTTCTTGACGCAATACTTTATAAAGTTCTGGGAAACGTAAATCATAACAAATACTCAATCCAACACTGCCGATATCAGTTTCCGCAACGACTATTTGATTACCCGCCATAAACGTATCCGACTCACGATAACTACCATAACCATCGGCTACGTCGACATCAAACATATGCAGTTTGTCATAGTGAGCAATGCATTTACCGTGCGGCGGAAATACAAGTGTTGTGGTGGTGACACCTTTTGCGGTTTGAATGGGCATGCTTCCGACAATTAGCGTTAACTGGTTCTTTCTAGCGATTTCACAGAGCCGCTGTTGAATCATGCCACTGCCAAGTGGCTCTGCATGTTGATGATAAGCTTCGCGACTGGAAAATAGCACTGTATTTTCAGGAGTAAGAACAAGTTTGGCACCTTGCTTGCTCGCTAAAGCACACTGTTTTTCAATGAAGTCCAAATTCGCGTTAATATCCGGACCCGAAGTCATTTGAATAATGCCAACACGCTCCATGTGTTTCCTCCCTATTCCATTATATTCGGTGAGTTATTTGGCCTGTTCACGCAGTTTTTCTGGCAGCTTATATTCACCTTTACTTCGCGAAATTTCTTTCACCGTTGGTGAATCTAGTGGGCCTTTCACTTCATAATTGACTTGAGTGAAGACCTCAACCACCGGAGATATCACCGTAGAGATGGCCAAGACATACAAAGCAGTTTGAGGCGCAACGGCAAACGCGGTCAGCATTGGTAGGCCTGATGTGATGTCTGGTGTGAATTTCACTTCCGCATCAACCATTCTGCTGTTCATATTAGCGATGCCGCGGATTTGCATTTCCCCTGCTAACGCATCCATTACGATATCATTGGTGATAAACACACCGTCTTGGATTTTGCCCGTTCCCGTGATCGAGTTGAATGCCATGCCTTTATCGAATACGTCGGTAAAATCGAGCTGCATCTTACGGATGATAGAATCCAAGCTAAACAAGCCTAACAAGCGTGCCGCACCACTAACTTCACTGATCACGCCTTTACCAAATTCCGTTGAGACGTTTCCTTGCAAGGTTTGTGTCTTCATTGACCAAGGTGCGCCGTCCCATTCCATATTGGCATTGATCTCAAATGGTGCTTGTTGAATGCCTGATGTAATACCAAAGCGCTCCATAAGATCGGTGTTGTTATCACCTTTCATTTTCATGGTTAAGTTGGAATGACTACTCTCTTTCGTCAGGTCCCACCAACCACTCATATCAATGCGGTTTTTGCCGCTACTAAAGGTGATATTTTTCCACTCCAAGCGGTTCTGGCGACGCTGCAAATCAACATTCACTTTGCCCACTTTGTAGCCTTGCAGCCAAAAATCATCAATGTTCAAAGTTAAGTTTGGCATCTCAGCGTGAAACTTGCGGTCAAAATTGGTAATCAAAGGTGCGTTTTGATCTTCACTCGCAAAGATTGAGCTGCGCTCTTTGGTCATCTCTTCAAACCCTGGGATGTACAGATGCAAGTGCTCTAAAGAGACCGATAGATCATAGGGTTTCAGATAGTTAGCTTTCCCTTTAACCTCTTGACTGTCCACATCGAGTTGCCAACTCAAATTTTTCTTGCTTGCTGAAAAATCCACATCATGAAACTCAATCCCACCGAGCTGTAAGTTTGGCGTTTCAACTTCAATGCGTGTCGGCAATGGAATGGTCGGCGTTTTCATGCTTGCCAAAACAGACGATGAAGGCTTGCTCTCAGAGACCTGCGCAAGCTCAGCCCATTGGTCTAAATTCAGTTCTTCGACACGCACCGAAGCATCGTGCCCGACAATAGGACTAATCCGGAAGCCACCTTTGCCAACCATTAAATGAGTCGCAGTCAGAACCGGGACATCGCCAGCGATATCTATCTCAGTTTGATACTTCACATTTGGGATCTGTAGTCTTGCTGAAATACTCTCTTGGTTGCCGGATGCTTGCAGTTTCGCTTGCCCAGACTCGCCAATTTGTTTCGCTAAAGGATAAGGATATTGACTAGCCAGACGATTTAGCTGCGCCAGCACTTCAAGCTGATAAGTGAAACCAACATCATTGAGTTGCAAGTCAATGTCCATTTGCCACGGCGCATGGCCAGAAACAAGGTTTAACCAACGCTCACCGACATAGGGTTTGAGAGGCTCGACATCCCAATCTCCTAGTGTATTAATTGTCACGTTGTAGCCTTGCTCCGCACTCTCTCCATGGAAATCAAGAGAGATAGGCTGTTGTAATAATTCGGCCGACAAACCCGATGTGGTAACCACATCATTGTCGAAGGTGATGCGCCCTGTGGCGTTTTCAAGCGTCATTGGCGGCGCTTCAATATCAACACGATTTTCTGTTAAATCTGCATAACCCCAAGCGCGAGACTCTTTCTCAAAATCAAACGGTATATTGAGTTGAAACTCAGAGTAAACGGGACCACTCACTTGCAGCGCTGTCAATGCGGCACCGACTGAATCCACTAATGGCGTCGCCATCATGTAGTCACGGACTTCATTACCCGGCGCGCTTGCTTTCGCTTCAATCTCGATGTGTCCACCTTCTGCCAACTCAGGGATTCGCCCAGTGATACGCTTGGCATGAACGCCATTTAGTGTGGCTGATTTTGAATCCAAATACATGGCATCATTTTCAAACAGCAAGTCTAGCTGCAAATCCGTGATGGTTGGCCATGCCGTATCAAAGCTAAATTTCGCGTCTTTTAATCCAACCCAAGCTTGGAACATGCCATTATGTTCTTTGTAAGGAAAATCACCTAACTCGCCATACCACAACAATTTCGCTGTATTCACTTTTCCGCCCTGAATCGCGGTCGAAAGATAGTCGGTCAAGTCTTGTCCAAGTGCCAGAGTCGGTAGATAGCGCCATGTTTCACCCGCGTTGTAGAGATCCGCTTCGGCATAGAACGATAAAAATGGGCTTTGTTCTTTTGGGAAATCAAGACGAAATGCCCCCAAAACTTGAAGATCAGGCGTTGCTGCCGTCACTTTATCCGACCACAAACGCCAACCCGCATCATCTTGCTGCCAGATAATATCGACTTCACCTTGTTTGATATTCAGCGGAGCTTGGAATACATCACCGTACGGAAAGACATCATCAATGACGGTGACTTTTGCTTTAGCTTGATTCACATCCCCCGATACGCTGCCCTGTACGTGATGAAACCCGGGTAGGAGCTCCCATTGTGTCATCGCGAGTTCATCCAGTTCAGCCGAGTAGCGTAAGGTGTCTAAACCACCGTTCATTGACAATCGGACATCTTCGACCCGACCTTTCGGTGCTAGTTTGTTAATAAGGTCACTGGTCGACTCTGACTCCGGAGCCAGCTTGATGAGCGGAATGAGTGCTTCGATGTCGAGTTGAGAGAGATTAAGCATCCAGCCGTTTGGTTGCCAATCAAACGCGACGTCTAGCTCTGGCCAAGGGGTATTATCGGTTCTGATCTGAAGTGAGTGGCCATTTACTTTCCAGCCTTGTTTATCTGGTCGAAGATTGAAAATTCCAGACTCAATAAACAGCTCATGATGTCCATCTTCATTCCACACCAACTCGGAAGGCAGCAATTCAACATAAGCATCATGCGGTTGGCTATGTTTGAGCGTTAGCCAAGTATTTAAGCTGACTTTACCCGACTCTGCTCCTGACTCTTCTTGCATGTAAGTGGTCAGCCAAGGTGTGACCGAGACATCTTGAGCACTCACGTAAAACTCACCAGATACATCACGCAACGAGCCATGATCTTTAAAGTTAGCGCTTACTAACAATGAGTTCAGGCGAACATCGGCAATGCTAACCGTGCCTTCGGCTACGTGACGTTTCCCTTGATTGCTCCAACGAAGCTGCTCAATATCTAAACGGCGAGTTTCACCTGACACAGACTTATACCAAATCCGTGAATCGCTAATAGTGAAATCTTCGAACTGACGTAAAAGAAGTGAGTCGAGTTGGTCAATGAGTTTCACTTCGCTCTTATCCACTTCAGGCTTCGGATCTTGACGATGAGAAGTCGGCAGAATGTCTACCGTGTGAATGTCTAAAGCGAGGTTATGAATGGTAAGGTCTGCAACTACAGGTTTAAGTTGAAAAAGAGATTGAATAAGATCGAACTCAATTTGGACTTCTTCAACAGCGAAGCGTGCATCTTGCACGTTTGGTAGATTTGCCTCTAAACCCAGTAACGCAATTGAGGGATGATTATTGCGCCACGTCCCTGCGACATTGGCAATAGAAACGTCAAAACCTGTGCCTTGTTTGACCCAGGTTTTGATCTCATCTTGGAAATGGTTAAGTTGCGGCAATGTGACGCGCAGCGTGGTCACTAATATGGCTAATAACACCAATACAGTAACTAAACTCCACGCACAAAAACGCCCAAAACGGTTAACACCAGAATTCACAAATGTTCCAAATTACATCATTACGACGTCAAACTGTTCCTGAATGTACAGGGGTTCAGCCTGAACTCGCACTTGCTTGCCAATAAATACTTCGAGCTCTGCCAACGCATGAGACTCATCGCCCAACAGCGCTTCAGCAACAAACGGCGATGCGTACACGACAAAATTATCGGCGTCGTAAGCACGGTTCACACGAGTAATCTCACGTAATATCTCAAAGCATACGGTTTCGACCGTTTTCACGCTGCCACGGCCTTCACAAGTAGGACAGCCAGAACACAAGATATGTTCAATACTTTCTCGCGTACGCTTACGCGTCATTTCAACTAAACCAAGCTGGGTAAAGCCGTTGATGTTGGTTTTTACTCGGTCTTTCGCAAGTGCCGTTTCCAGTGAGGTAAGTACTCGCTGACGATGCTCTTCGGATGCCATATCGATAAAATCAATAATGATGATACCGCCGAGGTTACGTAAACGTAGCTGACGCGCAATAGCTTGCGTTGCCTCTATATTGGTATTGAAGATCGTCTCTTCGAGATTACGACGACCAACAAATGCACCTGTGTTGATGTCGATGGTGGTCATGGCTTCGGTTTGATCGATGATCAAATAGCCGCCCGATTTTAGCTCGACCTTGCGCTCTAAAGAACGCTGAATTTCGTTTTCGGTGTCGTACATGTCAAAGATTGGCTTGTCACCTTCGTAAAGCTCAAGCTTATCTGTTAACTCCGGTACATACTCAGAAGTGAATTCTTTCAGGTTTTCATATTCAAGGCGGGAGTCGACCATGATCTTATCGAGCTCTGTGCCAACAAAGTCACGCAGAATGCGTTGAGCTAAGCCGAGTTCACCGTAAAGTGTTGAACGCGTTTTGTATTTTGAGCGACGCTCCATGACTTTTAGCCACAAACGCTTTAGAAATGCCGCATCTTGAGAGAGCTCTTTTTCATCAGCGCCTTCTGCCGCGGTACGAATGATAAAACCACCGTGCTCATCGCAGTAATGGTTCACCACCTTTTTCAAACGCTCACGCTCTTTCTCACTTTCAATACGCTGCGAAACACCGACATGGCTAGCCCCCGGCATAAAAACAAGATAACGCGAAGGTAAGGTGATATCCGTCGTTAAACGCGCACCTTTCGTGCCGAGCGGATCTTTGACCACTTGCACAACAATGTCTTGTCCCTGGCGTACCAGCTCAGAGATATCACGGACTTGAAACTGCTGTTTTTCGTTTTCTGCCACACATTCGGTATGGGGAACAATATCTGACGCATGTAAAAATGCCGCTTTATCTAAACCAATGTCGACGAAAGCCGCCTGCATACCTGGTAACACTCGGCTTACTTTGCCTTTGTATATATTGCCCACAATACCGCGACGCGATTCGCGCTCGATATGTATTTCTTGTAGTACTCCACCTTCAATCATGGCCACACGAGTTTCACTCGGGGTCACGTTAAGCAGCAATTCTGCACTCATGTGCACACCTCAAAACAATTATAAAAATTCTTGAATTAGCTGATCGGTTTCGAACAAAGGTAAGCCTACTACAGCGTGATAACTGCCTTCGATTCGGGTGACAAATCGCCCTCCGAGTCCCTGAATACCATAACTTCCAGCTTTATCGCATGGCTCTCCTGACTGCCAATATTGTTCGATTTCTTCGTGAGTCAGTGGTTTGAACCACACGTCAGTGGTAACGACCACTGAATGTTGTTGTTCCGATGATACAACGCTCACCGCAGTCATCACTTGATGACGACGACCCGATAAGCCAGTAAGCATACGCTTTGAATCTTCAAAACTTTTTGGTTTTTCTAGCACACGGTCATCGCATACCACGACCGTATCAGAGCCCAATACAACGGAATCAGGCTTAGCCAACGCTAAGCCTGCCTGAGCTTTTTCCAAAGAAAGACGCAACACGTAATCTCGTGCTTGCTCATGAGCCTGTTTGGCTTCCTCAATATCAGGCAATACGATCTCAAAATCATAACCCAGTTGAGCAAGCAGCTCTTTTCTTCTCGGAGAACCCGATGCGAGAACGAGAGATAAGCTTTTCTTCACCGCTTTACCTTACGTGCCATGCACGACGAACTCGTCGCATTAATAAAAACATCCATGGCCAAAGTATACAGTTTATTGCCGCCGTCCACAGAGATAATGGATTAAATACTACGTCCTGGTTCAAATATTCCCCACAGAATATCAAAACTTCCAATAACGCAGTAAAAAAGGCAATTAAAATCGACTGTTGCCACAATGCCATGTTACGAATCAACAGGAAATTCAGCGCAACGAGGTAGATAACGATCGACATCATCATGCCACGAATTCCAAGCGTTGAGCCGATCAAGATATCCCACAATAAGCCTAGCACTAGCGCAGTTCCGACGTTCACTCGGTGCGGTAGTGCCAACACCCAATAACACGTAACAAGGAACAACCATGAAGGGCGTAACACATCTAACACACCTGGCCATGGAATGGTTTGCAGTACCAGTGCAACGAAGAAACTGACGCCAATCACCATTCGGCTACTCAATACATTATTGGCCATCGGTTACCTCTTGTTCTTGCTCTAACCCTTCATCTACATTGGACCGCAGTACTTTGTGTTGACGGTCTTCATTCGGCCAAATCAGCAGTAGGTAGCGTAAGCGATCAAACTCCACAACCGGCTCAGCCTTGATTGAAGCGAACTCTTGACGCGTATCGTGATCCACATTGGTAACCGTCGCGACTGGGTATCCCTCAGGGTAAATGCCACCTAAACCGGATGTCACCAATAAATCACCAACCTGAATATCTGTGCTGGTTGGAATGTGTTCTAGTTGGATTTCATCCATTTCACCATTGCCCGATGCGATCACTCGGATATCATTGCGGATCACCTGGACAGGAATTGCATTTTTCGCGTCCGTTAGCAGCAGAACACGTGCGTTGTGCGCTGCGACAAACGTGACCTGACCAACGATGCCTTTCTCATTGATAACAGGCTGACCAACGTAAACACCATCAATACGGCCTTTATCGATCACCACTTGATGACGATAAGGTGAAGTATCCACCGCCATTACTTCTGTCACGACTTTCTTTTCATCACGGACAAATGAAGATCCTAACAACTTACGTAAGCGTTGGTTTTCTTCTTTATATTGGTCGAGCAAGATAAGCTCGCTTTTCAGGCGTAGCACTTCTCGCTTTAAGCTGCGATTGCCTTCAACCAATGCCTGATGAGAATTAAAACGTTCAAATACGCCATCGAACATACTACGAGGTAAATTCGCTGCGTACTGAATCGGTGCAACCATACTGTTTAGTAGGTATCGAACGTTGGAAAACGTATCTAGACGACTATCGGCCAGCATTAAGCTCGCCGACACGATGACAGCAAAAAACAGACGTAATTGCAGAGACGGACCTCTGCCGAAAATCGGTTTCATCTTGTTTTTGACCTGATTGCTTCCATAATTATTGAGCCTTACTTGGCAACCTAAAAATACTTAACTAAATACTTTTAGGTATGGAGCATGTTTGAATTACAGAGAGAGCAGAAATGAAGGTGAAGCCCGACATGAGCTTCACCTAAACCTTTATTCTTCAGAGAACAGATCGCCACCGTGCATGTCGATCATTTCTAGTGCTTTACCGCCACCACGCGCAACACACGTTAGTGGATCTTCCGCGATAACCACAGGAATACCAGTTTCTTCCATTAGTAGACGGTCTAGGTCTTTAAGTAGTGCACCACCACCGGTTAGTACCATACCGTTTTCAGAAATGTCTGAAGCAAGCTCTGGTGGACACTGTTCTAGTGCAACCATGACTGCTGATACGATGCCAGATAGCGGCTCTTGAAGCGCTTCTAGGATCTCGTTTGAGTTCAAGCTAAAGCTGCGTGGCACACCCTCTGCAAGGTTACGACCGCGAACTTCAATCTCTTGAACTTCATCACCAGGGTAAGCAGAACCGATTTCGTGTTTGATCTTTTCAGCCGTTGCTTCACCAATCAAGCTGCCGTAGTTACGACGTACGTAGTTGATCACAGCTTCATCAAAGCGGTCACCACCGATACGTACAGACGATGAGTAAACCACACCGTTTAGAGAGATAACGGCAACTTCAGTTGTACCACCACCGATATCGACCACCATTGAACCTGTCGGCTCAGATACACGTAAACCAGCACCAATTGCCGCCGCCATTGGCTCGTCGATTAGGTAAACTTCACGCGCACCAGCACCAAGTGCTGATTCACGAATTGCGCGACGCTCAACTTGGGTAGAACCACAAGGAACACAAACAAGAACACGTGGGCTTGGCTTTAGGATGCTGTTATCGTGCACTTGCTTGATAAAGTGCTGAAGCATTTTTTCGGTTACGTAGAAGTCAGCGATTACGCCATCTTTCATTGGGCGAATAGCGGAAATGTTACCAGGTGTACGACCAAGCATCTGTTTTGCTGCGTGACCGACTGCAGCAACGCTTTTTGCAGAACCTACACGATCTTGACGAATAGCAACTACAGAAGGTTCATCAAGGACAATTCCTTGCCCTTTTACGTAAATTAGAGTGTTGGCTGTACCTAAATCGATAGATAGATCGTTAGAAAACATGCCACGAAGTTTCTTAAACATACTCTTCGCTCATCCTGCAAAAATATAGAAGACAAAAATTGCTCTAAATGTACCAATGCCTCGCTGTCACAGCAAGGTATTGGTACACAAACATGAGCAGAAAGCCTCAATTTCTTGCAGTTTCCTAACTTAAGGGCAAAAACCTAAGTTGTTACTGTCCGGTTAACCCTGGCTCACCACGGTAAATCACGCGATCGTTACCTCGATGAATACCAAAGGTGACGACGGATGATGGGTTTTCTTCGGAGCCATCATTGTCCCAGTCGTATTTGAGCCAAGGGAGGTTGTTACCACTAGGGTCGAGATTAAGCCAAACTTCAGCTTGTTGACGTCCACAGTCTGCGCGCTCTTGCTTAGCAATAAGTTCACGCATGGCACCATCGTTAACCGTCGTTCTGACGCCTTCAAGTAAAATGTCGCAGTCGGAGCCATCATCAGGCCAAACTGGCTCCTGGCTTTTTAGAGTTGGGGACACTGTTGTCCCGTTATCCTTACTGTTTAAAACGAATCGGGTATCTCTCCAATACTCCACTCTAAGGGGGATATTAACAGATTTACCCTGATTCACTCCCACATCATCCAGAGCTATGCGACCAAACCTGACATCAGGTTGCGATAGTAGCTGTTGCGAAACCATTCTATCTTCAGTGCTATTTTGCCCTTCTTTTAAGAACATCGTAGGATCAACATAGCCAGATACTTTAGTTCCATTATTATTAAGTGAAAGCGAAATAGACGTTTCGATGGAACTATCCTTGTCTGCCGGTAGTTTTGAATTAAATGGACCATCGGGACTCGGCAAAGATAAATCTTTACGCCAATAAACTGAGTTATCCCAAGTTTTGCTCCACACAGCTCCCGACCAGTTATCACTAGTCAAATCGGAATCCAAAATGCTAAGTCTATCTGAGTAACCACCAGCCAAATACAAATCTGCTTTTAAAGAATTGGCAAAACCACCATAATTTTGAGTTGTGTAACCGTTAGCGTTATATGCTGTGACTTCAAACTTAACCGATTCAAAATTCTGTCCCATATATACAGATTGATTCTGATTATCAGGGTAGGTCCACTCTGTCCCGGTGACTTTAAAGTAATCCGGATAGAAGCGCCCAATGGTTGACTTACCATCGGCTATTTTAAATGCATTACTACCAAGATATAGAGATGTGCCAATATCATCGCCATTTTCATCTTTAGCAACTGGTGCCTCAGCAATAAGCTCGAAAACACCGACTTCTGAAACCGATTGATCAAACGTCACACTGCCACGAGACCATTTACTTGATTCTGGTAGCTTCTCATTTAGAAGTTTGGCTAATGAACCATTAGACGGGTACTTCACTTTATTACTAACCGTAATAGTCTTCTCTTGATAGTTCTCAGCAACCGTATCATCATCTTGCAATGCCGAGATGGTTAACTCAAAAACTTCACCAGCAGCAACAAACCCCGAAGAACAGCCATTTTCACTGTTGGTGCACTTTCCGCTCTTATCACCACTCTTTGCAGTAACTTTCAGTTTTGAAGGAAAACTAACGAAGCTGCCGAATCCATCCGAGTCATCAACACCTTCAACACTGGCTTTAAGTTTGACCTTTCCAGCTTCAGAGTATCTCAACTTAAAGAATGCCTTGCCTTCATCATCAAAATAAACATTAGGCAGGTATTTATTAGCTCTGGTTAGCTCGACATTTGAACTCCATTCCACAGCCTGATCTTTCACTTTTTTCTTGTAAGAAATCACGACAGGTTGAGAGCTATCGATCGGTGCCACTTCATAATCAATCGACATATTAACACCGCGAGATTCTCCGCCGTCTTCAGTTCGAGTTGAACAAAACGATAGGTAGTCCTCCCCCGTAGTTTCGCGACTAGCAACTACATCATTAACATTCACCGCAAGCACATTTGAAGCGAAGGTTACATTACAGTTGTTAGCAGATAGTGGCCCGCCATTAATTCGACATCGTGCCCCTTCAAAGCCAAACTGTGGTACGGAACTTTGATCGATACCCAAAGTAATATCGCCAGCTCTTGAGCCTTGCAGCTCAAGCTGAGTTTCATTCTCAAACTGTACATTTGTACCACCAACCCAGTTGGCAACATTATTGCCAGTAGATGGAAGTAAAGTGACAGAGAGAGGCGTTAAGCTGCCATCATCGTATGCATCTCTAGGATATTGCTCAGAACAACTTTCATTCATACAAGCTCTAAGTGTCACATCAGAAGCCTGACACGTACTGCCTGAGCCTGAGTAGTCAAACTCGAAATGATGAATACCATCTGTTAATCGCGAGTACTTGTCCGCACAGACTCGGAAGTTATCAATATCATGCGTATTGGTAAGCATACCTGTGGATGCCGTTACCGACAGACGGAAGTTATCTGGAATATAGTTAAAACCACCTTTTTCCAAAACGTTAAACTCTTCGATAACAGGATCCCATCCGCCATTTTTTCCGACTTTTCGAAATACAGCCAGCGTTATCGTATCGGTGTTACGCGAATTTAAAACTACTTTATAACGATGCAGTTTCTCTTTACCTTTTCGATTATCCAACGAGCTGCTGTATTTTTTGCCAGTGATATACGGATAACCTTTCAACCACTTACCATTCGCATCTTGGACGCCCTGTCCACGCACCCCAACATTATCAGCAACACTATTTGAAACGATTTTCTCGCTCCCTTCACGAATGTAGTTACCAAACTCATCAATACCAATACCTAGCCAACCACCAGCAAAGCCTTCTACATCTTTGGAGACTTCAGGGTAGTGATTCTTTAGAAGCTTCATCCCGTAACCAAGCGGACCACCAAATGCCCCGGTTTGAGGAGGGACACTCGCATCAGAAATCACCAGCGCAACACCGTCAGCACCATTCCCACCATATGCATTGTGATCAAACTCAATCTCTAAATAGTTCTGATCTGACGGAAAAATATAGTTATATGCAGAGGCTGTTGCCTGCTCTGGTTTATTTGAGTTTAAGATGAAACGTCCATCAGAGATATGGGGCTCGTCACTGGTACCAAAGCCCATCACCGACCAGTTTGACAATGAACCTGAATTGAAGTTTTCTTCTGGTAATAGTGAACATTGCTGTGTTGGCGGAATAACAGGAACTAATTCAGGACAAAGTGAGGCTACAGCCTCTATTGGGCACTCTCCGGTCTGGGGGGGCTGACAGTTGGAATCATCTACACCACAATAAATGTCACTATCATTGTACTCGTAAGAATGTGATTTTGAGTTAACAGAACCACAGACGGTCGAGCTTTTTACTGTGGCTTTCCCGTGGGACTGAATCGCTTCACTAAGAGTATAAACACCTCGATTTTGATCGAGTTTAGAGTTAGTCAACGATACTTCGCTACCTGTTGATTCTACCCGGCCACAAACCAATGAGTTTTTAATATCGACTTTATGTAGAGCGAGAATATTTCCGTGTACTTGGTTATGGCTCTCTAGGATCACCTCGTGACCTTCACTAGTTACATCCCCAGTAACTTTCGTTTGTTTTAAAGTAACTTTGCTTCGTGCCCAAACATCACCTTGAATTTCATTTTCATTTGATTCTGTCTTTACTTCACCGCCTTGACTTGTAACTTTCCCCTCGACAACCGTCTTCTTCAACGTTATATCACCATGCGCTATAACATCACCATGAATCCTGTTACCATTGCTCTCCGTTTTAATTTGTCCACCCGTACTCGTAACATTGCCATTCACTGTTACTTTCGAGAGAGTTACGTCTTTAGCCCCCTCAACACTGCCATTAATGACATTCCTTTTACCTTTTATCTCAATACCATCAGAGTAACTGGTAACATTGCCTTGTACTTCTGCATCTTCAAGAAGCACCTTTCCGTGGGATACGTAGATTAAACCGTGAACCTTAATATCGTTCTTGAGTTCAACTGCACCGAAAGACTCCACACGCCCAAAAATTTCAATGTCATTTTTACCTTTGAAATCGCTGTTCTTGGATAGGATATTGATCGAATGTTCACTGCTTCCTAAAGTATTTTTTCCTTTAAGTTCAACACCACCATAAACATGAATGTTGATATCACGGTAAGCGTTGACTGACTGGCCTACATTCATTGTAAGACCATTGGGACAAATATAGTTGCCAAAATCATAATAATACCCACCACAGAAGCTCCCTCTGGCTTTCATTTTCCCCTGACTAATCGACCAATATGGAGTCATATCATTTGGAACAGCAGAAAAACTTTCAGAAGAAAACAAACTGACGAATAAAGCAGTAATTATTATTCTTTTCATTATCCTAATCCCTAACCCAAACTTCTTGCTGACGCTGTACTTGAGACAGTCCTGAACCACAAATGGCTGTTACTTGCACTCTAAATAAAGACTGTGCCTCTGAGGTTCCCTCATTCAGAACCCCCAACTTTAAACAACTCATCTTATTAATCCTACATGCCGTATTCTTTGTAACATTAGGGGTTGCACCACTGACCTCATTCAAACAAATATCTGCGATATCAGGGTCATCATCGTTAAGCGGGTACAACTGTGTCAGCGCCCATTCGTTGGCAGATTGAGCAACAAACCAAGCTTTTGTGCCTAAGAATTCCCGAGTTAGTCCACTTTGATTTGACCAACTTATTCTCATAAGAGAGGCGGCTAAATAACCCATCACAATAATGACGAAAAGCACCACGATAAGTACATTACCTTGCTGATTTCGTTTACGGAACATTGAGCACCTGCACGTCTTGCTGATACACACTACGCTCCCCATCCTGTAAAAACTCTAAGTTAATATGTACTAGCCCACCACGTTGTAGAGTTGGCTCAACATAACGCATGTAACTCGCTGATGTATCAATACTATCCGTGACAATGACATTATTACGAAGTACTTGACCGCTATCGAAGCAATAACGGACTTGAGATTTATCTTGGTAAATGTAATGACGGCTAGAAATAGAGCTAGAGCTGATGCTGCTTTCACCTACAGAAACAATAAAAGGCTCATCAACTTTATCTCTTGATATCTCTTTTAACTCAATTCGTTGAGATGATTCTGGGTTATCTGGATTTTTAGGGAAAAGATCTTCATACCGACTAGGATTTATCACCAACCATCGCTCATTAGGAATACGTTTTAGCTTAGTATCGTTGCCAATAAGAAACTCCAGAGTACTACCACTAAAAGCATAAAAGCCCGAATATTCAATGGGTACAAACTCCAAACAATTGCTTGTCCCAGTTGGCTCATGAAAACTATTTGGCACGGCATGGCGGATTTCACGCGTCATCTTTTCTAAAACAAACTGAGCTTGTGTTTGTATTCGTTGGCGGTCGATAGTATCAGCGTACCCTTTCATTCCTAACTGGACATACCCAGCTATACCCAACATGATGAAGCTGCCGATCACAATCGTAACTATCATTTCCATTAAGGTGAAACCACGAGCTTTCATCAGTAGTTCCCTTTAATAGCGGTTAAAGTAAGGGGCTGCGTGTTCCCCGCAAAAATCCGTAATGTTACTTTTTTGTATTCGGTTATTTCATCGGGAGCTTTATCCGTCAGATCATCATAGGCAACGCTAACTTCTAATCTAAAGTTTTTGTACTGCTCAGTACTGTCCGCACCAAGTACATCACTAATATTCCCTCTAGGGATACCATCACACTGAGAAGCCGTTGTAGATGTGCTCCAACACCCGATATAGTCATCGACATCGTTGAAAGAACTCGGATTTGATGCATCCTCTCCATAGTCAGTATCCACACCTAAAGTCGAAGAGCATAAATTCAAAGGATTATCTAGATGAGGGCTGTCTTTAGGCTCACCACATCGAACAGTACCACCATCAAAGTCACCCCACTGGTCAAAGCCTCGTGAAAGAATCTGTGACATAAAACCTTGGCCTAATGCGGCCGCGCGGGTTTGATAGTGAGGGATGGCGGAATCTCGAATTTGAGGGACAAGAAAAGAAGTAAACGCCACCATCGCAATGCCCATTAAAACAATCGCGATGATCATTTCTATCAAAGTCATGCCACTAGATTTCTTCATGAGCATGTACCTTTTGAAACATAACCTTGAGTATTAATTTCAACTTGGCAGCGGCTTCGACCATGCTTATCTTCAATCAGGATTGAAACCCCACCACTCGCTGAGTTTATTGGATTACCCAATAAATCAAACTCGATTGGATTAGTTACAGCATTGGTCAGTGAAAACTTTGCGGATTTATCAACAACCATGTCACTACGAGTGTCTTTTTCCTTGCTAGCCAGGCCGCATGCAGCACTAGACCCTATGCAAGAGCTTGTAATCGACAAACAAAAATTAGTGTAGCTAGAGTCCTCTCCAGCTTTGTAGCTACTAGGTAGGCACCTTTCAGGATAAGACTTGTTTGGGATGCTGATATTCGACTGCATACGATTCACCTGCACTTGGCGAATAACAGAAATCACGCGTTCTTGTAATGCATATGCAGAGAAACTGCCAGAGCCCATAAAACGGCTGGCTGCAAAAAGTGAAAGGATAGAGAGGAGAACAATCACGAGGATTAACTCCATTAACGTAAACCCTAATGCAGAGCTGCGAATTTTCATAACCCAACCTTAGGCTTAGAACAAGCGAGATAAGTATACGATGAAATTATGAGATTAATGATAGGTTTATAATTTTTCGATTCGAAATGTGAACAGACGAAAAAACAACCAATGTCTAGTTATTGTGCCCTTTTGAACGACCAATCTCTTCTTCAATTCGATCGTAAGTTTCTTTATTGCTCAATGTTTCAGAAACATGCTCTGCGGTTTGCTTGGTTTGCTCCCACTTTGCTTCGTAAGTTTCTGGCTCGAAGCTGATAAATCTTGGTAATACCACATAACCGACTACACCTAAGATAATCAGTACAACCACAAACTCTATTGCACTAAGACCCGATGATTTACGCATATGAGCTATTCCGAGATTCATCAAAATAAGGAGATAAAGGCCAGACTAGCTGGCCTTTGAAAGCAAAATTGACTTACTTAGTAGGATCACACACGTTACTGTCGTCATTATCTACTACTTTAATTGCTGGCACATCATCTTCTGCTGCCTTTTGGTAATGAACACAGCTTTTGGTGTATCCACTGATACCAAAATAAGCATCATCACCGTCACCGCTGATTGCAATAAAGTCACCACCATCTTGCAGCCCATCAACAAGCGGGTTAATCGATGCACTAGTTGCTGACGGATAACCATATACAAGGCTGATGCTATTACTACCAACTGAAATTGCAGATTTCGCTTGAGCCTCTACCCCTTCAATTGCAGCCTTACCATATACAATACCCGCAGCACCTTTGATTGCACCAGAAAGACCTTCTAGAGTTGCATTACGGGCATCATCTTGCAGGTTAAGGAAACGTGGTGCTGCAGTGACCGCTAGAATACCTAGGATTACAATTACCACTACTAATTCGATAAGGGTGAAACCACCTTGTCTTTTCATTGTTTACTCTCTCTATGTAAGCATGCAGTACAACTGCAAAGTTTCGTTTAGGTCACGCGACCATTTTGGATATTGTCAAAACGGTTTGGGGCAGCAACGTTCACTAAAACTGACCGTGAAGTGGATACTGTATCTACCGCTTGAGCAGAATGACGATTCGCCATTATTCAGTTCATGCTGCAATGAGAAAAACACATTATTGTTTACCCTCTATTACAGCTTCTTACTTATGGTAATGATTGCATTATACCGACTTTCAATACCAATTATAGTGATTAGGTGTCAAAAAATTCACTCCGCCGACATTTCGACGTCTATTTTCAGTTGATTAGCTGTTGAAATAACTACAATCGACTGACCATTTTCATAAGTGTATTGACAGACATAACGATCAGTTTTGATGGCTCCACTGATATCTATTAACTTGTTGGTCATTATTTTACGTTGGGGGTAATGCACCGCTAGCCAATAACCACAATCTAATACACCTTGCTGAGTAAAGGGAGACACTAACCCGCCCTCTGTCATAGTAAGGTTAAAACCATCCATCAGCATATGTTCTGGCTCGCCTTGTACTAGCCAAGCTTGACGATAACGCTGAACACTGTCTTGCATCCAAACTCTCGCCAACTTCGCTCCAGTTACTTGTGCTTGCTCAGTGATAGGACGTAATTTGACCGACAAACCCACCGCCATAATCGTAGCAATAACCCCAAACACAATAAGCGTTGCTCGGCTTTGATTTTCAACCACCTATTAGCCGCCTTTGATGATGTCGAGCATTCCCCACATTGGTAAGAAGATACCCAATGCCAGCACCATGACCATGCCTGCGACAATCACCAAAAGTAATGGTTCTATTCTTGCGGTTAGCGTTTTTAGATCGTAATCGACTTCTCGATCGTAAAAGTCCGACACCTCCAGCAGCAACTCATCAATACGACCAGTTTCTTCACCTACTGCAATCATCTGAATCACCAATGGGGTAAATATTTTACTGTTGATGGCCGTCACTGAAATGGTGCTACCCGCTTCAATTGCGGACTTCATCTCAAGAATTCGGTTTTCTAAAAAACGGTTCCCTAAGGCTTCCCCGGCCAAAGCCAAAGACTGGTTAAGTGGCACCCCTGATTTCAGCATCAACGAGAAGGTTCTGGCAAAACGAGAAAGCTGCGCACGATTAACGATATCGCCTACAATTGGCAGCCGAAGCCGAAACTTATCGAACTTCTCCCGACCATCAGCCGTCGCCACCCACGCTCTGAATACAGTAAACGCGCCAATCATTGCCACAACCAGCAACACCCAATAATTTACAAAGAAATTAGAAGTCGCGATCAAAATACGCGTCGGCAATGGTAGCTCAACCCCAAAGCGCGTGAACATCGATGCAAACTCAGGGATCACCAAGATATTCAATACAAACATGGCGATGGTGATAAAGATAATGACAAACGTCGGATAACGCATCGCCGCTTTAATGCGTTTGCGAGTCTCAAGTTCCTGTTCGTAGTAATTCGCCAGTTGCAATAGCGCTTGGTCAAGCCGACCCGTATTCTCACCGACGTTGATCATAGAAACGAACAGTGGGCTGAATACTTTGCTGTGTTGCTGCATCGCAGAAGACAAACCTCGGCCATTACTCAGTTCAGAAACGACATCTTCTAGCGCCTCTTTGAGCTGTTTGTTTTCGCAATTTTGCAACAAGCCACGCATAGAGCGCAGCAAAGGTACGCCAGCTTTAGTCAAACTAAACAACTGGCGAGAGAAAAGAATAATTACTTCCAACGGAATAGCAGGCACAAACAGCTTAGACAAGCTCACTTGGCTTTTTGCCGACTCTTTCTCTAACCGTACATTGAGCGGGATGACCCCTTTATTCATCAATGCTTCCGACGCAGCTTCTGAGTTCACTGCTTCGATTTTGCCGTTAGTGGATGAGCCGTCTAGCGTGCGGCCTTGATAACGAAAAGTTGGCATTCACTTACCTATATGAAAATGGGATCAGTCTTACCAGAAGCATCACCCTCACCTAGGGTCATCACTTCATCCAAACTGACGGTGCCTTGTAGCGCCAGTTCCATTGCAGAAGCAAGCAGTGGCTTATAGTTTTCTGAGCGGCGCGCGGCTTGCGCAAAGCCAACCGCATCATTGGCGCGCAATTTATCCATCATCTCTTGCTCAAGTTCGAGCATTTCAAACACACCGATTCGGCCTCGATAACCAGTCAAGTTACAGTTTTGGCAACCTGCGCCTTTATAAAAAATGGTGCTAACTTGATTTGGGAAACGCCCAGCTAACCACTGCTGGCGAGACTCATCTAAGTGGTCTTCTGTTTTACAATCTGGGCAAACTCGGCGCACAAGACGCTGCGCCACCACGGCTCTGACTGCACTAGCAACCAAGTAACCCGGCGCACCCATGTCGATCATACGTAACGCACTGTCGACAGCATCGTTGGTGTGGAGAGTACTCAATACTAAGTGACCCGTTAGTGCAGCTCGCAGACCAATTTCTACTGTCTCTTGATCACGCATCTCACCAACAAGAATGATGTCTGGGTCTTGACGTAAAAAGGTTCTAAGAACACGCGAGAAAGTTAGATCGATCTTACTGTTAACCTGTACCTGAGTGATGCGAGGCAGACGATATTCAACCGGGTCCTCTGCTGTAATGATCTTTTTCTCAGGTTCGTTGAGCTCACTCAATGCACCGTAAAGCGTAGTGGTTTTACCGGAACCTGTCGGCCCGGTAACCAAAATCATGCCATGCGGACGCGCCAACTGTCGACGTAAGCGAGCAAGCAAGTCTGGCGGCAAGCCCGACTCTTCTAACGGACGCAAACCAGCGGACTGGTTAAGCAGACGCATTACTACAGATTCTCCGTACTGCGTTGGCAACGTCGACATACGAATATCAATTGATTGGCCACGAACTTTGATATTGAATCGGCCATCTTGCGGCAAGCGCTTTTCAGAAATATCTAGGTGTGCCATCAACTTCAGTCGAAGAACCAAAGCCGATGCAATATTCACTTCATTTAAGAGCGTTTCATGCAATACGCCATCAATACGCTGGCGCAAACGCAATACTTGATCGTCTGGCTCAATATGAATATCCGAAGCTCCAACCTGTACCGCATCTTCAAACATGGAATTAACCAGCTTTACAACGGTAACCTCTTCACTATCGGCTTCATCAATACCGTAATCAAAGCTTTGTACATCTTTATGCTCTTCATGCAGCTGCTCAGCAAAGGAGGCGATTTCTTTAGTACGGCGGTAATAGCGGTCAAAGCTTGAAATGAGCTGACGCTCTGAAGCCACAATGAACTCAAGGTTGTATTGACCTAACAAGTTCATCAATGATTCTTGGATGAATAAGTCCGCAGGGTCGCTCATAGCAACGCGCAGTGTGTCCCCATTTCGAGCAACAACCATCGCACGTAAGCGACGTGCGTGTACCTCAGGTAGAATCTGCACGGCTTCGGCATCCACAGGCGCACGGCCAAGATCGATCAGTGGCAAACCAAGCTGTTGAGACAAGAAGTCCAACATTTGCTTTTCGGTAATAAAGCCAAGGTCAATTAACGCATCCCCTAGCTTCTGCCCGGTACTGCGTTGTGCGTTTAGTGCTTGCTGGATTTGTTCTTCAGAGACGATACCTTCCTCAACCAGAAGATCGCCCAAGCGTTTTCTCAACTGAATTTTCATTGTGCGCTCTCCAACTCTTTCAAGATGCTCAAACGGTCACGGATAAATGCTTGCGATTGATTCGAAATGCCAACTTTACCCAGAGCTTGGTTGTAAGAGTTGATCGCGGTAGTAAAAGCCAGAGCACGCTCTTGTTGAATAGCCAAACCTAACCACCAGCGCGCGTTTTCCGGTTCACGCTGAGTGAGGAGTTGATAGCTCTCAAGCGCAATGTCATTTTGCTTGTGTTTTTGTGCCAATGCCGCACGCATCGCCAAGTAGTCTCGACTTGGTACTGGAGGCAAATGAACAAGCGGGCTCAGCGCCGCTTCAGGTTGATTAGCTTTCACTAACAACTTAGACAAGGCCAAGCGAAGTACTTGGTTGTTCGTATCTAGGCTGATGCCTTCTTGAATAATCTCATATGCTTTACGCGTATCACCTTTACCAAAGTACAACGCTGATAACTTTTGACGCGTGTCTGCATTCATTGGCTCATAACGCAACGCCTCGGCATAAGCCGATAACGCCGTTTGCATATCGTTAGCATCGAGTGCCTTTTCCGCTCGACTAACTGCCTTAAGAGAAAGCTGACGATGTGTAAGCTCAACCTGCTCAATACGCATTGAGCTGTTTTCTGATGTCGTGTGGGTTACGGGATCGTATTGTTCCTCGCTCGACATCGTTGCTAACTGCGCGAGTAAAACTGCATCTTCAGAGGCGATATTTATCTCAGCTCTTGGCGTGAACCTATCAGTCTCTTGCATGTGAAGCTGTTGCGCTACCGGCTGTGTGGTTGGTTTAGTGTAAACCACTTGAGTTGTATCGGGCGTCATTTTACTCGTTGGCGAGTGAGTGCGCTCCGATGAAACAATTGGTGAGACATTCACAGACGACAGTGGCATAGCGTCGGTTTGAAACTGTGATAGCTCGCCTGAAGGGACAGGACCGCGAGAGACCGCCCAGCTACCAACCGCAAGGCTTAACGAAAAACCGGCGACAAGCCAAAGCCAAGGTTTACTACGTGAGACACTTGGAATCTCCGCACGAGTAAGCTCTGACGGCGATGTTTTTTCAGCAAGTTCTGATAATGCTTTATTGATGGCACTCAAGGTTGACTCCATCCCCAAAATACGGGTGTTTTAAACTTAGGTTTACGGGCATCAAACGTATCGTGCATAGCGGCGTAAACGTGATGATTTTTCAATAGTGTGCAACGCTCATTAAATGCAGCAAGCAACGACTTGTGGCTAATTTGGTTTATCAAGCGCGGAATCCCCATGGATGAACGCCAAATCGCTTTTTTCTGTTCAATAGAAAAAATGTGCGCCCCATTGCCTGCTTTATCTAAACGATTATTGATGTAAGCCACGCCTTCATCGATAGAGAGAGGACGTAACTGGCAGCTAAACGTAATGCGTTGACGAAACTGCCTTAGCTCATGGTTAGCCAATCTTTCATCCAACTCAGGTTGTCCGAATAACACCAATTGAATGAGCTTATCTTGTTCCGTTTCTAGGTTGCCAAATAGACGCAATGTTTCTAAAGCTTGTGGGGAAAGAACTTGCGCTTCATCAACGATCAAGACGGTTTTCTTTCCCAAGGCATGTACTTGAATCAAGTGCTCTTGAATGAGGGAAACGATGCGCAGCGGATCATCGTTCTCGATACCTAACTCTCTGGCGACAGCAAACTGCAACTGTTCCCCATTCAACACTGGATTGGGTAAGTAAATAAGCTCAACTTCAGATTCAATCTGCTCGATCAGCTTACGGCATACCATGGTTTTTCCAGTGCCGACTTCTCCCGTCACCTTAATCACCCCTTCTCCCATTTGCACGGCAGCTAGGATGGTTTGGATCGCCTCATAGTGAGGGACTAACCCCAAGAACATTTCTGTATTTGGGGTTAACGAAAAAGGCTGAACTCGGAACCCAAAGTGTGACAAGTACATACTCGAATCACAAACCTATTGAAAAACAGAACCTTTCCCAGCGCTTATTGCGCATCTGGGAACCACTCTTGCAGCAGATCACGAGAGCGCTCTAGCTCTTTCTGCCAAGAGTTCACGCCAACTACGGTCGGTTTTAGCAAGATGACCAATTCTGTTTTCTCAGTTACGTTATTCACGTTGCGGAACAAATGCCCCAGTGCTGGTACATCGCCCAAAAATGGGACTTTAGAAACAAGCTCACGATTTTGCTGTTTCATCAACCCGCCGATAACCACAACATCGCCATCTTTAGCACGAATAACCGAGTCTGATTCACGAATAGAGCTTTTCGCTAATGGCAGTTGGATGTTTTGGAAATCTCCGCCCAAGTTCAATTGCTTCACTTCTTCCGTGACTTCAATAACTGCGGGGTGAACATGCAGGAACACATTGCCTTTGTTATCAATTTGCGGAGTTACATCGAGGGAAATACCCGAGAAGAATGGCGTCAGTTCCACTTCAGGAACTGCATTTGAGTTTTCACCGTTGCCTGCATTGCTCGATAGCTCGGTAACAAAGTACTCATCGGTACCCACTTTGATGACAGATTTTTGGTTGTTGGCAGCGGTAATACGAGGGCTCGAAAGGACGTTCAAGTCACCTTGCGTAGACATGAAGCTCAATACAGCATTGAAGTTACCATCCGAAATAGTCACGTTAGTTTGACCGCCCAATAGCGTGCCAATCGCATCCAATGGTGGTAATGCCGATGCAGGGCGGTTGACTACGATACTACCCGAGTTACCAATTGACGCCGATAAGTTTGACCAGTTGATGCCTTGTTGGTAGCCATCATTCAACGTCACTTCTAGGATTTTAGCTTCAAGAATGACCTGGCGCTGCATGCGCTCCTGCGATACACCTAAGAACTCGCGTACTTCGCGAATATCATCTGGAAATGCTCGAACCGTAATAACTCCCGCTTGTGGCGTTACAACCACACTTTGCCCTTTGCCTGAACCAATTAGATTCGCAACAGCTTGCTGCAGCATCGGCCAGAAGTCACTTTCAGTGATGGTTTCGATGCGTGTACCGCCCGTAGATGTGGTCGAGCTATCGTTGTTGTTTCCATTGTTAGAGTCTGACGAGTCAGAACTGTCTGAGCTACCACCAGAATTAGACGTACCAGCCGAGGTTACAGAGCCCGTAACAATGCTGGTTAATGAGCGACCAGAACGCTTGAACTGCAGGTAATCGACTGGAATGGTCACCGTACGCATACCTGCTGGGTAGATTTGAATAACTTTGCCAGACTTCACCACGTCATAGCCATACATATTCTGTACGACATTCAGAACTTCATCCAATGTCACATCTGACAAGTTGACGGTGATATTACCTTGTACCGATGGGTGAATCGCCACGCTGTACTCAGTGCCTTTCACTAATGAGGCGAAAAAGCTTCTTGCATCGACCGCATTCGCCTGAATACGAAAACGCTTCGAGGTGCCTTGCTCTGATGCAACGTTCGAGTCTAAATTTGGCATCAAGTCTGCCTCAACAGAAGAAGGGATTTCTTCCAATGTGCGGCTGTTCGCTTGATTGATCGATTCATTGAGCGCTTCTTTAACTTCCACTGGATTCCGATGACCCATTGAACATCCCATTAAAGAAGCAATCGTTATTCCTACAACTAATTTGCGCATATCTGATCGGGCTCTGGTTATTATTGTTTTACGTTTAAATCAAAAAGCTCTAGGTCCCACTGACGGTTACCACGCTTTAAAGTTACAAATTCACTATTAATGCTCGCGACGCGATAACCCTTAAATAGCTCGCCTTTTTCGACAAGTTTGTTATCCATAATCGCGATACAATCAGTACTTGGCTTACACACAATACTGTTGAGCTTAGGCAGTCGGTACCGTTTAACTTTTGGTTTCGCTGACGTTTCAACCGCTGGCTTTTCCCAACCAAGTGGGGCCGTTGGGTCTTGGTTTGCCCAAGCGGTTCCTGCCGCTGCCATAACAAGCAATGAGATGATGAGTTTGTTAACCACCAATAAACTCCTCTCTAGATCCTAGTGTGTAGACTTCTAACACAAGCTTCGCTTTCGGGTACTCTTCGACTTTATAACTAAAGCTTCGCCAGTAATAACTCGCAGGAAGGCTCTCCAATTTATTCAGATAATTAGCAATAGAAAAATAGTCACCAGTCAGTTCCATACGAACAGGATGCACGTAGTAACCAGAGTATTGCGATGCTTCTTTATCTTCCGTTATTGGCTCAGATGGCAAGGTTTGCAGAGACAAAAGGTGAATGCCACTTTGCTGCTCCAACACATTTTCAAGCAGCTCAGCCATTTGCGAAGGTGTAATAAGATGCTCGATGATCTCCGCTAATTGCATCGAAAGATGCTGACTCTCAGCTAACAGATTAGATATCGCGCGATCAATCTCAGCATTTGGATCTTTCTTAAGTTGCGCCTGAATACGTAGCGTATCGATTTCAATCTTTTGATTTGCTTGCTTTAAATTACTTAGTTGCCTCTCATTACTGATGATCTCGTTAAGCTTTGGCTCCAATACCAGCGTAAAGAGCAACATGATTACGACAACTAAACCGCACAATGCAGTGAGCACCTTTTCACGCGTACTCATTTCGCCAAAGCGCCCTTCTAATGAGAGCCAGAATTCGTTCATTTCTCTTTATCCTCGCGCGTTTTTAGTTCAAACGTCACAATATCCTTATCATTTCGACCTATTTTGACGTCGTCAAACGTTCGACCAACCAAGCTAATTTCGTTTTTAAATTGGCTAACCCAATTTGGCACTGAGCTCGGTTTTTTCGCTAGTCCCTTCAGGTCTAAGGTATGGGTATTGATTCGAATTTCGGACAAAGAAATTTCTTGGTTTCCTAGCTTCGCTAATGATTGCATCACGCCAGAGTAACCCGTGCGTTGCGAGTCATCGTATTTCCCGACAGCTTTAAGCGAGTCTCGCTTCGCCTTGACTTCACGTTCTAAGCGGGCTTTAGCTGCCAGCTTATTATTGTCAGGTTGATGCTTACGTAGCTTGACTTGATAACGTTCAAGCTCTGACTTCATGATATCGCCTTTACTTTTTACAATAGCAATCTCATCTTCCAAACCGCTGCTCTGCCAAGTGACATAACCGTAAGAAAATAGAATTGCAGCCGCCGCAACGCCCCAAGATAACGCGATATTTTTTAGCGTCAGGAGCTCTTTTTTCGGTTTTAAGTAATCGGGATATAAGTTGACGCGTCGAGTATTTGAAGTAGCCGCAGTGTCAGCCAAAACATGTCCTGATAGCTCATGTTCTGGTGGTAATAACGGTGAAACCTTAGTACTTAAACGGTAGTTCAGAGCCTGAACAAGCTCGCTCTCATCCTCTTCATCACAGCACACTTTCAATTGATGTAATTGCACGTGGCGTAACTGAGATGAAAGATAGTCAATCGAACGTTGCAGTTCTAACGACAGACTGTCCATCTGTAAATCGCTAGACGGAACCCCCGTTAACGGTGGCGTCACACTGCGAATAGAGCGGTGGAACGCAATAGTATTTTCGACAAAAGCGCTTATACGGAAATGACCACGCACACTGCGTTGTAATAATAGGAAGTTTCCTAGTTCACCCGCAGTCTCTCCCCAAATATCGTCTTCAGGAAGAATGGCTTCTAATGGTAACTGGGCTCGACTGGCCAGTAACACAATCTTATCCAATATTTTTCGCGATAAGACGTATGCTTGCACTTTGGTTGAATTCGGTAACTCGACCGCATCGGCAATAATGTCGATAGCACGCTCAGAGATCAGTTCTTTCAACAAAAACGGTAATGCGGCTGGCCATTCTTGACGCGGCATGACCGGTTTGTCGATTTGGTACATCTGGTAATAGTTATGAGAAAGAACAACCGTTAATGAATCATACGCACTCGCTGCAACGCTCAATGCTTGCTCAACGGCTTTTTCCCAATTGGACTCAGAAATATCAAATTGGTATGGACGACTACTTTTGATTGAAGATGATAAATAAACGGCGTCTGGCTGAATAACCAAAAAGCAGGAGCGACCACCACTAGATGATCGCTTAAGCTTGTCGAATAGTGCTTTGAAATCCATGATTATTATCTTTATTTTTTCCGCCAGCGATTTCGTCTTCCCAATTTAACTTGGGATTCTGATTGAGAATTCGGCAACGCTTGGGGACGAGGAAGAAACTGCTGCTCCGCAGAAAAGTAACGCCCTTGCCCACCATAAACCCCGAGCTCAATTAATGTGTTGAGCTCGTTCTGATTCTCAATTCCCACTGCTATAATTTTAGTTTTACTGTTTGCCGCCGCACCTAGCATACTGCGAACAAATAGCTGGTTTTCATGACGTTGGTCGATTTTTGCTACTAAACTGCGATGAAGTTTAAGGTAACGAATGTCCACTTCTTTTAAATAGTGAGTGCTGACGATGGTACGCCCAGCCTGCCCAACCATTAAGTGGCACCCTAAACCGGCCAGCATTTTAGCGACTGGTCGCATAAAGTCTAAGTGTCTTACAAATTGTGCTTCAACAAACTCAAAACTGAGACACTTTCTCTGCTCACGTGACAACTGTAAGAGTTCATCACGAAACCATTTAAAGTACTCTCGGTTAGAAAATGGCGTTACATTCAAATTGAGCGCATACGATCTTGAGTTATCAAAATTATCCTTAAACTCTCTTAAGAATTTATTAATAACCGACTTATCCATTTGCGCTTCATAACCAACCTGTCTGATCGCAGAAATGAACCGAGATGCTTTAACAATCCCATTCTCAGGATCGCGAATCCGACATGTTAACTCTTCATATAATGATTTTTTATGCGTCGCGTCACTTATTGGGTGCACAGATTGTGCGTAGAGTATCACACTTTCAGGTGTAAGTGCTGTGTCAAATAACGTTCTCCACCTCACACTTCCGCGAGCTTCTTCATCGTGGTTCCATTTTTTGAAGCGACTCCAATTATTGTTATTTTGTAGTTGCGCACTACGCAAAGCAGTCTCGGCTTCATCAATGATTTGGCTGTGTCGCTCACCTTCTTTATAAGTGGTGATGCCAATATGGCACCAGTTGTCTGGATCAAGTGGCTCTGGCGGCATTAACTTTTCTAACTGGCGAATGCATTGCGAGGCAAGGTTAGCCACATCTTTCGCACTTTGGTGCGGTAGAAAAAGCGCAAAATCAGCATCGTAATAACGGGAAAATACAACATCTGGGTATCGTTGAACTAAATTGGACAATAAACTCCCAACTTCAACAATAAACTCATCCGTAATTTGCTTATCTTGCTCTTCTTCAACCAGTTTCCAGTCTTGAATACGCACTAGCAACACGGCGCCGCGAGCCCCACTTTCTAGTAACGCCGATTCCAACTTGCTATCAAATAACACTCGGTTAGCGGTACCGGTTAGCTTATCAAGGAAGGTTTGAGTTCGAATAAAGGTATCAAATCGGCTTCGCTCTTGACGCGCATCTTGTAACTCTTCGATTAATACATCGAGCGCTTCACTGGCGGTGTAAGGCCATTCTTTTTTGTCACCTTTGGCATACTGCTCCACCCTACCAGCCAGGATCATTCTGCCTCGCTCTTCGAGCATTTCGGAGCCTTCTAATTGCTCCTTAAGCCATGCCACACCGCGCATTAAGCAGAAGATGATCAATACAACGGCAAGCGTGATCGACCAAAGCGCCTGCATTGAGTAGCTGTAACCTAAGTAAGGGGGAATTGCTTTAAAGTGAATCGTGTAATCTTGATTGTGAGTCAGCTGGTACTCAGCCTCAAACAAGACTGACGCTTCCATTTGATGAGAAGTATCTTTGAAGCGATAAACAACGGCGTTGTTGGTCGACAACGTCATTTCGACAATATTGGAAGCCTGCAGCATTTTCGGCATCCAGCGCTGCATAGAATAAGCGGCGTCAGGATCTTCCATCTCCTTGTCGACCACCTCTACGATCCCTTCTAAATAATGGGTGAGATATTCCTGCCCAAGACGTTTAAAAGAGAGGGTGCCACCGACAAACAAGATAAACATGGCGCAGATAACGATCATGGTGACAAAGGCCACCAGCCGTGTGCTTAACTTAAGAGTTGGGGTATACCTCATGAATACCAAATTCCTTTTTTATTCATCATATACCTTATTGAAATATTTATACTTGATAAGAGTTCATCAAACAATCGGATTAGTCTGATAGTGAGAGGCTGGAGCATAAAGAAAATCACACTCATTGATAAGTTTTATTGTTACGCCTAACCTTGCCAAGATAAGCCTGTGAGATCATTAGATTGCGACAATAAAAAAGGCCGCGATATTCGCGGCCTTTTCGATTCAAGCATAAGCAGAATTTAGAACGGGATATCGTCGTCAAAATCCATTGGTGGCTCATTGTACTGCTGCTGTGATTGCTGCGGAGCCTGTTGTTGTGGTTGCTGTTGCTGAGGCGCATTGTACTGCTGCTGAGCTGGCTGTTGAGGCTGACCCCATCCACCTTGCTGCTGCTGTTGACCGCCCATAGGTGCGCCGCCACCTTGAGCACGACCGCCAAGCATTTGCATCACACCATTGAAGCCTTGAACAACGACTTCAGTTGAGTAGCGATCTTGACCACTTTGATCTTGCCATTTGCGAGTTTGCAGTTGCCCTTCAATGTAAACTTGAGAGCCTTTACGCAAATACTCACCTGCTACTTCCGCAAGTTTGCCGAACAACACAACACGGTGCCATTCCGTTTTTTCGCGCTGTTCGCCAGTCGCTTTATCACGCCATGAATCAGAAGTCGCAATAGTAATGTTTGCTACTGCACCGCCATTCGGCATGTAACGAATTTCAGGGTCGTTACCTAGATTCCCCACCAAAATAACTTTGTTAATTCCACGGCTGGCCATGATGTGCTCCGTTTCACTCTGGATATATAAAATTTTAGCGCATTAGAATAGCACGCTTTAATGTTTTGATTAAAGTCTAATACCATTGTGATCTATTGAGTCATCCTCTAGAACCCAAATCGTATTTCAACTTACGTGTGTAGCATTTTTGATTCGCGTTGCAGACATCGTTTCGTGAAGCTTTGAATTCGAACGCATTTATTCAGTAAAGCGATGGTTATGGCCTCTCTTTAATGCCAGTTTATGGCTTCTATTGAACCCAGGGAGATTGGAACACGTGAGAAAGTCGGCTTACGCAAGAAAGCTATTTCTGATCAGTATGGAAGATAATGCGCAAAAAAAAGTGGCGGCACTCGAAAAGTACGTTGATATGAGCATCCCGGTGATTTCAACCGCAGCACTCATGGAAGCCAAGCCACAACACCGTAATAAAATTCTACTGATCGACTTCAGTGAACATAAATCACTTGTTCAATCGATCAAAAACTTGCCTCTTGTATGGAAAAACTTTGAAACCGTTGTCTTCAACGTGCCTAAAAGACTAACCACAGATGAACTTCTTTCATTTGGTCAATTAAAAGGTGTGTTTTATTCTGAAGATACGCTAGAGCAAATTGGAGAAGGGTTAAAAGGCATTGTTAACGGTCAAAACTGGCTGCCGCGTAATGTAACCAGTCAACTTTTACACTATTACCGCAATGTCATTAATACTCATACTGCACCAGCTACGGTAGACCTAACCATTCGTGAGCTACAAGTACTGCGTTGCCTACAAGCTGGCGCCTCGAACAGTCAGATGGCCGAGGAGTTATTCGTCAGTGAATTCACCATCAAATCGCACTTGTATCAGATATTCAAAAAGCTATCCGTAAAGAACCGAGTACAGGCAATCGCCTGGGCAGACCAAAACTTAATGTCATGATGCAATGTGAGCGGCTCTGATAACTGAAATGACGAGTCGCTCATCTTTTTTCCGCACCGAGTCTCACATTTTTTCCTACTTTATTCATGATTCATTGATACCTCTCGTGTTAAAGTTATGCGCAGATTCTTGATAAAAACGAGATAGGATATTCCCCCAATGATAAAAAAATGTCTGTTCCCTGCTGCAGGCTATGGCACACGCTTCCTACCGGCAACGAAATCTATGCCAAAGGAGATGATGCCAGTCGTGAACAAACCGCTTATTGAATACGGTGTCGAAGAAGCAATCCAAGCTGGTATGAACGGCATGTGTATTGTGACAGGTCGTGGCAAGCACTCGATCATGGACCACTTTGATAAGAACTACGAACTGGAACATCAGATTAGCGGTACCAACAAAGAAGAGCTGTTGGTAGATATCCGTGAAATCATTGAATCTGCAAACTTCACTTATATACGTCAACGCGAAATGAAAGGCTTGGGCCACGCGATTCTAACTGGACGAGAATTGGTAGGCGATGAGCCATTTGCTGTTGTTCTTGCTGATGACCTTTGTGTCAACGAGCAAGAGGGCGTACTGGCTCAGATGGTGGCACTATTTAAGCAGTTCCGCTGTTCTATCGTTGCAGTGCAAGAAGTACCAGCCGAAGAAACACACAAATACGGCGTTATCTCTGGTGAAATGATCAAAGACGACATCTACCGCGTAGACGACATGGTAGAAAAACCAGAGAAAGGCACGGCACCTAGCAACCTTGCTATCATTGGCCGCTACATCCTGACTCCCGATATTTTTGAACTGATTGAAAACACTGAACCAGGTAAAGGTGGTGAAATTCAAATCACTGACGCGCTGCTAAAACAAGCAAAAGCGGGCTGTGTATTGGCTTACAAATTCAAGGGCAAACGCTTTGACTGTGGTAGCGTTGAAGGTTACATCGAAGCAACTAACTATTGTTTTGAAAACCTGTATCTAAAAGATGAAAAAACCTCTGAGCTAGGTAAGCACGCAACACAAAAAGCAGTATAAAGCATCGTCTTAGTACGAAATTACTGTATCGAAAGCCCAGCACAACGCTGGGCTTTTTACTTTACTGTTTTTTTATCCAGTAATTTTCTTTGCACATTTCTCACACTATGTAATACTTGCCCCACTTGGTTATACATAGAGCAAAAACGATGGATAAAATAGAAGTTCGCGGTGCCCGAACCCATAACCTTAAAGACATTAATCTTACAATCCCTCGCGATAAACTGATTGTCATTACTGGACTAAGTGGCTCCGGTAAATCCTCTCTCGCTTTCGATACATTGTATGCAGAAGGCCAACGACGCTACGTAGAGTCTCTCTCTGCCTACGCTCGTCAGTTTTTGTCTCTGATGGAAAAACCCGATGTCGACCACATTGAAGGGTTATCACCTGCGATTTCTATTGAACAGAAATCTACTTCTCATAACCCGCGTTCAACCGTCGGTACAATTACCGAAGTCTACGACTACTTACGTCTATTGTATGCTCGTGTGGGCGAACCCCGCTGTCCAACGCACCATGCCCCTCTTGCTGCGCAAACCATCAGCCAAATGGTGGACAAAGTCCTAGAGATGCCGGAAGGCAGCAAAATGATGCTATTGGCGCCTATTGTCAAAGAACGTAAAGGGGAGCATGTTAAAACGCTTGAGAACTTAGCGGCTCAAGGCTTTATTCGTGCGCGTATTGATGGAGAAACTTGCGATCTTTCCGATCCTCCAACCCTTGAACTACATAAAAAGCACACCATTGAAGTTGTGGTAGACCGCTTTAAAGTTCGTCCAGACTTACAACAGCGCTTGGCCGAATCTTTCGAGACAACACTCGAATTATCAGGCGGAATTGCAGTTGTCGCGCCAATGGATGGCGACGGTGAAGAGATTATTTTCTCCGCCAACTTCGCTTGTCCACAATGTGGTTACAGCATGCAAGAGTTAGAGCCGCGACTTTTCTCATTCAACAATCCTGCTGGTGCATGTGGCACTTGTGATGGCTTGGGTGTTCAACAATACTTCGATCCAAGCCGAGTCATTCAAGATGATTCATTAAGCTTGGCACAAGGTGCGATTCGCGGTTGGGATCAAAAGAACTACTACTACTTCCAAATGCTCACCTCATTGGCCGATCATTATGGTTTTGACCTCCATGCCCCTTTTAATTCTCTGCCAAAGAAAACGCAAGATGTCATTCTAAAGGGCTCAGGTCGTACTGAGATTGAGTTTAAATACATCAACGATCGTGGCGATATTCGCGTTAAACGCCATCCATTCGAAGGTATTCTGAATACCCTAGAACGTCGCTATCGTGATACAGAATCCAACTCTGTCCGTGAAGAGCTTGCAAAATACATCTCCACTAAATCTTGTTCAAGCTGTGGCGGTACTCGTCTACGCCTCGAAGCACGTAACGTGTTTATTGCTGATACGACACTACCTGAGATTGTTGAACTCAGCATTGCTGATGCATTGGAGTTCTTCCATTCCTTGAAACTGGAAGGTCAACGAGCCCAAATCGCTGAAAAAGTGATGAAGGAAATCAACGACCGCCTGCAATTCTTAGTTAACGTCGGTTTGAACTACCTAAACTTATCACGCAGTGCTGAAACCTTATCAGGCGGTGAAGCTCAACGTATTCGTTTAGCAAGCCAAATTGGTGCAGGTCTTGTTGGTGTGATGTATGTTCTGGATGAACCGTCGATTGGCCTCCACCAGCGTGATAATGAACGACTCCTAAAAACACTGACTCATTTGCGCGATTTAGGTAATACCGTACTTGTGGTAGAACACGATGAAGATGCGATTCGCTGTGCAGATCATGTCATAGATATTGGTCCTGGTGCTGGCGTACATGGTGGTAATGTTGTTGCGGAAGGCACCATGGAAGAGATAGTCGCGAATCCGAATTCTCTGACAGGTCAGTACTTAAGTGGTGTTAAAGAAATCGCAGTACCGAAAGATCGCACGCCGCGAGATCCGAAAAAAACGGTTGAGCTATTAGGCGCAACAGGTAATAACCTTAAAAACGTTAACCTTTCAATTCCTGTTGGGTTATTCAGCTGTATTACAGGAGTATCTGGCTCAGGTAAATCAACGCTGATTAATGATACTTTCTTTAAAATTGCGCATACCCAACTTAACGGAGCGACAACGGCTCAGCCTTCACCTTATAAATCGATTAAAGGTCTAGAGCACTTCGATAAAGTCATCGATATCGATCAAAGCCCAATTGGCCGTACACCTCGCTCTAACCCTGCAACCTATACGGGGATCTTTACACCAATCCGTGAACTGTTTGCAGGCACACAGGAGTCGCGTTCTCGCGGTTACAAACCGGGCCGTTTTAGTTTTAACGTACGCGGTGGTCGTTGTGAGGCCTGTCAGGGTGACGGTGTTATCAAAGTAGAAATGCACTTCCTACCAGATGTTTATGTGCCATGTGATGTGTGTAAAGGTAAACGCTACAACCGTGAAACGCTCGAAGTACGTTACAAAGGTAAAACTATTGATGAAGTGCTAGAAATGACGGTCGAAGATGCACGCACCTTCTTCGATCCAGTTCCTGCCATCGCTCGCAAACTACAAACACTGATGGATGTGGGTTTGTCGTACATACGATTGGGTCAAGCGGCAACAACACTCTCCGGTGGTGAAGCACAGCGTGTGAAACTGGCGCGAGAGCTATCCAAACGTGATACAGGAAAAACCTTGTACATTTTGGATGAACCAACAACCGGCTTGCACTTCCATGATATCCAGCAGTTGCTCACTGTACTGCACAGACTTCGCGACCACGGAAACACTGTCGTGGTGATCGAGCATAACCTGGACGTCATTAAGACTGCGGACTGGATTATCGATCTTGGTCCTGAAGGGGGTCAAGGTGGCGGCGAGATAATCGCTCAAGGCACTCCGGAAGATGTGTCGCAAATCGAGGGTTCGCACACAGCTCACTTCCTCAAGCCTATGTTGAAGTAGAAAAAACAGGTAAAGTATCGAGACCAGCAAGTGCTGGTCTTTTTTCATTCAAAACAACGCAATAACTATGGCTACTATACATGTAAGTGGAACAAAGCTTTCTCCCGAAAAAGTACAGGTTCCCCTCAATCGCAAGTTTCTCATTGCCTTGGCAACACTATTTGTGTTGGCAATGCACTTTTTCATGCCCAACCCCGGCGGTTCGGGGCTTTCGCTTTCGTTCAATGCGACAACTTGGATTGCTTTTAGCTTTGCATTAGGCATTGGGTGTTACCAACTAGCGAATAATCGAGTGCTACGTTACTCAAAACTAACCATCGGCTTGTTCATTAGTGCTCTTATCATGACAGTGCCCATTCTGTACCCAAATGCGAATAGCAGCTTGGCAGCCAATAAGCTCATTGGCCTGTGGTGTGGTGTCCTGTTCTTTATTGTTTTACAACAATTTCATTTCAGTAATAAACATCGCCAACGCCTATTATGGTTCATTGTCCTTGCGGTTGTTATCGAAGCCATTTTTGGTCTGACACAATATCTGTATCTCAAACCAGGTAATCCGTTTGGTTACGACACGGTGGCCAATCGTCCTTATGGTATTTTCCAACAGCCCAATGTAATGGCCAGTTTTCTTGCGACAGGGTTGGTGATTGCCAGCTATTTACTTGCACGTCAGCCCTACAAATACGATCGTAAGTTAAGCGATGTTTACCTTCTCTATGCCGTACCAGTTTTAACTTTACCACTAATTGTGGCGTTGGCTTCACGCACTGGTTGGTTAGCCTCGGTCATCGCCGTGTTGTTGGTCATTCCATACATGTACCGCTTTGCAACCAAAGGGCGCTTTATCCGCTGGGTTGTGTCACTTGTAAGTGGGCTCTTACTCTCAGTCGTTGTCATGCATCTTGCCTTTCCTGATGGAGGTGGGTTAGCCGCAGAAAAAGTAAATATGGAGTCTCCTCGAGCGTATACTTTTCCGCAAACATTAGACATGGTGATTGAAAAGCCTTTTACTGGTTATGGATATGGCAAGTTTGAATCTGAGTACATGCTGTATACGGCTCGTCAACATGCCCTAAATGAGAATTACCCAGCTGGTTTGCCAGCCATGGATCATCCGCATAATGAGCTACTTTACTGGGGAGTCGAAGGTGGCTTGCTGCCAATACTCGGCATCTTCTTAGCGATGGCACTGGTACTGTATCGAATCTATCAAGCCAAACGCGGAACTCGTCTTGCGTTGCTGGCCTTGTTTATACCTATCGTATTGCACTCGCAACTGGAATACCCTTTCTACCACTCTCTCGTGCATTGGTTGATCTTCGTTATCCTGCTGTACTGGGTCGATCAGCGCGTCTCTCGTTATCGACAAGTCGGCTTTAGTAATGTAACCAAAAGCTTGCTGCGTGTTTTTAGTTTGGTACTTCCCGTTGCGTTTACGTTTTACATGGTAAGCGCATTGCATACGAACTATGTATTGACGAAGTTTGAGACCACTAGGCCAACTAATCCTGATATTCTGAATCAAGTCAGTAACCCTGTGGTTTGGAAAGACAGATTTGATTGGGATGTTTATAGCACGTTTTTAAACATTGGGCTGTACCAACAAGACGCAACCTTGATTCAGCCTTATATCGATTGGTCGCTAAAAATCATCAAAGATAAGCCTCGCCCTGCATTTTATAATAATTTGATTTTGGCCTACCAAGGCTTAGATGACTCAAGTAAAGCGGAGCAAATTAGAGCTGAAGCGCAGTTTTTGTTCCCGAAGATTGATTTCAGTGACGTCAATTACCAACCACCTTCTCAAGCAATCTCTGCCTCACCAGCCCCCACTTCAGGTGAAGAGTAATAAGTACAAAAAAGCGAAGGGATGACCTTCGCTTTTCTTCATCTCATTGCTGTATGATTTTATTCAGTGAGTGACTCTTCTAACGCTTTTAAGCACAGCGCAACGTTTTCAGATCGAGCGCCGTAACCCATTAAGCCAATACGCCACGCTTTACCAGCTAATGCCCCAAGGCCTGCACCAATTTCTAGGTTATAGGTTTCTAGCAAGTGAGCACGAACTTTTGCTTCATCAATTCCTTCAGGCACGTAAATCGCATTTAATTGTGGCAACCGATGGGCTTCGTCCACAACAAATTCAAAGCCTAACTTTTGTAAGCCATTTTTGAGTTTTTCATGCATCAGTTGGTGACGAGCCCAAGCGTTTTCTAATCCTTCATTTTTCAGTATCAATAAAGCTTCATGAAGCGCATACAAGCTATTAACTGGCGCCGTATGATGATAACTACGCTTGCCTTCTCCACTCCAATACCCCAAAACTAAACTCTGATCGAGGAACCAACTCTGTACTGGTGTTGTTCTTGCTTGAATCTTTTCAATCGCGGCAGGAGAAAACGTCACTGGTGAGAGCCCAGGTACACATGACAAACATTTTTGACTACCAGAGTAAACCGCATCCAGTTGCCATTCATCCACTTTTAACGGCACACCACCAAGCGATGTCACCGCATCAACAATAGATAATGCATTATGCTGTTTCGCCAGCTTACCCAATGCTTGAGCATCACTGACTGCACCAGTTGAGGTTTCCGCATGCACAAAAGCAAGAACTTTTGTATCTGGGTGCTGTTCGAATGCTTGCTCGACTTTATCAATGGAAACAGGCGTCCCCCATTCATCATCGACGATAACAACTTCACCACCAGCACGGACGACATTTTCGCGCATGCGTTCACCAAATACACCATTACGGCAGACGATCACTTTATCGCCTTTCTCGATCAAGTTTACAAAGCAGGTTTCCATCCCTGCACTACCTGGCGCTGAAACCGCAATAGTGAACTCATTGTCAGTTTGAAAGACATACTTCAATAGCTGCTTGAGCTCATCCATCATACCGATAAACAGAGGATCAAGGTGACCTACAGTAGGACGGCTTAGTGCTTGTAACACTTGAGGATAAATATCAGAAGGACCAGGTCCCATTAAAATACGGTGAGGTGGAATAAAGCTTTGGATCGACATGTCAGCTCCTTGATTATCTTTTATCCTGAGCATTCTAAAAGTTCTATTCAATAACATGGCTCAGGTGTAGGGTTCTTCACCCTAATAGATTTTTCCTCTATCAGCAATTAGCCGTAAGTATGGAGGTCAAACCAGTGTCACAAAATCGTTAATAAAAAACACTATAAAGGTTGAAATATTGATTGACATTAAGGCCTCAAAACCGTTCAATGTTTGAGCTTTATGTAGAAGAGGAGCGCTACCCAGGTAGATGATTTGTGGAACCGCAATTCCAACACCAATCATTGAGGGGGAGTAGTGCCGAGGTAAGTCAAAGTTGCAGGATTTGACTTGTCGGTTGAATTGGGCTGAATCCCATCAACTGTCATCAGCGCAGTCTGATGAAGGGCTTCTGAGGGTAAATTTTTCAAATAGCATTCTAAATACCTCTCTTTTTGCTCTGTTCCTTTTCTCACTAAACATTGGATGTACAATTTTTTAGGAAGTCGTGGGAGAACGCAGTGAGCGCATTTAACGTAGCTAAATTCGGTGGAACCAGTGTTGCCAACTTTGAGGCAATGAGTCGTTGCGCCACCATTATCGAAAACAATCCAAATACTCGCCTGGTCGTGAGCAGCGCTTGCTCTGGCGTCACCAACCTATTGGTAGAACTCGCCAACGGCGTTCAGGATCAAACGCACCGTACTGAGCTGCTGCAAAATCTGGCCAACATTCATGACGCCATTTTAACTCAGCTCGAAGACAGCACGAAAACTGCTGCCGAGGTGTATGGCATATTAGATACCGTAACCAGCCTGGCCGAGGCTGCATCTATCCAAGCTAGTGCGAAGTTAACCGATCATTTAGTCGCATGTGGTGAACTCATGTCGACGCACATTCTAACTCAGTTAATGTGTGAGCGAGGCATTCAAGCAGTGCGCTTTGATATCCGCGATGTGCTGCGTACTGATGACAACTTTGGTCGCGCGGAGCCAAACATTGAAGCAATTTCGACGCTTGCGCAAGATAAACTCGTACCACTTTGCCAACAATCCGTTGTTGTTACTCAAGGCTTCATAGGATCTGACGAAGCCGGTAATACAACAACATTAGGTCGAGGGGGCAGCGATTACAGCGCCGCCTTAATTGCTGAGAGCGTTAAAGCGGCAGGGCTAGAAATCTGGACTGATGTTCCGGGAATCTACACAACAGACCCGCGAATTGCACCAAAAGCCTCACCAATTCCCGAGATCAGCTTTAGTGAAGCTTCAGAAATGGCTAACTTTGGCGCTAAAATCCTTCACCCTTCTACGCTAGTACCTGCATTGCGCCACGACATTCCGGTATTTGTAGGGTCATCGAAAGAGCCAGAAAAAGGGGGAACTTGGATTCGCCACCAAGTCGAAAGCTCACCGTTATTCCGTGCGCTAGCTTTGCGTTGTAACCAAACCATGGTAACGCTACGCAGCGCCAATATGTTCCACGCATACGGTTTTTTAGCAAAGGTCTTTGAGATCCTTGCAAAGCATAAGATCTCTGTCGATTTGATCACGACATCTGAAATCAGTGTATCGTTAACACTTGATCAAACTGATACCTCTGGCGGAGCACCACAGCTGCCGCAAGCTGCACGAGAAGAGTTAGAAGAGTTATGTAAGGTAGAAGTTGAACATGACCTATGCCTCGTTGCTCTCATTGGAAACAACATGAGTGAGAGTAAAGGCTACGCGAAACAGGTTTTTGGCACGCTAGAAGATTTTAACCTACGCATGATTTGTTATGGCGCTAGCCCTCACAACTTATGCTTCTTGCTCCATGAATCGGTATCGAAACAAGCCATACAAAAACTCCACACTGAGTTGTTTGAGAAATAAGTTCAACTCAATAAAACAAAGGGCTGCGTATTTGCAGCCCTTTGTCGTTTCATTAGTTGTTACATTTGGACGAGGTAAACATCAATTTAACCGTTAATGTTTGGCCCTAACCATTTTTCAGCCTCGATCCTATCCCACCCCTTACGATCGGCGTAACTCTCTAGCTGATCTTCTTGGATCTGTGCGATCGCAAAGTAACGTGAGTCAGGATGAGAGAAATACCAACCAGAGACTGACGCGCCCGGATACATTGCATAGCTGGAGGTTAGAGTCATACCAATGTTCTCTTCCACATTAAGTAACTCCCAAAGCGGTCCTTTTTCAGTATGTTCAGGACACGCGGGATAACCCGGCGCAGGGCGAATACCTTGGTATTTTTCACGAATGAGATCATCGTTAGATAAATCTTCATCAGCTGCATAACCCCAAATTTCTTTACGGACACGCTCATGCAAATACTCAGCAAACGCTTCGGCTAGGCGATCCGCCACCGCTTGAATCATAATTGCGTTGTAATCATCTCCCTGTGCTTTGTATTCATCAGCAAGCTCTCGTTCACCAATACCACCAGTGACAGCAAATGCCCCTATCCAATCATGTTTACCCGACTCTTTAGGTGCGATGTAGTCGGATAAACAATAGTTGAATCCTTTTGGTTTCTCGGTCTGTTGTCGCAAGTTACGTAATACTTTCACAACGTCGGTACGAGTTTCATCAGCATAAACTTCAATGTCGTCCCCCACGCTCGCAGCAGGGAATAAGCCACACATTCCACGCGCTTTTAACAGGCCTTCTCGCTCAACTCGATCAAGTAACTCGTTGGCATCTTCGAATAAACGTTTTGCTTCTTCACCAACTTCTTCATGTTGGAAAATTGTTGGATACTTACCCACAAGTGACCAAGTCATAAAGAATGGTGTCCAATCGATGTATTGACGTAATATAGCCACATCAAAATCATCGAAGATATGAATGCCAGGCTTAACAGGCACTGGAGGGGTGTAAGCTTCCCAATCGATAGCAACTTTATTCGCTCGAGCCGCTTCTAATGTCACTGGTTTGGTTCTCGGTTTCTTTCGATTATGTTGATCACGTACTCGTTCGTAATCAGCTTCAAGTTTTTCAACAAACTCAGGGCGACGTTCATCTGACAGAAGAGAAGTACATACGCCCACTGCACGTGAGGCGTTGTTCACGTAAACCACTGGATGCTTGTAATTTTGCTCAATCTTAACTGCTGTATGGGCTTTTGACGTTGTTGCGCCACCGATGAGAAGAGGTAAGTTAAAGTCGAGACGCTCCATCTCTTTTGCAACATGCACCATTTCGTCTAATGAAGGCGTGATCAACCCTGATAAACCAATAATATCGACGTTTTCTTCTTGCGCTACTTTTAAGATCTTTTCGCAAGGAACCATGACACCAAGATCGATAATTTCGTAGTTATTGCACTGCAATACAACGCCAACGATATTTTTCCCGATATCATGTACATCACCTTTGACCGTCGCTAGCAAAATCTTACCGTTTGTTTGTCCCACCTGCTTTTCTGCATTGATGTAGGGCTCCAGATGCGCGACTGCTTGCTTCATCACTCGTGCAGATTTTACGACCTGAGGAAGGAACATTTTACCTTCACCAAACAAGTCTCCGACGACGTTCATCCCATCCATTAATGGGCCTTCAATCACCTCTAATGGCTTTGAAGCGTTGACACGAGCCTCTTCGGTATCATCAACGATGAACTCAGTTATTCCTTTCACTAACGCGTGCTCTAAGCGCTTTTCAACAGGCCAAGTTCTCCACTCAAGTGCAGAGGCATCCTCCTCTTTACCTACCCCTTTGCCTGCATATTCCGCCGCGATATCTAACAATCTCTCAGTGGCGTCATCACGACGGTTAAGAACGACATCTTCCACAGCCTCACGCAATTTTTCAGGCACGTTATCGTAGATTTCTAACTGACCCGCATTCACAATCCCCATATCCATACCATTTTTAAAACAGTGGTAGAGGAACACCGCGTGAATCGCTTCACGTACATAGTTATTGCCACGGAAAGAGAATGAGACGTTAGAAACACCACCCGAGATCATCGCATGTGGTAAATCACGTTTGATATCGCCAACGGCTTCAATGAAATCCACCGCGTAGTTATTATGCTCCTCGATCCCCGTAGCAATGGCAAAAATGTTTGGGTCAAAAATGATGTCTTCTGGTGGAAAGCCCACTTCATCAACAAGAATTCGGTAAGCGTTGGTACAAATTTCTACTTTGCGCTCACGTGTATCTGCTTGCCCAATCTCATCAAACGCCATCACAATCACAGCCGCACCGTAACGGCGGATCAACTTAGCTTGTTCAACGAATTTCTCTTTGCCTTCTTTGAGAGAGATCGAGTTAACAATGCCTTTGCCTTGGATGCACTTAAGACCGGCTTCAATAACCTCCCACTTGGAAGAGTCAACCATGATTGGTACTTTTGAGATTTCAGGTTCTGACGCACAAAGGTTTAAAAAGCGAACCATACAAGCTTGTGCATCCAACATGCCTTCATCCATGTTGATATCGATAATTTGAGCGCCATTTTCAACTTGTTGACGAGCCACATCGAGCGCTTCATCGTACAGCTCTTCTTTAATTAAGCGCTTAAAACGCGCAGAACCGGTTACATTCGTACGCTCACCGACATTGATAAATAAAGAGCCTTTATCAATAGCGAGTGGCTCTAGGCCAGACAAGCGACAAGCAACGGGAAGTTCAGGTAATTGACGAGGGGCGATATTTTCAACCGCGAGTGCCATTTGGCGAATGTGCTCAGGAGTTGTACCACAACACCCACCAATCAAGTTTAAAAAGCCACTTTGAGCCCACTCTTTAACATGCTTAGCCATATCTTCTGGCGACAAATCGTATTCGCCGAATGCATTCGGAAGCCCAGCATTTGGGTGAGCGGAAACAAAAGATTCTGATATACGAGAGAGCTCTTCAACATAAGGACGCAGCTCATCTGGACCAAGTGCACAGTTCAAACCAAACGAAATCGGTTTAACATGACGTAATGAGTTGTAAAACGCTTCTGTGGTTTGACCGGATAATGTCCGACCGGAAGCATCAGTAATAGTCCCCGAGATCATCACAGGTAACTCAATCCCCATCTCTTCAAACACACTTTCAACAGCAAATGAACAAGCCTTAGCGTTAAGCGTATCGAAGATGGTCTCGATAAGAATAAGGTCAGAACCACCTTTAATTAGAGCACGAGTCGATTCAGAGTAAGCCTCAACTAACTCGTCGAAAGAAACATTTCGATATCCGGGGTCATTTACATCAGGAGAAATAGAACAAGTTCGGTTTGTCGGCCCTAAAACCCCTGCGACATAACGCGGTTTATCGGGTGTTTTTGCGGTCCATTCGTCTGCAACTTCACGTGCAAGCTTGGCAGCTGCAAAGTTAATTTCTTCACTTAGGCTTTCCATCTCGTAGTCAGCCATCGCAATGGTTGTTGCGTTAAACGTGTTGGTCTCAAGAATATCTGCACCCGCTTCTAAATATGCAGCGTGAATTTCCTTGATAAGTTGAGGCTGACTTAGAACCAACAGGTCGTTGTTACCTTTTAGATCACAATGCCAATCCGCAAAGCGCGTTCCTCGATAGTCTTGCTCTTCAAGTTTGTACCCTTGAATCATGGTTCCCATACCACCATCAATCAAAAGAATACGTTGCTTCAATTGAGCTTCAATCTGTTGTCTTACGTTACTTCCCACAGTACAGCCTCATTCCTTTAGTTATCTTTCCATCCTATCACACAAACTTCAGGAGTCTAGACGTCTAAACGTAGAATTAATGATTATTTTATATCCTTCTTAACTTGCAAAATAATCACGAAAAAATGTTTGCTATTTAAGCAGCATCAGCCGAGAATTCCATTCATAAAATGTTACAAATAGAGAGCTCTATGTCGGTCTATCATACTTTATGTTTTCTATCCGCAGCTGCGATGCTAATTGCTTTTGTAAACAGCAAGATAGGAAAGATGCAAACCACCATTGCGATTACCGCAGGTTCAATGGTGCTTTCACTTCTAATCTTAATTGCGGGTCAAAACAACTGGTTCCATCTCACCGAAATTGCGACGGAGACGGTCACAAGGATTAACTTCGAAGATTTCTTGCTCAAAGGCATTCTTGGCTTCTTACTATTTGCTGGTGGACTAGGCATCAAACTCCCGAACCTTAAAGATCAAAAGTGGGAGATCACTGTTTTAGCCCTTGGAGCTACACTGTTTTCTACGTTCTTTATTGGATTTACGCTGTATGGGTTTTGTCAGTTAATTGGCATCCAATTTGATTTGGTCTACTGCTTACTATTTGGTGCTCTAATATCGCCAACTGACCCAATCGCTGTATTGGCTATTGTGAAAAAACTCGATGCTCCTAAACGTATCTCCACTCAGATTGAAGGAGAATCGCTCTTCAATGATGGCTTCGGTTTGGTTATCTTCGTCACTCTATTTACGATTGCATTTGGCACTGAGGCACCAACTGTAGGTAGTGTCACCTTACTCTTCATCCAAGAAGCTATCGGTGGTATCACATATGGTTTCGTCCTCGGTTTGCTATTCCACTACTTGATCAGTGCCACCGATGATCACTCAATGGAATTGTTACTTACCATTGGTGTCCCAACAGCAGGTTACGCATTTGCTGAATACATCCATGTATCAGGCCCACTCGCAATGGTTGTATCCGGTATTATGATTGGCAACTGGACACGCTTTATTGGCTTTTCAAAAGAGAGTGAAGATCACCTTGACCATTTTTGGGAGCTTGTTGATGAGTTCTTGAATGGCGTGTTATTCCTACTGATCGGCATGTCGATGCTGCTGTTTGAATTCCACAAAGAAGACTGGATCATGATGGCTATTTCAGTCCCTCTTGTACTAGCAGCTCGCTATTTAAGCGTATTTCTCTCGTACATTGGCTTTAAGCGTTACAGAAAATATAACCCGTGGTCAGTACGTATTTTGACGTGGGGCGGCTTACGCGGGGGCCTTGCATTGGCAATGGCACTTTCCATTCCATCTGGTATTTGGGTGATTCAAGATAAGTTAATCGATGTAAAAGAGATTATTCTTGTAATGACCTACTCCGTCGTTGTTTTCTCTATCCTCATTCAAGGCTCAACAATCACCCCAATGATTGAAAAAGCAAAAGCAGAAGAGAAGAAGATGGAAGAGAATAACCAAGCAATAACCACTCCGGAACATACGGAGCCAGTGGACTCTTAAAGACACGTTACTTAATAGATAAAAAGCAGCTACCTAGCTGCTTTTTTCATAACTAATTTTCAGACTCCCCTTCAAGGACGAATGCTCCTTATTCTTTGATATACCTTCAAATATACTAAGAATCGCTACGCTACACTTTCATAGATACTAACTATTGCCGATAGATAGTATTCATAAACGAGTCTTTTAATTTGCCCATTTTCATCTGTATCACTTCTCTTCCCTTGGCAATATAGGCTCCTCGCAAACATCAAAGTTAAACTTCCACAATACTTAGCAATGAGCGAGTTTGTGTTTTTATGAGAAAGAGACATTTAGGGTGATTGCGTTCAGAACCCAAACGGGTTAGAAACCTCACCGAGATAAAACTGAGCTAGCACCCAGGTAGCAAAGCCTTAACGGAAGTTTAAATCCCTTCCCTCTTGAACTCAGTGAGACTAAACTTGTATTCAAAGTCCTCCTGTTTTCAAATTAGAAACAAGCGACACCTCAAACAATTAAGCTCTGTCATATAACTAGATTTTCTAATATCGAATAAAAGGAGCTTTGGTTAGAGCTTGGTATCGGAATAAGGCTAAGACTAAGGCACAGAGTTACATGCTAGCTCGTTCACGACGATATTAAAACCATGTGAAGAGGGTAGCGTAACTCTAGATGCAAGGTTTCAATATGAAAGTGAGTTTCAGGTAAGTCGGGGGAACCAGAACGAAAAAAGCCTCAGTCTTTCGACTGAGGCTTAATATAAGTGGCGGAGTGGACGGGACTCGAACCCGCGACCCCCGGCGTGACAGGCCGGTATTCTAACCAACTGAACTACCACTCCGCAGTGGTATCACTCGCTTTAATAAGCAAGCGTCCGCTTTTGTCTTCACTTTTCGAAAAAGTGAAAATAAAACTAAAGCCTGGCGATGTCCTACTCTCACATGGGGAAGCCCCACACTACCATCGGCGCTATTTCGTTTCACTTCTGAGT
>NZ_JAWOQQ010000168.1:0-1023 GCF_033337405.1 Vibrio sp. YT-16
TTAACGGTGGATATTCTTGATGGCGGCGATGGATACGAAAACCAGTTTGAAGTTCCTAGTGTCACGATTCAAGGTGACGCACTCAAGATAAGCGATGAGTGGCTTGTTACTATCACCATTACCGACAGCCTCAATAATTCCATTACTGTTACAGCGACCGTAGAGAATGAGGCGTATACCCTATCAGGCGTTGATCTGTCTTCTCTTGCTGAAGGGCCGCTTACGGTGACTTCTGTGGTTTCTGACATTTATGGCAATAACCTGAACGCCGTCGATACGACCATTAAAGATACGCTTGCAACGGTGAACGTCAATTTTGATGGTGGAGGGGATGAGTATTTAAATCAGTACGAAATCGCGACTACTCGCCTCGAAGGGACGATTGAAAACATTGAAGATGGCCAGCGTATCCAAGTTACGGTAACCGACTCGTTAGGAGCGGTCATAAACTTAGAAACGGTGGTGACTGGTGGAAGTTGGTCTCTGGACGACGTTGACCTTTCTGGATTGTCTGAAGGTACGCTGACAGTTGTTGCTGAGAGTATAGATATAGCGGGCAACCCTGCAACCAGTGAAAACACCATCATCAAAGATACGCTCGCAAGTGTGACGGTGGACGTTGACGATGGCGGAGACGGCTATTTAAACATTGAAGAGCGCCAATCTGTCACTTTGTCAGGGCAAGTCAGTGATGTTGAAAATGGTCAGACGGTTTCTGTCACGGTTCAAGACAGCTCAGGGGTGATGCTCTCGCTCAATGCCGTTGTCGTTGATGGTATGTGGCAAGTCGAAGGGGCGAACTTATCCACGTTAGCCGATGGGGCGTTAACCGTATCTGCCTCCGTGAATGATGTGGCGGGCAACCAAGCGAAAGCGATGGATGAGGCTACGACCATAGATGCCACTGCTCCCACCATTGATATCGATACGGATTTTTATATTAGCGGTGGTCTTGCCATTGATGATTTCCGTGAGGGTATAGTCACGGAAATGAGAGGGACAACCAGTGGTGTAGAGCAAGGT
>NZ_JAWOQQ010000169.1:0-1017 GCF_033337405.1 Vibrio sp. YT-16
ATTTGTGAAGAGCCAACTGACGAGGATAAAGAGTGGGTCCCGGACCTAGCAGGAAAAGATTGGTTAGATGCCTTGCATTTTGCTATGCATAATTTCAAAGATGAAAGCTTTATCAGCCAATATTTGTCTCCGAAATTGATGCGTGATTTCAAACTGTTCGCCATCAACGATGATGACAGGCAGAACTTTATTGAAGTCTCCGCCATACATTATGAAATGGGCTACAAACGCATTCGAGAAACTCTGGCAGCGCAGTACAACCTATCAAACTTAGAGCCTAACATTCAGGTGTTTAACGTGGATGTTCGTGGTGACCGTTCACTCACATTGCAGTACGTTCCTCATAACCGCATTCCACTCGATGAAAGTTATGATGAGGTATTGAAACACGTCTATCGCCTATGGGGCTTTGACGTAATCTTAGAAGAAGTTAAAGACACGGGACACAGAGAAACATTAGCCACTTGTCCAAAACGCAATCAGTACGACTCAAACATTTAGCAAAAAATAGACTCATCCCCTTAAAGCCAAAGGCTCCATGAAAGGAGCCTTTTTATTAACTGCAAGAAGTAGAATCGTTACGCTTTTTTCGCCACAATAGCTCTAACGGCTTCAAGATCTTCTGGCGTATCAACGCCTGCTGCTGGCGCTTCTTTAGCGACTGCAACGTGGATTTTCTCGCCGTACCAAAGCACTCGTAATTGCTCTAGGCATTCAATTTGCTCTAGGGCACTTGGCGCCCAGTTTACGTAAGTATTAATGAAACCTGCGCGGTATGCATAGATACCGATGTGACGCATCAATGGATTCACGATAGCTTTGTCTTGCTTAGCGAAGTTATCACGATCCCAAGGAATTGTTGCTCGGCTAAAGTACATGGCATAACCACGCTCATCAGCAACGACTTTTACGGCATTTGGGTTGAAGACTTCATCTTCAGATTCAATTTCAACCGCCAACGTAGCCATAGGCGCATCACTAGCGGCTAAGTTATCTGCGACTTGGCGGATGATAAAT
>NZ_JAWOQQ010000170.1:0-1015 GCF_033337405.1 Vibrio sp. YT-16
TCGTTGCCAACCGCATACAAAATCACGTAACCAACATCGCCTTGATAATTCAACTCTAAAATAACCGGTCGATTTTGCTGCATCAGCAAGGGCCAGGTTGCCATTTTTCTTTCACAACGCATGGTGGATTGAGGCTCAGACAAGCAAAGATTATCGCGCACTGATGCTCGATATCCCCAAAGGCGGTAAAGATCATTCACGGCAAGATTGGATTGTTTCTGCGCCAACAGCATATCGCGCTGTGCATCAGTTAGCTGCTCACTTGCCATAAGAGGAGCAGGAGTAGACGAAGACGCAGCAACGGGGACTTCCGACATCGGAGTCTTAGGCTTCACTGGCATGTAATTTATTGCAGCCCAGCCGACGCCAACCGCTGCCATTACACCAATAGCAGCCGATCCCCAAGCTGGCCAAGTAAATGACTGACGAGGTTTATCTTGCTGGTAAATGTCCGCCTGAAACTGCATGACTTCTTCGCAGGCTTGTTGCACCGTCTGTTTATCGACAACGACACTGCCCTGGTGATAACTCATATTCAATGCTTTATCACAAATCAGGTTGATGAGACGCGGAATGCCATGGCTATACTTCGCAATCAACTTACTGGAACTGCGATGAAACAGTTGCTGATCGCCACCAGCCGTGTGCAAACGAAACGCGATGTAATCCGCAGTCTCTTTCTCATCAAGAGGTAACAGATGATAACGGCCAGTGATACGCTGTGCGAGCTGACGCAACTGCGTAGTCTGTAACAAGCGTTGTAACTCTGGCTGCCCTACCAACAGCACTTTAAGCAGCTTTCTGGTATCGGTTTCTAAGTTCGTTAACAAGCGCAGTTGCTCAAGTACATCGGCAGCAAGATGCTGAGCCTCATCAATGACGAGCAACGTCTGCCAACCCACCTTGTGGTTACGCAGCAAATAATGATGTATGACTTGGTTTAGCTGTTTTAACGTCGCATCCTGCGGATAAGAGATCTTAAATTCATCGCAAATCGCTTCTAGCAGATCTCGGC
>NZ_JAWOQQ010000171.1:0-1014 GCF_033337405.1 Vibrio sp. YT-16
TTAGTACATTTGAGAGAAAGCCCTCTCTAAACGAACGTTTTCCACTGTATACCTGCTGAATTTGTTCAGCGACAGTAATGCCTCCGCCCGATGCCATTAGCGCTTTCAAACTGCTGATACCAAGCCAAATGAGGTACGCGGCACCAATCATTTTAACGATTTGGAATAGCTCTGCGGATTGTGCAAGGATGGCAGAAATGCCCACGGCAGAGAAAAACGCATGTACAAACAAGCCAAAACAAATGCCTAAACTTGTTGTACACCCATCTTTTAAGCCCGAACGACTTGTATTACGAAGAACTAATGCGGTATCCAGCCCCGGCGTCAGCGTTAAAATCGTGATAGCGATAAGAAACGCTTCAAAATTTAGTATGTCCATATTGTTGTGATAATTAATGGGTAATGTGTCATCAATACCGCCAATCAACTCGATTCGCAAGCTTCTTTTTTAAGCGCGCTATACAACCGGATGAATTTGTGGACAATGAGACGTCATTAAATGTTAATTATTAGTAAATTAACTTCAGTTGCTTAGCGCGACTTGATGTGAAGGACCCTTTTCGGGTGTTTAGGGAAAGAACAAAAATAAGAGTAGTCACAATGAATGCATTTACAAAACTCGTCGAACATTCAAAAAAAGTCGCCAACTTTGGCCATTTATTAGAAATTGTAGGCTGGGATCAAGCTGCTGTGATGCCATCAGGCGGTGCTGAAGCACGCTCCAACGCAATGGCTGAACTTGAAGTACACATCCACTCGCTCATGACTCAGCCGCATCTTGAGGATCTATTTGCACTAGCAGAAGAAGAAACCCTCGCCACGCAAGAGCGAGCCATGTTACGTGAAATGAAACGCGAATGGCAGCTTGCAAACCTTCTTCCAGAATCATTAGTTCAAGCAAGTTCTCTTGCCGGTTCGAAGTGTGAGCACGCTTGGCGAACACAGCGTGCTAATAATGACTGGGCCGGTTTTGAGAAGAACTGGGCAGAAGTTGTAAAGCTATCCCAAGAAGAG
>NZ_JAWOQQ010000172.1:0-1010 GCF_033337405.1 Vibrio sp. YT-16
ACATTGCGTTAGTGAAAAACCTATTTGATACCGCAGTCGCCACTTACGACTAATGTTCAAATGCCGAGTATGCCCTCTAATATTCAGCTAAACACTATTCCAACAATAAGAAGGGTTACAAGGTAACTCTTCTTACTTGCCAAAACTTGGATGCCCAGTAAGGGTTGTCTATTCTAGAAATAATTACCCCTTTAGACGTTGATGCGTGCATAAACTGCTTGTTCCCCAAGTAGATTCCAACGTGGTAGGTGCTTCGTCGAGTTTTAAAAAACACCAAATCTCCTTGTTTGGCATCCGTCCAACTCAGCTCAACGCCTTGTGTGGATTGCTGCTTTGTCGTCCTTGGTAGGGCGAGTTGATACGCTTCGACAAAGGCTCTTTGAACGAAAGCCGAACAGTCGATTCCAGATTTTTGCGTTCCGCCAAGTCGATAGGGCGTGCCGTGCCACTCGTTGTAAAACTGAAACAAGTCAGGGTTATTAGACAATAACTGATTGGTGGGTACAGTTACTTCAACCTGTTCACTCGGCTCTGGGCCAGACGAACAAGCTGAAAGTAGAGCACTGATTATCAAAGGAAAATATATACGACGCAAATCTTCACCTGTCATCTGTATGACTCATAACTGAAATATTAATGTCATAACCAATCCATAGTATGGGCTGAAAATCACGGTTTTGTCTCACATGTGTGACGGATTCACGACAAAGCCGACTCAACCTCAAGAAAGAATAAAAATTGATTATGGCAACGCGCAAACGCTCACGCACATCGCTTTCACTGATTCAGACTACCAGCGCAACATTTTTAACTATCATCGCACTTGTTATAGCCCTTTCTGTCTCAAGTTTCAAAGGAATGGGGCAGGTTGGAGAACAATTTGAAGATTTGTCTCAAAAAGCATTACCGATTGCGATGGCCAATGCGACTCTGACCAGAAATGTGTTGGAAATGGTGAAACTGCTCAACTATGGAATGCAGGTAACGGAAGCGAAAGAGTTACCGCTTGT
>NZ_JAWOQQ010000173.1:0-1009 GCF_033337405.1 Vibrio sp. YT-16
CCTCCCTGTCCCCCCATCTCTCTCTCTCTCTCTCTCTCTCCCCCCTCTGTCCTCTTTCTCCCTTCTCTCCCTCTCTCACTTTTTAAAACTGAGTTTGACTTATGATTCTGGCTATTGTGGTACAACATGTGGGAAGTATATATTAATATCTAATAGTATACAAATGTGACAATAATCATATCTGTATAATAACAGTAGAAGTACGGCACACACAGCAGGGCTCAACAATAAGGATTGCCCGATTGCCCGGGGCAAGTAGCCTAAAACTCGCGGTCGGGCATGTAAACTAGTAACCTCACTTGCCCGATCGGGCAAGTTGCTAAAAATAGTAAATGTTAATAACTAATCGATAAAATAAATGTATTTTAAAACGTGCTCTTCTGCTCTGATGCAGGCGCACGGCGGAGTTCCGCCACACACACAGGTGAGCACGCTAGAGCGGCTCGGGCCACATTTTCCTGACCAAACCTGACCCCGAGCCCGGTGCAGTTTGTCAGCTGACAAAGTTATTGAAATGGAAAGTGTGTAAATAACAACCAACAGACTGCTGTTACGCACAGACAGACACGCTGCTGGCACAGCAGCTCAGTGCCGCACTCACACAGAAGCAACCTGATCTCACAGAAATACGTGAAATGACCACGACCTCTTAACACCGCATTCCGTGGTGGCAGCACGTAATGGGTTGAAATTACGTGCTGCCACCACGAAAACAATGCCAATGTAAAGTCAATTAGGATCCTCTCCCGTGGTGGACACACGGATTCCCTGATTCAATCACGTCACGTCAACCTCGTTTTCCTCAATGATATCTTTAACATTCCTGTATACACACAAAAACGCGGAAGTGTCCCTGATAACTCAACAATATGACAGGTTAATGTCAAGGCCATAAAATAAAATGAATGTATTTTGCCAGCTTTTGATAGCGTAGAGCTTTAAGACCATTGTGCTGTGGGCGGATGGGGCGCGTTCCACTATGTTTTGTAGCTGCTCTCCGCCGTATGTG
>NZ_JAWOQQ010000174.1:0-1008 GCF_033337405.1 Vibrio sp. YT-16
CTAAATTAGTTAGGTATTTTTTATAAAATCAAACCATCTCTATAGAGTGATCTGAAATATTTTCTTTTGCCCAAATCAGTGCTTGTACTCTGTTTTTTACATCAATCTTTTTAAAAATATTGTGAAGATGCGTTTTAACCGTATTTTCGCTTACAAATAACTGGGCTTTGTTGCGTAATTCGATGGAACTAAATCAAGAAACTACGATCTGAGCGGCTACGCCCATCAATCGTCGTAGCCTCATGCCTAAACCTCGTTACAAAACAACTAACTGGAAGCAGTACAATAAATCCTTAATCAACCGTGGTTCTCTGACCTTTTGGATTGATGAGGAAGCGATAGCTGAGTGGAAGCAAAACAAACAAGGCAAGCGTGGTAGACCTCGCCGATTCAGCGACTTAGCCATTACTACCGCACTGATGGTGAAACGCGTTTTCTCTATGCCCTTGAGAGCGCTGCAAGGTTTTCTAGACTCCGTATTTAAGCTGGCTAACATCCCGCTTGTTTGCCCGCACTACACCTGTATAAGCCGCCGAGCTAAGGAAGTTGAAGTTTCATTTAAAACCAAAACCAGAGGAGCAATACAACATCTGGCCATTGATGCCACTGGCCTCAAGGTTTATGGCGAAGGTGAATGGAAGGTCAAGAAGCATGGAACTGATGGGAAGCGAAGAGTCTGGCGTAAGCTGCATATCGCGGTAGATACAAGCACCCACGAAATAGTCGCAGCAGAGCTGAGCTTATCTAACGTAACTGATGCCGAAGTGCTCCCCAACTTACTCAAGCAAACACGTCGTAAAATCATTGAGATATCAGGCGATGGCGCTTATGACACAAGGAATTGCCATGATGCCATACGGATCAAGCGAGCTGTTCCGCTCATCCCGCCAAGAGAAGGAGCAGCCTTCTGGGAACAAGGGCATCCTCGTAACTTAGCGGTAGGTTGCCAGAAGCTCTACGGCTCCAACAAGAAGTGGAAAAAGCGGTATGGCTATCATAAGCGCTCTC
>NZ_JAWOQQ010000175.1:0-1008 GCF_033337405.1 Vibrio sp. YT-16
CAGTGTGCTCAATAACACCCTCGGCTTGACGTGCCGCGTAGAAAGCCTCAACGCCACCGAGGCGTTACTCGGCACTTTGCCCAGCGACTCGTTATACAACATCCGCCGCCCACTGCTGAGCACGTTGAATCTGTGCCATCTGCTGCCCATTGCCAGCATTTGGACCGGAGAGGCGTACTGCCCTTGTCCATTTTATCCAGTAGCTTCCCCACCGATGATGATGTGCACCGCCACAGGGAACACACCGTTTCGGCTCAACCTGCATGTAGACGATGTGGGGCATACCTTAATCTTTGGTCCAACAGGGGCGGGGAAATCAACCTTATTGGCCATGCTGGTCGCGCAAATGCATCGTTATCCCAATGCTCGGGTATTTGCCTTTGATAAAAAGTACTCGATGTTCGCCATGAGTCAGCTTGGCGGCTTGCACCTAGATATTGGTTCGGTTGGCTCACGGGAAGCGCCCGCCTTTGCGCCACTGGCGGATTTGGATAACGATTTTGAATGGTGCTGTGAGTACATTGAGCAGCTTTTGGTGCTGCAAGGAGAAACCGTCACCCCTGAGATGCGAGAAAGCATTTTTAAAGCGCTCAGTGACATGCGCGGCTCGTCTCGCTTGTCGATGACCGAGTTCTGCGCGCAAGTGCAAGACCAACGCATCAAAACCGCCGTGGGGTATTACACCATCAATGGCCGCGCAGGGGACTTACTGGATGCCGAAAGCAGTTCACTCACGTTTGCCGATTTTACCGTGTTTGAAATTGACCAACTGATGAAGCGCGGCGACCGTGATTTGGTACCGGTCCTGTCGTATCTGTTTCGCACCATTGAACGGCAACTTGATGGCAACCCGTCTTTTATCTTGATTGATGAAGGGTGGATTGCCCTCAAACATCCGGTATTTAAAGACATGTTAGTGGAATGGCTTAAAGAGCTGCGCAAACTCAACTGCCTGGTGTTGCTCGCCACTCAAGCGCTCAACGAAGCCATCAAATCGGGCATTTTGGA
>NZ_JAWOQQ010000176.1:0-1007 GCF_033337405.1 Vibrio sp. YT-16
ATTTCATCACTCGTCGGTAAAGTGGATATCCGTAAACTCGAACACTACTCTCAAGACGACCCAGATGCATACAGCTACTCTGGCGCGCTGTGTAAAGCAAACCAAGGCTTGATGGAATTCGTCGAGATGTTCAAAGCGCCAATTAAAGTATTGCACCCATTACTAACCGCAACACAGGAAGGCAACTTTAACGGGACGGAAGGCCTTTCTGCAATTCCGTTTGACGGCATGATTTTGGCTCACTCTAACGAATCTGAGTGGCAAACCTTCCGCAACAACAAAAACAACGAAGCCTTCCTAGACCGTGTATACATCGTTAAAGTACCGTACTGTTTACGCGTATCGGAAGAAGTTAAAATCTATCAAAAACTGCTTGAAAACAGTGAACTATCTCAAGCCCCTTGCTCACCAAGCACATTAGAAACATTGGCGCAGTTCAGCATTCTTTCTCGTCTGAAAGAGCCTGAAAACTCGTCTATCTTCTCGAAAATGCGCGTGTACGCCGGCGAGACGCTAAAAGACACCGATCCTCAAGCGAAACGCTACCAAGAATATCGAGATTACGCAGGCGTCGATGAAGGCATGAACGGCCTATCTACACGTTTTGCGTTTAAGATTTTGTCTCGCGTGTTCAACTTTGACCAAACCGAAGTGGCAGCAAACCCAGTTCACTTGTTCTATGTGATTGAACAACAAGTAGAACGCGAACAATTCCCTTCAGAAACCGCAGAAAAATATCTTGAGTTTTTGAAAGGGTACCTCGTTCCTCGTTACGTTGAGTTTATCGGTAAAGAAATTCAAACCGCGTACCTAGAATCTTACTCTGAATACGGCCAAAACATCTTCGACCGTTATGTTACCTACGCAGACTTCTGGATTCAGGACCAAGAATACCGTGATCCAGAAACGGGGCAGCTATTTGACCGCGCGTCTCTCAATGCGGAACTAGAGAAAATTGAGAAAACCGCTGGTATCTCCAACCCGAAAGATTTCCGAAATGAAATCGT
>NZ_JAWOQQ010000177.1:0-1006 GCF_033337405.1 Vibrio sp. YT-16
GCATCTTCAATTTGATCCAAGAGCGTTTTTTGATTGTTGCCTTGGATCTTCAAGCCATTGAATTCAATCTCAACCTCTTTTTCTGGTCTTGCTTCCACAGCAGAAACACCAAAGGCTTCTTGATGATAATGCGCCTCTGGCAAACCTTTCTTCAACAATAAGTTTTTGGCTTTTTGCATGAAACCATCAGGCCCACAAACAAACACTTGTCGTTGTTCAACGTCTTTGATTTGCTTGATATGAGACAGACTTAAACGCCCTTTAAGACCAAACCAATCCACCGCTGGTTGCGTTAAACAGATTTTCACTTCCAGCCCTGAATGTTCGCGTTTTAATTGCTCTAACTCTGAGCGACATGGAATATCGTGCTCAGTACGGCATTGATGGTAAAACACCACGTCATTCAGTTGATTGTGGTCTGCAAGATAGCGCACCATCGACAGCATTGGAGTAACACCACTGCCAGCCGACAGCAATAGTAGCGGCTGCGCATCATGCGTTTTAAGGTGGAACGGACCATCTGGGTTTTCTGCCTCTAATACATCACCGACTTGTAGGTTGTCTAACAAGGCATTCGACACGCGGCCACCTGCAATACGCTTAACTGAGATAGCATAGCGACCAGGGCGAGATGGGCTAGACGATAAGGTATATCTACGACCAATTTTCTTACCATTGATGTCCACCTCTATCGGCAAATGTTGGCCCGGTAAGTAGTTTGGTAAAGAGCCTTTGCTCGGTTCTAGCCATAAGGTCACAAAATCTTGAGCAATCTCTTCACGCTCAACACACGTCAGCGTCATTCGCACAGGTGAGTTGTCCGGATAAAATTCCGGCTCCTTATATTCGAGCACTTCAACTTTATCGCCTTGGCGAATAATGCCCTCATTGCGCGCCACAAGGTTTTGTCCAAAGAACACACCACCTCGTTCATTGGCGCGGAACTGTTGCAACGTTTTGAGCGGTTCTTTGCTCTCACGAAAAGTGCCACGTTGAGTATTGATCG
>NZ_JAWOQQ010000017.1:0-85449 GCF_033337405.1 Vibrio sp. YT-16
CACCGTAAGGTCAACGGATTGGTCTGGTTTTACATAGTCTAGGTCTTATTCGTAGCCTAATCGAAATACTTCCACGTTTTCGGCTATGTCTTGCGTTCGTCATAACATCCCGCAAGGTTACCCAACAAATGTAACGTTTTATTATCAAAGGGTCTAATGAGAGATTGGTCTACTTTTTAAACAAGATACTAGTAATTAGAATGTTAGTAGGAATAGCAGCCACACATCTCCTATTTCACAGTACAAACTAAAAATTCAACGCTCAAAAAAAGAACATTATTTCATAAGCTTTTAGCTATTGGGTGCGAAATAGCGTTATTTGACGAGCAAAGCAGAAAAAATCAATACAAACAAAAATCCCCAGCAATGCGCGATCACATCACTGGGGATTTTTTCATCAATATAAAATCTAAGTCAGCTTAAGTTACTTTTTATCCGACTTTTCCTTATACATTTCTTCAATTTCATCTTGGTATTTGTCATTGATGACTTTACGACGAAGTTTTTGAGTTGGCGTTAACTCACCATCATCCATAGAGAAAGCTCTTGGTAACAGTTTAAACTTCTTCACTTGTTCAAACTTTGCCAACTCTTTTTGAAGATCGTTCACACGCTTCTCAAGCATTTCGACCACCTGGTGGTGCTTAATCAACTCAACGCGATCGTGATATTTGATATTCAGCTCTTTCGCGTACTCTTCTAGCGAGTCATAACAAGGCACGATAAGCGCAGAAACAAACTTACGAGTATCCGCAATGACTGCGATTTGCTCGATAAAGTGGTCTTTACCAATCGCACCTTCAATCATTTGTGGAGCGATGTATTTACCACCTGAAGTTTTCATCAACTCTTTGATACGGTCGGTGATGAACAAGTTGCCATTTTCATCAATGTAACCAGCGTCGCCCGTTTTTAGGAAACCGTGCTCATCAAAGGTCTTTTCCGTCTCTTCTGGCATTTTGTAATAGCCACGCATCACCATTGGACCACGAACCAGAATCTCGTTGTTTTCGCCGATCTTAACCTGTGCGCCAGGCATCGACATACCAATAGAGTCGGGGTTAAAACATTTATCATCCCAACACGATACTGTCGCCGTGGTTTCAGTCATGCCGTAGCCCAACTTAACGTTGATACCAATCGCATGGAAGAATCGACCGATGGTTTCATCCAGCTTTGCACCACCACAAGGCATAAAGTTGATTTGCCCGCCAAGTAGCGCACGCAGTTTGCTCAGAACCAACTTATCCGCCAAAGCGTATGACTTACGCAGCAAGAACGATGGCTGACGTTTTTCTTGATGACAAGCGGCCATTTTTGCGCCCATGTTGACTGCCCAAGTAAACATGATCTTACGATGAATCGGCGCGCGAGACACTTTCTCGTGAATCGCAGAGAAGATCTTCTCATAGAAACGCGGTACGGCACACATCACGGTAGGTCGCACCTGGCTCAGTGCATCACGTACTTGCATGGTGTCTTGCAAATAGCAGTTGGTCGCCCCTTTGTACAATACATAAAAGGTCCAAGCGCGCTCAAATACGTGTGACAACGGAAGGAAACATAATGACACGTCACTTTGAGAAAGGCTCAAGCGCTGATCGTGCCCTTCCAATTGCGCCGCAATGTTTGCGTAGTCCAACATAACGCCTTTTGGCTGGCCTGTTGTACCCGAGGTGTAGATCAGCGTGAGTAGATCATCTTCTTTTGCCTGATCTAAACGCGCGTCCAATTCAACTTGATATGTAGCGTCGCCTTTGGCAACAAATGCTTGCCAAGAGATAACGAAATCATGATCGCCAAGTTCTATATCATCAGACATCGCAACAATGAGCTCTAACTGTTCGCACTGGTCGAAAATGCTCACTGCTGCATCAAATTGAGGCTGTTCACCAACAAACAGAACTTTGACGTCTGCATTGTTAATGATGTACGCCGACTGGGCGGCAGTATTGGTTGGGTAAATAGGTACTGTCACGCTGCGTAATTGCAGTGCTGCGATATCAGCGATCGTCCATTGCGGCATGTTGTTCGAGAAAATGCCGATCTTATCTTGGACTCCTAATCCCTGAGCCAAAAGTGCAAGTGATAAAGCATCAACTTGCTGACCAAATTGCGTCCACGTAATACCTTGCCACTCCTCACCCACTTTATGCTTGAGTGCAACGCGTGTACCACCGTTCGCAATTTGTTCACGAATACGTTTAACGATATGAAAATCTAACTTGGCCATTCTTTTACTTACCTTTTGGCTTACAGGCGTAAGCTAATTGAGCGAACAAGTGTACTCACGGCTTGCTAAAACGCAACTGACCAGTATCAAACTTATCACTAATAAGAGACAACTATCACTTATACGTCGCGAACGTACCTCAAATTGCTGAATGATTACTCTATTTAACTTACTGTTTCGATTGTTGATTACGAAAACAAAAAGCCCCGAGAGACAAAAATCGCTCGGGGACCAATGAATTGTAAAAATTGATGATTACCAATATGGTCTAATCGAGAAGACCAAACGTCATCTTATTTTGCGGCAACGACTTCACCACAAGTGATCATCAGTTGATCGCGTAGCCAAATGTGGCCTTTATCTTTTTCACTTGATTCATGCCAGCTTAAGAATCCGCTGATTTCTTTGTTCGCAAATGGGAAATCAAGAATTTGCAGTTGATCGCTGTTTACCGCATTTTCCGCCATCCAACGTGGTGCAATAGTCACAAGCTCAGATTGACCCACCACGTATAGTAGGTTGCTTAAACTAGAACCTTCATACGCCGCTTGGCAATCCAGTTCACGGTACGCTTGCTCTGAGAAACTACGTTGGCCATGCACTTTCGATAACTTCGCATGCTTTTCGTTAAGCAGTTGCTCAGCCGTCACACCACCTTGAATGCGTGGGTGGGTTTTTGATGCGATAACCACTAATTCATCTTTGAAGATTTCAGTACTTGAGAAACCTTGCTCATCAAAACGAGCGTAGTCGATCACGAAATCAATTTCTTGGTAGCGCATACGCTCAGACAACAAACGGTCAAATTCTGCATCTAGATGAAGCTGAACGTTTGGTGCTTGTTGATTCACTTTTGCCATGATCTTCGGAGCAAAACGCATGTCACAAGGGCTGCAAATCGCAAGCTTGAATAAGCGAGTCGAAGATTCTGGTTGGAATACAGAGCTAGGAAGTTCATTGCGAATCAGCTGTAGTGCTTGGCGAATAGGGCCAAACAGTTGACGAGCTCGTTGCGTAGGCTGAATACCACGGCCTTGGCGCATGAATAGCTCGTCGTTAAACATCACTTTTAAGCGTGCCACGGCGTTACTTACCGCCGGTTGAGACATGCCTAGGTTATGTGCTGCACGAGTAATATTTTGCTCTTGCATTACAGCATCAAATACAGTCAGTAGGTTTAAATCTACACCACGCAAAGTGCTTTCCATACGGTAGCTAGCAATTGCGCTCATCGCGTCTTTCTTCTCTAACATTGAGTGCGCCTCTTTTGTAATCGTCAACTTTGTTCATTAAATTCATAACGAATAGAATCCCATCTCGCACAAAAGACGGCGGCTGGATTCGAATCATTTTACGAATAGATAACCTAACTTTTTATTATATTTATCGTCCGGATACTTCCGGCTCGAACTGTACTATCAACTAATCGATTGCGGTTTCGCAACTAGATTGATATTTAATCAGTAAATTTTAGCCAATTAGGTATTTATTTGTTAAATAACAAAAGCTTGATAAAAACATAAAAAACTATAAAACACGTAAAAATGCATTCTTTGAGGACGTATTTAGCAAATTGATAGGACAGGCGTTCAACACAAGCATACATTTAGCTCAGTTATTAGTTGAAATAAGAACAACAGATGACAGCTATATCTCTGATTGAATTTTGCACTTATCAGTCAAATTATCAGCAAATACACACTGAATAGAAATGAGAGAGGAAGAATAAAAATGCAGCCTTCCAAACAGAAAGGCTGCAACAAAATCGTGTCAAAAATGGAAGGAACAACGTACTTAAATGTTCGACACGTAACTTGGAAAATCAACCTGCTCCCACAGTTGTCTGGATAACTCTGCTTTTGAATCCCATGCACCTTGCAGTACCCAATGAACAATAGCCTGAGCAACATCTGGGTATTTCACACTTTCGGCTTGTTGCTCCTTTAGCCACTGGCGTACTACGGAAATGTCTAAGCTCTCCATCGACATCGCAAGCCCTAAGTCTTCTAAGGTCGCAACATTGCTCTGCTGCTCGAATTGACCCGCGAGTGGCTTTAGTAACAATTTTTTCCCCAAAGACAAGGCTTCTGAAGGAAGCTCAAACCCACCATTAGCAATGACACCACTACAGCGATGCAAATGATGTTGGAAGTTGCTGTGGCATAAAGGGCGCAGTTCTATGTTTTCTACCTGCTCACATTCGATCACATCCGGGTGATAACAGATAAACGCTTGTTGATTAAAGTGGAACAATAAGTCCGAGATATCTTCAATCGATTCGAACGGTAGATACACCAACACGAAGTCGTCGTTTTCTGCTTGGCTATCGACGGTATGCACTATCGGCGGTAACAAAGGTTGATCAAAATGATGCCAATGCAAACCAAGGTGGTGTTGAGAAGGCGCAAAGTATTCAATGACGGATTTATCTAACCAACTTGCTCCCTTTAGTGGCACCGGATAACGAAAAGCATTTTGGTGGCTGATACCAATAGAAGGTTTATTTTGTTGTCTCGCTGCCCACGCTGTCACAGGTTCGAAATCATTAATGATAAGATCGTAGGACGACAGATCGAGTTGCTTAACTTCTTTGAAAAACTGCACCAAATTGTTATTCAATGCTGTTTTCGCGTAGTTTACAGAGCCTTTTTCGGTAATAAAGGTGAAGCCTCGGCGAGTCTGGTAATCGCCAAATGCTTCCATTGAAAAATATTTTTCCGGCGCTCGCCCAGAAAACAAAAAGTCGACCTCAACATCGTGCTCTTTAAACGCATGACTCATCGCCCTTGCGCGTGCAATATGTCCGTTTCCTGTCCCTTGAACACCGTACAAGATTTTCATCAATTAGCCTCCCAACATCGCAATCGCTAATCCACCACAAAGACTGCCAAGCAGTGCACCAATGATGACATCGGTAAAAAAGTGCACACCCAATAAGATTCGCGCGGTTCCGATTAAACTTGCCCAAAAGAATGCAGCAACGCCTAGGCTCGGATAGAAATGGTCAATCAGCGTCGCCATGACAAACGCAGCGGCAGTGTGTCCTGAAGGAAGACTATAGCGATCAGAGGGGGTAATAAAAGCAGGAAGGAGTGCACTAAGCTCTTCAGGACGACGACGCTTAAAACTATTTTTCAGCGTCCAATAAATTGGTAGCTCGATAGCAAAAGCAAGTAAACCCGCCAGTAAAAACCAGACTCCTTGCTCCTTATCTAAATACCAAGCTAATAAACCCAACACCAAGTAAAGGTGCCCGTCACCACTGTGGGAGACTCCTTTGCTGATATTGGCGACTTGTTGATTAAAACGGTGCTTAAGACAAACACTAGAGAGCGCTAAATCAAACTTAGCAATGGTTGCAATTGGCTGTGTAATTGTCTCTATGGTTCGCATGTGACCTTTCCTTACTTTGACAACGCCTTTGTGTGAAAAGTAGGAGGTTTAGGTGACAACAGCATGACGGGAGTTTGGACAATTAATGACAAAGGCCAAATTAAGGTGTGCCCAACAATTTATCTATTGGGCATAACCATAAAAATAGAACATTAAGAAGGGTTTGATGGTTGCGGTTGAGGGGTGTCTATATACCAGACTTTTCTCTTCTTGCGGCAGGCGCGCAAAGAGCCCGTCGTCATGTCGCCATCTTTTGTAAGCTCATAGCTCAGTGAGCGGCAAGTATAGTTTCCCGACAGTTCATGCTCTATACTCGTTTGCTCCGTTTTACTCGAGTTAGGCTCTAGTAGAGGGTTAGGCTGAGTAGATAAAATGTCACGATTTATCACATTGCTGCGCGCATAATCCTTATGGACATAACCTTTTATCACTCCTTTCTGTTCAACGAGAAACCAAGGTTGATCAACCACTTTTGCTAGCACATTAAAGACTTCCCCTTTCGATAATACGCCAAGCTTTGCCCCTTCAAGACTCGGTTTGGAGCGTAGGTTTAATGTGGTCTTAGAGCGGTAAGAAACATCCATAAACTCTACTGGGTTTGAAGTATCGACACCTTCAGTGGTTGGTCGGAAAACTTCCGCTTGCTGTTTCTCACTAGGTTGAACGCGGATCTTCCACCAAGAATACGTTTCCGGATCTTTACCTTTAAACTTATTTCGGCTGTCAGACTCAAGGGCAACAAGCATCTGATTCAAGAACGATTCGCGTCCCTCATAACTCAAAAATCGATCCATTTGATCATTGATAACCATGACGCTCTGCGAGTGATCATTCATAACAACGGGGGAAGCCACTTCCACATAGGTCTGCGATTGAAACAGCTGACAACCCGACAAGCTGACCAGAGTAAATACTATGGCTGAACGTCCAAATTGTTTTGTTAACCTCATTCTTTCCCTAACCCTTATTTCTTTTACCTAGTGCAACTGCACTACTATAAATGGTCATTCAAAACTTTTGCCAAACAATTCGGACCTTTGTGTGACAAGTCGCAATCCCGATGCTTGTTTTGGTAATGAAACGTCGCAAACTTGATGAGAACTTACTTCTTCTAGCACGTTTCTATCGCATCATGTCGTTTCACTTAGTGCATCATTTTTTTCAAGCAAACGAAAAGACTCATCCGATATGAATAAAAAATCGACTTTAGGGTTGACGCGCTTCATGGAGTGCGGTACTAATTTGTTAACTTAATTTTGTGGAAAGCTTAACAACTATGTCAGCTCATTTTTCTATCCTGCTTAGCCTCCTCCTGATCGTGACCAGTTCGCGCGGGTAGGCTGTGGAAGAAAAATAACCACACCAATTTCTAAGAACCCGCATGAGAATGCGGGTTTTTTTATATCTAAATACTGGAAGTAAACGATTCACTTGCGCAAAAGTGCAGAAATCAGGAAGGAAGCAAACATGAACGATCAGGTCATTATATTCGACACCACATTGCGTGATGGCGAGCAAGCGTTGTCAGCAAGCTTGACGGTTAAAGAAAAACTGCAGATTGCCTATGCGCTGGAAAGACTCGGCGTTGATGTTATCGAAGCTGGCTTCCCAATCTCTTCACCAGGTGATTTCGAGTCTGTACAAACCATCGCAAAAAACATAAAAAACAGTCGAGTTTGTGCCCTTTCGCGTGCCGTTGCGAAAGACATTGATGCTGCCGCTGAAGCATTAAAAGTGGCTGACCAATTCCGTATTCACACGTTTTTAGCCACTTCCACCATTCACGTAGAAGACAAACTACGCCGCAGCTACGACGATGTACTAGAAATGGCAGTCAACGCCGTTAAACATGCACGTAACTACACTGATGATGTCGAGTTTTCTTGTGAAGATGCTGGTCGTACTCCAATCGACAACCTATGTCGCATGGTAGAAGCCGCCATCAATGCAGGTGCGAGTACAATCAACATTCCAGATACCGTTGGCTACACCGTACCAAGTGAGTTTGGTGGGATTATTGAAACCCTATTTAACCGCGTTCCGAACATTGATAAAGCGATCATCTCCGTTCACTGTCACGACGATTTGGGGATGTCAGTTGCCAACTCTATTGCCGCCGTTCAAGCTGGCGCACGTCAGATAGAAGGCACGATCAATGGCATTGGAGAGCGAGCGGGTAACTGTTCACTTGAAGAGATCGCAATGATCATCAAGACTCGTCAAGAGTTTTTGGGCGTTCACACTGGCATTAAGCATGATGAAATTCACCGCACCAGTAAGTTGGTTAGCCAGCTATGCAATATGCCTATTCAAAGCAACAAAGCAATTGTGGGTGCAAATGCGTTTAGCCACTCTTCAGGCATCCACCAAGATGGCATGTTGAAGAATAAGAATACCTACGAAATCATGACCCCTGAGTCTATTGGCCTAAAAAACCAAGCTCTGAACCTAACCAGCCGCAGCGGTCGCGCTGCCGTGAAGAGCCATATGGATACCATGGGTTACAACGAAGACGAGTACAACCTAGACGCGCTGTATGCGGATTTCTTGAAACTTGCTGATCGCAAAGGCCAAGTGTTCGATTACGACCTAGAAGCCCTAATGCACTTCTCGAACTTGCGTGAAGAAGATGACTTCTACAAATTGAGCTACCTAAGCGTGCAGTCTGGCAGCGTAATGGCTACCACCAGCATCAAAATGCAATGCGGTGATGAAGAAATGTGTGAAGCAGCGGTCGGTAATGGCCCAGTTGATGCGCTATACCAATGTATCTACCGCGTGACAGGCTACGACATCGTTCTGGATAAATTCGACCTAACCGCGAAAGGTGAAGGTGAAGATGGTTTGGGTCAAGCAGACATCATTGCCAACTACAAAGGTCGCAAATACCACGGTACGGGTGTTTCCACCGACATCGTTGAGGCTTCCGGCCAAGCATTATTGCACGTTATTAACAGCATTCATCGTGCAGATAAAATCGAAGAAATGAAGCAGAAAAAGATTGCGACTGTGTAATAACAACCGGGCTACACGGCTCAGGAAAGAACACGCTCGTTGAAATAATTAAGCTCAAAATTAGAAAACTTAAAGGATTAACATGACAGACAAATCGTACAAAATTGCCGTCCTACCCGGTGACGGCATTGGCCCGGAAGTAATGGCGCAGGCACATAAAGTATTGGATGCAATCGAAAAGAAACATGGTATTGCGTTTGAGCGTGACGAGCATGATGTCGGTGGTATCGCGATCGACAACCACGGTTGCCCACTTCCAGAGAGCACAATAAAAGCATGTGAAGAGTCTGATGCAGTCCTATTCGGCTCGGTTGGCGGCCCTAAGTGGGAGCACTTACCACCAAACGAGCAACCTGAACGCGGTGCCCTACTTCCACTACGCAAACACTTCCAACTGTTCTGTAACTTACGTCCAGCGCAAATTCACTCAGGTCTTGAAGCTTTCTCACCGCTACGTGCAGACATCTCGGGTCGCGGCTTTGACATCGTGGTAGTCCGTGAACTGACGGGTGGTATCTACTTCGGCCAACCGAAAGGTCGTGAAGGTGAAGGCGCAACAGAGAAAGCGTTCGACACTGAGGTGTACCACCGCTTTGAGATCGAACGTATTGCAAAAATCGCTTTTGAATCTGCACGTCTACGCCGTAAGAAGGTGTGTTCAATCGATAAAGCGAACGTTCTGCAAAGCTCAATCCTATGGCGTGAAGTGGTAGAAGAAATCGCAAAAGATTACCCAGATGTCGAGCTGTCACACATGTACATTGATAACGCAACAATGCAGTTGATTAAAGACCCAGCTCAGTTTGACGTGATGCTTTGTTCAAACATCTTCGGCGACATCATTTCTGATGAGTGTGCAATGATCACTGGCTCAATGGGTATGCTACCTTCAGCAAGCCTAAACGAAAGTAAATTTGGTCTGTACGAGCCAGCAGGTGGCAGTGCACCCGATATCGCAGGTAAGAATATTGCTAACCCTGTGGCGCAAATCCTATCAGCAGCACTGATGCTGCGTTACAGCCTAGGTGAAGAAACTGCGGCGCAAGACATTGAAGCCGCAGTATCAAAAGCACTTTCAGCTGGGGAGCTAACGGGCGATCTTGCTGGTGACAACCCTGCACTTTCGACGTCTGAGATGGGCGATAAGATCGCTGAGTACATCTTAAACTCTTAATACAAAACAGATTCATAATAAATACTAAATCCTCTATCCACCAATGACTTACCTCTAAGTCATTGGTGCTAAAACAAAGCAACAAGGATAACGAGGAAAGGAAGCAAACAATGGGCAAAACATTATACGAAAAAGTCTACGACGCACACGTTGCCGTCGCAGCAGAAGGGGAAAACCCAATCTTGTACATCGACCGTCACTTGGTACATGAAGTGACGTCTCCGCAAGCATTTGACGGCTTGCGTGAAAAAGGTCGTAAAGTGCGTCAGGTCAGCAAAACTTTTGCCACCATGGACCACAACGTTTCGACAACCACCAAAGACATCAACGCATCGGGTGAGATGGCTCGTATCCAGATGGAAACGCTATCGAAAAACTGTGAAGAGTTTGGCGTTACGCTTTACGACATCAACCACAAATACCAAGGTATTGTGCATGTTATGGGCCCAGAGCTTGGTATTACCCTACCGGGCATGACCATTGTTTGTGGTGACTCACACACTGCTACACACGGTGCATTCGGCTCGCTAGCTTTTGGTATTGGTACATCTGAAGTTGAGCACGTATTAGCGACTCAAACGCTAAAACAAGCGCGCGCTAAAACGATGAAGATCGAAGTGAAAGGCAAAGTAGCTCCGGGCATTACTGCGAAAGACATTGTGCTAGCAATCATCGGTGAAACTACAGCAGCTGGCGGTACAGGCTACGTGGTTGAATTCTGTGGTGAAGCGATCACTGACCTTTCAATGGAAGGCCGCATGACCGTATGTAACATGGCGATAGAGCTAGGTGCGAAAGCCGGTTTGATTGCGCCAGATGAAACCACGTTCGAATACATCAAAGGCCGTAAATTCTCACCTCAAGGTGCCGACTTTGATGCAGCAGTAGAATACTGGAAGACATTAAAAACTGACGATGATGCTCAGTTTGATGCAGTCGTGACGCTAAACGCAGCAGACATTAAACCACAAGTCACTTGGGGTACTAACCCAGGCCAAGTGATCGCGGTAGATCAACCTATCCCAGCACCAGAAAGCTTTGCCGACCCAGTAGAAAAAGCCTCGGCAGAAAAAGCATTGGCTTACATGGGCCTAGAGGCAGGCAAGTCATTGTCTGATTACAACGTCGATAAAGTCTTCGTTGGTTCTTGTACTAACTCACGTATCGAAGACATGCGCGCAGCCGCTGAAGTAGCGAAAGGTCGCAAAGTCGCGCCTCACGTTCAAGCGCTGATCGTTCCTGGCTCTGAGCAAGTAAAAGCGCAAGCAGAAGCGGAAGGCTTGGACGTTATCTTTAAAGAAGCGGGCTTTGAGTGGCGCCTACCAGGTTGCTCGATGTGTCTAGCAATGAACAATGACCGTTTGGGCCCACATGAACGTTGTGCGTCTACTTCAAACCGTAACTTTGAAGGCCGCCAAGGTCGTGATGGCCGTACCCACCTAGTGAGCCCTGCGATGGCAGCGGCAGCAGCAATTGCTGGTCACTTTGTAGATATTCGTGAACTAGACTAAGGAGCAAACCAATGTCAGGCTTTAAACAACACACAGGCTTAGTTGTTCCTCTAGATGCAGCGAACGTTGATACTGATGCCATCATTCCAAAGCAGTTCCTACAAAAGGTCTCCCGCCTAGGGTTTGGTAAGCACCTATTCCATGACTGGCGCTTCCTAGACGATGCTGGCGAACAGCCAAATCCAGAGTTCGTGATGAACGCACCTCGCTACCAAGGCGCGTCTATCTTGCTGGCTCGTGAAAACTTCGGCTGTGGCTCATCTCGTGAGCACGCACCGTGGGCACTAGCGGATTACGGCATCAAAGCGATGATCGCACCAAGCTTTGCCGATATTTTTTACGGCAACTCGATCAACAACCAAATGGTGCCAGTTCGTTTGACTGAACAAGAAGTGGATGAAATCTTCCAGTTTGTTGAGGCAAATGAAGGTGCAGAAGTCGAGGTCGACCTAGAAGCGAATGTCGTTCGTGCCAACGGCAAAGAATATGGTTTTGAAATCGATTCGTTCCGTCGTCATTGCTTGCTAAACGGTTTGGACAACATTGGCCTAACCCTTCAACACGAAGATAAGATTGCTGAGTACGAAGCGAATATTCCAAGCTTCTTGCGTTAAGACGCGTTAGTAAATACACAAATCAAGGGCTGGCAATTGTCGGCCCTTGATTTGTTTTGGGTGACTGATCTCATATCGCTTTGCTTACAGAATACCGAACGCCTCTGTTGAAATTCGTCATCCTGAACAGCGACGAAGGAACGTGATTCAGGATCGACTACCAGAGCGCACTGTACAGATTCATACTGTCTTTACTCAAGAGTTTGTGGGTATTAGATTCCTGATATCGCTTATGCTCCTCGGAATGACAGCGAATAAAGGCCACTGATTACTGAAAGAAAACAAGCACTAAACTGGTCTACACTATCAACAATATCTCATTCAAAGGTATCTCTATGAAGCGTCTGTTATTGCTGTTGTGTGCTCTGGTTTCTTTCTCGACATTGTCCGCGCCTAAATCCGACTTATGGCCATATTGGAAACAATCGAATCAAGCCAACCAAACCCAAATTTCTCATCAAGAATGGCAACAACTGCTCGATACTTATTTAGTTGAACAAGGCGAGAATACCTTGTTTCGTTATAGCCAAGTCTCCTCTGTCGATAAAACTAAGCTGAAACAATACATCCAGCGTTTGGCAAAACTAGACCCTCTACAATACAACCAAGCAGAGCAATATGCCTATTGGGTAAACCTTTACAACGCCATCACGGTAGATCTTATTTTGGATAACTATCCAGTCGAATCAATCACCAAGCTAGGTGGTTTATTTAGCTTTGGTCCTTGGGGAGACGATGTGGTCGTGGTCAATGGGAAGGATCTAACTTTAAACGATATTGAACATCGAATTTTGCGTCCAATTTGGAATGACCCAAGAACGCATTACGCGGTTAACTGTGCCAGCCTAGGATGCCCTAATCTGCAATCTCAAGCATTCACTGCTGACAACACGCAAGCTCTACTGGATAGTGCCGCCAAAACATTTATCAACAGCAGCAAAGGCGTATCTATCCAAGGTAACACGGCACAGCTGTCTTCTATTTATGATTGGTTTGCAACGGACTTTGGTGGAGAAAAACAAATCTTCAAACACATCGCAAAGTATGCTCCGCAATACAAAAACTTCTCTGGCAAAGTGAAATACGAATACGATTGGGACTTGAATCAAGCCAACTAAACTGGGGGGATGTGAGGTCAATTAGCATTAGGGACATGATAGGCCAAAAGCTAAAGACACAGGCAACTCAAAGACTAAGACATGAAAAAGGGCACTGAGTGCCCTTTTTTACATCCAAATGTTTGATAGAAAACGTCCGACTACTTAAAGCCTTTAACCTTCTTAATAAGATCGTAAGCGTTTTGAATCTCTTGAGATTTCTCTTTCGCGACGTTCATCATCTCTGGTGGTAAACCTTTAGCCATCAATTTGTCCGGGTGATGCTCGTTCATCAGTTTACGATAAGCACGCTTAACGGTTTTACTGTCTGCATCTGAAGACACATCCAGAATTTTGTACGCGTCGGCCAACTGATCCGCTTGTGAAGCTTGTTGCCAGCTACCACCTGAAGATTGGCCTTGATGCTGACCATGAAAACCGCCCTGGCTTTGGAAACGAAATGCGGCTTCTTGCATTTGCAAACGACGCTCTAATTGCTCAGAAGAGAAACCCAAACCACGTGCAATCTTGTGTAGTACATTTCGTTCACTCGGGTGGATCGAGCCATCTGCAAAGGCCGCCGAGATTTGCAGCTCTAAGAAAAATTGCAACAAGTCAAAGCGACCAGCTGTCGAAATTTTCACACGAACAAGAACATCTTCTAACGGAAAGTCGCTGTCTTTACCTTCACGAAACGCGTCTTGCGCTGCGCGACGCTGTTCGCCATGCAAATTCATGCGGTCCATCATGGCTGAAGCCAGTTGGATTTCCTCTTTGGTGACTTGGCCTTTCGCTTTTGCCACATGTCCCATTACCGCAAACGCCGCTTTAAAAAACTCTTCTTGGCGCTGAGCTTGACTTGGCCCTTTTCCAAAGCCGCCAGTAGAGAACCCGGCTTGACTCAAGCGACGTGCTTTATCGAATTGATGGCCAATAAATAAGCCAAAGAGTAAACCTAGCGGCCCGCCAAGTAACAAGCCAAAAAAGGCACCCAGAATTTTGCCAAAAATATGCATTATGTGTTCTCTATCAATGAATTTTTATCGACGACGGCGGTCTTATAGTGCCGGATGCAACGATTTCCTTTATGATAATGGAATTAGTTTTATTTCGGCTAGGCCATTTCGCCTGCTTATCTTTGCAGCTATTTTGTCGTCATTATGCCACAGTGAATCAATACGCTGGGATAAATGCGACTATAGTTGATTCATTTGGCTATTACGCTAGGGTACAACAAGCCCTATAGCCATCGAGTAGTAGTGACACAGGAAAGTTCAATTCAATGCAACATTTCTCCCGCACATTTTTAGCGGCCTCTATCAGCACCGCCTTGTTTGTACCCACCACTCAAGCTGAAGCGAATATCCATGATAGTGTGCAGGAAATGCCCGCCACAGATCAATGTTTGGTCGATACAAGTGGCGAGGAGGACGCTCTTAATACCCCAGTAGTGGTAGAAGCTGACACCCTGCAAGCCATCAATGGTGACAAAGCTCAGTACTCAGGTAATGTACAAGTCACCCAAGGCCAGAAGAAAATTACCGCAGATAGCGTAACGCTGCACCAACAAGACAACGTCGTGGTTGCCGAAGGCAACGTGACTTTCAATGACGGCCAAGTCAAAGCTCGATCTGATCGTGTTACTAACGACATTAATCAAGATACGTTTTCACTTGAGAACACCGATTATCAGTTCCTTTGCCAACAAGGCCGAGGCACTGCAGCCTATATCGCTCGCACAGGTCAGTCGGTTTATGAACTCGAAGATGGCTCTATCACATCGTGCCCTCAAGGCGATAATTCATGGCGATTGGTTGCGTCAGGCATCGATGTTGACCAAGATGAAGAGACAGCGACGCTGCACCATCCTCGATTTGAAGTGTTAGATGTGCCTGTTTTCTATGTGCCGTATCTAACCATGCCAATTGGAGATACGCGTAAAACGGGTTTCCTCTTCCCTTCTTTATCGTACGGTTCTAGTGATGGTATGGAAGTCGAGGTGCCATTCTATTGGAACATCGCGCCTCAATATGACATGACACTCACCACGCTCTATATGCAGCAACGTGGTACAAAACTCGATACTGACTTCCGCTACCTAACAGATGGTTGGGGAAATGGAGAAATCAAAGGCGAATACCTCAATAGTGATCGCAAATATCAGGACAAGTCTCGTTGGGGCTACCAAGTTAAACACGACGGTATCATCAATAAACAGTGGATAGTCAAAGTCGATTACTCAAAAGTGAGTGATATTGATTACTTCCTCGATCTCGACTCCGACATTGGTAACCGTGAAGATGGTCAACTGGTTCAAGAAGGACAAGTACAATATCGTTCTGACTTCTGGGATGCCTCGTTAACCGTTCGTGACTTCCAAATCTTATTGAAAGAAGAGAACCGCCCTTATCGCCTGCTTCCTCAGTTAGACTTGAACTACTACACGCCATTGTGGGGAGACTACCTTAACTTTGACGTGAAGAGCCAAATCAGCCGCTTCGATACCAGCGATGCTGCGCGACCAAATGCGACCCGTGTTCACATTGAACCAGGGCTTACATTGCCACTCTCAAACTCATGGGCAACGTGGACAACAGAAGCGCGTGTGCTCTCTACGTATTACTCTCAAGACTTAACGGGTTTGACTGATGTAAACTTGCAAAACCAGTTGGATGATGAAGTTTCTCGTGTTATTCCTGAGTTCCGTACGCATGCGCAACTTTACTTAGAGCGAGATACAAGCTGGATCAAGGGCTACACACAAACACTGGAGCCTCAGCTGCAGTACTTGTACGTACCTGAAGAAGATCAAACCAACATCTACAACTACGATACCACCTTGCTACAAACCGACTACTACGGGCTATTCCGCAGTCGTAAGTACAGTGGCATTGATAAAATCGCCTCGGCGAACCAGTTAAGCTACGGTGCGAGTACTCGCTTCTTTGATGATGACTATAAAGAGCGTCTTAACGTTTCATTTGGTCAGATTTACTACTTCGATAAAAAGACCAAACTGAGCAACAGCCCAAATCTTCCGGATGAGACAACCAATTACTCATCATGGGCGATTGAAGCTGATTTCAACTACAACGATTACTTGTTCTATCACGGTGGAATTCAATACGATATTGATTTGAGCTCCATGCAGTTGGCAAACAGTACCTTGGAATACCAATTCAACGGCGGCTTTATTCAGGGTAACTATCGCTACGTTACGCGTGAATACATCGAAGATACGATCATTCTCGAAAACCTAGACACAATTACTCGTAAAGGTATTTCTCAAGCAGGTATTGTAGCGGCCTACGAGTTCAACCCGAACTGGTCTGCGAGTGGTCAATACTACTACGACCTCAATGAAAATGCGGACCTAGAATGGTTAGCGAGCCTACGTTACCAATCTGACTGTTGGTACATTGGCGTCACTTACTCAAACCAATTGCTTGGTTGGGAAGACCAAGCTATCGGCAGCACCGGGGCATCACCTGAATACGAAAATAACTTCAGCGTTAACTTCGGTATTCAAGGCTTTGCGACTAACCAGCGTGAAGACACTGCTGTCAAAGAACTGGATGGTTCTGACAACGCGATTAAGTACGGCCGCCCATTCTATCTGAACAATTAATCAAAATAGGCGTCTTAAATGAATAAGACGCCTATTCAAAAATACTGACGGAATTTTAAATGAAAATTTGGAAATCAATCTTATTCACGACCCTACTCTCTTGCGGAGCGGTTGCAGCACCAGTAGAGATCGATAAGGTTGCGGTCATCGTGAATGACGGTGTAGTTCTACAAAGCGACATCGAAACAGCGATGAAAACGCTGCAAGCCAACGCTCGTCAAAGTGGAAAGAGCTTACCTTCTACCAGCGTGTTAAAAGAACAAGTCGTTGAAAAACTTATCATTGATACGTTGCAAGGCCAAGAAGCAGACCGTATTGGTGTGCGTATTGACGACAACCGTTTAAACCAAGCGATTGCAGAGATCGCACGTAATAATGAGCAATCGGTAGAACAACTCGCTGCTTCTGTAGAAAGTGAAGGTTTAAGTTACCCAGAATTCCGCGAACAAATTCGTAAGGAAATCGCCGCATCAGAAGCTCGCAATGCACTGGTTCGTCGCCGTATTAATATCCTTCCAGCAGAGGTCGATAGCCTTGCTGAGCAACTATCACAAGAAACCAATGCGACTGTTCAATACAAAATTGGACACATTCAACTGCGCTTCTCTGACGATAAAGAAAAGTCAGCTGTAGAAGCAGAAGCTAAAGCGCTCGCGAAAAAGCTAAACGAAGGTGCAGACTTTACGGAGATGGCCTACACCTACTCAAAAGGTCCTAAAGCTTTACAGGGTGGTGATTGGGGATGGATGCGTAAAGAAGAGATGCCAACCATCTTTGCTGATCAGATCAAGATGCAAAACAAAGGCAGCATTATTGGTCCATTCCGTAGTGGCGTTGGTTTCCACATCCTAAAAATAGAGGATGTAAAAGGCCTAGAAACGGTTGCGGTAACGGAAGTAAATGCGCGTCATATTTTGATTAAACCAACAGTGATTCTGAGCGACGAAGGGGCGAAGAAGCAACTGAATGAATTTGTACGCCGCATCAAAGCCGGTGAAGCAACGTTCGCTCAATTGGCAACACAATACAGTCAAGATCCTGGCTCGGCAGCACAAGACGGTGAACTAGGTTATCAAACACCAGATCTTTACGTGCCAGAATTCAAGCACCAAGTAGAAACTCTGCCAGTTGGCTCAATCAGCGAACCGTTCAAAACCGTTCACGGCTGGCATATCGTTGAAGTGTTGGATCGTCGCCAAGTGGACCGTACTGACTCAGCGATGAAGAACAAAGCTTACCGTATTCTATTTAACCGTAAATTTAATGAAGAAGCGGGCGCATGGATGCAAGAGCTACGCGCAAGTGCGTTTGTTGAAATCGTGGATGACAACAATGACAACTAATACAATTCGTAGAATTGTCGTAACCGCAGGGGAACCTGCGGGTATCGGCCCAGACTTAGTGCTTGCCCTATCGAAAGAAGATTGGGCGCACCAAATTGTCGTCTGTGCCGATAAGAATATGCTGACGGAGCGAGCCAAGCAGCTTGGCATCGAAGTCCAACTGTCTGATTACAATCCAGAAGAAGCACCTAAAGCACAAAAAGCGGGCACGCTTATCGTTGACCATATCCAAATATCGGAACCTGCGGTCGCAGGCGAGCTCAATGAAGCGAATGGCCACTATGTACTAAAAACGCTAGAAAGAGCAGCTTTAGGCTGTATGAATGATGAATTTGATGCTATTGTCACCGGCCCTGTTCATAAGGGGGTGATTAATCGCGCAGGTGTTGCATTCAGTGGTCATACTGAATTTTTCGCCGAGAAGTCACAAACGCCGCTAGTCGTAATGATGCTAGCAACGGAAGGACTACGCGTGGCGCTGGTTACAACACATATTCCTTTAGCTTATGTGTCCAAAGCTGTCACCGAAGAGCGATTAGAAAAAATCATCGATATTCTTCATAAAGACCTTGTAGAAAAGTTTGCTATCGCACAACCAAACATCTACGTTTGCGGGCTTAACCCTCATGCTGGCGAAGATGGCTGCTTAGGTCGTGAAGAGATCGAGACCATCACTCCGACACTGGAAAAAATTCGACAAGAAAAAGGTATCAACCTGATCGGCCCTCTGCCGGCTGATACCATTTTCAATGAAAAATATTTAAATGATGCTGATGCTGTTTTAGGCATGTACCATGATCAAGTATTGCCAGTATTAAAATACAAAGGCTTTGGTCGTTCAGTAAATATTACTCTTGGTCTACCTTTTATTAGAACATCGGTGGACCACGGTACTGCATTAGATCTGGCAGGGACAGGTCAAGCGGATACAGGGAGTTTCCGAACAGCGCTCACGCATGCGATAGATTTGGTAGAGAAGAAACAATGAGAAATGATGTCCATTTAGGGCACAAAGCGCGTAAACGTTTTGGTCAAAACTTCCTGAACGATCCATACATTATTGATGGAATCGTATCAGCGATTAACCCAAAACCAGGTCAAAACCTGGTTGAAATCGGTCCTGGTCTTGGTGCAATCACTGAGCCAGTAGGTCGTGAAGTGGATAAGTTCACAGTTATCGAATTAGACCGCGATCTGGCGGAACGCCTACGTACTCACCCTGAACTGGCAGATAAGTTGACCATCCATGAGGGTGACGCTATGCGTTTTGACTTCACTCAACTAGTGAAGCCAAACAACAAGCTGCGCATTTTTGGTAACTTACCATACAACATCTCTACACCATTGATGTTCCACCTTTTTGAGTTCCATAAAGACATTCAAGACATGCACTTTATGCTGCAAAAAGAAGTGGTAAACCGCTTAGCCGCCGGCCCTGGCAGCAAAGCTTACGGCCGTTTAACGGTAATGGCTCAGTACTACTGTAAAGTGGTACCGGTACTGGAAGTACCGCCAACGGCATTCGTTCCACCACCGAAAGTGGATTCTGCCGTTGTTCGTTTAGTGCCTTACGAAGAGCTGCCATGCCCGGCGAAAGATCTGCGTTTGCTCGATCGCGTTTGTCGTGAAGGCTTTAACCAACGTCGTAAAACAGTTCGTAACTGCTACAAATCGTTGTTAAGCACAGAAGTACTAGAAGAGCTAGGTGTTAATCCAAGCATGCGTCCAGAGAACCTGACGCTAGAACAATTCGTCGCAATGGCGAACTGGCTTGCGGATAACCCGCAGCACTAAGAACTCAAACAATAAGCCAAACCCTTGTAGGTTTGGCTTATTATTATTGGGATATTACGTTTCTGAGGAGTGCACATGGACGTCATTCAACCTTGCATCAAAATTCAAGTTCACACCAAATACATCGAAGAACAGTCCAACCCAGAGCTACAACGCTACGTTTTCGCTTATATCATCACCATCAAAAACCTTAGCCAACAAACCGTACAGTTAGTGAGCCGCCGCTGGCTAATCACAGACTCGAACGGCAAGCAAATGACGGTTGAAGGTGACGGAGTGGTAGGCCAGCAGCCCTTTATTCCAAGCAATGATGAATACACGTACAGTAGCGGAACCGCGTTAGAAACCCCTGTCGGCGTTATGCAAGGACACTACAAAATGCTGGATGAGAAAGGGCAAGAGTTCATCACCGAAATCGAACCATTTCGCTTGGCTGTTCCAAATGTTTTAAATTAGTAAATTGGAGATTCAGTGGCTACCTATATTGTTGGTGACATCCAAGGCTGTTTTGATGAATTGCAGCGACTACTAGAAAAAGTATCTTTCTCTGCGAAAAAAGACCAACTTTGGCTTGCTGGTGATTTGGTCGCCAGAGGGCCTAAATCACTAGAAGCGTTACGCTTTGTGAAGTCACTTGGCGCAAGCGCAATCGTCGTGCTTGGTAATCACGACCTTCACCTTCTTGCAGTGGCTCACGGGATAAAAAAGGTCAAAGACAAAGATAGAACCGCACCTATTTTCACGGCCCCTGACAAAGAGGAACTACTGACATGGCTAGCTCAGCAACCTCTAATGGCCGAGCATGACGAGTTCGTGATGTGTCACGCTGGCATATCACCGCAGTGGAATCTAAAAACAGCGAGAAAGTGTGCCCGTGAAGTTGAGCGCATCATCCAAAGTGAAGAGCTGCCTTGGCTATTAAAAAACATGTACAGCAATCAACCTGATTCCTGGGATGACTCTCTACAGGGTTTGGACCGATACCGTTATATTATCAATGCTTTTACGCGGATGCGCTTTTGTTTCCCTGATGGTCGTTTGGATATGGATTGTAAATTGCCACCGCAACAAGTTTCCGGTAACGAACTTATTCCATGGTTTGATGTGCCTAAACGTATCCACTTAAACAAAGCGGTGCTCTTTGGGCACTGGGCTGCACTACAAGGCTATATGAACAACGAAGTCATCGGGCTAGATACTGGCTGCGTTTGGGGCGGAAGACTGACCATGATCCGTTGGGAAGATAAGAAAATTTTTACTCAGGATGCGTTAAGTTAAACACTGAATAACAGTCGATAATCCATAGTAGGAGGAATACCTGTCACTTAACACCTCCTGTAGGGTCAACGAGCCTTAACGAGACTAGGAATCTAATATCCTCGCGCTGCGAATAGATAGAAATACCTTTGACAACAAAGTACTCGTATAGAGGCTCCTGAATCTCGCTCTTTCGTCGCTTTTCAGGATGACGGTAGGTTGGGATGGCCGCTCGCTGTTATACGAACGGCATTACCGTATTAACTACGCGGTGTTAATCTCGAATTACTTTTCTAACACAGTAAAGCGCATGTTGTAGGCGTTCTTCTCATCGGCTTGATACATTTCTGAGTAAGTTTCCTTAAACTCGTCTCCCCAATCTGGGAACTGAGTATCACCATCAATGGCCGCTTCAATGTGTGTTACATACAGTTTATTGGCCATAGGCAGACAAGTGGTGTAAATCGCACCACCACCAATGATCATCACTTCTTCCACATCACCTGCGACTTCCAGAGCCTGCTCAATCGATGTTACGGTAGTGACGCCTTCGATCTTTAGTGTCTCATCACGGCTAATAACAATATTCAAGCGACCTGGTAAAGGGCGACCAATAGACTCATAGGTTTTGCGTCCCATCACAACCGGTTTTCCCATGGTACAACGCTTAAACCAAGCGAAATCGGCGGGAAGATGCCAAGGCATTTGATTGTCTTTGCCAATGATGCGATTGTCGGCCATAGCGGCAATCATACTAATGATCATGTTAGGTCCTTATACAATTGGTCTGCGGCGATAGAATAACAGCCCTGGAACCGCAAGACCAACAGCTAAACCTGCAATAATAAACATGGCCTTAAGAAAGTTTTCCATACAGGTTGCGACAAGCTCGGGTGAGTAGCCAACATGATTGATTTCTACCATAGCGATCATTGCTTTGTACGCAAACACACCCGGCACCATCGGGATCAAAGCAGCCACAGTAAACACTTTTGGATGCGCGAGAAAACGGTGAGACCAGTACACACCAATCATCCCAACTAACGTCGCAGCAAAAAAGGTTGCCCACTCAATAGGAATGCCAAACTGCATCATCAAGTAGCGGCTACCATGACCAATCGCGCCACCAACAGCGCAATACACTAAAGCTCTTTGTGGTACGTTAAAAACCAATGCAAATCCTACAGCGGGAATCGCCGCAAAAAACATGTCATTCAAAAGGCCAAACATCAATTCAAATAAACTCATTAGATTGCCCACCCCCAAATTCCAGTTACACTCATCGCAGCAACGATCCCCAAACATGTCGCCAACGTTAGTAAACTAGCCATCACAAATCGAGCAATCCCCATATTAATGTGGCCTTTCAACATATCTGCGACAGAGTTAATGAGTGGGAAACCAGGTACAAGCATTAATACTGACGATGCCATTGCTACGGTAGGTAGATTACCGATTTGGTAAATTTCCGCCTGTGCTGAAATTAAGGTGGTCACAAAAGCGGTCGCAGCAAAGTTCAATAGAGGGTTGAAATGACGATGACCAATTTCTTGGCGAACGATCATGCCACCAGCTGAAGCTAAAAAGGTCATAATGAATACTCCCCAATCACCACCAGCTAGATGACTGAATGCCGCACAAGACAAGCCAATCATAAACACCACCAACCAGCGGTTATAACGCTCTGGACTGATAGCGTTCAGCTTTTTCTGCGCCATGGTTGCATCGAGCAAACCACGCTCCATCATGATACAGATTCGTTGAATTTGCGTAATAACGCGCATATTGATGCCACGATCAGCGCAGCTTCGGGTGGTGGTGATGCAATGCCCATCCATTACCGTCGTCACAACCAATGCATTAGCTGATAGTGCTACCGCAACTTCATTCACCCCACAAGCTAGGCCAATACGACGCATAATATCGCTCACAAGAGTACTTTCAGCACCATGAGCAAGTAGCATTTGTCCGGCTTGGGCGACAAGACGAGAAATCGATCGTTGAGTAGATACCGCCAACTCTCTAGGCGGTATGGTTTCTAGAGTCATAAATAAGTCTAATTCCTTTTAGGGTGTTACTCATTCATACGCGCGAGGGCCAAACTAACCCTCAAAAAACACGACGTATCGGTTATTGTGCCGTAAATCACATCACCTAAATATGATTTAGATACAAAAAAAGCCGCAATAAATAATTGCGGCTTAATGAATTATAGGCAAACAGGCATTGTTTGACCGTTCTGATTAGTCACGAACGTAGACAACGTGACCGTCATCTTCTTCATCGTCCCAGTCATCCCAATCGTCGTCATCTTCAGTGATAACGTCTTTACCCGCCATCGCATCTTTATGGTAATCATCCCACATGAAGTTAACTTTATCTTCTTCAGCCACTTCTTCCTCTTCGCGAGGTAGGTTATCCATAAAGTCAGCCAGTTTGTAACAAAGCTCTTTAGTACCGTTACGATTGATCGCCGAGATCTTAAAGTACTCGTCTTCCCAACCTAGTGCGTCTAAGATTTCTTGGATCTTCTCATTCGCTTCTTCTTCAGGCATTAGATCAACTTTGTTGAACACTAACCAGCGCGGCTTACTTGCCAGTTTTTCGCTGTATTGTTCTAGTTCATCAATGATCGTCAATGCATTTTGCACCGGATCGGACTGATCAATTGGCATAATATCGATCATGTGCAGCAACACTCGACAACGCTCTAAGTGCTTCAAGAATCGAATACCAAGGCCAGCGCCATCTGCTGCACCCTCGATCAAACCAGGGATGTCTGCAACAACAAAACTTTTCTCTGGTACGACACTTACGACACCCAAGCTTGGGATCAAAGTCGTGAATGGGTAATCAGCGACTTTCGGTTTTGCTGCTGATACTGCGCGGATAAAGGTTGATTTACCAGCATTAGGTAGACCAAGCATACCCACATCAGCAAGAAGCAATAGCTCAAGGCGAATTTCGCGTACTTCACCTTTTGTACCCAATGTTCTCTGACGAGGCGCGCGGTTTACTGAAGATTTGAAACGCGTGTTACCTAGACCGTGCCAACCGCCTTTTGCGATCATCACTTTCTTACCGTGTTCAGCAACTTCCGCCACGATTTCATTTGTGTGGATATCCACAGCGCGCGTACCCACAGGTACACGAAGAACGATGTCTTTACCACGCTTACCTGTACAGTTACCACCGCGACCGTTTTCACCACGCTCAGCTTCGTAGAAGCGCTGGAAACGGTAATCAATCAGGGTATTTAGGTTTTCATCAGCTTGGATATAAACATCACCACCGTCACCGCCATCACCGCCATCAGGGCCACCTTTAGTGATGAATTTTTCACGCCAGAAACTGACAACGCCACTACCGCCATCACCAGCCTGAACTTTTACTACCGCTTCATCTACGAACTTCATCTTTTACTCCGACTACTTCGTGCGTGGATTAAATCTTACTATGTCATCCGACAATTTTAGCAGATGACAGATCTAAGCTCCCAGATTCAAATCGCTTAGGATCTTAGCGAGAAACTTCGATATGTCGACTGCCACAAATAAAAAACCCCGCCGATTCGGCAGGGCTTTTGAATTCAGCTTAAAGCTATTAAGTAATTTGGTTAAAAACCTAATTACTCAGCTTCGATGCTTACAAACTTACGGTTCTTAGGACCTTTCACTTCGAACTTCACTTTACCTTCAGTAAGAGCGAATAGAGTGTGGTCTTTACCGATACCTACGTTGTTACCAGCGTGGAACTTAGTACCACGTTGACGAACGATGATGTTACCTGCAAGTACAGATTCACCACCGAAACGCTTAACACCTAGACGTTTGCTTTCTGAATCGCGGCCGTTACGAGTAGAACCACCAGCTTTTTTGTGTGCCATTGTTAAACTCTCCTAATAGATTAAGCGTTGATACCAGTGATCTTCACTTCAGTGAACCACTGACGGTGACCCTGTTGCTTACGAGAGTGCTTACGACGACGGAACTTAACGATTTTAACTTTATCGCCACGACCGTGTTGTACAACTTCAGCAACAATTTTGCCGCCCTCTACAAGAGGAGCACCAACTTTGATGTCTTCGCCGTTAGCAACAAGAAGAACTTTATCAAATTCTACAGTTGCACCAGTTTCAACGTCTAATTTCTCTAAACGAAGAGTTTGACCTTCGCTTACACGGTGTTGTTTACCACCAGATTGGAAAACAGCGTACATATTTTACTCCGCTTTTTCCGCACAGCCTTTCTTGAGGGTGTGCGCTAAACTAATCATCAATAGGGCGCAGATTCTACAGAATAGATGCTCCTATGACAAGCCATATTTTGAAAAAATTGGCGAAAAGCTAATCGCCAAAGAAAAGTGCGGCAATCATGCCCTTTAGTAATGTATTAATCAACGTTTTTTAGTGTATTATTCGACAATTATATAAATCGAATAAGCCTTGCAGGGTCTAACTTCAGCCGGATATACGATGGATTTTAAAACTATCCAAGCGCTTACTGCCGATGACATGGCAAAAGTGAATGAAACAATTCAAGCCCAACTTAATTCTGATGTCTCTTTAATCAACCAGCTCGGTTTTTATATCGTGAGTGGTGGAGGCAAACGTCTAAGACCGCTTTTAGCGATACTGTCAGCCCGTGCACTTGGTTACCAAGGCAATGGTCATACAATGGCAGCTGCGTTTATTGAGTTCATCCATACAGCGACTTTGCTGCATGATGACGTGGTAGATGAATCAGACATGCGCCGTGGTAAAGCCACTGCGAATGCAGCATTTGGCAATGCGGCTAGCGTATTAGTTGGGGACTTTATCTATACACGCTCATTTCAGATGATGACGGAACTAGGATCCATGAAGATCCTTAAACTAATGAGCAATGCCGTAAACGTGATCGCCGAAGGTGAAGTACAGCAGTTGATGAACTGTAACGACCCTGACACGACAGAAGAAAGCTACATGCAAGTCATCTACTCTAAGACTGCGCGCTTATTTGAATCCGCAACTCAAATCGGTGCAATCTTAAATGATGCTCCTGAGCATGTGGAAATCGCAATGCAAAATTACGGTAAGTATCTAGGCACTGCGTTTCAGCTCATTGATGACGTCATGGATTACACTTCTGATGGCGAAGACATGGGTAAAAATGTGGGTGATGACTTGGCCGAAGGCAAGCCAACTTTGCCTCTACTCCATGCTATGCGTAATACCACACCAGAAAACGCCATCATGATTCGTGAAGCAATTGAGAAAGCGAATGGCATGGATCGCTTAGAAGAAATTCTTGCGGTCATGAAAGAAGCGGGCTCTCTGGAATACACAACGCAAAAAGCTCTAGAAGAAGCAGACAAAGCAATCGCAGAACTATCAGTGTTGCCAGAGTCTGAATACAAACAAGCGCTTGTTACTCTGGCTCATGTCGCAGTACAACGCACGAAGTAATCAATAGCTACCCATAACGCAAGACTTATAGCAAAAAGGAAGAGCATGCTCTTCCTTTTTTACGTTTGATACCTAATGACGACGCCGGAGGCGCTAGTAATATCTGTCACTACCGCCATGCAGTTGTGGATCATCTTCTATTTCATCAAAGCTAACGGCGAGCTGCTGTTCAGTCCCTTGTTTGGACAACAATACCGTCTCTGCTTCATGGTCGACCACTAATATCGTACCGACGCCTTGTTGGCACTCAACAACCATGCCTTTACGGATTCGACTCGCTTCCATCATCTTCTCCTTCACTACGTGGTTTTATTCGACCATTTTTACGAAGTTGAGAAATCAAGGATCAAAAAAGCCGATCAAAATGATCGGCTTTTTTCTTATATAGGCTTTCTAGATTACTTTGCGAATTCAACACCAATGTTGATGTCGCCATTTAGTGTTTCTAGCATACCGTCTAATGCAGACTTTTCGTAATCGCTGAGTTTGCCGTAGCTTAGTACTTCTTCAACGCCTTCTTTACCCAGTTTCACAGGTTGCGCGAAGTAAGTCGCGTGTTCGCCGTCGCCTTCAACGTAAGCGCACTCAACTACGCCTTCTTCACCTTGAAGAGCACGAACCAGAGACAGACCAAAGCGACATGCAGCTTGGCCCATTGATAGTGTTGCACTACCACCACCCGCTTTAGCTTCTACAACTTCAGTACCTGCATTTTGAATACGTTTCGTTAATGCTTCTACTTCTTCAGCTGTAAACTCAACACCTTCTACTTGAGACAGTAGAGGTAAGATCGTTACGCCAGAGTGACCACCAATAACTGGCACGCGAACGTCACCTGGATCTTTGTCTTTAAGCTCAGCAACAAACGTTTCTGAACGGATAACATCCAACGTTGTTACACCAAATAGACGACGCTTATCATAAACACCCGCTTTTTTAAGAACTTCAGCAGCAATTGGCACTGTTGTATTTACAGGGTTTGTGATGATACCAACACAAGCTTTCGGACAAACAACCGCAATCTTCTCCGCTAGCGATTTAACGATACCAGCGTTTACATTAAATAGATCCGCACGATCCATACCTGGCTTACGCGCAACACCAGCAGAAATTAGCACAACATCCGCGCCTTCTAGTGCTGGAGTAGGATCTTCACCAGCGTAACCTTTGATAGAAACTGGCGTAGGGATGTGGCTAAGATCAGCGGCCACACCAGGAGTTACTGGAGCAATATCATATAGGGCTAGATCAGAACCAGCAGGAAGACGGTTCTTAAGTAGAAGGGCCAGGGCTTGACCGATGCCACCAGCGGCACCAATAACGGCTACTTTCATGTAGTTCTCCTTGAGAGTATTTCTCTTATAAACGTATTCGTAGGGTAGTTTGTAACCAACTTAAATAAAGCTATCGGAATCACAACTTGATTACAATCAATTAACGCTAGCTTTGCGACCTCGCGCAACTCGCTGTTACCGTGCTACAAATGGGGCTTGGATTATTCTTTTATTCTGTTGAAATGACAAGGAATTCAAGAAAACAGATACAGCCCTACTTCAGCGCGCTAAAGAATTCTATGTGGTATATAGTTTACAGTGACGCATCTAACATAATCCTGGGACTCTTTGGCACCGCCTGAATATATATGCGAGAATATGCAAAATTGCTGACCCGTAATAAGAGATTTGTAATGACTATGCGCAATTCAGAAAAACAAGACAACTTAGTTCGCGCCTTTAAAGCCCTGTTAAAAGAAGAAAGCTTTGGCTCACAGGGCGAGATTGTTGACGCACTCAAACAGCAAGGGTTTGAGAGTATCAACCAATCTAAAGTCTCACGTATGCTGACTAAATTTGGCGCCGTCCGTACGCGCAATGCAAAAATGGAAATGGTTTACTGTCTTCCTGCTGAGCTAGGTGTCCCAACAGTCAGCAGTTCTCTGCGTGAACTAGTACTAGACATCGATCGTAACGCAGCGTTAGTAGTAATTCACACTGGCCCAGGTGCAGCACAGTTGATTGCTCGCTTGCTTGATTCACTCGGTAAATCCGAAGGTATTCTTGGTGTTGTCGCAGGTGACGATACCATTTTCATTACGCCAACCATGGCAATTACGACTGAGCAACTCTTCAAATCAGTGTGCGAGCTGTTCGAATATACTGGTTAAGTTCTATAAAGCTTCAATCAGCTAACTCATTGTGGGTTATAAAAGAAGTCTCATTTTGTAGCCCATAATTTATGTAAATTTTTTGCTTACTCCGCTCATTCTTTAACCATCCATTTTGTGATTAACATCACGCAATTGATCTTTTTCATTTCAGTCACTAAACGTTAATTAAGCAATTGTTTTAAAAAGAATTAAATCACAAATTGAATCCTATCCCCTGATACAAAATTCAGACTTATCAACTATAACATTTAACAATTGGATAATTTTCTGCCAATTTTTTGTTATGATTCGCTCGCTTTTTCAAACGATTGGATTGAAAAAGGTGCCGTTTCCAAATAGGAAACTCCAGAAGTGATTTATGGTTATTTCCGGGTAAATAATGAATATAAGGAAGGGAAATTCATGGCATTTAACAAACTTCTCAAAGTAGGCGCTATCGCTGCAGCCGTAATGGGCGCAGGCGCAGTTAACGCTCAAGAGTTTATTACCATCGGTACTGGCTCTGTGACAGGTGTTTACTACCCAACTGGTGGTGCTATCTGTAAGTTGGTAAATAAAGGTCGTAAAGACCACAACATCCGTTGTTCAGTAGAATCGACTGGTGGCTCAATTTACAACGTTAACACTATCCGTGCAGGCGAATTAGATTTTGGTATCGTGCAATCGGATTGGCAGTACCACGGCTACAACGGTACGAGCAAGTTTGAAGAACAAGGCCCGTACAAGAAGCTACGCGCAATGTTCTCTCTTCATACAGAACCTTTCAACATCATTGCGCGTGCAGATTCAGGTATTGAAAACGTTGAAGACCTGAAAGGTAAGCGCGTAAACATCGGTAATCCAGGCTCTGGTGACCGTGCAACGATGGGCGTTGTCATGGAAGCGATGGGTTGGACAAACGACAGCTTCAAATTGGCGTCTGAGCTAAAAGGCTCTGAACGCTCTCAAGCACTTTGTGATAACAAAATTGACGCCTTCATTTACATGGTCGGCCACCCGAACGGTTCAATCAAAGAAGCAACCACATCATGTGATGCGAAGCTAGTTTCAGCAACAGGCCCTAAAATCGATAAAATTGTTGCCGACAACCCATACTACGCCTTTAGCTCAGTACCGGCTGGTATGTACCGCGGTACAGACAAAGACGTAAACAGCTTTGGTGTTGCAGCAACAATGGTAACGACCTCTGATGTTTCAGACGATGTCGCTTACAACGTGGCAAAAGCTGTGTTTGAAAACTTTGATACCTTCAAACGTCTACACCCTGCATTCGCAAACTTGAAGAAAGAAGACATGGTGAAAGCTGGTCTTTCTATTCCTCTTCACCCAGGTGCAGAAAAATACTACAAAGAAATGGGTCTAATTAAGTAATTTCCTCAGACTCTACATACAGGCAGGAAAGAATATTTTCTGCCTGTTTGAGCATACAGGTTGTAGCACGTTCTAACTGTATGCTTCATTCGCCAGTTTTCTTCTGAAAACTGCGAGCTCATACCCAAGAAAACTTAAACGCCGCCTAACAGAGTACCCAACAATCAACACTTTGAGTTCAGGCAGCAAAATACTCGAAAGCAAACTTCGCTCCATTCACTACACTGATAGAGGCGAAGTGTGGTTCTCGATAAAAATCAGACAGGACCATCAATAATAAGGAAAAAGTACATGGCGACGAATCAAGCTCCGTCACAAGATGTGCAAGAAATGGTGGCTCAGGCAGACACAGGTGCACGTAGCCCTTCGGGAATGCAAGGACGAATCCTTTGGTTTGTTCCTCTGTGTTGGTCACTATTTCAATTATGGTACGCATCCCCGTTACCATTTATTTTCAATTTTGGCGTACTGAACGACACGGAAGCGCGATCTATCCACCTTACTTTCGCGATCTTTTTGGCTTTCACTGCTTATCCAGCGATGAAGAATTCTCCTCGCGATCATATCCCTCTTGTTGATTGGATACTCGCGTTGGCTGGCAGCTTTTCAGCAGCCTATATATACCTTTTTTATACCGAGCTAGCAGGACGCTCAGGCGCACCGACAACGGTTGATATCGTTGTTGCTGTTATCGGTATGCTCCTCCTTTTAGAAGCAACACGCCGAGCACTTGGTCCACCATTAATGGTCGTGGCTGCTGTTTTCCTTACTTACACCTTTGCAGGCCCTTACATGCCTGACGTTATCGCGCACAAAGGGGCAAGCTTGAACAAGGCCATGTCTCACTTGTGGCTAACAACAGAAGGCGTATTTGGGGTTGCGCTAGGTGTTTCTACCTCTTTTGTCTTCTTGTTTGTATTGTTTGGAGCAATGCTGGAACGCGCTGGTGCTGGTGCTTACTTCATTAAAGTTGCCTTCTCGTTACTTGGCCATATGAAAGGTGGTCCAGCTAAAGCGGCCGTTGTTGCATCAGGTTTATCTGGTCTGGTTTCTGGTTCTTCAATCGCAAACGTAGTAACAACTGGCACCTTTACGATTCCACTGATGAAGCGTGTTGGCTTTCCCGGCACAAAAGCGGGTGCGGTAGAGGTAGCGGCTTCAACCAATGGTCAGTTAACACCGCCAATCATGGGTGCAGCAGCATTTTTGATGGTGGAATACGTCGGTATCTCCTACGTTGAGGTGATTAAAGCCGCCCTACTTCCAGCGCTAATCTCTTATATTGCTTTAATTTACATTGTTCACCTTGAAGCGTGTAAAGCAGGCATGACAGGGCTTCCTCGTCGCCACAACCCAACACTAGTACAAAGTCTGCTGTCCTTTACTGGCACAATCTTAGGATTGTGTGTGATCAGCGCATTGGTTTACTACGGAGTGGGTTGGACAAAGGACGTCTTTGGTGATGCCGCGACACCAATTGTTACCGTCGCACTATTAATCGCGTACGTTGGGTTGGTGAAAGTCTCAGCAAATCACGTGCAAGATGGCGCAATTGAGATTGATGCAGAATTAACAGAAGTACCTGATCCTGGCCCAACCGTTAAGTCAGGCTTGCACTACCTACTCCCTATCGTCGTATTGGTTTGGTGTTTGACTGTCGAACGTTTCTCACCTGGTCTTTCGGCATTCTGGGCAACGGTGTTCATGATTTTCATTTTGCTTACTCAACGTCCGTTGATTGCACTGCTGTCAAAGCAAGGTGATATGCTTCAGCAAACCAAAGATGGCTTTGTCGATCTTGCCGAGAGCTTAGTTTCTGGTGCGCGCAATATGATTGGTATCGGCGTTGCAACCGCGGCAGCGGGCACCGTAGTTGGTGTTGTTACACTAACGGGTATCGGACTAGTGATGACCGACTTCGTCGAGTTTATCTCTGGTGGCAGTATCATTCTTATGCTGCTGTTTACCGCCATCATTAGCTTGGTTCTGGGGATGGGTCTGCCAACAACGGCGAACTACATCGTGGTCTCTACGCTAATGGCGCCGGTTATTGTTACGCTCGGCGCGGCGCATGGCTTGATTATTCCGTTGATAGCGGTGCACTTGTTCGTTTTCTACTTTGGTATTTTGGCCGACGATACCCCACCTGTAGGTCTTGCGGCTTTTGCAGCAGCAGCGATTGCGAAATCAGATCCAATTCGTACCGGTATCCAAGGTTTTACTTACGATATTCGAACCGCTATTTTGCCGTTCATGTTTGTGTTCAATACCCAGTTATTGTTAATGGGGATCGACTCTTGGTGGCATTTGGCACTCACGGTCATTTCATCGATCATTGCAATGCTGATATTCTCTGCGGCAACTCAAGGGTGGTGGTTCACGCGTAACAAGTGGTGGGAAACAGTCCTATTATTAGTACTGACATTTTCGTTTTTCCGTCCAGGTTTTTGGTGGGACATGCTGTACCCAGCGAAAGTTCTTTCTCCTGGCGTTGAGGTAGCTCAAATCACGGAAACACTAAATGTAGGAGAATCATTGGAGTTACGTGTTGCCGGTGAAAACCTTGAGGGCGACTACATTGAGAAAACGGTTCGTCTTCCATTCGAAGACAGTGCGACAACAGCAGACGCACGTATTTCATCTATGGGTCTGATGCTGACCGAAAGTGACAACAAAATGATTGTCGATATGGTTGAATTTGGTAGTCCAGCAGAGTCCGCAGGTATCGACTTTGATTGGGAAATCAAGTGGGTTATCCAGGATGCAGACCGTCCGATGAAAGAGTGGGTGTTTGTACCATGCTTAATGATTTTGCTGGTGCTTGCAATGAACCAAAAACGTCGTGCTCGTAAGGAACAATTGAGCGCATAACCGATTTGGCCCCGAGGATAAAGGGGCCTTAATGAGAGACATTGAATGTACAAACAAATTCTTGTTCCGGTTGATCTAAATGACCAAGGCTTTTCAGACCGAGCGGTTGAACTAGCGGTTTGGCAGGCAAAGCAAGCAAATGCTCAAATCCATCTTCTGACGGTACTACCTGGTATTCACATGTCGATGGTTGCCACATACTTTCCGAAAGATGCTGCAGCCAAAATGAAGCAAGACGTGAAGCAGCAACTAAAAGCTTTCGCTAATGAGCATATTGCTGAAGATGTGGTTTACCAAGTGCATGTTGCTGAAGGCAAGGCCTACGCGACCATTCTTGATTATGCAGAACGTTTAGGCGCTGATCTCATCATTATGCCAAGCCACAAACGCTCTAAAATCAATAAAGTAATGCTTGGCTCTGTCGCGAGTAAGGTTGTGGAATATTCTCCAATCAATGTGATGATCGTAAAACCGCAAGGCTAAGTAAATACAGAAACGAAAAAGGACGCTAACATTAGCGTCCTTTTTATATTAAACAAGTAAGGGTTATGCCATCACTGGGTAATCGGTATAACCTTCTGCTCCACCCAAATAAAAGTGTTCTGGTTTCGCCTCATTAAGAGGTGCATTTTTCTTAAACCGCTCAACTAAATCTGGGTTTGCGATAAAGGGAACGCCAAATGCGACCACATCAACTTTGTTTTCTGCAATTGCTGTTGCCGCTTCTTGTGCACTGTAGCCCACGTTCGCCATTAAGTGACCTTGATAGTTTTCGCGTGCTGGCTTGAGAACATCTGCTTTTTGTACGCCTTTCAGATCCGCACGCATCACGTGCCAATAAGCAAGATCGAAAGAATTAAGTTGCTCTGCTAAGTAACGCACCAAACCAACTGGATCACTGTCTTTCATGTCATTAAATCCATTTAGCGGAGATGTACGCAGACCGACTCTTCCGGGTCCCCACACCTCAACGACTTCTTTCACTATCTCAAGTAAAAATCGAGCACGATTTTCAACCGAGCCACCGTATTCATCGGTACGTAAATTTGAGCCGTCACGAAGGAAGTTATCAATAAGATAACCATTGGCGCCATGTATCTCGACCCCATCAAAGCCTGCTTTCTTGGCGTTTTCTGCACCTTGTTTAAACGCCGCAACAATGGAAGCTATCTCATCCACTTCGAGTGCTCGTGGTACCGTATATGCTTGCTTACCCGAAGGGGTATGGACTAATTCATCACGAATGGCCAATGCGCTCGCCGCTACAGGTGTTTTTCCTTCATTCAGATCAGGATGACAAGCTCGTCCCGCATGCCAAATTTGCAGTACAATCTTACCGCCTCTCTCATGAACCGCATCCGTTACCTTTTTCCAAGCTGCGATTTGCTCTTCGTTGTAAATACCCGGCTCTGCCATGAAAGCAGACGTACCTTCCATCACCATGGTGCATTCAGCAATGATAAGTCCGGCACTCGCACGTTGAGCGTAGTATTCAACCATAAGGTCATTAGGAATATGGTCTGCGCCAGCACGAGCTCGCGTTAAAGGCGCCATAATGGCACGGTTATCTAATGCTAATTGACCGAGTTCGATAGGAGAAAATAAGTCTACAGAGTTGGACATGTTGTTTACCTCAAATGACAATAACTTGATGGCTAAGGATGAGGTGCCAGACTATAATCAGATTAATATTGAAACAATATGGATAATTGAAAGTGATTGTTCGGAATTTAGAAACAATTGACTTTAGAACGCTTTCTATCTTTGTCACAAGCTGTCGACTACTGAGCTTAACCAAGTGCGCGCTGGAGTTAAACCTACCGAAATCTACTGTTAGTAAAGCCATAACCAAACTCGAACAACACTTTGAAGCCAAACTGCTAGAGCGCACAACCCGAAAGTTAGTGATCACCGAAGCTGGCCAAATGGTTTTAGAGCGTGCTGCAAGCTTAGTTGAGGAATTCCACTCAATTGGCCATGACGTTCAGGAGATGGAACAACAGATCCAAGGCCGGCTGCGTATTTCCGCGCCACCAGCGTTGGATGCGTATATGGCGGAGCACATCTTTTTGCCATTTTTAAAACAATGGCCAAAAGTACAAATTGCGTTAGAAGCATCGAACGATTTTGTTGATCTGTTTTCACACGGCTTTGATATGGCAATTAGAGTCGGTCAGATAGTTGATGATCGATTAATCGCGAAAAAATTAGGCTATACCACTCGAGTCCTGGCTGCTAGCCCTGAGTATTTAGCTGAGTTCGGCGTACCTGAAACGCCAGAAGACCTGACAAAACATAACTGTTTGAGGTATCAATATGTTTCAGAAATAGGACCTTGGACGCTGATCTCACACGATAATACCGTCAATGTTTCAATAACCAGTAACTTCTCAAGTACAACTGTAGAAGCAATATTAAAAGGCGCACTTAAAGGACTAGGCATCGCGAACTTACCTGTGCAGAACATGACGCAAGAGCTAGAAAGTGGCACCTTAGTCAGAGTGTTACCGCAATGGCACACGGTACCAATGCCTATTTATTTAGTCTATCGTCCTGGAGCAAACCGCCCACGGCGTGTACAAGCAATGATTGACCATATCATGAGCTTAAGATCTCAATTTGAATTTGGCCCTCGGCATGGTTTGTGTTGCGGAGAAGCATAACCTAGCAACTATCAGGCACTAGCATGCTGCTCGGATAAATGCCGCAAGCTTCTCACTAGCATGCTGTTCACTCAATGCAGACATATCACCCGCGGCTTCCACTTTACCATCTGCCACAAACACAAAGTGGCTGGCAATCGCTTTGGCATCGCTTAAATGGTGCGTGACCATCAATACAGTTATTCCCTGCTCTGCTGCGAGTTTTTTTACCAAGCTCAGCATCTCTTCACGCAACACCGGATCAAGCGCCGAGAACGGCTCATCCAATAGCCACATGGGATGAGGCTGAACAAAACAACGCGCTAAGGCAACACGTTGACGCTGGCCACCAGAAAGATGCTCTGGCAAACGGTCGAGGTACTCTGCAACACCAACTTGCTGCGCGGCTTGTTCAATCTGACGATTTTGGTCCACCGTAAGCTTTAGCCCTGGGTGTAAGCCCAAACCGATGTTGTCACGCACCGATAAGTGAGCAAACAAATTGTGCTCTTGGAACAACATAGAGAACGGACGCAGATAAGGCTCTTTACGCACAATGGACTCACCATCAACACAAATATCACCACGGTCAGGATGGATGAATCCTGCCACCAACGCCAGCAAGGTTGACTTCCCTGCCCCACTTGGTCCCATCAGCGACACAATCTGTCCTTGCTCAATCGTTAAGTCAAAACGAAACAGTTCACGTTGGTAGGTGTACTGCACATCATCCAACACTAACATTACGCTCTCTCCTTCGTTTTCAATACTTTCTCAATCAAGGCAAAACAGCCCACACTCAACAACAATAGGGTCACCGATACCACCGCAGCTGCGTCCATCTGATAACTGCCAAGCAACTGGAACAAATACAAAGGTAAGGTACGAAACTCTTGTCCACCAAACAGTGCTATGGCACTTAAATCCCCTATTGCAAACATAAAGCTGATCGCAAACGCATGTGCAAACGGCTTGCGTAGCGCCTGCCACTCCACCACTTTAAACCGTTGCCAGCCACGCATGCCTAAGCTGGCACATACATACTGATACTGTTGTTCAATGTGCAGCATTGGCTGCGCTAGCGTTTTGATCACGTAAGGCAAAGCCATCAAACCGTTCACCAAAATCACGACAAAAAATGCCAAGCTAAAAACATCGGTAAATGCGCGCAGTAGTAAGAATAAACCGGTGCTAATCACCAGACCTGGAGTCACCAAAATAATGGTGCCGATTAACTCTATCTGATCGGCTCGCGTGTTTTTGTACTGCAACCGCCAACGGCGACTGGTCAATAGTATGGCCACCCCTGCAGCGACCGCAAGCACGCTAGCGACACAGGCGACTTTGAGGGAGTTCAATAGCGCAAACCAAAAACGCTCATCGGTTAATACTGTCCAAACTTGTTGGTTGATGCCACTCAGTAACACCATCAATAACGGCGGTATTACCAGTAAAAAGGCACCTATGATCCAAAAGCTATCCCAAGCTTTTGACCACCCATGATCCTTCGTTAAATATTGCTGTACCGATGTGCTTCCAGCACTGATAGAAACAGGCCTTGTTAACTTCTGCACTCCAATAGCAAGCAGTCCACATAACAGCATCTGCCACAGCGCCAATAACGCCCCAGCTTGTAAATCAAAATCAAACTTAATCGCTTGGTAAATGGCCAATTCAATGGTGGTGGATTTTGGCCCGCCCCCCAACGCCATTACAGTGGCAAAACTGGTAAAGCACAACATAAACACCAACCCACAAACGTGGGGAAGCTGCTGCCTTAAACGCGGCCATTCTACCCAGCGAAACTTATCCCAATGGCTCATCCCAAGATGCGCGCAAAGCTTATGCTGCTCGGCAGGAATAGACTCCAAGGCTTGCAGAAGCAATCGTGCCGCGTAAGGTAAATTAAAGAACACATGGGCGAGTAAAATGCCGTTCAAACCGTAAATAGAGAATGGCAGTTTAGTGTCGAAACTTTGCAACCACTGCGCCAACAAACCACTGTTGCCATAAATCGCTAACAGCCCAAAAACACCAACCAAAACCGGCAAAACCAGTGTCGATGCAAACAGCTTAAGCAGTAATGATTTACCAATAAATTGGCGACGCGAAAGTGCGTGCGCTACTGGAATGGCAAAGCCAACACTGAGCAATGTGGAAAGAAACGCTTGGTAGAAACTGAACTTGGTGACATGTTGATAGTACGGGTCGCCCCATACCACAGACACATCAAGTGAAGGGGCTTGAACAATCAAAGCACCTAGGGCAGAAATAACAAAGGTCGCGATGATCATCGCGACCCCTAAACCTATTTTTGGAACAGAATTCAAAGGTAAAACCTATCTCATTCAGATGAGGGTGGAAACGTCAGCTAAAACGTCAATGCGCTTTGCCATTCGCGAATCCAAGACTTACGCATTTTTGCCACTTCATCAGCACTAAAGCTCAACGACTTGCTTGGAACACTCAAAGTTTCAAAACCTTTAGGTAACTCAACGTCAGTGACTGGGTACATCCAGTTACCCGTTGGCATCGCCGATTGGAACTCATCACTTAAAATGAAACTCATAAATTGATCAGCAAGTTCTGAATTTTTTGCCCCTTTCACTTTGGCGGCGACTTCAACTTGCATGTAGTGGCCTTCAGCAAAATTCGCCGTCGCAAACTTCGAATCGTTTTCCGCAATTAAGTGGTACGCAGGTGAGGTGGTGTAAGAAAGCACTAAATCGGACTCACCATTGAGGAACATGGAATACGCTTCAGACCAACCTTTCGTGACCGTTACGGTTTTGCTCGCTAGCTTCTGCCACGCTTGCGTCACATCGTCGCCATAAATAGATTTCATCCATAGCATCAAGCCTTGGCCCGGCGTTGAAGTCCGCGGATCTTGGTAAATCACTTTCAGATCGTCGCGCGTTTCCACCAGCTCTTTCATGCTTTTCGGCGGATTAGTCATTTTCTCTTTGTTGTACACAAACGCGAAGTAGCCGTAATCGTACGGTACAAACGTCGTGTCGCTCCAACCGTTTGGTAACACTGTATTGGACGTATCTACATTGTGCTCGGCAAGCAGACCGGTTTTCTTCGCTTCTGCCATCAGATTGTTATCCAAACCTAATACGATGTCCGCTTTGCTATTACCGCCTTCAAGACGAAGACGATTCAGAATCGACACACCATCGTCCAACGCTACGAAGTTAACGTCACAGCCACATTTTGCTTCAAAAGCTTGCTCGATTTTAGGACCCGGCCCCCAATCTGCGGCAAAAGAGTCGTAGGTATAGATGGTTAATGTGTTTTCAGCGGCAAACGCTGAAGTAGAGGTGATTGCAGCTAAGGCAATCAGATTTAGAGTGGGTTTCACTGCTCGCTCTCCATGAGTATTTCAGAGAAATAAGTTGAGCGGCACAGGGTTTGAGGCGGCTATTAAGGACTTCCAATATCCAGACTCAATTCCTACGCCAGCATTATCTGGTTCAGGTAATACGGGTCCCTAGTTAAACACTTAGGTCTCAGCGCCCCAATGCATTGATTGACTCAATGCTAAATGGGTTTGCTCCCCGATGAGTTGGATGGATTGTAAAGGTATTTGAGTGGTTACACAATCAGCTCACGAGCGCTGGTCATAACCCCAACGAGGCACCAAACCTTGCTCAATACCTAAGTGGTCAAGAATTCTCGCCACCATAAAATCCACTAAGTCTTCAATACTCTTTGGCTGATGATAGAAGCCTGGAGCTGCTGGCATGATGGTGACGCCCATTTGCGACAGTTTGTGCATGTTCTCCAGATGTAGCGTTGAAAATGGTGTTTCGCGAACCACGAGCAACAGCTGCCCGCGCTCTTTCATTACCACATCAGCGGCCCGCTCGATCAAGTTATCTGACATACCATGCGCAATCGCTGCAACGCTTCCCGCAGAACATGGGCAAACCACCATTTGCTTTGGTGCAGCAGAACCAGACGCAACCGGTGAGAACCAGTCATCTTTACCGCAAACGGTGATGTTATCGGGATTGCAGTTCAGGTGCTCTACCAATGCTTGCTGCGCTGCTTCTGGACCACTTGGCAGCTTAAGATTATGCTCGGTTGCCATCACAACACGAGCTGCCGAAGAAATCAGAACGTAGACATGATAATCCGCCGCAACCAAGCATTCTAAAAGACGAAGGCCGTAGGGAGCACCAGAAGCCCCCGTTAATGCCAACGTGATGGCTTTTTTGTGAGAGGGTTGTGTTTTGTTTTGCATATCAATCAGGCTTTTTGTTTTAACTGCTCAAGAAGTTTTCCGTGAATACCACCGAAGCCACCATTACTCATGACTAGAATTTGGTCACCTGCTCGCGCACGTTCGACGATCTTGGCTACAAAGTTATCTATATCCGCATCGAAAAACGCTGGCTGTTTGCATTGGTCGGCAATGTCTTGCACAGACCACTCGATATTATCTGGCTGGAACAAGAAGACTTCATCTGCACTGTGTAGTGACTCTGCAAGTGTGTTTTTGTGTACACCACGCTTCATGGTGGCAGAACGCGGCTCTAACACAGCAAGGATGCGTTTTTCACCTACCTTGTTACGCAAACCACCGACAGTAAGTTCAATTGCCGTTGGGTGATGCGCAAAATCATCGTAAACCGTCACACCTTGTTCTTCACCTTTCAGCTCTAAACGGCGCTTGGTATTGATGAAACGCCCTAATGCCTGGCAAGCAAGATCCGGAGTGACTCCAACATGTCGTGCAGCAGCGATCGCCATCAGTGCATTATCCACATTATGGTCACCCACCAAATTCCATTCGACGGTACCAACCTTCTCGCCTTGCAACGCAACGTCAAATTTTGAGCCATCAAGCACTAATTTGTGCGCTTGCCAGTCACCATTCTCACCAGAGAACTGTTTTTCAGTCCAGCAGCCACGCTCTAATACATCCGCTAACGCCTGATCTTTTCTCGGCGCTAAGATCAATCCATTGCCCGGTACAGTTCGCACTAAATGATGGAATTGGCGCTTGATCGCTTCTAGATCATCGAAGATATCAGCATGATCAAACTCAAGATTGTTCATGATTAAAGTGCGAGGATGGTAATGCACAAACTTAGAACGCTTATCGAAAAAAGCACTGTCATATTCGTCCGCTTCAACGACAAAAAACATACTTTCACCCAAACGAGCAGACACTCCGAAGTTACCGAGTACCCCACCGACTAAGAAACCCGGTTGATAACCACAATCTTCAAGTATCCAAGCAAGCATGCTCGACGTGGTCGTTTTCCCATGTGTACCCGATACCGCCAATACCCAACGATCATGCAGCAAAAACTCGTTGAGCCACTGCGGGCCAGAGGTGTAACGCATGTTAGTGTTGAGCACATGCTCGACACAAGGGTTGCCACGGCTCATCGCATTACCAATCACCACAAGATCTGGTTGAGGGTCGAGTTGAGACGGGTCAAAGCCTTCAATAATTTCAATACCTTGAGACTCAAGCAGTGTGCTCATTGGCGGATAAACGTTGGCATCAGAACCAGTGACTTTATGTCCTAATTGGCGCGCTAGAATCGCTGCGCCGCCCATAAATGTGCCACAGATACCCAAGATATGAATGTGCATAAACTAAACCTTGTAATGCGTTTTTTAATGCTTTCATTATCGCGATTACCGCCTGAAAAGCGAGTGACTTTAGCCTTCTTCTTGCAGTCCCTTTCACAAATATGACAAGGTTGAACACAGACTGTACAACCTCTTGCTTACTGATGAATCCCTCAAACAAGTCTACAAATAAATTGAGATCTCAAACAGTTACTTCATTACCATTAAAAAGATCTGCGACTTAAACTTACATCCAGCGCAATCGTTTAACATCCATAAAGAGATGCTCACTTGCGCACTACCCCCAATGAAATGAAAATGTAAGGATTAACCATGTCAGGACTGCGCACCCTAGGCGAGTTCATTGTCGAAAAACAAGCGGATTTCCCCCACGCTAGCGGTGATCTATCATCCCTTTTAGCCTCCATTCGTTTAGCTGCAAAAATCGTTAACCGCGAAATCAACGCAGCGGGTCTCGGTGATATCACTGGTGCTGTAGGCACGGAAAATGTCCAAGGTGAAGATCAGCAAAAGCTCGATGTTTACGCGAACGATAAGTTCAAAGCCGCGCTTGAAGCTCGTGATCAAGTGTGTGGCGTTGCCAGTGAAGAAGAAGACGAAGCAGTTGCGTTCAATAAAGAACTCAACCAAAACGCCAAATATGTAGTACTGATGGACCCACTTGATGGTTCTTCTAACATCGATGTGAACGTCTCTGTTGGTACTATCTTCTCGATTTACCGTCGTGTTTCTCCAATCGGTACTCCACCAACTGAAGAAGACTTCCTACAACCTGGTCACAAGCAAGTGGCTGCGGGCTACGTGATTTACGGCTCCTCCACCATGTTGGTATACACAACTGGTAACGGCGTAAACGGCTTTACTTACGACCCATCTATCGGCAGCTTCTGTCTTTCTCATGAAAACATGATGATTCCTGATGATGGTAAGATCTACTCCATCAACGAAGGTAATTACATTCGTTTCCCTCAAGGGGTGAAGAAGTACATCAAGTACTGCCAAGAAAACGTGCCAGAAGACGGTCGCCCATACACTTCTCGCTACATTGGCTCGCTGGTTGCTGATTTCCACCGCAACCTACTGAAAGGTGGTATCTACCTTTACCCAAGCACACAAAGCCACCCACAAGGCAAGCTACGCCTGCTTTACGAATGTAACCCTATGGCATTCCTCATTGAGCAAGCTGGCGGCATTGCATCGGACGGCGTGAATCGCATTATGGACATCAAGCCTACTGAGTTGCACCAGCGTGTACCTTTCTTTGTGGGTTCGAAGAACATGGTTCGCAAAGTTGAAGAGTTCCTTGAACTGCACCGCGACGAAGAATAATTTCAGACCTTTGTCCAACGCGGCAGGTGTTTACCTGCCGCGTTTTTGTCGCTAAAGTGAAACGCGAATTTATCATCAGATGAAGCCGCTTTTGTGTGACTCATCGTTAATGAAAAGGAATATTCTAATGAGCTTAAACCATGTACCAGCAGGCAAGTCGCTGCCTGAAGATATCTATGTCGTTATCGAAATTCCTGCAAATGCAGATCCAATCAAGTACGAAGTAGATAAAGACTCTGGTGCTGTATTTGTCGACCGTTTCATGTCTGCACCAATGTTCTACCCATGCAACTATGGCTACGTGAACAATACCCTGTCTCTTGATGGCGACCCAGTCGACGTATTGGTACCAACACCATACCCACTCATGCCAGGTTCAGTCATTCGCTGCCGTCCTGTTGGCGTTTTGAAGATGACAGATGAATCGGGTGAAGATGCAAAAGTGTTTGCGGTTCCCCACTCAAAAATCTCGAAAGAGTACGAGCACATCCAAGATGTGGACGATATCCCAGAACTACTGAAAGCGCAGATCACGCAATTCTTTGAGCGTTACAAAGAGCTTGAAGCAGGCAAATGGGTGAAAGTGGATGGGTGGGCAGATGTTGCTGCCGCTAAAGCTGAGATCCTAGAATCTTACGAGCGCGCTCAGAAAAAATAAGCATCACTGCTGATACAAAACTAAAAAGAGCTGCTCTAGGGCAGCTCTTTTGCTTTCATCTTACCTGTGTCAACTAGATAGGTGCGCCTGCTGAAGACATTCGTCCAGCGTCGTAATCATGTTGAAAGAAGGGGTCAACGTCATCACAAATGCCAAAATACGGGCGCCCGATAACACCGAGCATATAAGCACTTTGCTCGCAATACTCTTGCTTACCTTGCTGGTAACCCGCTTGATAAGCCATTATCAGTTCTGGCGTCGCATGGTTAACATCATCCAGCTTCGCAATTCGCTCCTCAGATAACTCCCGTAATCCATCTAAAGCTGACTGCTTACCAAACACTTGCCAATCGGTCACATTATTCGAAGTCGGTAGTGTTGTTTGTGCGCATGCAGCAAGAAGCAACGCCATTACTCCAATTACGAATGCTTTCATCGTGACTCCTTAGTGTTTAGCTCGTTGCTATTGATAATGTCAGTATAGCTCACACCTTTTGACACCAATCTCCGGAAGCGATTTCTTCGGTTAATTGCTCAGTATCTTGATATAAGTAGATCCAAGCTTGGCCAAAAGGCGTAACGATGCTCTCTCGGCGATATTCCACTGGCACATCTTCTAACCTATCTAGCTCAGATAAGGTTTCACTGTCAATCAGGTACACCTCACCTTGAATCGAGCGTTGCCCAACAGACAACGCTGGATAAGGGCCTAAGTCATACATTGCAAATTGAGCATCCGTTTCATGTAAACCAAGAAACTGCGCCGAGCGCAAATACTGATGGTTGTACTCTCCCTTGCGTAACGTGCCGTAGACAAAAATCAAATGCTGCATAACCACTCCTTAGTCATGACTGTATATGCTTAGGTTAAAGCACTTTAATCGAACTCAAACTGATAGAGTAGGTCAACGGCGCTATCTACACCAGATACTGCTTCTAAATACAAGTCTTGCATCAATCGGTAACGCACAGTGAACTCACCTAGGGAGTTAAAGATGCCGACACCATATTTCACCTGCAAACCTGGCAGAATATAACCACTCACCGTCACTTGCGAATCATCGCCCGACCCAGCAGTGTCCAGCTGTAAATCCTGTACGCCAAAGGCTTCACCGATTTCACCAACCACACGCCCACTCTTCGCCAAGCTTAAACCAATTAAGGTAGTCGTCATTGCATTACCACCGGCTTCACCATCAATATCTTGACCACGAAGTAGATAAGAAAGTGCATTGGCTTGGTTCATCGCGGGCTCTGAGAAAATTTCTATACTCGGATCAGATGCTGGGCCCGACACTTGTACCCCTGCAATGACATCATCTTGGGTATTGTCTGGATTACGAATCGCTTTGATAGACAAGTAAGGTTGATCTGGTGGACCATTCATCAGAATCTTACCTTCTTTAATCAATAAGTCCTGACCAAACGAACGATAAGAACCGTCGACAACATTCACTTCACCAACGATGAAAGGACCTTTGTCTTTTTGTGTCACGTTTAGGTTCCCTTTCAACCCACCTTTTAAACCAAAAGCGGCAAGTTGGAAGTCATCACCAATTTTAATGTTGATGTTCGTTTCCACATCAAACGGCATCGCAGCCACATCGTCCACTGGCTGCAAGTTTTTATCGAGAATAACGGTATCACTCGATACACCTACCGCACTTGGTGGAAGCTCTTCGACGACAATTCTGCCCCATGGCAAATTAATATCACCCTCAATTTTCGCAAGCTGAGGGGTCACATCTATTGTCATGTCAGGCTCCACTTTGATTTTTACCATTGGAGGCAAATCAACATTGAGCTCTTTAGCAAATACACGCGCTTTAGTGCGCCAGTTCTGTAAGTCCTGCCAATCGGCATCACCGATAACGTTCAACTCACCATCCGGGGTTAAAATTCCGGCATCCAAGTCCGCTTGATGGCCTTTAAAGTTGATGACGACCTGCCCTGAGTTTATATCTATCGGTGTGACTTCACCCTGTAGCTTCATTTGGTCAATCAAGAACTGACCATTAACCTTCGGATGCATGACGTCACCTGATATCGCTAGGTCAGTATTCATGTTTGCTTTAAACAAGCTGTACTCACCAATCAACGGTGCCAAGAAATCCAAGTGGAACGTAGAGAGTGAAACCTTACCATCAATAGTGGGCTTTTCAGTCGAGACATTCAGTAAAGAAACCTTACCAGACAAGTCACCGTTATCTTTCACATCAAATAGCCACTCGGCATCAAGCTTGTCTTTCGCTAATGCTGCTTTAAAGTTGAAGCTTTCCCAACCGACTTTAATTGGCTGTTCAAGCGCTTGTTCAACTTGGCCTTTTGGCATATTGACACTTAAGGTTACTTCAGGCTTTTTCTCTGGTGCCCATTTAGCAAAAGCCTGTGCATTAACCGAGCCTTGCAGCTTGGTTTCTGGCGGCAGGAATTGTTTGATTTGGTCAAAATCAAAATCATTGATGGCTAACTTCGCCTGGCCACTCTTACCGACACTAATGTCTTCGGTTAGACATACGCTCGACTCCGCTTGCAACCAACAATGCGCTTGAACGTTCGCGATCTGTTTGTCGATATTGACCTTCACCGCGGTCGATTTTTGCAACGCCCACGGGCCTTGTTGCGAGCTCAGCGTCAAGCGGCGCAGCGCCCCATCCCAAATCATTTCTGGTTTCTGCTGGAATGTCCCTTCAATTTCTAAACTGGTCGACACCAGGTCAGACACTACATCGAGCGTAAGTTGATGCAGTTTTTCATCCCCAGAGACTTCAAGGTCAGCACTATCAACTTTTATGTCGTCATAGGTAATGTTGTTCGCAATTAGGCTTATGTTCGCTTTTGGTGCTGGCAGAGGCTTCACATCACCCTTTAAGGTGATCGTTTCTACGTTCGCCTGTTGCTGCCAGTTTATCTGATTTAAAGCGAGATCAAGATTGATGTCTGGTTCTTTCAAGCTACCACGTAGTGCGACTTTACCTTGCATTTTACCTGCAAGATCCGGAACACTTTTCGCAAAATCAGGGAAGTTAACCTCAACATCCATCAGAATTTGCTTATCGATCTTACCCTTTGCACTCAGTTGGTTCGGGCCATGAGAAAGCGCTAAACCCTGAGTGGTAAGTTGGATGTCTTCGCCTTTGCCGTTCTTATCAGACGCTTCAAGTTGCCCTTCAACATTCAGCGGATAACCTCGCAAAATGCCGTCAATGTCTAACTTAGGCAAACTGACTTGCCAACCGCCTTGTTCTGTTAACGACCCCGAAGTCGAAAGATTACCGCTAATATCCCCTTCGGCTTCTTTCCACTGCAATCCTGGTTGAATGTTCTTCAGGTTTAAGTCAGCTTGCCAGTTGATTGGCGCGGCCCAATTGGCCATGACTTTCCCAGAGAGTTCGCCCCCTAAGGTTTTCACTACAAGGCTTTCGAGGTCAATTTGCTCTAACGTACCTTTGCCGTTTAGTGCGACATCAACGGCGGGAATATCTTTGCCTGACGCTTTGGTTTCTAATGCGACTTCGTAGCCATCAAGTGAGCCTTTTGCCGCCAAGCTTGGTACAGAAACCTGGTAATCGCTTTGTCCAAATAGCGGCCATTGCGCCTGTACATTTTTAATCGCGACATCAAACGGTAACTGCGTTTTAAGCGGTTGAATATCACCTTTGATCTCCGCTTGTACAAGCTCAGAAAGCGTAGCATTTAGTGACAAATCACCAACCGAACCCGAGACCGAAAGCGACAGTTTTTGTCCCTTCGCATCCGCTTGCTTCACTAACGCGTCCAGTTGCGCTTTGATAGGGTAATCAGAAGAAAGCGTCACTTGTGTGCTCAACTCGCCTTCCACTTCTGGCATGTCGAGCTCTAACGTTTTGACATCAACACGTTCACCGCCTGCTCTTGCAACCAAACCAAGATGATTGACGATCACTGGCGTTTCACCTGCCAGTTTAAAGTTGTGAATATCCAGACGGCGCGCTTCCACCGTCAGTGGAATCCATACTTCGGGTAACACAATATCTTGCGGCGTAACGTCAGTTTCTTTCGGCTCCTCGGCAGCCGCTTCAGGTTCAGCCTCACTTGGTGCTAAAGCCACATTAATGTCTTTCAACGCGGTAGGTGCGATCACCAAACGATCACCCTGCATCGACAAAGCGGTCGAGAATGTTTGCCAATCAATTTGATTGCCCAGCACATTGACATTGATGTCATTAAAGCTGACTTTATTAACAAAAATTGGCACTGGCGTACTGATAGAACGCAGTGGTGGTGTTTCCTCTTGCTCCTCGCTTGCTGGCGGTAGCTCTGGCATCTTAAAGTCAAGCCCCTGCAGTCTTAACTCATCGACACAGACCTTAGGGTCAAAGAAACAGCGGAAGTTCACTGCCAAAGCTAAACGCTCGACTTTGGCGTCGATATTCAAAGACTCATCGACAAAACTGACGTTATGCAGTTCGAAGCGAGGAAACAATGAACCCTGCACTTTTTCAATCTGCAATTGTGGTAATGCTTTTTCAGCTCCCCACAAGGCAAATTTGAGGCCTGGGTGGGTAAACAAAACTGTCGCGACAATAATGATGAGCAACAGCAATAGACCAATCAAACTGAGCGACAGCCATTTGGTCCACTTAAACATCATTTTGATCATAGCTCAGGCCCCAATGAGAAGTGGATACGAAACTCTCGTTCTGGTTTTGCATCCAACCCCCATGCAAAATCAAAACTAACAGGGCCCACCGGAGACGCCCAGCGGATACCAACACCAGCACCTGATTTCCAATCTGGTGTTTCATTAAACGCATCACCAATATCGTAAAACGTTGCAGCCCACCAGTTTCCATAAACACGATATTGGTATTCTAATGTACTGCTAACAATGTATTTACCCCCCGTCAGGGCGCCACTCTCATCCACAGGTGAAATAGATTCATAGCCGTAACCACGAATATTATTGTCACCACCAGCGAAGAAACGCAGCGACGGTGATAGTTTTTCAAGTTCATCGGTAATATTCGCACCACCTTCTAAGCGGAACAAACCACGATGATTCTCTCCAATACCACGAATCCAAGAAGTCGAGCCAATTAAGCGGAGCACTCTAGTTTCAGAAAGCATAGCGGTATCACCATACTCAATAGTGATGCTTTGCTTGTCTCCCCACATTGGCATATTGCCCCCTCGAACCCTAGTCCGAGAAAATGTCGCACCTGGAAGTACGAAGTTGAATTCATCATCTTGTAAACCTTGCGTAAAGCTCTCGTACAAATGACGAACATAAACGGTATTATGCCAACCACCGTCTGCTAACCAATGACGCTCCACTGCAAGGTTAGACTCGATACTCTGCGTGTCACGGTTGTCTAGGTTTTTAAGCCCATATTGAACTTGATAATAATCGTTAGCGACATCTTCTAAAGGAATTTTGTAAGAAGCAGTCACGGTTTGCTCTGGCTTAGATAGGGATAAAGCAGTGTTGAAACTGTGTCCTCGGGAGCTCACCCAAGGTTTCTTCCACTTCAACGTTCCTCGAACGCCGACATCCGTTGAGTAACCAATACCCGTCTCGATCTGATTCTTAGAAGCAGGAGATAAAGACACTTTAATTGGCAAGTCTCGGCCATCATCAAGCCTATCCAATTCAGGCTCAACAAAAACTGAGGAAAACCACTCCGTATTTGATAGCTTCTGGTTAAACTCGCCCAGCTTCGAAACGTTGTATGGGTCCCCTTCTTTAAAAGGTTGTAGTGATGCGACACGGTCTTCCCAGATGTGGTTGCCAATAAAAGAAACGTCGCCAAAATTGAAACGTATTCCACTGCTGTAGTGCAAACGGACATTAGCTTCGTTCAGATCAGGGATAACCTCTAATCGACTTAGCGTAAACTCACCATTGAAGTAACCACGCTGAAGCGCCAAGTTACGAATGCCTGACTTAAGGCTGTCGTATTGGCCTTGATTCAAAACTTGGCCAACTTTGAGCGGAGAGCGCTCAATAAGTTTTGCAAATTCTTCATCGTCCTTGGCCTCTCCAGTGATGACCACATCCATGACTTTCACTTTCACTGGCAAGCCCGGCTTGATGAGCACAATTAACTCATCATTCGCTTCAGGAATAGAGTATGAAATTTTTGCATGATAATACCCAAGCGCGTTAAGCGCTTCAGTGATACTTTGATCTAATCTCGCTTGAAAACGCAGAGAAGTGGAGTAATCCTTCTCTGGAATAGATGATAGATACGCACTGACATTCTCTTCTAAAGCGCCATCAATGCCTTTCAAAGTCAAAGAAACATCGGCATAGGCACCATGAGAAAAGGCAAACAGGCCAACAATGGTGGGGAGAGCTTTTTTTATCATGCTTTTATGGCTGAATGAGGTTAAGTAAACGTAAATAATGATAACGCCAATTAGATTCTAAGTCTGTAATATTAATAGGTTTAACGCGGTCTATGTCATCACAGCATCAGATACAGACGAAATGAAAAAGTTCGCAAATTTAAGACACGTATTGAAGGACAAATACCATGCTCAACAAACAAACATTGATCAGTATAGAAGATGCCTTGCCAGGTAGAGATCAACCAATGCAGATTGACGATCATCATTTTGTAAATAAATCTAACCTAAAGGCGCCTCTTGCGTCACACCAACAGCAGATTTTGCTCGGAATGGGCTGTTTTTGGGGCGCTGAGCGCGTATTTTGGCAACTCGACGGCGTTGTATCTACTTCGGTCGGTTACGCTGGGGGGTACACACCCAATCCCACGTATGAAGAGGTCTGTACAGGTAAAACGGGTCATACAGAAGTCGTACGAGTCGTTTTCGATGAACGCGTCATCTCATTAGAAAAGCTACTGGCTGTTTTTTGGGAAAAACACGACCCAACTCAGGGAATGCGTCAAGGTAACGACTTAGGTACTCAATATCGTTCTGCAATTTACACTTATTCGACGGGGCAACTCGAGAGCGCAGAGAAATCGAAACTCTTGTATCAGCAAGCACTGCAAGAAGAGCAACGCGCGAACATCACCACCGAAATACAACCAGCAGGTCCGTATTACTTTGCGGAAACCTACCACCAGCAATATTTGGCGAAAAACCCTGATGGTTACTGTGGCATCGGAGGAACGGGAGTTTGCTTCCCACCAAGCCTCCAAGGATAAACCTAACCAGCAACAAAAAGAGCGACCGATATGGTCGCTCTTTTCTAAATCTAAGTGGGTACCAAGCTAACTAAGCCGATAATGATGCTATCACTTGGTTGACTTCTTTAAAGATGGTGAGCCTTTTATGATCGTTGACGTCAGGTAGTAACACTTTGCCATTGTCGAACTGAAAACAGCCAACCCCAACAATAAAAAACTGACCTTTGAACAACGTTTTAACAAAACGGGCCACTTGTAATGGTCGATATACAGCAAACTCACGTAGCATAACTCACCTCAATTCCTTTGAGAAAACACGGATTGCTTATTTTTCCTCTGCAATCTTAATGCGCAATTTGCGACGGAAATCATTTTAGCAAATTCTAAATATAACGCAAGATTACACCACTCCATACGTTAAATAAATGTTATCAACGGTCCTACAAATTTCTAAGATCTGGATATATACTGGAAGCTTCCAAACCTCGTACGGAATATAACAATATGAAAACTAAGACTCTCCTACCTCTACTACTGGCCTTAACGCCAAGCTTGACCTTTGCACACAACTTGTCAGTGGGTAAAAGCGTTCCTCCTGTCAATGTTGCCGCTTACGGCGAGATTGTTTTACAAGGAGAAGGCGTTGCATACCAACCCTGGGCAACTCAACATATGCAAGGCAAAGTTCGTGTTATTCAAGCCATCGCAGGCCGTAGCAGTTCAAAAGAGATGAATGCCCCTTTAATGTCGGCAATAACAGCGGCAAATTTTCCACAAGAAAGCTACCAGACGACGACTATCATCAACCAAGATGATGCAATTTGGGGGACAGGCTCTTTCGTGAAGTCTTCAGCTCAAGACAGCAAAAAAGAGTTTCCTTGGTCATCCATGGTTCTTGATGAAAATGGCGTAGTTGCTAATACTTGGGACCTGAAAGAAGAAAGCTCGGCCATTATTGTTCAAGACAAAACGGGCAAAGTTCTGTTTGTCAAAGAGGGCGCACTTGAGCAAGATGAGATAACAAAAGTCATTGAGCTTATTAAACAGAACATCTAGCTTCATTGAATGGCTCCTTATTCTTGTTGTAAGGAGCTATATGAATTTGATTAGAAGCATGGGCAGTGATAACTCTGCTCTTTATAAGTGCGACACTTCCACAGAGAGTATTACCAATATTTTTCGGCACGCATGTGTGGAGTTAAATTTTTCTGCTAGCCAACAAAAGAGTGAACTTTTATTCATTATGGGTGTTATATTATAACAGTCGGTAAGAGGAGCTCAGATGTACCACCACCAGCAAAAAACACTAAGATATTGGTATCGCACTGCTTTATTTTTCAGTATTGCGTTGCTGATCGCTTGGAACTTTGCGGTTGTACTTCATCAAGTCGATCTGACGCCCGACCATCATACCCATCATCATTGCCAATTATTTTCTGGTGTTCAGCACGGTATAGCAAAGGTACAACCTACCCTCTCTACACCGACTTTTACGCGCGCCCAGCATCATCATGTTTTTTTGCATCTCGTGTACGGCGAAGAAGTTCTTGGCGCTGCTCGTGCCCCTCCTTATTTTGCTTAATTTCCAAACTATTCCACACTCAAAATTATTGAGTTCATTTCCGCACCTAGTGTGTCAGGGAACAATAACTTAGTGAAACTCGAATCTGAGCAATACCGCCTTTGGTTAATGCCAGTAAAATTAGGAAAAATACAATGTCATCAAAACACGTTTTAGCCCTTGCTATTGGCCTCACTTTATCGACAGCAGCGAATGCAAACGAATACCGCCAGCATGGTGCTCATGTGCATGGTCACGTCGAGTTTAATATCGCCCAAGATGGCAAAGATCTGTTAGTAGAGATCACAGCTCCTGGAGCTGATGTTGTGGGTTTCGAACATGCTCCAGAAAACGCGCAACAAGAGCAAGCGCTTAAACAAGCCGTCGCTACACTCGAAGACAGCAACGCATTGTTCGCTATTAACTCACAAGCTGATTGTAATATTGAAGAAGCTTACGTGAGCCACAACCTAAGCGAAACTCATGAGGAACATGATCATAGTGAGCACGACCATGATGACCATGCACATCACGATCATGAAGGGCACGAACACCATGATCATAATGAACATCATGATAAACATGACCACCATGACGCTCATGATGAGGCGCACGATCATGGCGGTCACGGTGAATTTTCGGTGCAATATCGCTTCAATTGCGAACAAGTTAATCAGCTTAGCCAAATCCAAACCGATTGGTTTAACCAATTCCCAACTACAGAGTCCATCAGCGTCAATATATTCACTGATACCATGCAATCAGCAATTAAATTAAGCAAAGATAACACCCAAATCGTAATCAAATAACACGAGTGGCGTGTAAGTACCCACTTACACGCCACAGCTTTGGTGATTTAATATGACTGAAACCACACCAAATGTTGTCGAGCTAGAGGATGCCCAATTTTTCTGGCCCGGTTCAACCAACCCAACCATCCACATCCCCAAATTACACATTACACAAGGCGAGCATGTGTTTATCAAAGGTCCAAGTGGCTGCGGTAAATCGACCTTGCTCGCTTTGTTGACGGGGATTAACACATTAACTTCAGGCTCTCTATCTGTTCTCGATACTGACCTTGCTAGTTTAAGTGCCAGTCAGAGAGACCGCTTTCGCGCCAATCATATTGGCTACATCTTTCAACAGTTCAATTTATTGCCGTACCTTAACGTACTTGAAAACGTATTATTGCCATGTCAGTTCAGTAAAATACGACGTGACCGTGCCCATTTAGGTGCCTCATCTCAAGCGTTAAATGAACAGGCTCAGGCCCTACTAGAACGACTGCACTTGCCAAACGAGCTTCATACACGCCCTGTCTCTGAATTGAGTATTGGTCAACAACAACGTGTGGCTGCGGCTCGAGCTCTGATAGGACATCCAGAGTTAGTGATCGCTGACGAACCAACCTCAGCTTTAGACTATGACAATCGTAAAGCATTTATTGAGCTCCTTATGGAGCAAGCGAATCAAGCCAATGCCACACTGGTATTCGTTAGCCACGACCCAACACTCGAACCCTTATTCGATCGCACGCTCAATCTACCCGACATTAATCAAGTATCTAGCCTAGGAGCCATATCATGAGTGCTGTAGTAAAGCTCGCCTGGAAAAGCTTGATGAACCGCAAAGCGACGGCAATTCTAACCATCATGACCGTTGCGATTTCAGTGGTACTCCTCTTGGGCGTCGAGCGTATCCGAACTCAATCCAAGGATAGCTTCGCCAATACAATTTCAGGCACTGACCTCATTATTGGTGGACGCTCTGGGCAAGTGAACCTATTGCTCTATTCTGTGTTTCGTATTGGTAATGCGACCAACAACATCGATTGGAAAAGCTACCAAGAGTTTGCCAACCATCGTTCAGTCGATTGGGCTATTCCAATCTCGCTTGGCGACTCGCATAAAGGCTTCCGAGTTATGGGAACCAATCACAGTTACTTTGAGCATTACAAGTTTGGAAGTAAGCAACCACTAACATTTAGCAAGGGTAGAGAATTCAATGGTTTATTTGAAACCGTGCTAGGTTCTGATGTCGCTAAACAACTTGGTTATGATATCGGTAGCGAAATCATCATTGCCCACGGCATTAGCGACGTTGGCTTTAGCCGTCATGACAATCTGCCATTTAAAGTTGTCGGTATCCTTGCACCTACAGGAACACCAGTCGACAAAACTGTCCATGTATCATTGGAAGCCATCGAAGCCATTCACGTCGGATGGGAAAGTGGTGCGCGTTTGGGCCCGACACCCAAGGCACAAGATCTCAAAAACAGAGACTTTCAGCCCAAACAAATTACCGCTATGCTCGTTGGTTTGAAATCTCGTATTCAAACTTTCGCCCTGCAAAGACAAATTAACACCTACCCCAAAGAGCCGCTCAGCGCCATTATGCCCGGCGTTGCGTTGCATGAGTTATGGGGAATGATGTCGGTTGCAGAGCAAGCCCTAATGGCAGTATCTGGTTTTGTCGTGATCGCAGGGTTGTTAGGTATGTTAAGCAGTCTATTAACTAGCCTACAGGAACGCCGCCGTGAAATGGCGATTTTGCGTGCCATGGGAGCAAGGCCTCGTCATGTTTTCTCACTCTTAATTAGTGAAGCTAGCTTGCTTACTGCTGCTGGTATTATTACTGGCGTTACTGGGCTGTATGCCATTCTTGCTATCGCGCAGCCGATCATCCAACAGCACTATGGAATACATCTCACCTTAAGCATCTTATCTACTTATGAGTGGATGCTATTAGGTTTCGTACAATGCGCTGGTATTGTGATTGGTTTCATTCCCGCACTCCGCGCCTACCGACAGTCACTGAGTGACGGAATGACAATAAGGATTTAATAAAATGTGGAAAAAAATACTCGCAAGTTGCTTGCTGGTCGTCGCATTCACAGCGCCTGTTATGGCCAGCGAAGAACCATTGAAGCTTGACTGGATTGACCTTGTTCCAGAAAAAGAGCGTAAATTGTTCGACAGTATAGGCATGCCTGCATCTGATCACAGTGGTGGCGCAGCGCAGCAGTCCAAGATTGGTAATGTTCGACCAGAACTGAACGGAAGCCAAGTTAAAATTCCAGGGTTTGTTATCCCACTTGAAGGTGATGCCAATACCGTCACCGAGTTTTTATTAGTGCCATACTTTGGAGCTTGTATTCACGTGCCACCACCGCCTCCAAACCAGATCATTTACGTGAAGTTTCCGAAAGGCGCTCCTGTTCAAGAGTTGTGGGATGTTATATATGTGGTTGGAACGTTGAAAACCGAGACGATAAACCACGAACTGGCAGAAACGGCTTACGTTATTGAGGGATCAGAAATAGAAGCCTACGACGATATGTAATTTAAGTCGTCGATAAGCCTCGCTACACCTAAGGCGTCACACTGGCGCCTTTTTTAGCTTTGTGCTAAACGATATAACGAGATAAATACGCTAACACGCCCACATAAATAACCAAAAGAAACGCTATCGACAGGTGCTTTTTGAGTTTACCTGCTTCTGAGAACTTCATAGCCCCTCCAAAATAACGATAACAATTTTAACAACTCATTATCATTTTGAATAGCCCTATTCGTTCAAAAACTGAGAACTCCTGTCTGGTCGCTTGGTCAGATAAGGTGTAAATTTAAACGTGCGAACCGCGCAGTTCTTGGTAGGAAAACGAATGGCAGACCCGACAAAGCAACCTGTTGTCATCGAACATCAGTCAGACACAAAAAAAAATACGCAACAAGAAAAGAAACAAGGCTACATAAAAGACAGTGCTAGTAAGGTAAAAACCATTGCCCAAATACACGGTCTTGACGCCTTACTGCAAACCGAACCGCCAGCCAAATCTGCGTTTGAAAGAGCCCAATTGCGAGAGCAAAGACGCCAAGAACAGCGACAAAAAAACTTAGAACAGATTTTAAAATTAGCGCACAGTTCATGCCGAGATGAGACAGCGGGAGAGCCAGACCAAGATTGGTTGCATCGATTTTTTGAGATGGCTCAAGACATCCATAACAGCGCGATGCAAAAGCTATGGGCTCAAGTGATGAAGCGTGAAGTGACCAATCCGGGTTCAACGTCCATGAAAGCGTTGAAAACCCTCAAAGACATGTCACCAAAGGAAGCACAAACTCTGCAAAGAGCCGCCTCTTTAGCGTGCAGTTTTGGAGGGGATCACAGCAGAAAACTGCTGATTGGTTACAAAGCGCAAGGAGGAATATTTAGCTTCGGCAAGCGAGACGTCGCCAACAGCCTAAATATGGGAAGTTTTCAACTGCCGTATTCAAGCTTGTTGCTCTTAATTGAATTAGGGCTGCTGCACAGTGCCGAACTTGAATCTGGCGAAATTAGTATCGAGACACCGTTGGCCCTCACCTACCAAGGTAAAAACTTGTCACTGAACGTAAACAGCAAAGGTGTCCGCCTTTTATATTACCGCTTCACACCCACAGGTAATGAGCTCTGTACCTTGCTCGGAAACAAACCACATGCCGAATACTACGATCAAATGCTTGCACTGTTAAATCATAGATTTAGTGTCCATAGTGAAGCTAAAAGTACGGTTCATCATACCGTCTAGCCAGCTTGAGAAGCATTTGATCACCTATGATCCAAATACTTCTCAAGCAGCTCAAAGAGCTTTAGGTCACCTATGATCTAAATGCTTTTTTATCGGATCACACCGCGTTGTTTAAGATCGATTAAGCACAAATCTACCAGCTCATCGACACTCTTTTCTCCCGCGGGCAAATCGATTTCAGGGTTCTCTGGCGCTTGATATTCCGAATCAATACCAGTGAAATTAGGAATCTCTCCCGCACGGGCTTTACGGTATAAACCCTTAGGATCTCGACCTTCGCAAACCTCTAGAGATGCATTGACATACACTTCGATAAACTCGCCTTCTGGCAATAAATCGCGCACTAACTTCCGCTCTGCACGATGCGGTGAAATAAACGCCGACAGAACAATTAAACCCGCATCTGCCATCAACTTCGCCAGTTCACCAATGCGACGAATGTTCTCGCGACGGTCCTGTTCAGAAAAACCTAAATCGCTACACAAACCATGCCGTACATTGTCACCATCCAATAAATAGGTGTGGTAACCCAATGCTGCAAGGCGATTTTCCAACGCCCCCGCTACGGTTGATTTACCCGCTCCAGATAAACCAGTGAACCACAATACGGCAGGTTTTTGCTTCTTTAATTCAGCACGAAACTGTTTATCAACCGAATGCTGGTGCCAAACAATGTTTTCATCTTTTACCGTCGTTTCGGCAGTCATAACGTATCCTTGTAAATATCGGAATTAAAACGGGAAAAAGACCGGGATCAAAGTAAGTACTAATACAGAGTACACAATCGAAATTGGCACTCCAATTCTCACGTAGTCGGTCAATTTGTAATTTCCTACGCTGTACACCAGCAGGTTAGTTTGGTAACCGTAGGGAGAGATAAAGCTCGCACTCGCGCCGAACAAAACCGCCATGATGAATGGCATCGGATCCACGCCATAACCCACCGCCATGCTATAGCCGATAGGAAAAGAAAGCGCAGCCGCGGCATTGTTTGTCACCAATTCAGTGAGTACCAATGTCATGATATAAGTCGCCACCAAGGCACCAAATACTCCCCAGCCATTAAACGCTTCAATAAACATCACTCCCATTCTTTCTGACAATCCAGAAGAGATCATCAGTTGAGCAATAGACAAAGCGGAACCGACAATCACGACGATATCGATCGGAAAACGGCGGCGCAGTTCTGAAATCTGCACAATACCAAACGCAATAAGCGCGATAAGGTACGCAGCTAGACCTTTAATAATTGGCACTAACTCTAATAGAGCGCATCCAATTACGGCTGCAAAGCCCAGTAATACAATGGAAGACTTATTCGTATCAAGCCGAGCGCTAGAGTCCAAGTCATGCACTAAAACAAACTCTTTACGATGAGCTCGGCGTTCAGACTCAAAACGCTTTCCTGGAACCAGAACTAACGTGTCCCCAGGCGCTAAGGTAATGCTACCCAAGCCACCTTCTAGGCGTTCGTGGCCTCGGCGAATCGCCACAACAACGGCATCGAATCGGTCGCGGAATCGGCTCTCTTTGAGGGTTTTGTAGCAAAATGTCGCCGACGAGCTCACCACAACTTCGATAAAGTTTTGCCCATTTAAGTGCTGCTGACCAAACAACTTGAGGCCCGGAATTTCTTGCAGGGTCGCGACGCTCTCAACATCGCCACAAAATAACAGGCGGTCTTTTGCATTGAGCACAAAATCCGGTCCCACAGAAGAAACAGTAACACCATCGCGCACCACTTCTGCAAGAAACAGTTTGCGCAGCGCACGTAAATTATTCTCGCTGATCGTACGCCCAACTAGCGGTGATCCAGGCTCAACGCGAGACTCAAGAAAGTAAGGTAAATCTTCTTGGTTTTGATCATCATAATTCGGTAGCAAGTAGCTGAGCGGGATAAGAATCAGCATCCCTCCCACCAGCACAGCCAAACCTATCATCGTAGGTGTAAAAAAGCTCAGGCTCGGTAAGCCTGCGTCTTCAACAAAGCTGTTGATGATTAAGTTAGTCGACGTACCAATCAAAGTTAACGTGCCACCAAAAATGGCGGCGTAAGACAATGGGATAAGTAATTTCGAAGGTGCATGCTGCTGATTACGCTTAATCGCCCCAATCAATGAGACAACCACAGCGGTATTATTCGTAAATGAAGAGAGCAAGGCTGTCGATACACCGAGCTTAGCAATCACGCTGCCTAACTGGCCCTCAGAGATACTTCGGCTCACCCAACTGATCAGCAGTGTTTTTTCTAGAGCACAGGATGCAAGAATCAATAGAACCAGGGTTAACAATGAAGAGTTGGTAAAATTGGATGCGATAGTGGCTGAATCCATCATCCCAGCCATGAATGCAATAAAAGCGGCACCCGCAAAGACATAACTAGGCTTAATTTTCGTGACAAGCAAGCAAGTGATAATGCCAAGCAAAATCGCTAACACAAACCCTTGTTCCCACATAGCCTTTCCTTACCAAATAGCCCTAAAGGGCACAACAACGACTCATTTATCCATGAATCACCGACAAACGAGCAAACAGACAAAAATCAGCGCAAGCGAAAAGAACATCAGAATGCTCGGTTTCTTGGGCTCCACCGAAGCATTCTGGTATTAGGAGAATACCTAACGACATTTCGCAATTCAGTTAGGTAGCGACACCCCAAGTACAACAGCAAACAGTGCCTGAAATTATCGTACTTGGGTGAGCCAGTTACTTTTTCAGAAACTGGCTGACGTCTTTTGCTTCCCAGTGTGGGAAGTGTTTACGGACAAGCGCATTAAGCTCAACTTCAAACGCAGAGATGTCCGTCAAATCGCGCTCAACCACGGCGAGGCTCTCTTTAACCATGCCAGCACCAACCGTCACGTTTGTCAGACGATCGATAATGATAAAGCCACCGGTATCTGCACAGTCTTGATAATTGTCCAGCGCGACTGACTCATTAAGAGACCATTCACACAAACCAATACCATTCAATGGCAGCTCTGCCGAGCTATGAGTCGAGAGATTATTAATGTCATATTGATGACGAATCGCTTCAACATGACCTACGGTTTTCTTACCTGCGATTTTGATGTCATAGTCACGACCCGGTTGCAGGGGTTGCTCTGTCATCCACACCACATCGGCAAGCAAATGGTTTGTGGTTTCCACTTGAGCATTATCTAGAACAATCAAATCGCCACGGCTAATATCGATCTCATCGCTTAGCGTCAGAGTGACAGCTAATCCGGCACGAGCTTCTTCGATATCACCATCAAAGGTCACAATACGTGCCACAGTTGACGTTTTACCCGATGGCAAAGCTTTAATGGCATCACCGACTTTGATCGAACCAGAAGAAATGGTCCCCGCAAAACCACGGAAATCGAGGTTAGGACGATTAACGTATTGCACAGGGAAGCGGAATTCACCCGCGCCTTTTTCTTGATCCACATCGACCGTTTCAAGAAGCTCAAGCAATGATGGGCCTTTAAACCAAGTCAGGTTTTGGCCTTTATCCACCACATTGTCCCCTTCAAGCGCTGAGATCGGGATGATTTGAATATCAATATCCCCTGTCAGATTCTCAGAGAACTTCAGATACTCATCGCGGATCTCTTCAAAGCGCTCTTGGGAGTAATCCACTAAGTCCATCTTGTTGATCGCCACAACAAAGTGCTTCAAACCCAACAGGTTGGAAATGAAAGAGTGACGACGAGTTTGATCGAGAATGCCCTTACGTGCATCAACCAGAATCACAGCTAAGTCACATGTCGATGCGCCTGTAGCCATGTTACGTGTGTACTGCTCGTGTCCAGGAGTATCTGCAATGATGAATTTACGTTTCTGCGTCGAGAAATAGCGGTAAGCCACATCAATCGTGATCCCCTGCTCTCGCTCAGCTTGTAAGCCATCGACCAACAACGCAAGGTCGGGCTTTTCACCCGTGGTACCCACACGTTGGCTGTCTGAATGCACTGCCGCTAGCTGATCTTCATAAATTTGTTTTGAGTCATGGAGTAAGCGACCGATTAATGTACTTTTACCGTCATCCACCGAGCCACAAGTCAAGAATCTAAGTAACGACTTGTACTGGTGTTGTGTTAAATAGCCTTCGATACCAAGCTCGGCTAATTGAGCTTCAACTGCACTGTTCATTATCTTTCCTTAGATCCTTTAGAAGTAACCTTGACGTTTCTTAAGCTCCATCGATCCTGACTGATCGTGGTCGATCGCTCGGCCTTGGCGCTCACTCGACGTTGCCACCAGCATCTCTTCGATAATGCCAGTTAAAGTGTTTGCTTCAGACTCGATAGCCCCAGTCAATGGATAACAACCAAGGGTACGGAAGCGCACACTCTTCTCTTCAATCACTTCACCCGGTTGAAGCTCCATACGATCATCATCAACCATGATCAGCATGCCATCGCGTTCAACAACTGGGCGTTTGTCCGCGAGGTAAAGCGGCACGATCTCGATGTTTTCTAAATAGATGTATTGCCAGATATCAAGCTCAGTCCAGTTAGACAGTGGGAATACACGAATGCTCTCACCCTTATTAACCTGACCGTTGTACGTCTTCCATAGCTCAGGACGTTGGTTTTTAGGGTCCCATGTATGGTTCTTATCGCGGAATGAATACACGCGCTCTTTCGCCCGTGATTTCTCTTCATCGCGGCGCGCGCCACCAAAGGCCGCATCAAAACCGTACTTGTTCAGCGCTTGTTTTAAGCCTTGAGTCTTCATGATGTCAGTGTGCTTAGAAGAACCATGAACAAACGGACTACAGCCCATGGCTAGACCTTCTGGATTCTTATGTACCAAAAGCTCAAAACCGTATTTGGCCGCGGTGCGATCACGAAATTCAATCATCTCGCGGAACTTCCAATCGGTGTCGACATGCAGCAATGGAAATGGAATCTTACCTGGGTAAAAAGCTTTACGCGCTAGGTGCAGCATCACTGATGAGTCTTTACCAATCGAATACATCATGACTGGGTTATCAAACTCAGCCGCAACTTCACGGATGATGTGGATACTCTCCGCTTCGAGTTGTTTAAGGTGAGTTAAACGTTGTTGGTCCATGTTTTGTATTTCCTTTTTAAGCTTGAAGGCGCATTACGTCTCTAATCTTTGGTCTGAAATTATATGGAGTTGGCAATAGCACTTTTGTTGAATTCAGTACTAGACAAAAACCAGTCTAACTTTTGAGACAGTCGCACTACCTCTCCGACAACAATCAAAGATGGCGACTGTGCTTCCTTCGATAAATCAGAGAGTTGGGAGAGTTCTCCCGTAAATACTTTTTGTTGAATCTGCGTGCCACGCTCAATAATGGCAATCGGAGTCGACGCTGAACGACCATGCTTAATGAGTTGATTCTGAATATAGTGTGATTTCATCAGCCCCATGTAGATCACTAAAGTCTGATTCCCACGCGCCAACGTGGACCAATCCATCTCATCACTTTCTTCTTTCAAGTGGCCAGTCACAAAGATGGCCGATTGCGCATAATCACGATGAGTCAGTGGAATACCAGCATAAGCGGTTGCGCCAGCTGCTGCGGTAATGCCAGGGACAACTTGAAAACGAACGCCGGCATCAGCAAGCACTTCTAACTCTTCACCACCACGACCGAATACAAACGGATCCCCACCTTTAATGCGCACTACTTTGTAGCCCTGCTTGGCAAAATCCACCAAAAGCTGATTCGTCTTCTCCTGCGGCACACTGTGATGCCCAGCTCGCTTCCCAACGCACACCAAAATCGTATCGCTTGGAATCAATGCCATGATTTCTTCAGACACCAAGTAGTCGTACAAAACCACGTCAGCTTGCTGCAAGCAGTTCAGTGCTTTCACCGTCAGAAGTTCAGGATCGCCTGGTCCTGCACCGACTAAGGCGACTTCACCAGGCTGTAGCGATTGCTTTGCAAAACGAGTAACACCAGCGACTGGGTTGTCAGAAACTAACCGGGGCTTTGGTTTAGGAAAAGAAGTGACTGAATCGTTCGTTGCCATGTGCTTGCTCATCGTCCATTGATATCGTTATGCAAGCATTATGGCGGGGCGTTTATATTACCTGAAATTCTAAAATTTCATTTTTTATTCAAAAATCTGCTAAGAAGTTTTTGTTTGGTCTCATTCAAAAGCGTGCAAAAGTCGGCGGTTAATATGGATAAGGTTCAGTAAACTGATTAATGTTCACAGTTTTCTGTATCTTTATCATCAAGTTGCACCTGTGTTTGATACATTACGCAGTACGATTTCCCCTTATCATTGAATTGGAGCACCAAATGAAAGTGGCAGTTCATCCTATTTCCCTCGCAGTATTAAGTGGCATGCTAACGCTTGCTGACCCAGCAATGGCCGATACCATCAAGCTTCGTATTATCGAAACCACCGACATTCACACCAACGTGATGGATTACGATTACTACAAAGACCAACCATCACAGCAAATCGGTTTAAGTCGCGCAGCAACAATAGTGAAACAAGCTAAGTCCGAGGCAGAAAACACGGTACTAGTTGATAACGGTGATTTAATTCAGGGCAGCCCAATGGGCGATTACATGGCGGCAAAGGGGATTAATCCCGGCGACGTGCACCCAGTCTACAAAGCGATGAACCAGCTAGACTACGATGTGGGCAATATTGGCAATCATGAGTTCAACTATGGCTTAGATTTTCTACAAAAGACGTTGAAGGGGGCAAACTTCCCTTACATCAACGCAAACGTATTTGATAAACAAACCGGTGAGCATTACTTCAAACCTTACCTCATCAAAACTCACACTTTTAAAGACACAAACGGCGAAGCGCATCAAATAAAAGTGGGTTACATCGGCTTTGTACCACCACAAATTATGGTCTGGGATAAGAAGAACTTAGAAGGCAAAGTCTTTGCTAAAGACATTAAGGAAACAGCAGAGAAACTGATTCCTCAAATGAAGAAAGAAGGCGCAGACGTGATTGTGGCGATTCCACACTCGGGCATTTCTACTGATCCATACAAGCTAGGCGCAGAAAACTCTGTTTACTACCTCACAGAAGTTGAAGGTATTGATGCGATTGCTTTTGGCCACTCTCACGCCGTCTTCCCAGGGAAAGACTTCGCAAACCTACCTGGTGTTGATATAGATAAAGGGACCATCAATGGTGTAACGTCCGTGATGCCGGGCCGCTGGGGAAGTCACGTAGGTGTGATGGATTTGATGCTGAAAGAGAAAGACGGCAGATGGCAAGTCGTCGAAGGCCAAGCAGAAGCACGCCCTATCTTCGATAAAGTAAATAAGAAGTCATTAGCTAAAGCCGATGAAGATATTGTGAAAGCGTTAGAAGAAGATCACAAAGGCACTCGTGAATTTGTAAACCAACCAATCGGCAAAGCAAATGATGTCATGTACAGCTTCTTGGCATTAGTGCAGGACGACCCCACCATTCAAATCGTTAACCTTGCTCAGAAAGACTACGTAGAACGCTTTATTCAAGGCGACCCAGACCTTTCTGACATTCCAGTACTGAGTGCGGCAGCACCATTTAAAGTCGGCGGTCGTAAGAACGATCCGAATAACTTTACAGAAGTAGAATCCGGTCAGCTCACCTTTCGTAATGCGGCCGATCTTTACTTATATCCAAACACCTTGGTTGCGATGAAAGTGAAAGGTAAAGAAGTTCGCGAATGGCTAGAGTGCAGTGCGGGTCAATTCAACCACATCGACATCAACAATCCTAAACCGCAATCTTTGATTGATTGGGATAATTTCCGTACGTACAACTTCGATGTTATTGATGGGGTTAACTACCAAATCGACGTTACCCAACCGCCGAAGTACGATGCGGATTGTAAAGTGATTAATCCAGATTCTCAGCGCATTGTGAATCTGACGTTCAATGGTAAGCCTGTCAATCCGAAGCAAGATTTCATCATCGCAACCAATAACTACCGTGCATATAGCAATACTTTCCCTGGTACAGGCCCAGATTTCATTGCATTTGACGCACCAGATGAAAACCGCTCTGTCGTCGCCACTTATATTTCTCGCGTGAGTGAAGAAAAAGGAGAAGTGACACCAAGCGCTGACAACAACTGGTCTTTCGCACCGATTAAGTCCGATAACAAGCTAGATATTCGTTTCGAAACCTCCCCTAGCGATAAAGCGGCGCAGTTCATCAAAGAGAAAGGACAATACCCAATGAAACGCGTGTCAACAGACGACATTGGTTTCGCAATTTATCAAATCGATCTGAATAAATAAGGTTGATTTGACAGCAACACTAAGCGGCTCTCATGAGCCGCTTTTTTGTTATCAATAAAACCCGTTAAAATAAAGAAAACCGTTTCCGAGTTATCACATGCACAGCGATCTTTTTTCAGACTTAGTCAATCATGGCTTTTTAGAGACAGAAGCAAACCAACTTATTGAAAATGGTGAGTTGCTCGAACTGCCTACACGCCACATTCTTAATCACCAAGGAGAGTTGAGCTCACACCTTTACTTCATCATTGAGGGGTTATGCCACGCAAGCTATCTCACGGAGCACGGCAAAGAATTCAGTAAAGAATTTTATTGGGAGAAGGACTGGGTTATCGGGTTTGAGAGCATAATAAAGGACCAACCTTCGCCTTACTTATTGGAAACGCTGAGCGCTTGTCAGCTATTTTGCTTGCCAATTGAAACGTTGCATCACTGGCGAGCAGAAAAGCACGCCATTTACTTAAAGCTACTCGAAAACCAACTGGTTAATAAAGAGAATAAAGAACGCTTTATGTTGCTCTACTCTCCAGAGGAACGATATCAATTATTTTGCGCTCATTACCCAGATTTAAAGCAACGTATTACCGATAGTCAAATTGCGGCCTACCTGGGCATTACGCCAATCAGTTTGAGTCGAATCAAAGCACGCTTAACCAAAGATCACACTCTCAAATAAACTCAAAAAAGAAAAAAGCTCTTCAAACGAAGAGCTTTTTCTCTGCAATTTGAGCTATTTAAGAATTCGCGCCCGGAACTGGCGCCCTTTCATCTTGCCGTTACTAATGGTTTGTAGAGCCTTTTTAGCCACAGATTTTTCGACGGCAACATAAGCGCGCACAGGGAACAGGTGAATCTTTCCGACTTGAGAGCCTGGAATACCATTTTTTCCTGTCAAACAACCTAAAATATCACCCGGTCGTACTTTCTGTTTCTTACCGCCATCAATGTTAATCGTCACCATCTTCGCTTGGTATGGCTGCTGATTTGATTTGGCAGGCAATGTTGCTGGTACCACGTCCATCTCTAGGTATTCTTCAATACGAGCTACACGTAAACCGTCTTTCTCACCAAAAAAGCTAAACGCTAAACCTTTACTACCCGCACGACCTGTACGACCAATACGGTGCACATGAACCTCAGGATCGCGCGATAGCTCAAAGTTAAAGACAGCATCAAGATTATCAACGTCCAAACCACGCGCCGCAACGTCTGTTGCAACAAGGATAGACACACTCTTGTTAGCAAACTGCACCAATGCTTGGTCGCGTTCACGCTGCTCTAAGTCCCCGTGGATATCGATAACGCTGAATCCTTTGTGATGCAACTCATCTGCGACACTTTGAACTTCTTTTTTGGTATTACAAAAAACCACCGCGGACTCTGGTTGGTGAGTCAGCAGCAAATTCGCCAATGCTTCATCACGTGCTTCCGAGCCTTCAACTTTATAGAAGTACTGCGCAATGCTTGAGGTATCATGCGTCGATTCCACCTTAATCACTTCCGGTGTCTGCATTATACGCTGCGCAATTTGCTCAATTTTTTCTGGAAAAGTAGCACTGAAAAGTAGAGTTTGACGCTGCTTTGGAGCTGCATCGATGATTGCATCTAATGCGTCTTGGAACCCCATGTCCAACATGCGATCAGCTTCATCTAGCACCAAGGTATTCAGTTCGCTAAGATCAATTCGGCCTTTTTCAAGGTGATCCAAAATACGACCAGGAGTACCAACTAGGATATGCGCACCATGCTCCAGCGAACCAATTTGTGGCCCCATAGGCATCCCACCGCAGAGAGTAAGCACTTTAATATTATGAATGCCGCGACCTAAAGTACGAATTTCCTTCGCTACTTGGTCTGCAAGCTCACGCGTTGGACACAATACTAATGACTGGACACGAAAGCGTTTGACGTTGAGGTTCGATAAAACCCCTAAACCAAATGCAGCGGTTTTACCTGAGCCCGTTTTACCCTGCCCGATGACATCACGATGTTTTAGGATTGCAGGCAAGCTCAAAGCTTGAATTGGCGTCATGTGGGTATAGTTCAGGGAATCAAGTGTGGCGAGTAACGCTGGGTTAAGCCCAACTTGATCGAATGTTTGTTTGCTCACGGGGATATCCTCAGGTGAGATGGAAAGAGGGCACATTATCACCAGATTTGGTGGGAAAACCAGTGCTAATTAACCTTTGTTAATGAGTATGAGCTCAAAACAAAGTAAAGTCAGTCACTCTATTCTCATTACGGATAACAACATGCTCACTTGGATTACTTTGCCCTTTGCTCAGCTAACAACCACACAGCTGTATGAAATGATGAAATTGCGTGTAGATGTATTCGTTGTTGAACAAACCTGCCCTTATCCTGAGCTAGATGGTAAGGACACACTGGAAGGCGTTTATCATCTAATAGGCTATCACGGTGATGAACTGGTTGCTTGCGCACGATTACTGCCCGCAGGCACCACGTATGACAATGTGAGTATTGGTCGAGTGGTGACAAAGCAAACCGCGCGAGGCGGTGGCTTAGGTCATAAGTTATTGGACAAGGCATTGGCACAATGCGAAACATTATGGCCAGGACAGACAATCGATATAGGTGCTCAAGAACACCTCATCCAGTTTTATGCAAGTCATGGATTCAAGGTTATCTCAGAGTGCTATCTTGAAGATGGTATCCCTCATGTGGATATGCGGAAAGAAGCCGTAGCGCTATAAGCTTCAATTCGATTGGTTACTATGAAAACTAATCGCTATGAAAAACTGACTAAAAAGACGCGATATTCGCGTCTTTTCATTTGAAGCGTTTACTTGTTACGCCCAAAGGTCCCATCCGATAAACGGAAAAACATAACGGACCGCCCGCTTTTTTCCAGCTGTAGCATATCTAACTCGCCTTCGTCACTAAGCTTAAAGCGAATCAACTGTCCCTGCTTTATTTGGCTTAGCGGCTTATCACTGCCTTCTATTTTGACCAGAGCGCTAAGATCCGCCATAGAGAGCTGATTACTTCTGAAAACCTGCGCTAATGTATCACCATTTTTAACCGTGTACTCTTTCCAATCTTCAGATTTCGGTCCAGAGTTCTGAGAGGTTCTCTGCTGGCTTAAACTCTGCGCGTTCAGCTCAATCGCTACGCGTTGATGATCGACCTCAGTCTGCTCAACTGGTTGATCTGTTTTATTAGGCAAAGGAATAACAAGGAGTACCAGAATCAATGGCACTAAGACCATCAAAGCACGCTGGTGAAATTTAGGCAGACGCAACCAAAACTGCTTAACAGGCTGTATACGCTCCAACCATTGCTCTTTGTTGAACGGCTGCTTCCAGTCGATAGCAGCGAATTTTTGTTTAACCAATTCGACATAGTCGACTTGCTGCTTTTTCTTTCTGCGACGATTCATTGTAATGAGTCCCTTAATACTTCTACGGCCAGTATAAAAATACCGACGCGGAGAGTATATGTTTTTCACCAAACTAAAATGGAATTGGGATTAAATTAGCAGAAATTTCACTTGGAGTAAGAGATAAGTCACAACCTGGTCGCCTCAATTAAGCATTCAGTCGCAATCATTTAAACCTAAGCTCGAAACTGATATCCTGTTACCTTTATCACTCCTAATAAGAGCGACATTCATGTCTGAAATTAAATTTGAAACTGCAGAACAAAAAGCAAGCTACGGCATTGGTCTGCAAATGGGTCAGCAACTTGCAGGCTCTGGTCTTGAAGGTCTTAGCGTTGATGCTATCGCAGCAGGTATTGCAACAGCACTAACTGGTGACATGCCATCAATCGAAATTGATGAAATCAACAAAGCACTACAAGAACTTCACACTCGTGCAGAAACAGCTCGCCAAGAAGCAGCAAAAATTGCGGCAGCAGAAGGCGAAGCGTTCCTAAAAGACAACGCTCTACGACCTGAAGTTAACGTTCTAGACTCTGGTCTTCAGTACGAAATCATTTCTGAAGGTACTGGTGCAGTTCCTACAGCAGAAAGCTCAGTTCGCGTTCACTACCACGGTGAGCTAACTGACGGTACTGTATTCGATAGCTCTGTATCTCGCGGTCAACCTGCTGAATTCCCTGTTACAGGTGTAATCAAAGGTTGGGTAGAGGCACTACAACTAATGCCTGTTGGCTCTAAGTGGAAGCTATACGTACCACAAGATCTTGCGTACGGTGAGCGTGGCGCTGGTGCGGCTATCCCTCCATTTGCAGCTTTAGTTTTCGAAGTAGAACTATTAGATATTATCTAATTGAAACCATTTTCAATTATGATTAAATAAAACGGCGCACTAGCGCCGTTTTTTTGTCTAAACTGAATAGACTTTCTCACCTCTGAACCTTTCACTCTGATAGCCTTTAAAAATAAAATCACTTTTAAAAAACGCTCAACCTTTGGAGGTACTATGCGTAAAACACTCCTAACTCTAGCACTCCTATCAATCAACATTGGTAGTGCGCACGCATTCTTAGATTCAGTCACTCAAAAAAGTAAAGAAAGTGGCCTGATGGACATGGTCGGCAGCAGCTTGAACACCGAGTCGTCTCCATTAACAGACATGCTAACTAGCCAATTACCAGTATCCACTGAGCAAGCAGCCGGAGGCAGTGGTGCACTACTCGCTTTGGCTCAAAGCCAGCTTTCGCAAGAAAATAGTAGTGAATTACAGTCTTTGATTCCTGGACTTTCAAACTTGCAAGGAGCACAAAGCTTACTAGGAAATATTGAGAATATCAGTGCAGTAAAAAGTGCATTCGATACGTTAGGTTTAGACCCATCTATGATCAGTCAGTTTGCTCCAGTAATCTTGGATTACTTGAACAAGCAAGGCGCTAGCGAAGGGCTTCTAAGTTCGTTGGGCGGGTTGTGGAATACTAGTAAATAAGCGTAAGTGATAATCACTTTTTAAATTGCCAGTCTGCATGGGTTGAAATAAATGCAGGCTGGATATAAAGGTTTACAGAATTACAGATACAAAAAAGCCGAGCTAATGCTCGGCTTTCTCGTTCTTACGAACTGATTACTCAGCAGCTTCTTCAGCAGCTGGGCGATCTACAAGCTCAATGTAAGCCATTGGAGCTTTATCGCCAGCACGGAAGCCAGCTTTTAGGATACGAGTGTAACCGCCCTGACGAGCAGCAAAACGTGGACCTAGTTCGTTAAATAGTTTTGCAACTACTTCGTTGTCACGAGTACGTGCAAATGCTAGACGACGGTTAGCAACACTGTCAGTCTTAGCTAGTGTAATCAAAGGCTCAACTACGCGACGTAGCTCTTTTGCTTTTGGCAAAGTAGTCTTGATAACTTCATGACGTACTAGAGAGCTAGCCATGTTGCTGAACATCGCTTTGCGATGTGAGCTGTTGCGGTTGAGTTGACGACCACTCTTACGATGGCGCATGACCTAATCCTTCTAACTAGTATCGATTAATCTTCAGCGATTGATGCAGGTGGCCAGTTTTCTAGGCGCATGCCCAGAGACAGACCACGTGACGCAAGTACGTCTTTAATCTCAGTAAGAGATTTTTTACCAAGGTTAGGCGTTTTAAGTAGCTCAACCTCAGTACGTTGTACTAGATCACCGATGTAGTGAATCGCTTCTGCTTTCAGACAGTTAGCAGAGCGAACTGTTAGTTCAAGATCGTCTACAGGACGCAGTAGGATCGGATCGAATTCTGGCTTCTCTTCCTTCTCCTCAGGAACTCGTACATCACGAAGATCTACGAATGCATCCAATTGTTCAGCTAGGATTGTAGCTGCACGACGGATTGCTTCCTCAGGTTCTAGAGTACCGTTTGTTTCCATATCGATAACAAGCTTGTCTAGATCAGTACGCTGTTCTACACGAGCTGCTTCTACAGCGTAGGCAATTTTGTCTACTGGGCTGTAAGTAGCATCTACTAGTAGGCGACCGATAGGACGCTCGTCTTCTTCGTTATGGATACGCGCAGAAGCTGGAACATAACCACGACCACGTTCAACTTTGATACGCATTGCGATCTCAGCGTTGTCATCCGTCAGGTGACAAATTACGTGTTCAGGGTTAGCGATCTCTACATCACCATCATGGGTGATGTCACCTGCAACCACAGGGCCCGAGCCTGATTTGTTCAAAGTAATGAACACTTCATCTTTGCCTTCGGCAACGCGCACAGCCAAACCTTTAAGGTTTAGAAGAATTTCAAGAATATCTTCTTGAACGCCTTCTTTCGTGCTGTACTCATGAAGTACGCCTTCAATTTCTACTTCTGTTACAGCACAACCTGGCATAGAAGATAGAAGGATGCGGCGAAGTGCATTACCCAGAGTATGACCAAAGCCACGCTCTAATGGCTCAAGAGTTACTTTTGCGTGAGTCGAGCTGATTTGTTCGATGTCAACTAGACGTGGCTTAAGAAATTCTGTTACAGAACCCTGCATTGTGTCCTCTCTTTAGTTTAAACCTTACTTAGAGTAAAGCTCGACGATCAATTGTTCGTTGATGTCAGCTGATAGATCAGAACGCTCAGGCATACGCTTGAATGTACCTTCCATCTTGCCACCATCTACTTCAATCCAAGTTGGTTTTTCACGTTGTTCAGCAACTTCTAGAGCTGCTTTGATACGAGCTTGCTGTTTAGCTTTCTCGCGAATAGAAACAACGTCATTAGCCGCTACTTTGAAAGAAGGAACGTTTACAACTTTACCGTTTACTAGGATAGCTTTGTGGCTAACTAGCTGACGTGCTTCTGCGCGAGTTGCGCCAAAGCCCATGCGGTAAACTACGTTATCAAGACGACCTTCAAGAAGCTGAAGTAGGTTTTCACCAGTGTTGCCTTTTAGGCGAGCAGCTTCTTTGTAGTAGTTACGGAATTGTTTTTCTAGAACGCCGTACATACGACGTACTTTTTGCTTCTCACGAAGCTGAACGCCATACTCAGATAGACGACCGCGACGAGCGCCGTGTACACCTGGTGCGTTATCAATTTTACACTTGGTATCGATCGCGCGAACACCAGACTTAAGGAATAAGTCAGTGCCTTCACGACGGCTAAGCTTCAGCTTAGGACCCAAATATCTTGCCATGATTCTTCTCCAATTGTCCTAGAAACGTTATACGCGACGTTTCTTAGGTGGACGACAACCGTTATGAGGGATTGGTGTAGCATCAACGATGTTTGTGATGCGGAAACCAGCGGCGTTTAGTGCACGAACAGTAGATTCGCGACCTGGACCAGGACCCTTAACCATAACTTCCAAGTTCTTTAGGCCGTATTCTTTAGCCATTTCAGCACAACGCTCAGCAGCAACCTGTGCAGCGAACGGAGTAGACTTACGAGAACCACGGAAACCAGAACCACCTGCAGTAGCCCATGCAAGAGCGTTACCTTGACGGTCAGTAATGGTTACGATTGTGTTATTGAAAGAAGCATGGATGTGCGCAACGCCATCTGCAACTTGCTTGCGTACGCGCTTACGAGCGCGAGTTGGTTGTTTAGCCATTGTACTCTACCTTCCCGATTATTTCTTGATCGGCTTACGCGGACCCTTACGGGTGCGAGCGTTGGTTTTAGTACGCTGTCCACGTAGTGGTAGACTGCGACGATGACGAAGACCACGGTAACAGCCAAGGTCCATAAGACGCTTGATGTTCATAGATACTTCACGACGTAGATCACCTTCTACAGTGTACTTAGCTACACCATCACGCAGTTGATCGATCTGCTCTTCAGTTAGTTCACTGATCTTAACATTTTCAGCAATACCCACTTCAGCTAGGATAGCTTGAGAGCGAGTTTTACCGATGCCGTAGATCGCTGTTAGAGCGATTACTGCATGTTTCTGATCAGGAATGTTAATGCCTGCTATACGGGCCATTATTCACTCCTAAGTGTTTCTATAAAAGAATTAGCCGCAGCAAAGCCCGTTATGGATACGCTGCGGAATACTACTTCTTTTGCACGCAAAAGGTAGGCCGAGGAATATACTCGACCCAACCTTCATTTTCAAGTAAAAATTTCTGCTAATTAGCCTTGGCGCTGTTTGTGCTTTGGCTCACTGCAAATCACGCGAACGACACCGTTACGCTTGATTACTTTACAGTTACGGCAGATTTTTTTAACGGAAGCACGAACTTTCATTGCTAAACTCCGTAAATGAAACTGAGTCTACCGCCGGATTAACGGCCGTAGCCTTTCAGATTCGCTTTCTTCAACACAGAATCATACTGTTGAGACATCAGATGAGTCTGTACCTGTGCCATAAAGTCCATAATTACAACAACTACGATTAGTAGCGATGTACCGCCGAAGTAGAAACGTACGTTCCACGCGACCATCATGAACTCGGGAATCAGACAGATAAAGGTAATGTACAGTGCACCAGCAAGGGTTAAACGTGTCATTACTTTATCAATGTATTTCGCTGTCTGCTCACCTGGGCGGATACCGGGTACGAATGCACCAGACTTCTTCAAGTTATCTGCTGTTTCACGCGGGTTGAAAACCAACGCCGTGTAGAAGAAACAGAAGAAGATAATTGCTGCTGCATAAAGCATTACATACAACGGTTGACCTGGGCTAAGAGCCAAAGACACGTCAGTTAACCAACCGAACGCGCTGCTCTCACCGTTTTGACCAAACCACTGAGCCAATGTTCCTGGGAACAAGATAATACTTGATGCAAAAATCGCTGGAATTACACCTGCCATGTTAATTTTAAGAGGCAAGTGCGAGCTTTGCGCAGCAAATACTTTACGACCTTGTTGACGTTTCGCATAGTTAACGACGATTCGGCGTTGACCACGTTCCATGAAAACAACGAAGTAAATTACTGCAAAAGCTAATACCGCGATTAGCAACAGAAGAAGTACATGCAATTCACCTTGACGCGCTTGCTCGATTGTTTGACCGATTGCAGAAGGCAATCCAGCAACAATACCTGCAAAAATCAGTATCGAAATACCGTTACCAATTCCGCGCTCTGTAATTTGTTCACCTAACCACATCAAGAACATGGTACCGGTTACTAAACTTACGGTAGCAATTAGCGTAAACATGGTTTGGTTGATAACAACCAGATTGTCGACCATGTTTGGTAGGCCAGTTGCAATACCTATAGCTTGGAAGGTTGCAAGTACAAGCGTGCCGTAGCGTGTGTATTGGCTTATCTTACGACGGCCTGCTTCACCCTCTTTTTTGAGTTCAGCTAACGCTGGATGAACTACAGTTAGCAATTGGACAACAATAGATGCCGAAATATACGGCATGATGCCCAATGCTAATATAGATGCACGCTCAAGAGCACCACCGGAGAACATGTTAAACATTTCAACGATGGTACCTTTTTGCTGTTCGAACAAATCGGCAAGTACAGCAGCGTCAATACCAGGAATCGGCACAAAAGAGCCGGCTCGGAATACTAAAAGTGCACCAATTACGAATAACAAGCGCGACTTTAGTTCACTTAAGCCGCTCTGAGCACTACGAAAATCTTGTCCTGGTTTCTTAGCCATCTGTACCTCGTTCCTCGAGATTATTCCTCGATTTTACCGCCTGCAGCTTCGATTGCAGCTTTAGCGCCTTTAGTCACACGTAGACCTTTAACAGTCACTGCTTTGTTGATTTCACCAGAAAGAACAACTTTTACAAATTCGATGTTCTTAGTGATGATGTTAGCAGCTTTAAGACTGTTTAGATCAACTACGTCACCAGAAACTTTCGCTAGCTCAGCTAGACGAACTTCAGCAGACACTAGGCTCTTACGAGAAGTGAAACCGAATTTTGGTAGACGTTGTTTCAGAGGCATCTGACCGCCTTCGAAACCTGGACGAACACTGCCGCCAGAACGTGATTTTTGACCTTTGTGACCACGGCCACCAGTTTTACCTAGGCCTGAACCGATACCACGACCTACTCGCTTCGCAGAAGTTTTCGCGCCAGCAGCCGGTGCTAGAGTATTCAAACGCATTCTGATTACTCCTCAACTTTAACCATGTAGTAAACCTTGTTGATCATACCGCGAATACACGGAGTATCTTCAAGTTCTACTGTGTGGTTGATTTTACGAAGACCTAGACCGCGCAAAGTAGCTTTGTGCTTTGGCAGACGACCAATTGAGCTTTTAGTTTGAGTTACTTTAATAGTTGCCATGGTGTTCTTACTCCGAAATAGATTCAACAGTTAGACCACGTTTAGCAGCAACCATTTCTGGTGACTTCATGCTACCTAGTGCATCGATCGTTGCACGAACGATGTTGATAGGGTTCGTAGAACCGTACGCTTTAGATAGTACGTTGTGTACACCAGCAACTTCTAGTACTGCACGCATCGCACCACCTGCGATAACACCAGTACCTTCTGCAGCAGGCTGCATGTAAACTTTAGAGCCCGAATGGCGACCTTTCACTGGGTGGTGAAGAGTGCCTTCGTTTAGAGCGATCGTAGTCATGTTACGACGCGCTTTTTCCATTGCTTTTTGAATCGCTGCAGGTACTTCACGAGCTTTGCCGTAACCGAAACCTACACGACCGTTACCGTCACCAACTACTGTTAGTGCAGTGAAGCTCATGATTCGACCACCTTTAACCGTTTTAGAAACACGGTTAACTGCGATTAGCTTTTCTTGCAAATCATTCGCTTGAACTTGTTGTTCTTTAGCCATCTTCCAACCCTACCTTAGAATTTCAGACCAGCTTCGCGAGCAGATTCTGCTAGCGCCGCTACTCGACCGTGGTATTGGAAACCAGAACGATCAAATGCAACTGCAGTTACGCCCTTCTCTAGAGCGCGCTCAGCAATAGCTTTACCCACTGCTTTAGCTGCATCAACGTTACCAGTGTATTTCACTTGCTCACGGATCGCTTTTTCTACAGTAGAAGCTGCTGCGATAACCTCAGAGCCGTTAGCCGCGATAACCTGTGCGTACACGTGACGAGGAGTACGGTGTACAACTAGGCGAGTCGCACCCAGTTCTGCAATCTTACGACGTGCACGTGTAGCACGACGGATGCGAGATGCTTTCTTATCCATAGTGTTACCTTACTTCTTCTTAGCTTCTTTAGTACGCACATTTTCATCTGCGTAACGAACACCTTTGCCTTTGTATGGCTCAGGCTCACGGTAAGAACGAATGTCAGCCGCAACTTGACCAACTAGTTGCTTGTCAGCACCAGTGATCACGATTTCAGTTTGGCTTGGACATTCAGCTTTAATACCCGCTGGCAACTCGTGCTCAACTGGGTGTGAGAAGCCTAGTGTTAGACCTACAGCGTTGCCTTTGATAGCAGCACGGTAACCTACACCTTTAAGAGTTAGCTTCTTAGTAAAGCCTTCAGTAACACCAACAACCATGTTGTTAACTAGAGCGCGAGCAGTACCTGCTTGAGCCCATGCGTTAGCAACACCTTCTTTAGGACCGAAAGTCAGGTTATTTTCTTCCTGAGCGATTACAACTGCGTTGTTAAGAACGCGAGTTAGTTCGCCTTTCGCACCTTTTACAGTGATTTCTTGGCCGTTTAGTTTCACCTCTACGCCAGCTGGAATAGCGACAGGTGCTTTTGCAACACGAGACATAGTCTACTCCTTATTAAGCTACGTAAGCGATGATTTCACCACCAAGACCTGCTTTACGTGCAGCGCGGTCTGACATAAGACCCTTGGAAGTAGAAACGATAGCAATACCAAGACCACCCATTACTGAAGGAAGTTCATCTTTCTTCTTGTAAACACGTAGACCTGGACGAGAAACACGTTTAAGTTGCTCGATTACTGGTTTAGCTTGGAAGTACTTAAGTGTAACTTCTAGCTCAGGTTTTGCTTCGCCTTCAACAGCGAAGTCAACGATGTAACCTTCAGCTTTTAGTAGTGCAGCAATTGCAACTTTAAGCTTTGAAGAAGGCATTTTTACAGCAACTTTGTTTGCTGCCTGACCGTTACGAACGCGGGTCAGCATATCCGAAATCGGATCTTGCATGCTCATATGATTTACTCCAAATGATTAAGTGGCAATTACCAGCTAGCCTTACGAAGACCCGGAATCTCGCCTTTCATGCAAGCTTCACGAACCTTAATACGGCTTAGACCGAACTTACGTAGGTAACCGTGTGGACGACCAGTTTGGTTGCAACGGTTGCGCTGACGTGATGCACTTGAATCACGTGGAAGAGATTGCAGTGTAAGAACCGCGTTCCAACGATCTTCTTCAGATGCGTTTACATCGCTGATGATAGCTTTTAGCGCTGCACGCTTTTCAGCGAACTTAGCTACTAGCTTCGCACGTTTTGCTTCACGTGCTTTCATTGAATTTTTAGCCATAACAGTAACCCTTCACCTTACTTACGGAATGGGAAGTTAAAGGCAGCCAGCAGAGCACGGCCTTCCTCATCAGTACCAGCAGACGTCGTAATAGTGATGTCTAGACCGCGTACTCGATCAACTTTATCAAAGTCGATTTCCGGGAAGATGATTTGCTCGCGAACGCCCATGCTGTAGTTACCGCGACCGTCAAAAGACTTAGCGCTAACACCACGGAAGTCACGTACACGTGGAAGAGCGATGTTAATTAAACGCTCAAGAAAATCCCACATACGTTCGCCACGCAAGGTTACTTTACAACCGATAGGGTAGCCTTCACGGATTTTGAAACCTGCAACAGATTTGCGCGCTTTTGTGATAAGTGGCTTTTGACCAGAGATCGTTGCCATATCAGACGCTGCATTTTCTAGCAGTTTCTTATCGTTGATTGCTTCACCAACACCCATGTTTAGGGTGATTTTCTCGATTCTAGGGACTTGCATGACGCTTGTGTAACCGAACTGTTTGGTCAGTTCAGCGACTACAGACGACTTGTAGTAATCATGCAGTTTCGCCATAGTAGAACTCCAAATTACTTCTATTAGTTAGAAACGGTTTCGCCGTTAGACTTGAAGAAACGAACTTTTTTGCCGTCTTCAAAACGGAAACCGATACGGTCAGCTTTACCAGTAGCTGCGTTAAAGATAGCCACGTTAGAAACGTCGATAGCTGCTTCTTGCTCTACGATACCGCCTTGGATACCCATAGCTGGAACAGGTTTCTGATGTTTCTTAACTAGGTTGATACCTTCAACGATAACTTTACCAGTTGCTAGAACCTTAGTTACTTTACCTTTCTTGCCTTTGTCTTTACCAGCAAGAACGATTACTTCGTCATTACGACGGATTTTAGCTGCCATTTCTACGTGCTCCTTACAGAACTTCTGGAGCCAGTGAAACGATCTTCATGAACTTATCGCCACGAAGTTCGCGTGTCACAGGACCAAAGATACGTGTACCGATTGGTTGCTCAGTATTGTCGTTTAGCAATACGCAAGCATTTCGGTCGAAGCGAATGACAGAACCGTCAGGACGACGTACGCCTTTACGGGTGCGCACTACCACCGCCTTCAGAACATCACCTTTTTTAACTTTACCGCGAGGGATTGCTTCCTTCACAGTAACTTTGATGACGTCACCGATATGTGCATAACGGCGGTGAGAGCCACCCAGAACCTTAATACACATTACGCTGCGTGCGCCTGAGTTATCAGCTGCGTCCAGCATACTTTGCATTTGGATCATGTTAGTGCTCCGCTAAATATTAATAACTAGACCCATCACGGGTCGGGCTGCCTCTTTAAAAGGGACGCGAATTGTACCACCCTTTTTTGTGATTGGGTAGTCAAAAAATAAACGGCTCCAAAAATATTTTGGAGCCGCTTTAATTTCATAGAATTAACGAGATTAAATCTTCGCCTTTTCTAGAACTTTTACCAAAGTCCAAGACTTAGTCTTAGACAGTGGACGACACTCTGCGATTTCAACTGTGTCGCCTAGGCCACACTCGTTGTTCTCGTCATGTGCGTGTACTTTAGTCGTACGTTTTACGTATTTACCGTAGATTGGGTGTTTTACGAAACGTTCGATAGCAACAGTGATAGACTTGTCCATCTTGTCGCTAACAACACGACCTTGTTGAGTACGTTTTACTTCGCTCATTATGCGCCTGCCTTCTCAGTCAAAACAGTTTTCACACGTGCGATATCACGGCGTACAGCTTTCAGAGTATGAGTTTGCTGTAGTTGACCAGTCGCAGCTTGCATGCGCAAGTTGAACTGTTCGCGTAGCAAATTCATTAGCTCAGCGTTAAGCTCTTCAACGCTTTTCTCGCGTAGATCTTGTGCTTTCATCACATCACCTGCTTAGTTACAAATGTAGTTTTGAAAGGCAGTTTACGTGCCGCAAGACGGAACGCTTCACGTGCCAATTCTTCAGGTACACCACCCATTTCGTACATAACCTTACCAGGTTGGATTTGGGCTACCCAGTACTCAACGTTACCTTTACCCTTACCTTGACGAACTTCAAGTGGTTTTTCTGTGATTGGTTTGTCTGGGAACACACGGATCCAGATTTTACCTTGACGCTTAACGTGACGTGTCATTGCACGACGTGCCGCTTCGATTTGACGAGCAGTTAGACGACCACGGCCAACAGCTTTAAGACCGAATTCGCCGAAGCTTACATCAGTACCTTTAGCTAGACCACGGTTACGACCAGTCTGAACCTTACGGAACTTAGTACGTTTAGGTTGTAGCATCTGTCGACTCCTTACTTACGGCCTTTACGCTGCTTCTTAGGCTTGTCGCCTTTAGGCTCTACAGCGTTAGCTGCTGGCATACCACCTAGGATTTCACCTTTGAAGATCCAAGTTTTAATGCCGATCACACCGTATTGAGTGTGAGCCGAAGAAGTTGCGTAATCAATGTCAGCACGTAGAGTGTGTAGAGGCACACGGCCTTCACGGTACCACTCTGAACGTGCGATTTCAGCGCCGCCTAGACGACCGCTTACTTCCACTTTGATACCTTTAGCGCCTAGGCGCATAGCGTTTTGTACTGCGCGCTTCATAGCACGACGGAACATAACACGACGCTCTAGCTGAGACGCGATGCTGTCACCAACAAGTTGCGCATCTAGTTCAGGCTTACGTACTTCAGCGATGTTAATTTGCGCTGGTACACCTGCAATTTTAGCTACAGCTGCGCGTAGCTTCTCAACGTCTTCACCTTTCTTACCGATAACAACGCCTGGACGAGCAGTGTGAATAGTCACACGGATGCTCTTAGCAGGACGCTCGATAACGATACGTGATAGAGACGCTTTTTTCAGTTCACTTGTAAGGAACTGACGTACCTTGAAGTCGCCGTCTAGGTTGTCAGCGAAATCTTTGGTGTTAGCAAACCATGTAGCATTCCAAGGCTTAACGATGCCTAGACGAATACCATTTGGATGTACTTTTTGACCCATTGCTTACTCTCCTAGTCTCTAGCGATCTGCTACAACAACAGTGATGTGGCTTGAACGCTTCAAGATACGATCCGCACGACCTTTAGCACGAGGCATAATACGCTTCATGGTTGGGCCTTCATCTACAAAGATTTTTGCGACATTCAGATCGTCAATATCTGCACCTTCGTTGTGCTCCGCGTTAGCGATAGCAGACTCTAGAACTTTCTTAACTAGTGCAGCAGCTTTTTTGTTGCTGAACGTTAGGATTTCTAGAGCTTGGTCAACAGATTTACCACGGATTAGATCCGCAACTAAGCGAGCTTTCTGAGGCGAAATGCGAGCAAAGTTATGTTTAGCAATTGCTTCCATTATCTACTCCTTAGCGCTTCTTAGCTTTCTTATCCGCAGCGTGACCGCGGTAAGTACGTGTTGGTGCGAATTCACCCAGTTTGTGACCGATCATTTCATCAGTTACAAATACTGGTACGTGCTGACGACCATTATGGACAGCGATGGTCAAACCGATCATCGTAGGGATGATCATTGAACGACGGGACCAAGTCTTAATAGGCTTTTTGTCTCCGCTTTCCACCGCTTTCTCTACCTTCTTCAGCAAGTGTAGGTCAATAAAAGGACCTTTCTTGAGAGAACGTGGCATGGCGATTCCTCTTTATATAGATTACTTGTTACGACGACGTACGATGTACTTGTCAGTGCGTTTGTTCTTACGAGTCTTGAAGCCTTTAGTAGGCATACCCCAAGGAGATACTGGGTGACGACCACCAGAAGTACGACCTTCACCACCACCATGTGGGTGGTCAATCGGGTTCATTACAACACCACGAACCGTTGGACGGATACCGCGATGACGTGATGCACCTGCTTTACCAAGTTCACGTAGCATGTGCTCAGAGTTACCAACTTCACCGATTGTTGCACGGCCTTCAGAAAGAACTTTGCGCATCTCGCCAGAACGTAGACGGATAGTTACGTACGCACCGTCGCGAGCAACGATTTGAGCGTAAGCACCAGCCGAACGAGCTAGCTGACCACCTTTACCAGGCTTAAGTTCAACGTTATGTACTGTTGAACCTACTGGGATATTACGCATTGGTAGAGTGTTACCAGCTTTGATTGGTGCATCAACACCAGACTGAATAACATCACCAGCTACAACACCTTTAGGTGCTAGGATGTAGCGACGCTCACCGTCTTTGTAAAGAACTAGAGCAATGTTTGCGCTACGGTTTGGATCGTATTCAAGACGCTCAACTGTCGCTGGAATACCATCTTTAGTACGTTTGAAGTCAACTACACGGTAGTGGTGCTTGTGACCACCGCCGATGTGACGTACTGTGATACGACCCTTGTTGTTACGACCACCGTTCTTAGAGTTTTTCTCTAGAAGAGGTGCGTATGGCTTGCCCTTGTGTAGGTCAGCGTTAACAACTTTAACAACGTGACGACGACCAGGGGAAGTCGGCTTACATTTAACAATAGCCATTTTTAACTACTCCTGTTATTCCGCGCCGCCAACGAAGTCAAGATCTTGACCTTCTTTCAAAGTAACGTACGCTTTCTTAACGTCGCTGCGGCGACCTTGGCGTAGACCTTGACGTTTGGTCTTACCCTTAGTGATAAGAGTATTTACAGACTTAACTTCAACTTCAAATAGCTTTTCTACAGCTGCTTTGATCTCTTTTTTAGTCGCATCTTTAGCTACTTTGAAAACGATAGTGTTCGCTTTCTCAGCTGCCATAGTTGCTTTTTCAGAGATGTGCGGTGCACGTAGAACTTTTAGGATACGCTCTTCAGTGATCATGCTAGCATTTCCTCTACTTGCTTAACTGCTTCTGCAGTCATTACAACTTTGTCAAACGCGATTAGAGATACTGGATCGATACCAGCAACATCACGTGCGTCAACTTTGTATAGGTTACGAGCAGCTAGGAATAGATTCTCATCTACTTCGCTAGTCACGATTAGAGCGTCAGTTAGCTCAAGCTCTTTGAGCTTAGCAACTAGCTCTTTAGTCTTTGGTGCTTCAACTGAGAAGTTATCAACAACGATTAGACGCTCTTGACGAACAAGCTCAGAAAGAATGCTCTTCATAGCACCACGGTACATTTTTTTGTTTACTTTTTGGCTGTGATCTTGTGGTTTCGCAGCAAAAGTAACACCACCTGTACGCCAGATTGGGCTACGGATTGTACCAGCACGCGCACGGCCAGTACCTTTTTGACGCCATGGCTTAGCGCCACCGCCAGAAACTTCTGAACGTGTTTTTTGAGCACGAGTACCTTGACGAGCACCTGCTGCGTACGCAACAACTACTTGGTGTACAAGAGCTTCGTTAAACTCACGTCCGAAAGTAGTTTCGGAAACAGTTAGTGCATCGGCACCTTTAACCATTAGTTCCATTACTTACTCCTGAGACGTTATGCTTTAACAGCTGGTTTAACGATCACGTTGCCGCCAGTTGCGCCTGGGACTGCACCTTTAATAAGAAGCAGGTTGCGCTCAGCGTCAACACGTACGATCTCTAGGTTTTGAGTCGTTACACGCTCAGCACCCATGTGACCTGCCATTTTCTTGCCTTTAAATACGCGACCTGGAGTCTGACATTGACCGATAGAACCAGGAGCACGGTGAGACAATGAGTTACCGTGAGTCATATCTTGAGTACGGAAGTTCCAACGCTTAACAGCGCCTTGGAAACCTTTACCCTTAGATGTACCAGTAACGTCTACTTTCTTAGTTTCGTTGAATAGTTCAACAGTTAGTTCTGAACCAACTTCGAACTCTTCGCCGTTTTCTAAACGGAATTCCCAAAGACCGCGACCAGCTTCAACGCCAGCTTTAGCAAAGTGACCTGCTTCAGCTTTGTTTACACGGTTAGCTTTCTTAGAACCAGCTGTAACCTGGATTGCTGCGTAGCCGTCAGTTTCAAGAGTTTTCACTTGAGAAACACGGTTAGCTTCAACCTCAACAACTGTTACTGGGATAGAAACGCCTTCTTCAGTAAATACGCGGGTCATGCCCACTTTACGACCGATTAGACCAATCATACTTCTAATCTCCCTTAACCTAGGCTAATTTGAACGTCAACGCCCGCAGCAAGGTCTAGACGCATTAGAGCATCAACAGTCTTGTCTGTTGGCTCAACGATGTCGATTAGACGCTTGTGAGTACGGATTTCGTACTGGTCACGTGCTTTCTTGTTAACGTGTGGAGAGATAAGAACTGTGAAACGCTCTTTACGAGTTGGCAGTGGGATTGGACCACGAACCTGTGCGCCAGTGCGCTTAGCTGTTTCAACGATTTCCGCTGTAGAAGCATCGATTAGTTTGTAATCGAAAGCTTTTAGGCGGATACGGATACGTTGGTTCTGCATGAGACAGAGCTCCAAATTTAATAAATTACACAAACAATATCGCCACTCAAACTCGTCAAGACGAGAGAATGCCGATTGATTTATGTGAAACCGTAGCATCCAAGATTAGGACGCATTGTCAGTTAATTTTCGATTAACTATCCCTATATGCCAAAGTCACCTTTGAGGATAGTTTTTCCGAAGAAAAGATAGCTAATTGTATTAACCGCGAACATAAGCTGAGTATACATTACCTCGCAAATCCTTAGATTTGCTCGCTCCTCACTGCTCATTGGTTCACAACTGGCTTAACCAGTGCGCTGCATTATACAGATCACACTTTAGGTTGCAAGCGCTGAGTGAAAAATAATCGGGAATATTCCAAACCCCATACATTCCTCTTCGCTTGGTAGCCATTAAAACAAAAAGGACGCCGAAGCGTCCTTTTCTAAACTGTAATCGTAATAGCGGCTGCTATTATTTCTTACCGCTTGATAGTGCACCGAAACGCTTGTTGAAGCGATCAACACGGCCGCCTGTATCAACGATACGTTGCTTACCAGTGTAGAATGGGTGACACTTGTCACATACGTCTAGGTGGATAGACTCTTTACCTAGAGTAGAGTTGAACTCAAAAGAGTTGCCGCAAGAACAAGTCGCTTTTACTGCTTTGTATTCTGGGTGGATACCAGCTTTCATGGGATAACCTCAATAGTAGGCCGTGTCGCTATACGAATCTAAGCCGCACACCACACGCAATTAATAATAAAATGGGATACCGCATCAACTAATTGCCGAAGCCATATCTCAAGGCGCGATATAGTAAAGAATCACATTGCTCGGATCAACACATTTGGCAACTTTTTCGCCACTTTTTTAGCCAGACTAATCATAGAGGCACGATTCACGCTGAATCACATAGCTTTACTCGAATTTCCATACCGATTTTAATAGACTCTCATTTCCTTTCCCTCTTTTTAATAGCTAAGAATTTATGCGTCCAACCATTGCTAGAGTGGCATTACCCGTTCCGCTCGACAAACAATTTGATTACGCCATTCCGGGGCACCTGTTTCCGATCATTGGTGGACGCGTTTCCGTGCCTTTTGGACGCCAAACCTTAGTCGGCATCGTCACCGCAATGGTTAATCACTCGGACTTTCCCAAAGATCAACTCAAGCCAATCAAAGCAGTTCTTGATTCTCAGCCGATATGGTCTGAAAAGCTTTATTCGTTGCTGACTTGGTGCAGCCAGTTCTACCAATACCCACTTGGAGATACGCTACACAATGCGATGCCAGCAGCTCTACGTAAAGGAAAGCCTGCAGATTTTGCGACGCTACAAGAGTGGCAAATTACCGAATCCGGTAAAGACAAGCTGATGCAAGGGCTTGATCGTCGAGCGGTCAAACAACAGAAGGTCTTGCAAATGTTGGTTAACGGCGCTTTGCCTCACCAGGAATTTGTCGACCAAGAGATAGCCTCAACAGTACTAAAGTCTTTAGAAGAGAAAGGCTGGATTGAACGTATCGAGAAGAAGCCTGTAATCACCCAGTGGGGACAGCACGTTGAATGCGACGTCGAGAAGCCAAAGCTCAACCACGAACAAGCGCTGGCTATTGCGAGTGTAAATAGCCAAACAGGTTTTGCCTCCTATTTATTAGAAGGCGTCACGGGCTCAGGTAAGACAGAAGTGTACCTCAACCTTATCAAGCCAGTTTTAGAGCAAGGGAAACAAGCCTTGGTTTTAGTACCAGAGATTGGCTTAACGCCCCAAACCATCAACCGCTTTAAACGCCGTTTTAATGTGCCAGTTGACGTCATCCACTCCGGGTTAAACGAGACGGAGCGTCTGAATGCGTGGCTTTCTGCACGCGACAAAGCGGCCGGAATCATTATCGGCACACGCTCTGCCCTACTCGCGCCTTTTGCTGATCTCGGGATTATCATTGTGGACGAGGAACATGACACCTCTTACAAACAGCAAGATAGCTTGCGTTATCATGCACGCGATGTTGCTGTAATGCGCGCTCATAAAGAACAAGTTCCGATTGTTCTGGGCTCAGCCACACCTGCACTGGAGACATTGCACAATGCCTTGTCAGGCAAGTATCACCATTTAAC
>NZ_JAWOQQ010000178.1:0-1005 GCF_033337405.1 Vibrio sp. YT-16
GAAGGTATTAAACCAGTGCGCCAGTTGGGCGGTTTCGTCCTTACCTTTCACCTCAATGCGGTAAGTTAGGTCGCCCTCGCCTTGTGCTGCGTCTTTAAAACGCTCCACTAAGTTAGTTAACACTTTGCCCAACGAGGTCGCGATCATTGTCATCGCAACAATACCAATCAGAGCCGCAATAATCCCTGCCCACACTCCCTTTTCAAGAGCTTCTGCACTTTGTTCTTCACTCCATCGCTCGTAGTCATCCACGTTCTTTTTAAGGAAGCTACTGGGAACCGACACCATAACGATCCAAGGCGCATCGCTGGTGTCAATTGCAGTAATCGCATACTCATCCCCGCCAAACGTCACAAGGCCTGCGCCCTTTTGTTTCGCAATGGATTGAATACGAGCCCATTGAGACGCCAATTCATGAGAGACTTTTTTGCCCACTTGATCCGCTTGGCTGCTGTTCGCCAGTGTTATGCCTTTCCACGAAGAAATCAGAATACGGCCTTGTCCATCAAACAAGTCGCTCGCGTAATTTTCACTTTGGCTTTGTAACTCGTTCAATGACAAATCAAAACCAAGAGAGCCTATGATCTCGCCACGTAACTTGATTGGTTGGCTGATGGTCGTGATCAGTTCTTGTTTGCCGCGAACCGGATACATGTACGGTTCCATCACGAACGTTTTGCCCGTTTCGTAAGGCATCAAGTGCCAATCGTCTTTACGCTCACCGTTGTTGTTTAATTCAGTATTGCTAAAGCTATCCATCGCCACGACATCAAAACTGTTGTGCGAATTTGGCGCAAAGAATGGCGCTAAGTAGCCTTCGCTATTAAAGCCAAGGCTTTTGTCTTGAATCGTTGGCTCAACCCACGATGGCTTTTCCCACACCATGTAACCAGCAAACACAGCTTTGTTCTGAGCTTCTAGCGACGCAATAAACTGTTTAACAATAATGTCTGGCGTTGTGGTCGTCTCTGCGCTTAATTCGATAATTGAACGCGCTTGCTTTAG
>NZ_JAWOQQ010000179.1:0-1003 GCF_033337405.1 Vibrio sp. YT-16
CATTCTAAATACGGATTAAAACCATCCACAATAGGAACCTGTACGATTTGAGCAACCTCATATTCGTGCAGGTTTTCAATTTTTTCTTCCACTAACTCGTAAAGCTCACGTCGTGTTTTGATGATCAATAACCATTCGTGATCAGTACAAACTTCCCCTTTCCAAACATAATGGCTCTCAATTGGCATCGTCTGAATACACGCCGCTAATTGAGCCTCTAACAAACCTTTGATGATTTCATCGCGATTTTTTTCATTATTGGTGGTACTTAACACCATGCAGCAATCGTTTTGTTGGCTCATTATTTTTCCTACTTCATTGTCACTTTTCCGCCAATCATCTTAAACGCAGGCGTACCTCTGACTAACGTATCTCGTGCAAACTCTTGCCCGCAGCTCGGGCAAAAACAAGGGGTTTGAGTGTAATCTTCTACAATGCGTTCTTTAAAGCACTTCACCAAGGCCCCCTTTCCGCCCTTGCGATATTTATATAGCTGCGCTTTGCATTTCGCACAATAAATTTCGACAGTTTTACTCGGTTGCTTTTTATTCGGCTTGGCCATTATCTTCTATCTCTGGCTTGACCCACACATTGCTGAAATCGAACCACCCCAGCGCATTACATTTTGCGTTTTGAAGCGCTCCGCTGTGGTCTTTGTTTACACCAAGCCAGCAATGGAACATTGGAATAACCTGGCAGCTTTTCACTAACTGCCTTCCTAATTCGCGAGCAGGAAAGTCGGCATGAATGCCTGCACGCCATTGATCGACTAATGTCGCCCATTCTGAAAAATCGTAACCCGCGCTGAATTTTTCGATGTCGCTGTAATCAAGTAGCCAACCCGCTAAGGCATCGTTGCGATTGGTCGCAATACCCATTGCTTTTACCCAAACGTCGACTTCTTCTGGATTTGGCGGCTGCGTATCGTAGCGAATAAACTCGACATCGACACTGTACGGTTTGAGCAAGTGTTTAATTGCTTTGGCAATGACAGGAAACATCG
>NZ_JAWOQQ010000018.1:0-81762 GCF_033337405.1 Vibrio sp. YT-16
GCCGTGTCAGCGAGGTGGCATTATAGAGATTGCGATCACATTGGCAAGCCCTTTTTCTCGTTTTTTTTGATTTTTTTTGATTTTTTTATCGTTTGGGTGTTTTTTATTCTAAAAGGCGAGTTTTCACTACTATTCTACCTCCATACACCCTGTAATCGCCCTGAATAAGGAAAAAAGATGAGCTCAATGAGAAGCTACAAAGGTATAAAGCCTGAACTTGGTGAGCGTGTTTACGTTGACCCAACCTCTGTTTTAGTCGGTGATATCCGAATTGGCGATGATTCTAGCATTTGGCCACTGGTAGCAGCGCGAGGTGATGTAAACCACATTCACATTGGTGATCGAACGAATATTCAAGATGGCAGTGTTTTGCATGTCACCCATAAGAACGCCGAAAACCCAAACGGCTACCCATTGATTATTGGTAATGACGTTACGATTGGCCACAAAGTGATGCTGCACGGTTGTGAGATCCACGATCGTGTTTTGGTTGGTATGGGAGCTATTGTTTTAGATGCTGTTGTAATTGAGTCAGAGGTGATGATCGGAGCAGGCAGTTTAGTGCCACCTGGGAAAGTATTAGAAAGTGGCTACTTATATGTTGGAAGCCCAGTAAAACAAGCTCGCCCTCTGTCAGAAAAAGAACGAGCTTTCTTGCAAAAGTCTGCCAACAACTATGTGCAGAACAAAAACGACTACTTAAATGAAGTAAAAGACTTGAACTAAAACCCTGTTAACCGATGATGATATGGCCTTCTTCGTTGAAGGCTTCATCTTCTATTAGCTCTTCAGCCATTTCTTCTAGGTCGAATCGGTAATCAGTAAACACTTTAATTGCCGCTTGCTCAGTTTCAATCAGTGAACCACTGAGCTTTTCTAACTTTTGTTTCGTCACAAAGCACTCTATTAGTGCGCCTGATTGTTGCGCCGAAAAGTTTACCAATTGTGATACTTCATCCCATGATTGAATATCTGGGAATAAGATGGATTGATTCATCGCTTATTGACCTTCAAGGTTCTTTCTTAGTTCTCTGAGAATTTGTTTGGCACCAGGACGTAAGCCACGCCAGAGCATAAAGCTTTCCGCAGCCTGCCCAACTAACATTCCAAGACCGTCATACGCATGAGCGGCACCATTCTCTTTTGCCCATAAGTTAAAGCTCGTCACCCCTTTGCCATAAATCATGTCATAGCTTGTACTGTTAGCGGCAAAGATGGAGGATGAAATAGTCGGTAGTTCACCACTAAGAGAAGCGGATGTGGAGTTAATGATGACATCATACTCTTCATCAATACTTGCCATCTCTTTGGCGAGGATAGGACCGTGAGAGACAAACAGCTCTGCGAGCTCTTGTGCTTTACTAAAGGTACGGTTGGTAATGGTTAAAGAGGTCGGCTTTTGATCGAGTAGTGGCTTAATAACACCACGAGCTGCACCACCAGCGCCAATAATTAGGATTCGCGCACCTTCCAATACAACCTGATGCTGAAGCAGATCTTGCACTAAACCTGCACCATCAGTGTTGTCACCGATGATTTCACCATCGTCTAACTTCTTGAGGGTATTTACCGCGCCTGCTAACTGAGCCCGTTCTGTCAATCGACTAGCAAATTGATAAGCATCTTCTTTAAATGGCATAGTGATGTTGCACCCCTTGCCACCTTCAGCAAAAAACACCTTCGCCGCGTCAATAAAACCATCAACAGGTGCACTTTCTGCGGTGTACACCAAAGATTGATTAGTTTGACGAGCAAACAAGGTGTGAATGAATGGCGACTTACTGTGTCCGATAGGATTACCAAACACGGCATAGCGATCGATTTGCTGGGTCATTTCCTTACCTTTGTTCCTTACTTAGATATAGAGAAAACAGGGCCACCTGATTACAGATGACCCTATCACTATCTATCTATATAGAAAAGGAGATTCCGTGCTTACCACTCTCGTGGCGTTAGGTATCGCTCGTAAAGTTCAGCTTCTGGCGATCCCGCTTCTGGCTCGTAGCAGTACTCCCAGCGAGCGAGCGGAGGCATTGACATCAGAATCGACTCAGTACGCCCACCACTTTGTAAACCAAATAAGGTGCCACGGTCATACACTAAGTTGAACTCTACGTAACGGCCGCGACGATATAGTTGGAATTCACGCTCACGCTCACCATACTCGATCTCTTTACGACGAGAAACGATCGGCAAATAAGCCTGGCAATAGCCTTCACCGACTGCTTTGATGTAAGCAAAACACTTATCAAATTCCCACTGGTTTAGATCATCAAAGAACAAACCGCCAACACCGCGAGTTTCATTACGATGTGGTAGGAAGAAGTATTTGTCACACCATGCTTTATGCTCTTGGTAAACATCGTCACCAAATGGCGCACAAAGCAGTTTTGCAGTGTCGTGCCATGATTGGCAATCTTCTTCAAATGGATAGAACGGCGTTAGGTCAAAACCACCACCAAACCACCAAATTGGGTCTTCGCCATCTTTTTCTGCAATAAAGAAGCGGACATTGGCGTGTGAAGTCGGTACGTAAGGGTTTTTAGGGTGAATAACCAAAGAAACACCCATCGCTTCAAAACGACGACCCGCTAGCTCTGGGCGATGCGCTGTCGCAGATGCTGGCATTTCTTTCCCTTCCACATGCGAGAAGTTCACGCCTCCCTGCTCGAAAACAAGGCCATCACGCAAAACACGTGAGCGACCACCGCCCCCCAGACGCTCTCCTTTTTCACGTTGCCATGCATCTTCGACAAAGACGGCCTTTCCATCTTCTTGTTCTAACTGCTGACAAATGGAGTCCTGAAGTGACATCAAGAACTGCTTTACGGCGTGCTTATCGATCGCTGACATACGTTATTACCTATTACGTGAAACCTAATGATGGCTGGCTAGCAGGGTTAACCCTGTCTTAATATTTGTGAAGTTTTGGCGTCACGAATCTCGCTGGGTTTATCACGACCGCTGGTCTCGCCACGAAGAATGGCGACCAGCTTATCACCCAACTGCTCTTCGACTTCTTCCGTGGTCATACACGGTGGTAAGCCGGAAAGATTCGCGCTGGTAGAGGTTAACGGCTTTCCGAATGCATTACACATTTTTTGCACCAAAGGATGATCAGTCACACGAACCGCAATTGAATCAAACTGCCCTGAAACCCAGTTGGATACTTTATCGCTCGCTGGCATGATCCAAGTGTATGGGCCTGGCCAAGTGGCATGAACAGTCTGTAATTGTTCTTCAGTCAACTGAGATTCATCAATATAAGGCAAGAGCTGATCATAACTTGCCGCGATGAGAATCAGCCCTTTTTCTACCGGACGCTGCTTGAGCTCTAATAGCTTTTGAATTGCTTCTGGGTTATCTGGATCACATCCGACACCAAAAACCCCTTCTGTTGGATAGGCAATCACTTCGCCTTGCTTGAGTGCGTTGAGCACTTGTTCAAAGTTATCCACCGATTACTTCCTATTTGTTTGACTGTGTTGTTTTCACTAAGTGTACAAATATTCATTCTCAGACACTAAAGCAATTTTTTTATAAAATGTATCAATAGCGCCAACAACAAGACGCAAACGTTTGCTTGAGATAAAAATCCCCGTATAATGCGCACAAATTTATAGCTCACCTAATTTTTGCAGCTTAAAGGAGTTTGAGATGAAAGTCGGTATCATCATGGGTTCTAAATCCGATTGGCCAACCATGAAACTAGCAGCGGACATGCTAGACCAATTTGGCGTGCCTTACGAAACAAAAGTCGTGTCAGCACACCGAACTCCTCAATTACTGGCTGACTACGCTAGTGGCGCAAAAGAACGCGGCATCAAAGTTATCATCGCAGGCGCAGGTGGTGCAGCCCACCTACCAGGTATGGCGGCGGCGTTTACTAGTTTGCCAGTGCTTGGGGTTCCCGTTCAGTCTCGTGCACTGAAAGGTATGGATTCATTGCTTTCTATTGTACAGATGCCAAAGGGAATTGCGGTTGGTACATTGGCGATTGGCGAAGCGGGCGCAGCAAACGCCGGTATCCTAGCAGCGCAAATCCTAGGCACTCATGATGAAAACATCATGGCGATGGTAGAAGCATTCCGTAATGAGCAAACGGAAACAGTTCTCGCAAATCCAAACCCTGCAGAGGATTAATCAGATGCATGTACTGGTTCTTGGTGCGGGTCAGTTGGCTCGTATGATGTCTCTGGCTGGTGCGCCACTGAATATTCAAATTTCAGCTTACGATGTCAGCAGCGGTGATGTCGTTCACCCTTTAACTCAACAGGTACTTGGCCATGGCTTGGAAAATGCGATTACGCAAGTTGATGTGATTACTGCCGAGTTCGAGCATATTCCACATGACGTGCTCAAAGTTTGCGAAGCGAGCGGCAAGTTCCTACCAAGTACGCAAGCCATCAAAGCAGGTGGTGATCGCCGTATTGAAAAAGCACTGCTTGATGATGCCGGCGTGCGCAACGCGAAATACTACGTCATTGAAACTCGTGAAGACTTTGAGCGCGCAATTGAACACGTTGGTATGCCAATGGTTCTGAAAAGTGCATTAGGTGGTTACGATGGTAAAGGCCAATGGCGCTTAAAAGAAGCTTCTCAAGTCGACGACATTTGGACTGAGATGGCAGAGTGCATCGCGGCAACACCAACTCAAGCGATTGTTGCTGAAGAGTTTGTTCCTTTTAACCGCGAAGTATCACTGGTTGGTGCTCGAAGCAAAGATGGCAGTGTGGAAGTGTATCCTCTGGCAGAGAACGTCCACACCAACGGTGTATTGAGTCTTTCTACTGCGATTGATGCGCCAGGGTTACAGGAACAAGCAAAGCAAATGTTCACGGCAGTCGCAGATAGCCTAGATTACGTTGGCGTATTAGCGCTTGAGTTCTTTGATGTCGATGGGGCACTTTTAGTGAATGAGATTGCTCCACGCGTGCACAACTCTGGTCACTGGACACAGCAAGGTGCAGAAACGTGTCAGTTTGAAAACCATCTGCGCGCAGTGTGCGGCTTACCATTAGGCAGTACGAAATTAGTTCGTGAAACCTCAATGATCAATATTCTTGGTGAAGACACACTACCAGAAGCATTGTTATCAATGGATGGTTGCCACCTTCATTGGTATGGCAAAGAGAAACGTGCAGGTCGCAAGATGGGACACATCAACGTGTGTGGCGACTACCCAGGAGAATTGCACCGTAGGCTGTGCGCTCTGGCAGACGTCTTAGACCCAATAGCTTTCCCTGCTGTGCAAGCATTCGCTAAACAGCCTCAACACTAACGTTTGGCAGCAAAAAACAAAAAAGGGTCGCACGATGCGACCCTTTTTAATTCCTTTGATGTATTTACCCTTGCTGGGTGTGCTGACACTTACGATTAGCACATTGCAATTTCACACCACTGGCTAGTTTCTTCTCCACCAACAGAGTAAAACCACACTCTTCGCATCGCCCCTTGACCGGAGCAAGGTTCACAGCAAATTTGCATTTAGGGTAGTTGTCACACGCGTAGAATGTTTTTCCAAATCGGGTTTTACGCCCAACCAAATGTCCTTTGCCACATTCAGGGCAAGCGTGTTGCTCTTGTGACTGCGCCTCTGGCTCTGGTTGATTAATCGACTCAATATGATGACAAGCCGGGTAGTTACTACAACCGACGAACATACCGTAGCGCCCTTGGCGGAGAACCAACTCATTGCCACACTCAGGACAAGGCACACCCAACTCTTTCACGATGTGACCATCATTGCTGTGTAGCGGTTTAATGTAATCACAGCTTGGGTAATGGTTACAGCCGAGGAATGGGCCATGTTTTCCGTGCTTGAGAGTCAGCTCACCACCACATTTTGGACACGGCTCGTGCTCCAAAGCGTGTTCATGGGCAGAGAAAAGGGTGTTGTCGATTTTACTACTCATACTTACCGTTTCGTGAAAAACACACAAAAAGACAAGCTCGCGTTTATTCTAGTTAAACTCGAACTTGCCCAGATGGTTAGTGAAGAATCCCTTGTTCCTTGGTGTACAACAGCTCTTCCATTAGCGTGTAAGCGTTTTCGTTGCCAGGCACATTAAACAGCACCATCAGAATGATCCATTTGAGATCTTCAAGCTCAAACTCACTCGTTTCTAATCCCATCACTCGGTCAATCACCATTTCGCGAGTTTCTGTGGTTAACACATTGATTTGCTCGAGAAACAATAGAAAACCTCGGCATTCCAAATCTAAACGCTGCATCTCTTTCGCTGTGTAGATACGAGTTGATGACGAAGCCATGCAAGTCGAGATTGCAGAAGAGGTGTCACTTTGCTGCAATGCGGCAAGCTCTTCTAACCAGACAAGGGCTTTGTAGATATCTTTTTGTTGGAAGCCTGCACGAAGCAACTCTTCTTCCAACTCGTCTTGTTCGACCTGTAACTCTGCATCGCTATGGATGTAGGTTTCGAATAGATACATCAGTATATCCATCATCATAGCTAGCCCCTCCCCTTTCGAATATAGCCACCTGAAACCGCAACGACATGCCCAGAGAGTTCTAACTCTAAGAGCTGCATCATGACTTCTTGGACAGGTATATTGGTCCTGTTTGCAAGAATATCAACCGGTGTAGCTTCACTTCCTACGTTAGCTAACAGCTGAGGAAATGGCAATTCTTCTTCATCATTTAACGTAGAAAATAAATCGGTACTCTGATTAATAGACCAATCAAGCAAGGACTGTATTTCATCTAAGACATCTTTCGTCTTTTCTACGAGGCAAGCGCCATGACGTATCAACTGGTTTCCACCGCAGGCATTGGGGGCATTGATTGACGCTGGCAGCGCAAATACTTCTCGACCTTGCTCAAGCGCGTAACGAGCTGTAATTAACGAGCCGCTCTTTTTCGCCGCCTCGACGACCAGTACACCAAGCGATAATCCACTAATAATACGATTACGACGCGGGAAGTTTTCTGGGCGCGGCTTGGCATTAGGCCGAAACTCAGACACCAAAGCCCCGTGTTCAATAACACGTTGCGCTAAACCACGATGACGTGCCGGATAAATATTTGCTAAACCAGATCCTAGCACCGCAATCGTCTTACCACCCGCTTGCAACGCACCATCATGCGCATGACCATCAATGCCTAAAGCGAGACCACTGGTGACAATAAAATCGTGCTGAACAAACTCTGCAGCAAACTGACGTGCATGCTGTAACCCATCAATACTCGCATTTCGGCTGCCAACCATTGCTATCTGTGGCTGCGAAAGACAAGTAGAATTTCCTTGAACAAAAAGCAGAGGTGGCGGCGCAACGATTTGTTTGAGTTGAGGTGGATAAAGCGGGTCAGTCAGTGTCAGGATATGATGATTTGTAGAAGCCTCAAGCCAACTTAAACAGGCTTCAACTTCTTTATCTTTTGAAGCCCAAGCTTGAATTTGCTTAGTTGTTAACCCAAGTTGTTGTAGCTGTTCGGGAGAGAAGTTTACGATGTTACGTGGCGTGTCTCTTGCCAGTAGCTTATTCATTTTGACGCCGCCAATGCCTGGCAAACAACTCAGTTTTAACCAGGCAGCGAGATCATCGTTATTTCGTCGATTCATCGATGGTTAATTCGTCCGCCAACGGTGACACCACCGAAATATCTTGGTTAATGGGTTTCGTACTGTTAGTGATCAGTGCCAAGCTAAAGTACTCATAAGGACGAATGACCAGCAACTCACCAACTTTGCTTTGAGACAAAGTAATTTTCTTATCAAGCACGCCAAACTCTTTCTTGAACTCATCGCCGTCTTTGTAAACTGGGTGCGCGTCTTCTTTTAAATCAAACACACTGCCTTGCTTGAGATTGTCTGACGTGCCTTTATCAATCACCACGACTTGGTTAGTTGAACTAAAGCGAATACCTTCGATATTACCTAGCAACTTTGCAGAACTGCCTTGTGGCGACGGCAGCGGATAGAACGTAGTCGTGAAGTCAGTATTCTCAACCGATTGATTTGGCAACGCGATATCGTTACGTAGGATTTCTTGCATTTGCGATGTAAGCTTCAAACCTGAATAATCACTCGAAGCTTCAACGAGCTCGCCTTTGGCAATCAAACGCAGCGCGGTAATCTCTTCGGACACATCGTCACGCGAAAAGGTAGCTACTGGTCGGTAAATAGCCCAACCTGTCGCGGTCTGATTGCCATTGATATACAGCACATCTTCTGCAGTCAGATACTTACTGCCTTTGCTGCTACCCATCACTTTTGCTGCTCTGTTCAACGAATCTTTATCTAGCAACCGATCCGATTTAAGGTAAGGCATCACCAAACCTTCCGCGACCGTTGGTACGGCTTTCTTTTCTGTGATGCGAGCTTTCGGGCTCAGCTTCTTAACCGGTTTTAGGCTCAACACGGGCTGACCGTTAATCCACACCAAAGACAGCTTGTCACCGGGATAAATTAAATGAGGGTTATCGATTTCCGGGTTTACTTGCCATAAACGAGGCCACAACCACGGGCTATCTAAGTACATGGCCGAAATATCCCATAGCGTATCGCCCTTCACGACTACATATGTTTGTGGCGCATCATCTTTAACAGTCAGTGGGTTTGCATCCACATTTGCTACAGCGTTGAAAGAGAAAAGTAACGGCAACGTAACACTGGCAACGTTGCGGAAAATTCGATTCATGACCCTCGTCCTTGGTCTATTAAGCAGGAACCAGAATGGAAATTGGTGCAAGGATGCTGTCATTTAGGCTATAAAATGTCTAGAATTGAGCCAACAAGGTTTGTGCTGTTTCGGCACAGTTCAATATTTCGAGTGAATATGTCTGTATTACAAGTATTAACATTCCCGGATGATCGCCTGCGCACAGTCGCAAAGCCTGTTGAAGCGGTGACACCTGAGATTCAAAAAATCGTCGATGACATGATTGAAACCATGTACGACGAAGAAGGTATTGGCCTTGCTGCAACGCAGGTTGATATCCACAAACGTATCGTAGTGATTGATATTTCAGAAACTCGCGATGAGCCGATGGTGCTAATCAACCCTGAGATTCTGGAAAAGCGTGGCGAAGATGGCATCGAAGAAGGCTGTCTGTCGGTACCAGGTGCGCGCGCACTTGTGCCTCGCGCTGCAGAAGTTACCGTTAAAGCACTGGATCGTGATGGCAAAGAGTTCACCTTTGAAGCCGACGACCTGCTAGCGATTTGTGTTCAACACGAGCTTGATCACTTACAAGGTAAGCTGTTCGTGGATTACCTATCGCCACTGAAACGCAAACGCATTCAGGACAAGCTAGCGAAAATCAAACGCTTTAACGAGAAGCAGCAAAACGCTTAATCTCGAACCATACCAATTAGAAGGAAGTCTACCTTGAGTCAGTCTTTACGAATTGTCTTTGCAGGTACTCCGGATTTCGCCGCCCGTCACTTGGCGGCGTTGTTGTCTTCGGAGCATGAAGTCATCGCGGTTTACACAAACCCAGATCGTCCAGCGGGTCGTGGCAAAAAATTGGCTGCGCCACCGGTAAAACAACTGGCGCTAGAACACAATATCCCGGTTTACCAACCTGAAAGCTTTAAGTCCGACGAAGCGAAACAAGAACTTGCCGATCTGAACGCCGACCTCATGGTTGTCGTGGCGTACGGTATGCTGCTGCCACAAGCGGTTCTTGATACACCTAAACTGGGTTGTATCAACGTACATGGTTCTATCCTACCTCGTTGGCGTGGTGCGGCTCCAATCCAACGCTCTATTTGGGCGGGCGATGCAGAAACTGGCGTGACCATCATGCAGATGGACATCGGTCTCGACACTGGTGATATGCTGAAGATTGCAACTCTGCCAATCGAAGCGACAGATACCAGCGCTTCAATGTACGAAAAATTGGCTGAGCTTGGTCCAGAAGCCCTGATTGACTGCCTAGTAGACATTGCTGCGGGTAAAGCAGTGCCAGTGAAGCAAGACGATGAGCTAGCGAACTATGCGAAAAAGCTCAGCAAAGAAGAAGCACGCATCAACTGGAACGACGATGCGGCGCACATTGAGCGCTGCGTTCGTGCATTTAACCCATGGCCAATGAGCCACTTTGAGGCGGCAGAAAACAGCATCAAAGTATGGCAAAGCCGTGTGGCAGAGCAAACCAGTGACAAGCCAGCCGGCACCATCGTACAAGCAGATAAAACCGGTATTTATGTTGCGACAGGCAACGGCGTACTGGTGCTAGAGCAACTGCAAGTTCCTGGCAAAAAAGCCATGTCAGTTCAGGATATTCTGAATTCGCGTGCGGCTTGGTTTGAAGTTGGCACTCTGCTGGTTTAAGCCATATTAGGGGTTATCATCCCCAATTATACGAACTTTTAGAGGGCAGAGATGCCCTCCTTTACTTTAAGGTACTCATCATGAATGTTCGCGCTGCGGCTGCTAACGTCCTGTATCTTGTCGTCGACAAGGGCCACTCACTTTCAAGCGCTCTTCCAGCGGCTCAACAAACGGTACGACCTCGTGACCACGCTCTGTTACAAGAGATCTGTTACGGTGCGCTACGTTACCTCCCTCGCCTAGAAATGATCGCAAACCAGTTGATGGATAAGCCGCTCAAAGGCAAACAACGTGTATTCCATCACCTAATTCTGGTTGGTATTTACCAACTGAGCTTCATGCGTATTCCTGCGCACGCAGCAGTTGGTGAAACGGTTGAAGGCACTAAAGAGCTGAAAGGTCCTCGTCTGCGTGGTTTGATTAACGCGGTATTGCGTAACTACCAGCGCAACCAAGAAGAACTCGACCAAATGGCCGTCAGCAACAACGCTGGCAAGTACGGTCACCCAAGCTGGTTACTAAAACTGCTGCAAGAGGCCTACCCACAACAATGGGAAAGCATTGTTGAAGCGAACAACCAAAAAGCACCAATGTGGCTGCGTGTGAACCATCAACACCACACTCGTGATGAATACCTTGCGCTGCTCAAAAATGAAAACATTGATAGCACGCCACACACAGAAGCAATGGACGCCATAAAATTGGCCGCACCATGTGATGTGATGAAGCTACCTGGTTTTGAAATAGGTTGGGTTTCGGTACAAGATGCGGCGGCGCAGCTTTCGATCAACTATCTAAAACCACAAGACGGCGAACGGATTTTAGATTGCTGTGCTGCGCCAGGTGGCAAGACGGCGCACATTCTAGAGCGCACGTCGGGCAGTGAAGTGGTCGCGATTGACTGCGACGACACACGCTTGAAACGTGTGCATGAAAACCTGAAGCGTCTCAACCTTCAGGCAAAAGTGGTTTGCGGTGATGCGCGTAATCCACAAGAATGGTGGCAAGGCGAGCAATTTGATCGCATTTTGCTGGATGCCCCATGTTCTGCGACTGGCGTGATTCGTCGTCACCCAGACATCAAATGGCTACGTCGTGCAGACGACATCGCCGCATTAGCAGAGCTGCAAAGTGAAATTTTTGATGCCATGTGGACGCAACTGAAGCCCGGCGGCACCATGGTTTACGCGACTTGTTCAATCACACCGCAAGAAAACGTGGAGCAAGTAAAAGCGTTTTTAGCACGTACCGCGGATGCGCAACTGCTGGATTCTGATCCCGACCAGCCTGGTCGTCAAATTCTACCAGGCGAAGAAGATATGGATGGTTTCTACTACGCAGTGCTAACTAAAACACACGCGTAACAGCATGCTAAATAGGGCGATTGGAGTGATTTCAATCGCCTTTTTCAGATACGAGAAAAGAGTATGAAGATCATTATTCTTGGTGCAGGTCAGGTTGGCGGCACACTGGCAGAAAACCTAGTGGGTGAAAACAACGACATCACCATCGTCGACAATAATGCCGACCGACTGCGTGAATTGCAGGACAAATACGACCTACGTGTGGTCAATGGCCATGCGAGCCATCCAGACGTGCTACACGAAGCTGGCGCGCAAGACGCCGATATGCTCGTCGCAGTAACCAACACTGATGAAACCAACATGGCCGCCTGTCAGGTCGCGTTCACTCTATTCAATACCCCAAACCGCGTTGCGCGTATTCGCTCTCCAGAATATCTGGCCGAAAAAGAAGCCCTGTTTAAATCTGGTGCTATTCCTGTTGATCACCTTATCGCACCAGAAGAACTCGTCACGAGCTACATCGAACGTCTGATCCAATACCCAGGCGCGCTGCAAGTGGTGAGCTTTGCTGAACAGAAAGTCAGCCTAGTGGCGGTGAAAGCCTACTATGGTGGCCCGCTGGTGGGTAATGCGCTGTCTGCTTTGCGTGAGCACATGCCGCACATCGATACCCGTGTGGCGGCTATTTTCCGCCAGGGTCGCCCGATTCGCCCACAAGGCACCACGATTATTGAAGCCGACGATGAAGTGTTCTTCGTTGCAGCAAGTAATCATATTCGCTCAGTGATGAGTGAGCTTCAGCGTCTAGAAAAACCGTACCGCCGCATCATGATTGTTGGCGGGGGTAACATCGGCGCAAGCTTGGCTAAACGCCTAGAGCAAACTTACAGCGTGAAGCTGATTGAGCGTAACTACCAGCGTGCAGAAAAGCTCTCTGAGCAACTAGAAAACACCATCGTGTTCTGCGGTGATGCGGCAGACCAAGAGCTTCTCTCGGAAGAGAACATCGACCAAGTCGACGTCTTCATCGCGCTGACCAACGAAGATGAAACCAACATCATGTCTGCAATGTTAGCAAAACGCATGGGCGCTAAAAAAGTGATGGTGCTGATCCAACGTGGCGCTTATGTAGACCTGGTACAAGGCGGCGTAATTGATGTAGCAATCTCACCTCAGCAAGCCACTATTTCAGCCTTGCTAACGCACGTTCGTCGCGCTGATATCGTAAACGTATCCTCACTTCGCCGCGGCGCTGCGGAAGCGATTGAAGCCGTCGCTCACGGTGATGAAAGTACATCTAAAGTGGTTGGACGTGCGATTGGAGATATAAAACTTCCACCTGGGACCACCATTGGTGCTATCGTTCGTGGCGAAGAAGTTCTTATTGCCCACGACCGTACGGTCATCGAACAGGATGACCATGTGGTGATGTTCCTGGTCAACAAAAAATACGTATCAGACGTCGAAGCGCTATTCCAGCCGAGTCCATTCTTCCTCTAGGGTTTTCCTATGGTCAACTTACGTCCCGTACTGTTTGTTATCGGGCTAGTTTTATCCAAACTGGCCCTGTTTATGTACGTGCCGACTTTGGTCGCTTTCTTTACCGGTACGGGGGGATTCCTCGATTTCGCCCAAGCCGTTGTGATCACGCACCTTGCCGCCTTCATCTGCCTAACGATAGGTCGAACCGCCAAGTTCAAACTCAGCGTACGCGATATGTTCCTCATCACCAGTTTGGTTTGGACCATCGCGAGTGCGTTTGCCGCCTTGCCATTTGTGTTTATCAACCACATCAGCTTCACCGACGCCTACTTCGAAACGATGTCGGGTATCACCACGACGGGCTCAACGGTGCTCAGTGGCCTAGACAACATGGCGCCGAGCATATTGCTGTGGCGCTCTATTTTACAATGGCTTGGTGGCATTGGTTTTATCGTGATGGCGGTAGCAGTGTTACCTATGCTGAATGTCGGTGGTATGAAGCTATTCCAAACCGAATCATCAGATTGGTCGGATAAAAGTAGTCCAAGAGCGAAAACGGTCGCCAAAAACATCGTAGCGGTATATTTAATGCTAACGGGCCTATGTATTTTGGGCTACTTGATCACCGGCATGAACCTGTTCGAAGCAATCAACCATGCCTTTACTACGCTATCGACGGGTGGATACTCTACATCTGATGGGTCAATGAACCACTTCTCTAATGGCGCACATTGGGTGGCCACTACCTTTATGTTCTTAGGTGGTTTGCCGTTTTTGCTCTTTATCGCCGCGTTACGTAAACGCCGTATTGATGTGTTGGTTAACGACGCTCAAGTTAGAGGATTTTCGTACCTGTTCGTATTCTCAAGCTTAGTGATTTCAGCTTGGTTAGTGATTCGAGATGGGTACACCATTTTGGATGCCCTGCGAGTGTCGATGTTTAATATTGTCTCTGTCGTCACCACAACTGGCTTTGGCTTAGAAGACTTCACCGCATGGGGCGCATTACCCACCACTCTTTTCGCATTCTTAATGATGGCGGGAGCATGCTCAGGATCAACGTCTGGCGGGATCAAAATCTTCCGCTTCCAAATTGCGATGACGCTGCTAAACAAACAAATGATGAAGTTGATTCACCCTTCAGGGGTGTTTGTACAGCGTTATAACCAGCGACCGGTGAATGATGATATTGTTCGCTCAGTGGTGGCATTTGGCTTGATGTTTTTTATCACCATTATCTTTATCGCGGGTTGTTTAAGTGCTCTTGGCCTCGACCCTGTGACTAGTATTTCTGGCTCAATCACCGCCGTTGCCAATGTTGGCCCTGGTATGGGCAGTGTGATTGGCCCGACAGGCAACTTCGCGCCTCTGCCCGATACTGCCAAATGGCTCTTAAGCTTTGGGATGTTAATGGGCCGCTTGGAAATTCTGACTATTCTTGTACTGTTCTTTCCTGCGTTTTGGCGCCGCTAAGCAGACTCTAATTAAAAGGTATAACAATGAAAACATGGATTACTCTGGCGACCCTACTTGCCGCCTCATCCACATACGCCGCCGAGGTCATCACTTTAGCCGATGGTCGAGAAGTGAAGTTGAACGATGACTTTACCTGGGAGTACGTCATGAAAAAACCGGCGCAGCAAGCGACGGAGACACAAACAACAGCAAGCGTAGTTGAAACAATCGCAGCTCCTGCGATTGCGACAATTCCTGTGGTAACGAAAACCGTTGGCACGACCGTGGTGGTAAACGCCAAAAAGCCAACCATGCAGCTATCAGATTCAGGTGTGGATGTATTGATTGGTTCAGCAAGCTATCAAAGCGGTGAGCTTATTTTGCCTACATCAATCACTAACCAAAGCTCTCAATCTGTCATTCAAGTGGAAGTTGAGGTGCAAGTGTTTGATATGTCTGGTCAGCAACTGGCAAAAGAAAACGTGACGGTTTGGCAATCCATCAAGCGCATGGCGGATACCTACCTGCGACCACAGCAAGCGGAACAAGGTAAGAGCATTAAATTGGCTGTACCGCAATCACAGCAATACCAGTTTTCTGCCAAAGTGCTAGAGGTAAAAACTCGCTAATACGTGTTTAATATTCTTTGTTGAGCCTATCGGCTAGATAGGCTCAACAAAGTAATAAATAGCAAAGAAATGGCACACGCAGCCAGCCAAAACAAAGCCGTGCCAAATCGCATGGTTAAAGGGAATGCGCTTCGCAACGTAGAAAATCACGCCCAGTGAATACACAACTCCACCAGCAGCAAGCAGTGTAAGTCCGCCGACATCCAAGTTGATCGCCAACTGATAAATCACAATCAACGATAACCATCCCATCACCAAATACGTCATCAAAGAAAGCTTTTTAAATCGATAGACGAACGCAACTTTCATGATGATGCCGATCAACGCAATGCTCCAAATAACGATCATCAACCCAAATGCTAGAGGTGTTCTTAAGCTGACTAACAAGAAAGGGGTATAGCTGCCTGCTATCAAAAGATAAATAGCACAGTGGTCGAAGGTTTTTAGCCAACGTTTCGCTTTGGGATGAGGGATCGCATGATAGAGCGTCGAGGCCAAAAATAGCACGATAATACTCGCACCATAAATCGCCATACTGGTAAGCGTTAAAGTGTCAGCTTGATGGTCTATGGCTTTAACTAACAGCAGTATCAAGCCAACAATACCAAAAATCATCCCTATACCGTGGGTGATGGTATTGGCCAGTTCTTCACGTTGACTGTATTGAGGTTTCTGCAGCTCGGACATCAATGCGCCTATACTAGAGTTTGAAATTTGCTCTAGTATGGCACATTAGGCTTACACGTGTAAGCTTAAATTAAGACTCATGAACGGCAGTAGTTTGATCGAGATAATTGAGTACCAGTTCGCCAACTTGATCTGGCTTAGTCGTGGCAGGAATGGTCAGCTCTCGCTTGAGTTTGCCACTACTCAGTAAGCTCGCGAGCATGCCACCTTGCCCCTTGCGTGTGCGGTCAACTTCAAACCACAACTTGAGCTCTTGCTCACTGCGGTGGGCAACAAATTCTAATTCGCGCCACACGCCGTGGTAAGGTCCGTCGGTTGGCACCAGTTCAAACTCTTGCACAAATGGTAGATCGAATCCTTTCACTTCCTCGCATTCCACCTGGCGAATTCGTAAACCTTGCGCTTCAAATGCAGATAGTACCGCATCCATCAGTGGATCAGGTCGAACGGTGAGGATGTCTTTATCAGTCGGATCCAAAGCAGCGGCAACGTCTAAGCCAGTTTCTAACCATACTTTGGCATCACCAATGGTGACAGGCGTGTTCCAAGGCACATCGAGCTTAACATCGAAGGTACGCTCTTCGCCGGAATGGATGGTAAATGCGTAAGGGAGACTCCACTTAGCAAGCACATGAGTTTGAGGTACTCGGCGCATGCTGTGTCCTTCTCGCGCACCACGGTCATCAGGGGCTTCTGCGATGTAGCGGCAACAGAGTTTTAAATCAATGTTGTCGATCGCTTGTTCAGTCGCACCACCATATACATGGATCGACACATCCACACTTTGACCTGGGTATAGCACGTCTTGGTTTAAGATTGAGTCTACCTTCGCGCTCCCAATCCCAAAACTGGCAAGTGTCTTCTTCAAAAATGACATAGGCACCTCCTTCATCGAGATCTCATACTACTACTGCTGATCGTGGGATCAAACAAAAATTGCCTCGAACATCGCGACAAAATGACAAAATCTAAACAATTCAATTGCTCAACTATCGACCAATTATTACAAGGATGCTAATCTTACACTTGATATGCATGCATATCGGTATTCCTGACTCATTAACTGGATTGGCGAGAGCCAGAAGAGTGATTCTTCAATCTTGTTGGAGCCTAGCTCATAATGATTCAGGCCATTACATCGGCAATGGATATGCCTGACAGTTAGGTAAATTAATGCGCCCAACAACAGTCAGGTTCGCACACACTAATACTAGTGCAATGCGCCGCCGCAGTGGCTTTACTACTGCACCAAAGGCAAAGCAAGTTGCGCCAGCAATGACATTGGTTGAGAAGACAGCAATGATGTCGAGTGTTCCGGCCAAAGTTATCAAAGCAGCTTAATCAAAAGCGCGGCGCCAGCTGCGCTTTTTTCTTTGCACGCGACTCATAAAGCTTCAAAGACTTAGAACAAACTACAGTGAAAGAGATCGTTTTTCCTATTTGGTCTTCGCAAAGCAATTTGGTACCTTTACTGCTAATTACACCTATAAATTCTGTGGAGAAAGAAATGAAGTGTCATCGCATTGAAGAGCTGCTTGAGCTACTAGAGCCTGAATGGCATAAAGAGCAAGAGCTGAACCTATTGCAGTTCATCGTTAAGCTGGCAAAAGAAGCAGGCTATGAAGGAAAGCTAGAAGATCTGACCGACGATGTACTGATCTACCACCTTAAAATGCGTAATAGCAGCAAAGATGAAATGATCCCTGGACTCAAAAAAGACCAAGAGGACGATTTTAAAACGGCGATCCTACGCGCTCGTGGCATCATCAAATAACCAGCTCAACAGCCAGTATTCTTTAAGCGACTCTCTCTGTGAGTCGCTTTTTTATAACCAAAGTTTTTAGTCCCACAATTGGTTATAACTGTTCAGCCAATTATCAGGTTAACTGTACTGATTTTTGTTGTTAAACATTGACTGCGTTAAAGAAACGGAATTGTTATTGATTGTATAATCGCCGTTCATCAGTATTTACTAAAATAATTATGTTCGGTCATCTTTATGACAGAACGAGCAGCAATGTCATCGAGCGACATCAATAGAAATGACGCCGTACATTATAAAAGCCTAAGAAGGATGAGTGCATGAGTCAGGACAAGATCGATATCAAAGATGTGACTCCTAAAACCTATAATCCCAAAACCCACAAAGGAAATGGGGATCGGTTTAACCCAAGTAATCGCATCTATGTACGCGAAAGTAAAGGAACTTACCAGAAACTACGTCGTTACGGTGGTTGGTTCTTACTACTTCTCTTCGCTTTGATACCGTGGATTCCTTACGGTGAACGTCAAGCGATCTTGCTTGATATTGGCAACCAGCAGTTCAACTTTTTCGGTACCACACTGTACCCACAAGATCTTACCCTACTCGCCTTGCTGTTTGTGATCGCGGCGTTTGGGTTGTTCTTTATTACCACCTTCTTAGGTCGGGTTTGGTGTGGCTATCTCTGCCCACAAACCGTCTGGACCTTCATGTATATCTGGTTTGAAGAGAAGCTCGAAGGTAGTGCCAATAAACGCCGTAAACAAGACTCCAATAAGCTGACAGCGAATTTAGCGATGCGTAAAACCGTCAAACATATAGCTTGGTTTGCCATTGCACTCGCCACTGGTTTTACTTTTGTTGGCTACTTCGTGCCAATGAAGCAATTGGTTATCGACTTTTTCACCTTTAACGCCAACTTCTGGCCCGTCTTTTGGGTAATGTTCTTTGCCATTTGTACTTATGGTAATGCTGGTTGGATGCGTTCCATCATGTGTATTCACATGTGTCCTTACGCGCGCTTCCAGTCTGCCATGTTTGATAAAGACACATTCATCGTTGGCTACGATGCAAAACGTGGGGAAAAACGTGGCCCACGTCCGCGTAAAGCCGATCCAAAGCAACTTGGTTTGGGTGATTGTATTGATTGTGATTTGTGTGTGCAGGTGTGCCCAACAGGTATCGATATTCGTGACGGCTTGCAGTATGAATGTATCAACTGTGGCGCCTGTATTGATGCGTGTGACAACACCATGGATCGCATGGGCTACGAGAAAGGCCTAATTAGTTACACCACCGAGCATCGCTTATCGGGTAAGAGTACCAAAGTCATGCGTCCGAAGCTGCTAGGCTATGGTGCCGTACTACTCGTCATGGTCGGTCTTTTCTTTGCCCAAATTGCAGCGGTAGACCCAGCCGGCATGAGTGTTATTCGCGACCGTAACCAACTGTTCCGCGTTAATAGCTCGGGAGAAGTAGAAAACACCTACACCCTCAAAGTGATCAACAAAACTCAGCAAGTGCAAGAGTACTCGTTGGATGTTGAAGGGCTATCCGATGTAAGCTGGTATGGTAAGCAGACAATTCAGGTCCAGCCAGGTGAGGTATTAAACCTGCCAATGAGTCTTGGTGCCGATCCTGACAAGCTAAACTCTGCGATTACGACAATTCAGTTTATACTCACCGATAAGAGCAACGAATTCACTATTGAAGTAGAAAGCCGTTTTATTAAAAAACTATAGCGCTACTTCAGTGACTAACGGAAAAAGGCTCAGTAATGAGCCTTTTTGTTTATATGTCCCAAAGTATGTTTAACTTTGACGCCCTTACCCCAGACTTTATGTGGTACGCGTTAGAAAGCATCGGCGTTCGCGCAGAATCAGGCTTTCTTCCCCTCAATAGCTACGAAAACCGTGTTTATCAATTCACTGACGAAGAGCGTCGTCGTTATGTCGTCAAGTTTTACCGTCCTGAACGTTGGAGCAATGAACAGATCCAAGAGGAACACGACTTTACTTTAGAGCTGATTGGCAATGAGATCCCCGTCGCACCACCTGTGCGCATCAACGGTGAAACCCTGCATCACTATCAAGGCTATGCTTTTGCGCTGTTTGATAGCGTGGGTGGTCGCCAATACGAGGTTGACAATTTAGATCAGCTCGAAGGTGTAGGGCGTTTCCTTGGCCGAATCCATAAAGTCGGCAGCCGCCAAGCCTTCCAACATCGTCCTACTATTGGCTTACAAGAATACCTGTATCAACCAAGAGAGATTCTGCAAAACGCCAATATGATTCCAATGCACTTGGAGAACAGCTTCTTCAATGACTTGGATATGCTGATCAAATCAATTGAAAGCCACTGGCAAGAAGGCTTCAATATAATTCGTTTGCATGGCGATTGCCACCCAGGCAATATTTTGTGGCGAGATGGCCCTATGTTTGTTGATTTGGATGACGCTCGTAACGGCCCTGCAGTACAAGACTTATGGATGCTATTGAACGGTGAACGCCAAGACAAACTGATGCAGTTGGATATTGTTTTAGAGGCTTACCAAGAGTTTTGCGACTTTAATCCTGCAGAATTGAAACTAATCGAGCCACTTCGCGGTCTACGAATGGTGCACTATATGGCATGGCTAGCAAAACGTTGGCATGACCCTGCATTTCCTCTCGCTTTTCCATGGTTTAATGAGCCAAAATACTGGGAAGGTCAGGTCCTTGCATTTAAAGAGCAGATCGCCGCTTTAGAAGAAGCACCGCTGTCTTTAATGCCTCAATGGTAAGTCAGGCCAAAAATTCAAAAATGGAGATATTTCGATGAAAAAACTGTTCGCACTGTTTTCTATGCTGATGTTAAGCCTGTCGGCACATGCAGCGCAATTCAAAGAAGGTGAACATTACAAAGTATTGGATCTTGAGGCATCAAAAAAACCTCTTGTGACGGAGTTTTTCTCTTTCTACTGCCCGCACTGTAATAGCTTTGAACCGGTTATCCAGCAACTGAAAAAGCAGTTGCCAGAAGGTACTAAGCTATTAAAAAACCACGTTTCTTTCATGGGTGGCAACATGGGCCCATCAATGAGCAAAGCCTACGCAACGATGGTTGCACTAAAAGTGGAAGACAAAATGGTGCCAGTGATGTTTAACCGCATCCACAATCTAAAGAAAGCACCACGTAATGATGAAGAACTTCGTCAAATCTTCCTTGATGAAGGTGTAGATGCGAAAAAATTCGATTCTGCATTCAAAGGCTTCGCGGTTGATTCAATGGTTCGCCGTATGGACAAGCAATTTGAAAACAGCGGTCTAACCGGCGTTCCTGCGGTTATCGTTAACAACAAATACCTAGTTCAAGCACAAAGCATCAAAACGATGGATGAGTACTTCTCTCTGGTGAACTACTTGCTGACACTAAAATAAGCACATCGATATCAATCAAAAGGGGAGCACGTCGCTCCCCTTTTGTTTACTTGTAAATCTCTTGTAGTAACCGATCTTTTTCTTGCCACACATCACTCAGCCATTGCTGAAATTGCCGCTTATAGGGCTTATCGTTGAAGTAATCACCGAGCACTCGTTCATCAACGGGTAACACATTTACACGCACAACCACCTTGCTCATGCGGCCCATCAATAAATCCTTGAACGGTTTATGCGTATTTTCTGGGTACGCCAACGTAACGTCGATAATGCTCTCGAACTGTTCCCCCATCGCCGCTAACGTGTACGCAATCCCGCCCGATTTTGGTTGCAGCAAATATTGATAGTTTGCTTTACTCTTACGCTGCTTTTCTTCGGTAAATCGGGTTCCTTCGACATAGTTAACCACTGTGGTTGGAGTGTGTTTGAATTTAGCGCACGAGCGACGTGTCGTCTCTAAATCTTGACCTCGCTTATGAGGATTGCGGATCAGATACTCTCGCGAATAGCGACGCATAAATGGCATATCGAGCGCCCAACACGCCATCCCGATGAAAGGCACATACAGCAGTTGTTGCTTGAGGAAAAACTTCGGCATGGGAATACGGTCTTTAAACACGCAGCAAAGCACAACAATATCTGTCCAACTGAGATGATTACTGATCAGCAGATACCACCCGTCTTTTTTAAGCGCTTCACCGCCCTGAACATCCCACTCAACACGGTTAGATACCGCCAGAATGCACGCATTAACGGTAGCCCATAACCACATCACCTTATTGGCACAAACGGTCGCTAGCGCTTTTAGCTTTACGCCAGGAAGCAATATTTTAAATACAGCGATAACACAAATTGCGAGTGAACAAACCGCAGAATTGAGAATCACAAAAGAAGCGTTAAAAAAAAATAACAAATATGCCAACATGATAGTCAAACAACAGTGATAATGTGTGAAGAATAAAACAGCGTGTAATTATACTGCGCCTTTGCCACATTGGAACATGCGTGGAAATGGTCAGATTTGTTACCGCAACCAATATGTGCACCACTCATTCGACAACAAGGAGATAACGAATGAAACCAAGGCTACTTCTCTTGCCTTTGGCCTTTGTCGTCAGTTCTGCTCAGGCTCAACTCGCTGAAACCGCAGGTTTTGGCGGTGAAATTTCGCTGAATGCCGGATTCATATCATCAGAATCCAATTTCAATACAGAAAATAGTAACACCATCGATTCTCTCGATAAGCGTGCCGATAGTGACAGTTCCGTTATCGCTGCACCGCTAGGGAGTGTGACATACACCTTTGGTAGCCGACTCAACCACCAAGTTTACGCCGGTACCACACGCTCAGATGTCGCGGTAGGTACACTCGCTTTTCAGTTGGGCTATCAACACGAGCTACAATCTGGCACCGTGCTCGATGTTTCCTATCTGCCGACGGTACTCAAAGGCGAAACTTGGCGCAACCCTTATCAAGTAGGAACCGCACGTAAAGAGACGGATGTTGACGGCAATGCGTATCGCTTTCAGATCAAAGGGTTAATTGATAAGAACTTCAACCTTGATCTTGCTTATGCTGATAAAGACATCGAGCAGGAGGAAGTGACAGACCGCTCACTTGCTCGCGATGCTAACCTTTACTATGTCAAAGGCGACTATCGCATTCCACTCAACCAAACGTCTATGTTGCAACCCGCTTTCACCTACATCAATCAAGATGCCGACGGTAAGGCGGAATCATTTGATTCGTACGGGTTTGACATCAGCTGGTTTAAATTTATCAACCGCCATCGATTGGCCCTCACCGCGGGTTATGCATGGAAAGACTATCAAGCAGCTAGCCAAACTTTTGCTAAAACACGAAATGACGACACCATCAGCCTATTTGCGGCCTACGAATATCAAAACGTATTTGACTGGCAAGACTGGTCGTTCATTTCTTTAGCCGGCTATAGCCAAACTGACTCGAATATCACGTTTTATGAGGAGAAAGAGTACCTATTGTCGCTTGGTCTCAACTACACCTTCTAACGTCCTTCATCGCAACAAGGTGCTTACAACACTTGTTGCGATGACACTTTGCTGTCTATACCGCTTGCGCCGTAAGCTGTTTCAGTAAACGGTCCATCGCTCGATACCCAAGTGCCTCAGCCAAGTGCGTTCGTTCAATTTGCTCCGCCCCATCCAGATCGGCGATTGTTCGCGCCACTTTGATAATACGATGATACGCACGAATCGAGAGCCCTAAACGATGCAAAGCGGTTTCAAGAAACTCAGCATCACTCTTATGCAAGGGACAAAACGCCTCAATTTCTCGACTACCTAGCAGTGCATTGACCTTACCACTGCGGTTTAGCATATTGTTACGCGCATGGCTCACACGCGCTTTTACGATAGCAGTCGGCTCACCGCGATCACCACCTTCTGCTAATGTCCCTTTGGGCAAAGCTGGGATTTCTAAAGACATATCAAAGCGATCTAACAGTGGTCCAGATAATCGACCAAGGTAGCGCAAAATAGCTTGTGGATTGGTGCGCGCTTGATTGCCTTCGTAATATCCTGTCGGGCTTGGGTTCAAGGCTCCAACTAATTGGAAGCGAGCCGGAAAGCGTGTTTTACCTTGCGCTCGAGAGATAATGATCTCGCCAGATTCGAGCGGTTCGCGTAACGAGTCCAGAACTTTACGATCAAATTCGGGCATTTCATCGAGAAACAATAACCCGTTGTGGGCTAAAGAGATCTCCCCTGGTCTGGGTACCGAGCCACCGCCGACTAATGCCGCCATTGAACTTGAATGATGCGGAGAACGAAACGGACGCGACTTCCAGTTATGCTCATTAATTTCACTCTGAGTCAACGATGCCACCGAAGCGGTTTCCATTGCTTCTTCGTCACTCATTTCCGGTAATAAGTCACACAAACGCGAAGCCAACATCGTTTTTCCAGTACCTGGCGGGCCAAGGAAAAGTAAGTTGTGGTTTCCAGCGGCAGCAATCTCCAGTGCTCGCTTACCTTGTTGTTGGCCAATAATATCTTGTAAGTCTCGACCATGTTTTTCGATCGTTTTTCGCTTAGGCGTTTGAAAAAGATTCAGTCGATGTTGACCACAAAGCTCGGCACATACTTCCAGTAATGATTGGGCCGATTTATGTTGTTCCTTCCCCACCAGCGCCGCCTGATCGCCATTCACATGTGGGACGACCAAATGACGTTGAATCTTACTGGCTTCCAGCGCAGCAGGCAGCACACCTTTTACAGGTCTTAGACCACCAGATAGCGCTAACTCACCAACAAATTCGTAGTTTTTGAGCTTATCTGTCGCGATTTGCTCCGAAGCGGCCAAAATTCCCAATGCAATAGGAAGATCAAAACGTCCTCCCTCCTTGGGTAGATCTGCCGGAGCCAAGTTCACGGTGATCCGCTTAGCAGGAAATTGAAAGTTAGAATTAATGATCGCACTGCGTACGCGATCTTTGGACTCTTTTACAGTTGTCTCTGGCAAGCCTACTAAGGTAAACCCTGGCATGCCGTTGCTGATATGAACTTCTACACTAACCGATGGCGCTTGCACCCCGACGCTTGCTCGACTATGAATGATTGCCAGCCCCATACGTTCCTCAATTTTTTTGAACACTCTGTAAACAAATGTTTTATCTAGTTGGTTATGTTATATACCGCGTCCCAATTGAGAGTTAATGTGAAAAAAGAATGACTTTTTGCTTGTCATGCAGCGGAATTGTGTGATACCACTAATGACGCAAACAATTTCGTAGAACATTACACAACATTTTTTAACGAAAAAAGAACGACAGACAGATGAACCTTTTCGCTCATATCAACGCACTGCTAGCCCTGATTATCGTGGTCATTATTGGCACCGCGCGGGGTATTGTGGGCGAAAGGTAACCACAAATTACAAAAAACCCCCGCACTGAAAAGTCCGGGGGTTTTTTTACAACTACAAGTTGTCATCTGTCTAACCCTCGGACAGTTTAACGGGAAGAATGGGAGTGCACATGAAGTGCAATAAATATGGCAATCGCTACGAGCCACAACGTAGCAAAGGAGGTTTACGATGACTGGTGCACAACTTGTCGTAGCCGCTTTAAGACAGCAAGGCATCGAAACCGTTTTTGGCTACCCCGGCGGGGCCATCATGCCAATCTATGATGCTTTGTATGACGGTGGGGTGGAACACATCCTATGCCGTCACGAGCAAGGGGCCGCTATGGCAGCTATCGGGATGGCTCGTTCCACTCAAGACGTTGCTGTGTGCATGGCAACTTCTGGCCCAGGAGCCACTAACCTTGTTACCGGCCTTGCCGACGCTTTCCTTGACTCCGTACCTCTAGTTGCCATCACAGGCCAGGTTGCTAGCTCTCATATCGGTACCGATGCATTCCAAGAAATGGATGTGATCGGAATGTCCCTAGCCTGTACTAAGCACAGCTATCTCGTGACCGAAATTGAAGATCTAGCTCCGACACTTGCCGAAGCCTTTGAGGTCGCAAAAACCGGTCGTCCGGGTCCTGTCATTGTCGATATCGCCAAAGACGTTCAACTCGCTCAAGCACCTACAGACCTTCTTCCTCCATACATAGCACCAGCAATCGAAGATGTCAGCGCTGAAGATATCAAACGTGCGCAAGATGTGCTGGCAGCATCTACTCGCCCAGTGTTGTATGTTGGTGGTGGCGTGCAACTTGCGAAAGCAACCGATGCAGTACGCGAATTTCTTCGCTTAAACCCAATGCCTGCAGTTAGCACATTAAAAGGCCTCGGTACCATTGAACGCCATGATCCCCACTATCTTGGTATGTTGGGTATGCATGGCACCAAAGCCGCCAACCTAGTGGTTCAAGAAGCCGATCTATTGATCGTGGTTGGCGCGCGTTTTGATGACCGTGTGACGGGTAAGCTCGATACGTTTGCACCAAATGCGAAAGTGATTCACATCGACATTGATGCTGCGGAGATTCATAAACTGCGCCACGCCAACGCACCATTACGTGGCGACATCAACACCATTCTTCCTCAGCTAGAGCTGACTCAAGATATCTCACCGTGGGTTCATCACAGTGAAAGTCTGCGCAGCGGCTTTAAGTGGCGTTACGACCACCCAGGCGAGTTAATCTACGCACCGCTATTGCTTAAACAACTGTCTGACATGATGCCAGATAGCTCAATCGTCTCGACCGACGTCGGTCAGCATCAGATGTGGGCAGCGCAACATATCCAGCCACGCGAACCACAAAATTTTATCACTTCTGCTGGCCTTGGCACCATGGGCTTTGGCTTGCCAGCAGCGATGGGCGCTGCAGTCGCACGTCCTGATGATCAGTCTATCCTTATTACAGGTGACGGTTCATTTATGATGAACGTTCAGGAATTGGGCACGCTGAAGCGTCGGCAGATTCCAGTGAAGATTGTCCTTCTTAATAACCAACGTCTTGGCATGGTTCGCCAATGGCAGTCATTGTTCTTTGACGGTCGCCACAGTGAAACCATTCTTGATGACAACCCAGATTTCGTGATGTTAGCAAAAGCATTCGATATCCCGGGCAAAACCATCACCAAGAAAGAAGAAGTCGAACCTGCTCTCAAAGAGATGCTAGCGAGTGAAACTTCTTACATGCTTCACGTTTTGATTGATGAAGAAGAAAACGTGTGGCCATTGGTGCCACCTGGCGCATCAAACAGTGATATGTTGGAAAATACATAGGAGACAATCGCATGGACAGATATTTACTCGACATCAAAGCCGATGACAAACCGGTACTGTTGGAGCGCGTTCTACGTGTGATTCGTCACCGAGGTTTCGTGATCAAACAAGTCGCTGCTACGCAAAACCACGAAAGCAAAGTAGCCAGCGTCGAGATCATCGTCGACAGCGATCGACCAATCTCGTTTTTGATCAATCAAATAGAGAAGTTGTGGGACGTTCGTAAGGTTGAGGTGCTAAAAATCCGCAACGATGAACTGCCAAATCACAACTTACAACAACACGTAAGTGCATAAGGAAGGCAACAAATGGCAACGAAAACTGCAGATTTCATTTGGTTTAATGGTGAGATGGTTCCATGGGCAGAGGCGAACGTTCACGTTCTGACTCACGCAATGCACTATGGTACATCCGTGTTTGAAGGCGTGCGCTGTTACAACACACCAAAAGGCCCAATTGTCTTCCGTCACCGTGAGCATGCACAACGTCTAAAAGATTCTGCCAAGATTTACCGCTTTCCGATCCCTTTCTCTGTAGAAGAAATCATGGAAGCGACCCGCGAAACACTGCGCCAAAACAAACTCGACAGCGCTTACATTCGTCCATTGGGTTTTGTCGGGAATGTTGGCTTAGGCGTATGTCCACCAGTTGGCACTGAGATGGATCTAATCATTGCAGCATTTCCTTGGGGCTCTTACTTAGGCGAAGAAGCGCTAGAAAAAGGTGTCGATGCGATGATTTCAAGCTGGAATCGCGCTGCGCCAAACACCATCCCAACTGCGGCTAAAGCAGGCGGTAACTACCTATCTTCACTACTGGTTGGTGGTGAAGCGCGTCGTCACGGTTACGACGAAGGTATTGCGCTAAGCGTAGATGGTTACCTATCGGAAGGGGCTGGTGAAAACATCTTCGTTATCAAAGATGGCGTAATCACTACACCACCAGCAACTAGCGCGATTCTACCGGGCATCACTCGTGACTCGATCATGACAATTGCACGCGATAAAGGCTACAAAGTACGTGAGGCGAACATTGCTCGTGAAGCCCTTTACCTTGCCGATGAAGTCTTCATGACAGGTACTGCGGCTGAGATTGTACCAGTGGCAACCATCGACAAAATTGAAGTAGGTACAGGTAAACGCGGCCCAATCACTAAAGAACTACAAGCAGCCTACTTTGGCCTATTTGACGGCACCACGGAAGATAAGTGGGGCTGGTTAGACTATGTGTACCCAGAACAGAAGTAAGAAGGATTAGGAAATGCCAAAATATAGATCAGCTACCACCACACATGGTCGTAACATGGCGGGTGCACGAGCACTGTGGCGTGCAACGGGTGTGAAAGAAGAAGACTTCGGTAAACCAATCATCGCCGTTGTAAACTCGTTTACTCAATTTGTTCCGGGTCACGTACACCTGAAAGACATGGGCCAGCTTGTAGCGCGTGAAATCGAAAAAGCCGGCGGCATCGCAAAAGAATTCAACACCATCGCGGTTGATGATGGTATCGCAATGGGTCACGGCGGCATGCTGTACTCACTGCCTTCACGCGAACTGATCGCAGACTCTGTGGAGTACATGGTCAACGCGCACTGTGCCGATGCCATGGTATGTATCTCTAACTGCGACAAAATCACTCCGGGAATGTTGATGGCATCTATGCGTCTCAACATCCCGGTTATCTTTGTTTCTGGTGGTCCAATGGAAGCGGGTAAAACCAAGCTTTCTGATCAGATCATCAAACTAGACCTTGTAGATGCGATGATCCAAGGCGCGGATCCAAAAGTGTCTGATGAGCAAAGCGAGCAGATCGAACGCAGCGCATGTCCAACGTGTGGATCGTGTTCAGGCATGTTTACCGCAAACTCGATGAACTGTTTAACTGAAGCACTCGGTCTTTCTCAGCCGGGCAACGGTTCTATGTTGGCGACTCACGCAGACCGTGAACAGCTATTCCTTAACGCGGGTCGACGCATTGTTGAACTGACTCGTCGTTACTACGAGCAAGATGACGAATCCGCATTGCCACGCAACATCGCAACCTTTGATGCCTTTGAAAATGCGATGGCACTGGACATCGCAATGGGTGGCTCAACCAATACGATTTTGCACTTATTGGCAGCAGCGCAAGAAGGCGAAGTTGATTTTGATATGGAAGATATCGATCGCCTGTCTCGCCAAGTACCGCACCTGTGTAAAGTGGCACCATCTACCCAGAAATATCACATGGAAGACGTACACCGCGCAGGTGGCGTCATGGCAATTCTTGGTGAGTTAGATCGTGCAGGTCTTCTACACAATGATGCGCGCACCGTACTTGGTCTTTCCATGAAAGAGCAGCTCGCAAAATACGACATCATCCAAACTGAAGACGAAGAAGTACTTAAGTTCTACCGCGCAGGTCCTGCAGGTATTCGTACTACACAAGCATTCTCACAAGATTGTCGCTGGGATCGCCTTGATGACGACCGTGCGGAAGGTTGTATTCGTACTATCGATCATGCCTTTAGCCAAGAAGGTGGCCTAGCCGTTCTATCAGGCAACATCGCATTAGATGGTTGTATCGTTAAGACTGCTGGTGTGGATGAGAGCATTCATAAATTCACTGGCCCAGCCGTAGTTTTCGAAAGCCAAGAAGACGCCGTAGAAGGCATCTTGGGTGGCAAAGTAAAAGCAGGCGACGTGGTTGTTATCCGTTACGAAGGCCCTAAAGGTGGTCCGGGCATGCAAGAAATGCTTTACCCAACCACTTATCTAAAATCGATGGGCCTTGGCAAAGAGTGTGCACTTCTGACTGACGGCCGTTTCTCTGGCGGCACATCAGGTCTTTCTATCGGTCACGCCTCTCCTGAAGCAGCAAACGGCGGTGCAATTGGCCTGGTAAAAGAAGGCGATATGATCGCAATTGATATTCCAAACCGTTCAATTTCACTCCAAGTGTCTGAACAAGAACTTGCTGAGCGCCGTGCAAAACAAGACGAACTAGGCTGGAAACCAGTTGACCGCCAACGTGAAGTTTCCTTTGCACTCAAAGCGTACGCGAGTATGGCAACCAGTGCTGACAAGGGTGCAGTACGAGACAAGTCGAAGCTAGAGGGCTAGCAATGATGGAAGCTCAACCCGAAAAACAAGTGAACCAAACTGGTGCAGATTATCTGCGCCAAATCCTTCGCGCACCTGTTTATGAAGTAGCAACAGTGACGCCACTGCAAGAAATGCCTCGTTTATCTGCACGTATCGGGAATAACGTGCAGATCAAGCGTGAAGATCGCCAACCCGTACACTCGTTCAAATTGCGCGGTGCATACAACATGGTGGCGAGTTTATCTGAAGCACAAAAAGCCGCTGGTGTCATTGCAGCATCGGCAGGTAACCACGCTCAAGGCATGGCGCTCTCTGGTACTAAGCTAGGCATCAAGACCACCATCGTGATGCCCAAAACCACACCAGACATCAAAGTCGATGCGGTACGTGGCTTCGGTGGCAATGTAGTGCTGCACGGCAGCAACTTTGATGAGGCAAAAGCGGAAGCGGAACGCCTTTCTGATCTGCATGGGTACACATTTGTCCCTCCTTTCGATCACCCACTGGTGATTGCAGGTCAAGGCACCATAGGCATGGAAATGCTGCAGCAAAATGGTCACCTTGATTACATCTTCGTCCCTGTCGGTGGTGGCGGTTTGGCTGCCGGTGTTGCGGTACTCGTGAAGCAGCTAATGCCAGAAATCAAAGTGATTGCGGTCGAGCCAGAAGATTCTTCATGCCTCAAAGCGGCATTGGATGCAGGTGAACCAGTAGTATTAGACCAGGTCAGCATGTTTGCCGATGGCGTTGCAGTAAAACGCATTGGTGAAGAGACGTTTCGTCTATGCCAAAAGTACATTGATGGCCATATTGCAGTCTCTAGCGATGAAATCTGCGCAGCAGTAAAAGACATCTTTGAAGACACCCGTGCGATTGCAGAGCCTTCTGGCGCGCTTGCTCTGGCGGGTTTGAAGAAGTTTGCTGAGCAAAACAAACTGCAAGGTAAGAATTTAGGTACTGTGCTGTCTGGTGCCAACACTAACTTCCATGGCTTACGTTATGTTTCTGAGCGTTGCGAGCTTGGTGAGAAACGTGAAGGTTTGCTTGCCGTCACCATTCCTGAGCGTCAAGGTGCCTTCTTTGAGTTCTGTAACCTCATTGGCGGCCGCGCCGTAACGGAGTTTAACTACCGCTACAACGATGACGCATTGGCAAATATCTTTGTCGGTGTGCGTTTGCAAGGCGGTCAGGAAGAGCTAGAACATATCATTCACGACTTACGTGATGGTGGCTACCCAGTGGTTGATTTGTCTGATGATGAAATGGCGAAGCTGCACGTGCGCTACATGGTTGGTGGTAAGCCGTCTAAGCCGCTTAAAGAGCGCCTCTACAGCTTTGAATTCCCAGAATATCCGGGAGCGCTACTCAAGTTCTTAAGCACACTCGGTACTCATTGGAATATCAGCTTGTTCAACTACCGTAACCACGGCGCTGACTACGGACGTGTTTTATGTGGTTTCGAGTTAGATGAAAGCGATTTAGCTCAGTTTTCTGCACATTTACGTGAACTTGGCTATCAATGCAAAGACGAGACAGACAACCCATCGTATAAGTTTTTCTTGTCATAAAACGCCACATTTCAAATATATCAAAGACAACACAACACCTCGCATTAGCGAGGTGTTTTTTATGACTGTAACCAATCTTTATGTAGCTGATTAGGCGACCCAAGATAGTCCACCATCCACTGGATCAATTTATGATTATCATCTTTGCGCCATACTAAGCAGCAGTGACTGAGCGGTTTATCATCCGGCATGACCTTCTCCACCAGTGCACCATCATTGATTAAGGGTGTTGCAATATGACGTGGCATGTAACCCACGCCCACCCCATTTTTTAAACATTCAATCGCACTATACCAATTGGGCAATAATAATCGGCGCTGTTGCGGATAATGGCCAGTATGGCGTTTTGGCAGCACGTTCGAAGTATCATCAAGACAGATCGCCGGAAATTGACTCACAAACGCTTCAGTAAGCACTTGTTGTCGAACGCAAGGATGAGCGGGTGACATTACAAATGCCCAATCTAATACGCCCATATCTTTGACTTCAAAATCTCCCCCAACGGGAACCGCAGATGTCGCGCCAACGACAATGTCGGCTCGACCTTGTGCTATGGCTTCCCAAGAACCATTGAAGACCTCCATATTGATCTGCAATTCAGCAAATTCAAACTCGCGATAGAAATCTTCCACCAAAGGTTTGAGTTTTTCTAACTTCACCACGTTATCTAAGGTCAGCTTTAACGTGCTTTTCCATCCTTGAGCCGCTCGCCGCGTTTGTGCTTTCACCTCTTCCATTTGACGCAGCAAAGAGCGCGCCTCGGCCATAAAAAGTTCACCCGCTGGAGTTAGCTCGACTTTCCTTGGTAAACGTCGAAACAGCACCACATCTAAATCTTGCTCGACCTGCCTTACTCCATAGCTGATGGCTGAGGGGACTTTATGCAATACCTCAGCCGCAGCGGTGAAACTGCCTAAACGGGCAACCGTATCCAGCATTTCCAAAGACGCTTTAGAGAACATGATTTAACCTTTCAAAAAATTTGATTGATAACCAACAATTTTAGCGTTTTATTTTCTCAAAATCGAAAAATAGAATAATAAGGTAAATAAATCAGGGTTGGCGCCAACTGATGTTGATTAAAAAATGATTAAATAATTTGACTGGTTGAATCATGAAAATCTCAAAACTACAGCTCATTTATCTGGCAGCATTATCGATGCTTGGCTTCGTTGCTACCGATATGTATCTGCCAGCATTCAAAGCGATGGAAATCGACTTTGCAACAGGCCCTGAGCAAATTGCGCTCTCTTTAACGGTATTCCTCGTTGGTATGGCGATTGGTCAACTAATGTGGGGATTGGCATCCGATAAATTTGGCCATCGTAATACACTCGCAGCCGGGTTGGTGCTATTTACTATCGCGTCATTCGGTTTGGCTTTCTGTGATCAAGTATGGCAACTACTCACACTGCGCTTTATCCAAGCTATCGGTGTGTGTGCACCAGCCGTGATCTGGCAGGCTATGGTCATTAAGCGCTACTCAAGCAGTAGCCAACAAATTTTTGCGACAATCATGCCACTCGTCGCGCTATCACCAGCACTAGCACCTCAATTAGGGGTTGTGTTGGCAGATAACTTCGGCTGGCACAGTATCTTTATTACGCTAACACTAGTTGGTGTCTTCTTGGTCTTTGCGACCATGGCCCAAAAAGACGAGAAAGCAGAAATCAAACAAACCAGTATGTCTGCCGACATCAAAGCGCTGCTGAGTTCTAAAAAGTACCTTGGCAACGTGTTTATGTTTGCGACGGCTTCGGCTGCATTCTTTGCTTACCTAACTGGGATGCCAGAAATCATGGCGCAACTGGGCTACGAAGCAAAAGATATTGGTTTGAGCTTTATCCCACAAACTATCGCGTTTATGGCTGGTGGCTACTTAGGTAAAGTAGGCGTTCGAAAATTTGGTGATGAAAAGGTTCTGCGCCAACTGATTGGCCTATTTAGTGTCGCGGCATTAATGATTTTCATTGCTTCACAGTGGGAGCTGTCATCGATTTGGCCTATTCTTGCGCCATTCTGTTTGATTGCCGTTGCTAACGGCGCGCTGTACCCAATCGTGGTAAACCGTGCACTGGCCAGCGCACAACAGAGCCCTGCAACAGCAGCAGGTCTGCAAAACAGCCTGCAAATCTGTGTAAGTAGCTTCTCAAGTGCATTGGTAGCCGCAATGGCAAGCCAAGCTCAGATGGTTACTGGCATCGCAATCATCATCTGTATGGGTGGGCTGTGGATGGGATACATTCTGTCGAATCGCGAATTATCCAAGCACTTTACGACTCCTGACAACGCCCGAGTCGTGAGTGAAGACGAACTTTAATTGTTCAGATAATAAAAAGAGCCGCGCAATGCGGCTCTTTCTGTTTATAAGCTTTTCAACCCCCACTTCTTGGCAGTCTGCTTAAAAAAGCCTTGAGTCTTTTTCAACTCAACCCAGTGATTGATGTAATTAATCCATACTTGATCGTCTTGCGGCAACAACATAGCAATTGGGGTTGGTTTACGCGGTGCGGTCACTGGCACTATCGCCAACTGTTTAAACTTGTCCACCAACGTCGCAGCTTCCACATTGGACGTCACCGATACATCGGCCCTGCGAGCTAGTAGTTCTTGGAAGTCGCGCGCTGGCGCTTCAATAACAATATGCTGAGCAGACGGGAAGAACTCTTTCACCATTTTTTCTTGTACCGTACCTAACGTCGCCGCGACTTTTACTTCTGGTTTATTAAAATCCGCCCAATCAGAGAATTTGGCGAGATCTTTCTTTTGCACCACAGGTACAAAGGCAAGGTAGAAATATGGCTGGCTGTATCCAGCTACTTTCGCGCGCGACATGTTCAGAGATGCGCTGCCAGTAATATCGTATTTGTTGGCGGTAATGCCATTAACTAGCGTCTTCCAATCCGTGGGAACATACTCCACTTTTACACCGAGATCTTTAGCAAGTTCTGTTGTTACATCGATATCGAAGCCACGATAACTGTTTGTCGCGGGGTCTTTCATCGTCATCGGATTCCAATCTCCCGTCGTTCCAACTCGGAGTACGCCATTGTCTAAAATAGATTGAAGACGGCTTTCAGCGTGAGCGACTTGAGTCGCAGCAAGCAAACACATTCCTAGCACTAGTAAAATCTTTCTCATTTTTATTCCCTTAAAAATAATGACCTTATACGGTTTAATAATTAACCTTTATTAGAGCTCTACTGATAACATAGCAGTAACAAAGGAAGTTTTTTAGTTAATTCAGGGAGTAAATGTGACGTTTCGAACTCTATGGCTGTTTTCACTGCTATTACTCACTGGTTGTTCAGATTATCAATGGGGCTGGTATGTACTTGACCCTTCGACGGATCAAGGGCTCACCAATCTAAAGTTTTTAATCGCTGGGTTTAATGACACCATTCAGGTATCACTCCTCAGTATGTTATTTGCGATGAGCTTGGGCCTGATCGTTGCGTTACCCGCTCTGTCGGACTCTGCCTCTCTGAAGTGGATAAACCGTATTTATGTCGAGGTGATCCGTTCAGTGCCAGTTTTAGTCTTACTACTTTGGGTGTATTACGGCATGCCTACACTATTGGATGTCTCACTCAATCACTTTTGGGCGGGTGTTATTGCACTGACTATCGCTGAGAGTGCGTTTATGGCGGAAGTGTTTCGCGGTGGGATACAAGCTATCAGCCGTGGCCAACATGAAGCGGCTGAATCTTTGGGCTTAAGCTATTGGCAAAAGATGCGCCTGGTAATTCTTCCCCAAGCATTTCGACAAATCCTCCCTCCACTGGGCAATCAATTTGTCTACATTCTCAAGATGAGTTCTTTAGTCAGCGTGATTGGTTTAAGCGATCTCACTCGCCGTACTAATGAGCTGGTGGTGAATGAGTACTTACCCCTAGAAATTTATACCTTCCTCGTTTTGGAGTACTTGTTGCTCATCCTATTTGTATCTCAAGCCGTTCGTTGGCTCGAAAAACGTATTGCCATTCCTAGCTACTAGCGATGAAGCCTTAGCTAGAAACAACAAAGCCGCTCTTGTTGAGCGGCTTTGACAATATAGAGACAGAGTGTAGGTAATGCTTATTTCTGTTTTACAGGACGCTGCCAGCCAGTAATTTTGCGCTCTTTGACGCGAGTAATTACTAACTCACCTTCTTCAACATCTTTTGTTAGTGTCGTGCCAGCACCGATGGTTGCGCCATCAGCGATAGTGACAGGCGCCACCAGTTGGCTATCAGAACCAACAAAAACATCATTACCGATGATGGTTTTAAACTTGTTCGCACCATCGTAGTTACAAGTGATAGTACCTGCACCGATGTTAGTACGTTGACCGATCTCTGCATCACCTAAGTAAGTTAGGTGGTTCGCTTTTGAACCTTCTCCGATGCGCGCATTTTTCACTTCAACGAAGTTACCCACATGGGAATCGTTACGCATTTCAGCACCAGGACGAAGGCGAGTAAATGGACCAACCGTACATTCTTCACCAACCGTTGCACCTTCAATCACACTGTAAGGGCGAACGATGGTGTTGTCGTCGATTTCACAATCTTTCAGTACACAACCCGCACCGATAACCACGTTATCACCCAGTGAAACTTTACCTTCGATGATAACATTCACGTCGATTTCACAGTCCATACCGCACTGTAACTCACCACGCAAATCAAAGCGTGCTGGATCGCGTAGCATGACACCTTGCTCTAGCAGCTTCTGAGCTTGCATTGACTGGAAAGCACGCTCTAGACGAGCAAGCTGTGCGCGGTCATTGACCCCTTCCACCTCAATGGCATTGACTGGGTGTACTGCCTCAACGGCACGACCTTCATCGTGTGCAGCTGCAATAACGTCAGTTAGGTAGTATTCGCCTTGTGCGTTGTTGTTGTTTAAGCCAGACAACCAACGCTTAAGATCCCCACCAGTCGCAACCATCACGCCAGTATTGATCTCTTTAATTTGTTTTTGTTCTTCTGTTGCATCTTTTTGCTCAACGATCGCCACAACAGGACCATTCTTACGGATAATACGACCATAGCCTGTCGGGTTATCTAGAATCACTGTTAGTAGTGCAATACCGCCTGTTGGCTGTGCATCTAATAGGTTTTCAATCGTTTCAGCTGAAATCAGTGGAACATCACCGTAAAGCACCAGTACTTTTTCATCGTCTTCAAACTTCGGAGACGCTTGATCAACCGCATGACCTGTACCTAGTTGCTCCGCTTGCAGTACCCAGTTTACAGGCTCTTCTGCTAGCGTTTGCTGCATTTGATCACCACCGTGACCATATACTAAGTGGATGTTTTGTGCGCCAAGACCTGTACATGTATCAATCACATGTTTTGCCATTGGCTTCCCTGCCAAAGTGTGTAGCACTTTAGGCATGTTTGAATACATACGGGTACCTTTACCCGCAGCAAGGATCACAGCACTGAATTTCATTAATAACCTATTGACGTTCTATTTTAATTGGGCGTTATTTTAAACACCTTGGAAGGATTAGTTAATGGTGGGATGTAAATTTCCAACTAAAATTAATCAAAAAGGCGACCAATTGGCCGCCTTTTTTCATGCAACGTTGCTAATTGAGCTTAGCGACGCTTTTTTGTCAGCTCGATAACTCGTAGCTGAGCAATGGCTTTAGCCAGTTCACTGGCCGCTTGTGCGAAGTCCATGTCACCATGCTGATTCTGGATTTGCTCCTCAGCGCGGCGTTTGGCTTCTTCTGCCTTCGCTGCGTCTAGCTCTTCACCACGGATAGCTGTATCAGCTAGTACAGTCGCTGTACCAGGCTGAATCTCTACCATACCACCAGAAACATAAATAATTTCTTCGTGGCCGTGCTGTTTCACAATACGCACCATACCAGGCTTGATAGCGGTCAGCAGCGGTGTGTGACCATGGAAAATACCAAGTTCACCTTCGCTACCGGTCACCTGAAACGTTTCAACACGACCAGAGAAGATTTTCTTCTCAGCGCTTACTACGTCTAGGTGAAAGGTTATTGCTGCCATATCGCCTCCTAGTTAGCCTTATAGCTTCTTCGCATTCTCAATAGCATCGTCGATGCTACCGCAGTACATAAATGCCTGCTCAGGAATGTCGTCGTATTCACCAGCTAGTAGGCCTTTAAAGCCACGTAGAGTCTCTTTTAGAGGTACGTAAATACCAGGGTCACCTGTAAATACTTCTGCTACGTGGTAAGGCTGAGTTAGGAAACGCTCAATCTTACGTGCACGAGATACAACTTGCTTATCTTCTTCAGATAGCTCGTCCATACCTAGGATAGCAATGATATCTTTCAGCTCTTTGTAGCGCTGAAGAGTCTGCTGAACACCACGAGCAACTTCGTAGTGATCTTGACCAACGACTAGTGGATCAAGCATACGAGATGTTGAATCTAGCGGGTCGATCGCAGGGTATAGACCCATTGCAGCGATGTTACGGTTAAGTACAACCGTTGCATCCAAGTGCGCGAACGTTGTTGCTGGAGACGGGTCAGTCAAGTCATCCGCTGGTACGTATACCGCCTGTACAGACGTGATAGAACCTGATTTCGTTGACGTGATACGCTCCTGAAGTACACCCATCTCTTCTGCAAGAGTTGGCTGGTAACCTACCGCAGAAGGCATACGACCTAGTAGTGCTGATACCTCTGTACCTGCAAGTGTGTAACGGTAGATGTTATCAATGAACAGTAGTACGTCACGACCTTCGTCACGGAAACGCTCTGCCATTGTTAGACCAGTCAGTGCAACACGTAGACGGTTACCTGGTGGCTCGTTCATCTGACCGTAAACCATCGCTACTTTTGATTCTTCAGGCTTCTCAACGTTTACAACGCCCGCTTCCTGCATCTCGTAGTAGAAATCGTTACCTTCACGAGTACGCTCACCAACACCAGCGAATACTGATAGACCTGAGTGCTGTAGTGCGATGTTGTTGATAAGTTCCATCATGTTAACGGTCTTACCTACACCTGCACCACCGAATAGACCGATTTTACCACCCTTAGCGAATGGACAAATTAGGTCGATTACTTTAACGCCCGTTTCTAGAAGTGCAATTTCGTTTGATTGCTCTTCGTAGCTTGGTGCACTACGGTGGATAGAGTAAACCTCTTCCGCACCCACTTCACCACGCTCGTCAATCGCGTCACCTAGGACGTTCATGATACGACCTAGAGTTTTAGTACCTACTGGTACTGAAATTGGAGCGCCAGTGTTAACCACTTCAACTCCACGACGTAAACCATCAGAGCTACCCATTACGATACAACGAACTACGCCACCGCCTAGCTGTTGTTGAACTTCAAGAACTAGACGCTCTTTTGAGTCCGTTACGTTTAGAGCGTCATATACACTAGGTACATTGCTCTGTGGGAACTCTACGTCGACTACCGCACCGATGATCTGTACGATCTTACCTGTAGCCATCGTTAATCCTCTAAACTATTTCGTTTTACCTAAGCTTAAACCGCAGCTGCACCACCAACGATTTCTGATAGTTCTTGTGTAATCGCAGCCTGACGGGCTTTGTTGTACACAAGTTCCAAATCGTCAATCAAACTGGTTGCGTTATCCGTTGCAGCCTTCATCGCAATCATTCGAGCCGCTTGCTCACAAGCAAGGTTCTCAACCACACCTTGGTATACCTGAGACTCTACGTAACGCACTAATAGCGTATCCAGTAGAGGTTTTGGTTCAGGCTCATAGATGTAGTCCCATGAATGCTCACGCTGCATCTCTTCGCTGTCCGATTTAGGCAAAGGTAGCAATTGATCGATCGTTGGTTGCTGAACCATAGTATTTACAAACTTGTTGAATACTACATATAGACGGTCCAGTTCACCTTCATCGTATTTCTTCAGCATTACGCCAACAGAGCCGATTAGGTCTTGTAGGCTTGGATTATCTCCAAGACCAGAAACCTGTGCCGCAACTTTTGCGCCACCATGTTTAAAGAAAGCTGTTGCTTTTGAGCCAACAACGGCTAGCTCAATCTCAGCACCTTTCTCTCTCCATGCTTGCATGTCTGTAACGGCTTTTTTGAACACGTTAATGTTCAAACCACCACACAGACCACGGTCTGTCGAAACGATGATGTAACCAACACGTTTAGCTTCACGCTCTTCTAGGTACGGATGACGGTACTCTAGGTTTGCGTTAGCCACATGACCGATCACTTTACGCATTGTTTCAGCGTATGGACGAGAAGCTTCCATTGCATCTTGAGAACGACGCATTTTTGAAGCTGCTACCATTTCCATCGCTTTCGTAATTTTCTGAGTGCTTTTAACACTACCGATTTTATTACGTATCTCTTTTGCGCCGGCCATCGTTACTCTCCGTTAGTTGGTGGCAGAAACTGCCACCGACCTAATTACCAAGTTTGGGTTGCTTTGAAGTCGTCAGTCAGTTTCTTCAACTGAGCTTCGATTTCATCGTTGTAAGCGCCAGACTTGTCGATCTCAGCTGCTAGTTCAGCGTATTGACCGCGAGCGTACGATAGTAGAGCCGCCTCGAAATCTAGAACTTTGTTAAGTTCTACATCATCAAGGTAACCGCGCTCTGCCGCGAAGATAGTTAGAGCTTGGTCAAATACAGACATTGGAGCGTACTGCTTCTGCTTCATTAGTTCTGTAACTTTTTGACCATGGTCTAGCTGTTTCTTCGTTGCGTCATCAAGGTCAGAAGAGAACTGAGCAAATGCCGCTAGTTCACGGTATGCAGCTAGTGCTGTACGGATACCACCTGATAGTTTCTTGATGATTTTCGTCTGAGCTGAACCACCTACACGAGATACTGAGATACCAGGGTCAACAGCAGGACGAACACCAGCGTTGAATAGCTCAGTTTGTAGGAAGATCTGACCATCGGTAATCGAGATTACGTTAGTCGGTACGAATGCTGAAACGTCACCTGCTTGAGTTTCGATGATAGGAAGAGCAGTCAAAGAACCAGTCTTACCTTTCACTTCACCGTTAGTGAAACGCTCTACGTACTCTTCGTTTACACGAGCTGCACGCTCTAGTAGACGCGAGTGTAAGTAGAATACGTCACCTGGGAATGCCTCACGGCCTGGTGGACGTTTAAGTAGTAGAGAGATCTGACGGTAAGCTACCGCTTGCTTAGATAGATCATCGTAAACAATCAGTGCGTCTTCACCGCGATCGCGGAAGTATTCACCCATCGCACAACCTGCGTAAGGCGCTAGGTATTGAAGCGCTGCAGATTCAGAAGCTGATGCAACTACAACGATAGTATTTTGTAGTGCGCCGTGCTCTTCTAATTTGCGAACAACGTTAGCGATAGTCGATGCTTTCTGACCGATTGCTACGTAGATAGAGAAAATACCAGAGTCTTTCTGGTTGATGATCGCGTCGATCGCCAGTGCTGTTTTACCAATCTGACGGTCACCGATGATAAGCTCACGCTGACCACGACCGATTGGGATCATTGAGTCAACTGACTTATAACCAGTTTGCACAGGTTGGTCTACCGATTTACGGTCGATTACACCTGGTGCGATCACTTCTACAGGCGAAGTCATTTTCGCTTCGATTGGGCCTTTACCATCGATAGGCTCACCCAGCGTGTTTACTACGCGGCCTAGTAGTTCTGGACCAACTGGCACTTCAAGAATGCGGCCAGTACCTGTAACTTTCATGCCTTCCTTAAGGTCAGCATATGGGCCCATTACAACCGCACCAACCGAGTCACGCTCAAGGTTAAGTGCCAGTGCATAACGGCCACCCGGTAATTCAATCATTTCACCTTGCATCACGTCCGCTAGGCCGTGGATGCGGATGATACCATCGCTTACCGATACGATAGTACCCTCGTTGCGAGCTTCACTAACAACTTCGAAAGATTCGATACGTTGTTTGATCAGATCGCTAATTTCCGTGGAATTAAGTTGCATGCTCCAATCCCCATTAAGACTGCAATGCATCGCTCAGGCGGTTCAAACGACCACGCGCTGAGTCATCGATGACTAGGTCTCCGGCTCGAATAATAACCCCACCAAGTAGGGTCTCATCTACACTGCAATTCAGCTTCACTTTGCGTTCAAGACGCTTTTCAAGTTTGCTGCCAATGTTTGCAAGTTGTTCATCAGAAAGCTCTGTTGCTGAAATTACTTCAACATCAATTTCTTTCTCATGTTCTTTTTTCAGAGTAAAAAACTCCGTGCAAACATCAGGAAGGGCCGCTAAACGACCATTCTCAGCCATTACCTTCAAAAGGTTTTGACCGTGCGCATCAACTTGTTCGCCGCAAACTGCAACAAAAATTTCTGCCATTTTGTCAGCAGAAACCGAACCCGTTAGTAGTTCGTTCATTTGTTCATTTTTGGCCACTTCAGCAGCAAAAGATAACATTTGGCCCCATTGGTCCAACTGGTCTTTCTCTAAAGCAAAGTCGAAGGCTGCTTTAGCATAGGGGCGTGCGATAGTAGTCAAATCAGACATATGCGCCCCCAGACTTAAAGTTTTGCAGTAATGTTGTCGAGAATATCTTTTTGCGCATCTTTATCGATAGAACGCTCAAGGATTTTCTCAGCACCAGCTACAGCCAGAGTAGCAACTTGTTTGCGCAGCTCATCGCGTGCACGATTGCGTTCAGCTTCAAGTTCTGCTTCTGCTTGCGCTAGGATTTTCTGGCGTTCTGCCTGAGCTTCCTCGCGAGCTTCATCAAGAATTTGAGACTTACGTTTGTTCGCTTGTTCGATGATCTCAGTTGCTGTGCGCTTCGCTTCTTTCAATTGATCAGAAGCGTTGGCTTGTGCTAGATCCAAGTCTTTCGCAGCACGTTCTGCTGCTTGAAGACCATCAGCAATTTTCTTCTGACGCTCTTCGATCGCTTGCATCAATGGTGGCCATACATACTTCATGCAGAACCACACAAATAGTGCGAACGAGATTGCTTGACCTAGCAGAGTTGCGTTTATGTTCACAACAGCTACCCCTCTATTTGGACTTAGTGTTAATCAGTGACAAGCGATAATCGCCCGTCCCGAGTTAAAGGTGATTAACCTAGTTGACCAACGAATGGGTTTGCGAAAGTGAATAGTAGCGCGATTACGATACCGATCATTGGAACCGCATCAAGTAGACCCGCGATGATGAACATCTTAACTTGTAGCATAGGAGCCATTTCTGGTTGACGTGCAGCACCTTCTAGGAATTTACCACCTAGCAGTGCGAAACCAATCGCTGTACCAAGAGAAGCAAGACCGACGATAATACCTACGGCGATTGCAGAAAAGCTCAGTAAAGTTTCCATTACTATCTCCAATTTATAGTTGTTGGCTTAGTGCCCAAATAAAAAGCTTTAAAAAAATTAATGATCAGGATCTTCGTGTGCCATTGACAGGTAAACAATTGTCAACATCATGAATACGAAGGCTTGAATCGTAATAACCAAGATATGGAAGATTGCCCACGGTAGTGAACCCATCCATTGTAAGTACCATGGTAGCATTGCCGCACAAAGAATGAATACAACCTCACCCGCGAACATGTTACCGAATAGACGCATACCAAGTGATAGAGGTTTCGCTAATAGCGATACCACTTCAATTAGTAGGTTAAACGGAATCATCAGTGGGTGATTGAATGGATGTAGTGCAAGTTCTTTTGCGAATCCACCTAGACCTTTTACTTTGATGCTGTAGTAAATCATCAATGCAAAAACGCCTAGAGCCATAGCCATGGTGATATTCACATCAGCAGACGGTACAACCTTAAGGTAAGGGATACCTAGCCAATGCTCTGCTGGGTATGGTAAGAAGTCGATAGGAACTAAGTCCATCACGTTCATCAAAAATACCCAACAAAAGATAGTCAGTGCTAAAGGCGCGATCAGTGGGTTGCGTCCATGGAACGTGTCTTTGACGTTATCGGCGACAAATTCAACGATCATTTCTACAGCACACTGAAGCTTACCCGGTACACCCGCTGTTGTTCTCTTTGCTACTTTGTAAAAAATTCCGAGGAAAATTAAACCAGTAAACCAAGAAAAAAACAGGCTATCGATATGTACGTTCCAGAAACTTGTCTCCGACCCTACTAAACCCAACTTGTATAGCGATAGGTTAGAAAGGTGGTGGGCAATGTAACCGGACGATGTTAGCGCTTCACCTGGCGCAGCCATAACTCATCCTATTTTTTGTTGTTAATGAATAGCACTGGTGCACAGATATTAATACCTAGTACCAGCAAATAGGTTAGTTTGAGGGGAACAAGTTCCACCTGCATATACATGTAGGCAACATAGAACAGTGCAACCGTGATGAGAATTTTCAGTACTTCACCCGTATAGAAGGAAGCAGCGATGCGCTTGGCAGCGCGAGCTCCACTAAACATGAAAGCACACAGCGCGAATACTGCATTGGCAACAACAAAAATGCCTCCGCCAATCAGCGCTGAAAATCCCCAGTCAGGATTTATGGCTACCGCCATTCCTGCTGCCACAAAAATAACCGCGCCAGACTGGATCATTAACAATTGCCTTGCGAGCTCTCGTCCTGGTCTAGCTAACGCAGCTACCATGTATTCGTACCTCTAGTAATATCCACTTCGCACTTAACTCTCTGTGCTGGGAAATTGGCGAAAATTATACGTTCAGTTCAACGTAAAGCAATTCGATTGCATCAAAAACTTACAGTTTTGTTTACAAAACGACAACTTTCGCACAAAATTCGATTAATTAGATTAATTGACCTAAATCAATTATCTCATCTAGGCCTCAAGCTTGGCAATTAGTTGGTCCAATTTGTGAGGCTCATCAAGACTTATCGTCAATTTCGCTTTTCCGTTTGCAGAACGGGTAAGAGAAACTTTTGCATCAAGCAGCTGACTCAATTTATGCGACATTTGCTCGGCTTCGGTATCCTCTTGTTGCCCTTTTTGCTCATTTTGTGGGGCTAAGCACTTTTTTACTAACTGTTCGGTTTGGCGAACAGTCATTTGCTTCTTAGCCACTTGTTGAGCTACTTCGACTTGCTGTTCGCCTTCTAACGCTAACAGAGCTCGAGCATGACCCATTTCCAATTTTTTATCTGCAACCAGACCTTTTACATCAACTTCCAACTGATTCAGACGTAATAGGTTACTGACCGTCGTTCTTGATTTACCAATCACATCGGCCACTTGCTGATGTGTCAGCGTGAATTCATCTTGTAGACGCTCAAGCGCTTGGGCTTCCTCAATCACATTCAAGTCTTCACGTTGAATGTTTTCAATCAACGCCATGGCGATGGCGGCACGATCTTCAACTTTTTTCACCAAACACGGCACGCGTTTTAAACCCGCCTGCCTTGCAGCACGCCAGCGGCGCTCACCTGCGATGATCTCAAACTGACCATTTTCGACCTGGCGAACCACGATTGGTTGAATAATGCCTTGTGATTGAATCGAAGCCGCTAGTTCTTCTAGCGCTTCAGGCGCCATATCTTTACGCGGTTGGTATACGCCCGGCTGCAATTGACCAATCGCTAAATCGGTTAACTCACCGTCTGCCGATAATTCTTGGCTATGCGATGCAATATGCTGTTTTTCACGAGCAAACGAACTGGTCGACAATAACGCATCCAGTCCTTTTCCGAGACCACGCTTAGACATGGGATTGAATTCCTTAGGTTAGAGTTAAACTGGGATTTCTTCGCGGCGGAGCATTTCGCCCGCTAGAGCAAGATACGCTTTGGCACCTGCGGAGTACTTATCGTAGTACATTGCAGGCTTACCGTGACTTGGCGCTTCAGCCAAACGAACATTACGCGGAATGACAGTACGGTAAACTTTATTCCCAAAGTGTTTTTTAAGTTGATCGGATACTTCATTCGATAAGCGGTTGCGTGGGTCGTACATGGTACGCAATAAACCTTCGATTTTGAGGTTTTCATTCACAACAGCCGCTAACTTGCTGATTGTATCCATAAGAGCAGTTAAACCTTCTAACGCAAAGTATTCACATTGCATCGGCACCAACACAGAGTCAGCTGCCGCCATCGCATTGATTGTAAGAAGGTTTAGAGAAGGAGGACAATCAATAAAGATGAAATCATAGTTATCGCGAACTGACGACAATGCATTTTTTAGACGCACTTCACGAGCGAAAACTTCCATCAATTTGATTTCTGCCGCGGTTACGTCTCCGTTCGCCGCGATCAAATCATACTTCCCTGTTGTTTGGGTACAAACGACTTGATCGAACGGTGTATCTTCGACCAAAAGATCGTATGCGGTGGCGTCGACCATATACTTATCCACGCCACTGGCCATCGTAGCATTGCCTTGCGGGTCGAGATCGATCACCAAAACCTTGCGCTTTGTTGCCGCCATCGAAGCCGCTAAGTTAATGCACGTTGTTGTTTTGCCGACCCCACCTTTCTGGTTGGCTATTGCTACAATTTTACCCACGATTACCTCGCTAATTTTCCTTGCGCGATAAGATTACTAGATGACGATCACCTTCCAACTCAGGAACAGCCAAAGATATGATCTCTGTCACACTGCACCATTCAGGAAGCTGATCCATTTCATCTTTAGGGTGCTGTCCTTTCAGCGCTAGAAACACCCCGTGCTCTTGTTTCGGCAAATGGTGGCACCATTCCACCATGTCTGTCATTGAAGCAAAAGCTCGACTCAAAACGCCATCAAATTTTTCTTCAGGATGGAATTCTTCGACGCGACTTTGAATTGGTGTCACGTTTTTCAGCCCTAATGTGTGCACGACTTGCTTGATAAAACGGATGCGTTTGCCAAGACTGTCGAGCAAAAAGAAGGTTTTCTCAGGGTTCATGATTGCCAAAGGGATGCCCGGTAACCCCGGACCAGTACCAACATCAATGAAGCGCTCACCGGACAGGTGTGCGCTTACAACGATACTATCAAGAATATGTTTCACTAACATATCAAGCGGATCACGTACCGATGTTAAATTGTACGCTTTGTTCCATTTGTCGAGCAGTTCGACATAACCAACTAACTGCTCTCGTTGCTGTTCTGACACTTCCAAATCGGTTTTCGCGATCAGTGAATCCAGCTTTGTTCGCAATGCGCTCATTATTCTTCCTCACCTTTCTTCAGCAAACCATGCTTTTTCAAGTGAACAAGTAGAATAGAAATTGCAGCAGGCGTAATACCAGAAATGCGTGATGCAATACCGATGCTCTCTGGTTTGGCCTCGCTCAGTTTAGCAACGACTTCGTTTGATAAACCTTTTACATCGCGGTAATCCAAATCAGCAGGTAACTTGGTATTTTCGTGACGCAGTGATTTTTCGATCTCTTCCTGCTGACGCTTGATGTAACCATCGTATTTCACTTGAATTTCAACTTGCTCAGCCGCTTGCTGATCTTCAAGAGCAGGAGCAAACGCTTCAAGTTGCGTCAGTTGCGAATAAGTGATCTCTGGACGACGCAGAAGATCCTCACCACTCGCTTCACGGGCCATTGGGGTTTTCAGCAGCTTGTTCAGCTCATCAACACCCTCTGACTTCGGATTCATCCACGTTGCTTTCAAACGCTGACGCTCCGTTTCCATATTGTTGATTTTCTCGTTAAAGCGAGCCCAACGAACATCATCAATCAAGCCTAGCTCGCGCGCTTTTTCCGTTAAACGTAAATCGGCGTTATCTTCACGAAGTAGCAGGCGGTATTCCGCACGAGAAGTGAACATGCGGTACGGCTCTTTGGTACCCATGGTCGATAAGTCATCAATCAACACGCCCATGTAAGCTTGGTCACGACGTGGGCTCCAGCCTTCTTTGTCTTGGCTAAACAAGCTTGCGTTTAGGCCCGCCATCAAGCCTTGCGCTGCGGCTTCTTCGTAGCCAGTCGTACCATTAATCTGGCCAGCAAAGAACAAACCATGGATGAACTTCGTCTCGTACGTTTGCTTCAAATCACGTGGATCGAAGAAATCATATTCAATCGCATAACCTGGGCGAACGATGTGTGCATTTTCAAACCCTTTCATTGAGCGCACGATTTGTACTTGCACATCAAATGGCAAGCTGGTCGAGATACCATTAGGGTATAACTCGTGCGTGGTTAGGCCTTCTGGCTCAATGAAGATTTGGTGGCTGTTTTTGTCAGCGAAACGCATCACTTTGTCTTCAATAGACGGACAGTAACGAGGACCAATACCTTCAATCACACCTGCGTACATTGGACTGCGATCCAAGTTACTGCGGATCACATCGTGAGTTTGTTCATTGGTGTGGGTGATGAAACATGGAATCTGACGCGGATGCTGTTCACGTTTGCCCATGAACGAGAATACAGGCGTTGGGTTATCACCGTGCTGAGCTTCTAGCACTGAAAAATCAACAGTACGAGCATCAATGCGCGGTGGAGTACCTGTTTTTAAACGATCCACACGGAACGGCAGTTCACGCAGTCGATCCGCTAATGCGATCGATGGTGGATCCCCGGCACGACCACCAGACGAGCTTTCCATACCTATGTGGATCTTACCACCAAGGAAGGTACCCACGGTTAGCACAACGGCTTTCGCATGGAAGCGAAGTCCCATTTGAGTTACCACACCAACTGCGCGATCTTGTTCAACAATCAGATCATCAACTGATTGCTGGAACAACGTTAAGTTAGGCGCATTTTCTAATGCATTACGAACGTACGCTTTGTACAGAGCGCGATCGGCTTGAGCTCGAGTTGCTCGTACTGCAGGACCTTTGGAGGCATTTAGTGTACGAAACTGAATACCTGCATGGTCGATGGCTTCAGCCATCAAACCGCCCATAGCATCTACTTCTTTTACTAAGTGACCTTTACCAATACCACCGATCGCCGGATTACAAGACATCTGGCCTAATGTATCGATGTTATGGGTAAGGAGAAGCGTTTTTTGTCCTGTGCGTGCAGATGCGAGCGCGGCTTCCGTTCCTGCGTGTCCGCCACCGACAACAATGACGTCAAAGTTTTCGTGATAAAGCATGAACTGACCTCAGGTATTCAAAGGGATTTAATGGACAGATAAAGGAGCCGTATTTTACCTGCTTTATGCCAGAGAGAAAAACGTTTTCTCGTTTTATCCGTTTTAAGCTTCAAGATAAATATATATAAGATCTATATATATGATCTTTTATTAGATCTACTATTAGGATCGACCGTTTCTGTGGATAACCTAAAAATGATCAACAAGATCATGGATCTTCTTTGGATCATATCTTGTGATCATGATTGGATCAGATCGAGGATTACCTGGGATCAAAAGTGGTGGTTATACACAGGGGGTGAAATTGATCAAAGTTGTTATTGGGATAACTAAAGGAAAATCACTGGATCTTATTGTAGTTATCCACAGTCTGTTTGATTGGTTTTTGAGCGGTTAAACAAAATAATTTGGTGGGAGTTATTCACATGGGAGAAAACAGAGCCGAATTTCGACTCTGTTGAAGGGAAAGTCGTGAGTTTAAAAACGTTCGATATTCTCTTTTAACCACATTTCTGCGGCGTCTTCTGGCACATCATGGCTCAGTACATCGATTTTAAAGCAATCTGCGAGAGGGGTTGCACCAATATCCTCTAATAAATCATAAGCGTGTTGACCAGCGGCACAGAACGTATCGTAGCTAGAGTCACCAATCGCAATCACCGCAAATTTTACATCAGTCATTTTTGGCGGTGTATTTTGTAATGCTGCGATAAAAGGTTGGATATTATCAGGATACTCACCAGCTCCATGTGTAGAGGTGATCACCAACCACGTACCTTGATTTTCGATATCACTGAGGGAAGGCTGGTTGTGGATCGTTGTTTCAAATCCATTCTCGTTGAGTAGATCACTCAGGTGATCCCCTACGTATTCTGCGCCACCTAACGTGCTGCCTGTAATAATGTGGATCATACTTCTTCCTTATTGAATGCGACGGCTAAAGCTCATGGATGGCTTGCCGTACAAAAAGAAACGCGGTGTGAGTTAAGCTCAGCACCGCGCGTTCGATTATTTACTTCCCGATACAGAATGAAGAGAAGATTCGTCCCAGTAAGTCGTCAGAACTGAACTCACCGGTAATCTCATTGAGATGTTGTTGGGTGATGCGTAGCTCTTCAGCCAATATTTCACCTGCCATATAGCCTTCAAGCTGCTCCTGGCCTATTTGAAGGTGCTGTGCGGCACGTTCTAATGCATCGAGATGACGACGACGAGCCATAAAACCACCTTCACTGTTGCCAGAGAAGCCCATACACTCCTTGAGATGATCGCGCAGAGCTTCAACCCCTGCACCAGTCTTCGCTGACAAACGGATAAGAGTAGGGTTATTGACGTGGCAGATCCCCATATCTTCACCCGTTTGATCCGCTTTATTACGGATCACAGTTATGCCAATGTTGTCTGGTAGGCGATCCACAAAATCTGGCCAGATATCTTTCGGATCGGTGGCATCGGTTGTTGTGCCATCTACCATGAACAACACGCGGTCTGCTTGGGCTATTTCATCCCACGCACGTTCGATACCGATTTTCTCTACTTCATCGGAAGCATCACGCAAACCTGCTGTATCAATGATGTGTAGTGGCATGCCATCAATATGGATGTGCTCACGCAGTACATCACGCGTGGTTCCTGCGATGTCGGTTACGATTGCAGACTCTTTACCCGATAGTGCGTTCAGCAGGCTTGATTTGCCCGCATTTGGACGACCCGCAATCACGACTTTCATCCCTTCACGCATAATAGCGCCTTGGTTAGCTTCTTTGCGCACCGCATCTAGGTTGTCGATGATGGCTTGTAGGTCACCAGCCACTTTACCGTCGGCCAAAAAGTCGATCTCTTCTTCAGGGAAGTCGATGGCTGCTTCAACATAGATACGCAAATGAATCAGCGACTCAACTAAGGTATTAATGCGGCCTGAAAATGCGCCCTGTAAGGATTGCAGTGCCGATTTTGCTGCTTCTTCAGAACTGGCATCAATGAGGTCTGCGATCGCCTCGGCTTGAGCGAGGTCGAGTTTATCGTTCAGAAATGCGCGTTCAGAGAACTCACCAGGGCGAGCAGCTCGAATACCATCTATACCTAGAATGCGTTTTATCAGCATATCCATCACGACAGGGCCGCCATGGCCTTGCAGCTCAAGTACGTCTTCACCTGTAAATGAGTGTGGGTTAGGGAAGTACAGTGCGATGCCCTGATCAAGCACAGTGCCATCTTCTGACTTAAACGGCAGGTACTCTGCGTAGCGGGGCTTTAGTGTTTTGCCAGTGACTTCTAACGCCACTTGGTTGGCTTTAGGGCCAGAAACACGAATAATACCGACACCGCCACGACCAGGCGCGGTCGCTTGAGCGACAATCGTATCTGTAGTCATAATTTTGCCTTTTGAGCTGGGCTATAGGGAAGATACCTAGGGAGCCATTACAATTAATTAGCTGAATTGTAATCAGCCAAAAACAAAAAGGCGACCTTTTGGCCGCCTTTCTCAATCATTTCCTAAAAGGTTACTTGCTGTGTAAGCCTTTTTTCTCTAATCCTTTGTAGATCAGAGTTTGCTGGATAAGCGTTACGATGTTCGACACCAACCAGTACAGAACGAGACCTGATGGGAAGAACAAGAAGAAGAAGGTAAACATAACCGGCATAAAGGTCATGATCTTCTGCTGCATTGGATCCGTTACCGTTGTCGGGCTCATCTTCTGGATTAGGAACATTGACGCACCCATCAGTAGAGGCAGGATGTAGTAAGGGTCCTGCGCTGAAAGGTCATGAATCCAACCGAAGAATGGAGAGTGACGTAGCTCAACCGATTCCATTAGTGCCCAGTAAAGCGCGATGAAGATAGGCATCTGTAGGATAAGAGGTAAACAACCACCTAGTGGGTTCACTTTCTCTTTCTTGTACAGTTCCATCATTTCTTGGCTCATGCGCTGACGGTCATCACCGATACGCTCACGCATTGCTTGCAGCTTAGGCTGAAGCATACGCATTTTCGCCATAGACGTGTATTGCGCTTTTGTTAGTGGGTACATTGCACCACGAACGATGAAGGTCAGGCAGATGATTGCCACACCCCAGTTACCAACAAAGCTCTGGATGAATGAAAGCAACATATGAAGAGGCTTCGCAATGAACCATAACCAGCCGTAGTCCACTACTAGGTCTAGGTTAGGTGCCACTTCTGCCATTTCATCTTGCAGTTTTGGACCAACCCAAAGTGTTGCTTCAAACTTAGCTTGATCGCCTGTTGCGATAGTTTTGTTCGGCATACGAACGCCGATGTCGCCTAGGTTGCCAATTACACGAGTGTATAGGTTAGTACCTGGTTCGTTACGTGGGATCCAAGCTGCGGCAAAGTAGTGCTGAATCATTGCTGCCCAACCTTGGCCATCGGCTAGGTTAAGAGACAGGTTGCGATCCTGCATATCATCAAAGCTGTACTTCTTGTAACGCGTATCTTCTGTTGAGTATGCGCCACCACGGTAAGTAGGCATTGTGATGCTACCACCATCGTCCATTAGGTTTTGACGTAGGTGAGCGTACATACCAAATGTTGCGTTGTTGCCTGAGTTGTTCACTACATCGTATTCAACATTAAGCGCGTAGCTGCCGCGTTTAAAGATGTAAGTTTTGGTGTATTCGATGCCGTTTGCAGTGAATGTCATCGGAACGCGAAGTTCATCTTGACCGTCAGCCATTGTGAATCTGTCTGCACTTACGTTGTAGTGAGGGCGATTTGTGCTGCTCAAGTCGATACCTTGAGGACCCACTAGACCGCTTTGAGCGATAAATTGGTGACCTTGAGCGTCTTTAAGCAGAACAAAGGAATCTGATGAATCTAACTCAGCAGAGTATTCGTTAAGGTTGGCATGTACCACATCGCCACCAACGGTGTCGATCGACAGAGTTAAAACATCAGTCGTTACTGTGATAGTTTTTGCAGAAGCTTGCTGTTGACCAGGAACTGGGTCAAGTTCATCAGCAAAAGATGGTGCAGGTAGAGTGCTGCTTGATTGAGCCTGTTCAACTGCTTGAGGTTCTGGATTCTTTGCAACTTGCCATTGTTGAAACAGCAAAAAAGAAACCAGGGCCAAACCGATGAGCAGGATATTACGTTGAGAATCCATCGTTAGTTATCTCTGTCTTGTTTTTGGACTGGTGGAACGGGGTCATACCCCCCTTCATTCAAAGGGTGGCATTTTAATAGACGTTTGCCTGATAACCAACATCCTTTTACAAAACCGTGAGCTCTCAAAGCTTCTAGCGCGTAAGTGGAACAGGTTGGTGTGAACCGGCAACGAGGACCAATCAAAGGGCTGATAAACCAGCGATACAGATAAACGAGCCCAATGGCTATCCACGTGAAGGGCGAGACAGGCGTTGCCATAGCTTATCAAACAACTTAAAAATTTCCTCATTGCTTAAATCTTGCGCGCTTTTCTTTGCAATCACAACAAAATCTTTGTTTGGAAGCTGATGTTGATTGTTACGAAAGCTTTCACGAGCCAAACGCTTAAATCGGTTACGACCGACAGCCGTTTTGATTTGCTTTTTGGGAACCGCTAAACCTAATCGTGGGTGAGAAAGTTTGTTATTGCGAGCAATGATGGTGAAATGAGGCGAGCCAGCTCGATGAGCTTGCTGGAAGACGTTTTGATAATGCTCGGGAGTTAACAAACGTAACTCCCGATTAAACGCGTACGTGTTCAAAATAAACTAGCGATTATTTTGATAGGCGCGCACGGCCTTTTGCACGACGTGCGTTGATAACTTTACGACCGTTCTTAGTTGCCATGCGAGCACGGAAGCCGTGAGTACGCTTGCGCTTTAGAACTGTAGGTTGAAAAGTGCGTTTCATGATAATTACCTTTACTGATCAGTAGTTTTAGGTTCTTGTTAAACCCGGCGTGGGTATTTGCTTTCTTATATAAAGAAGCTCTTTATATAGAGAAGGACAACCGACGCCTCTCAACAAAGAGGCGGAATTGTAATCACACTCACATAATGTGTCAATGACTCAATGAGTACGAAATTCCGGCCGGGCGATTATACGTAGTGTGAGTAAAATCTCAAGGATCAATCGATCCTGATGCTTGATCGTTACTCTATTCCTACTTGGTTAAGGAATTTTTTCAAACGAGGATCTTGTGGATTATCGAAGATATCCTGTGGAGAACCTTGCTCAACGATATTGCCTTCCGCCATGAAGATCACTCTATCAGCGACTTCTTTCGCGAATTGCATCTCGTGCGTCACCACCAGCATGGTTTGATGCTGATTAGCTAACTTCTTCATTAATGAGAGAACTTCACCGACCCATTCAGGATCCAGCGCAGAAGTTGGTTCGTCAAACAACAGCAGTTCTGGTTGCAGCGCCATCGCTCGGCCGATACCCACACGTTGTTGTTGGCCGCCAGACAATGCCGCTGGATAACTATCGCCTTTATCCCCAAGGCCGATGTCATCCAGAATTTGTTGCGCTCGTTTGAGAGCATCGGCTTTTTTCCAGCCTCGAACGGTCACTAGACCTTCGGCAATGTTCTGGCGCGCATTCATGTGGGCAAACAGGGCATAGTTTTGGAACACAAAGCCAGTTCGACGACGCAGCGCTAATACTTCGGCTTTAGTGTGTTTTTGAGTATCAACGGAGATGTCATCTATCGTGATACGACCTTCATCTGCCTGCTCTAGAAAGTTCACCGTACGCAGCAAGGTTGATTTACCCGTTCCACTTGAGCCGATAATCACGATGATCTCACCTTGCTTAATATCGAGGTCGATGCCTTTCAGCACTTCAGTCTCACCAAAACGTTTGTGAATATTTTCTAACTTAATCATCGTACGTACGCCTTATTCAGTTTTGCTTCTGCCCAGATTTGTACGCGAGTCAGAATTACCACCACGCCCCAGTAAATAAGAGCAACCGCAAGGAAAGCTTCAAAGAAACGGAAACTTGATGAGGCTTCCATCTGTGCTTTCGCCATGATTTCGGCCACACCAAGCGTGAAAGCGAGAGACGTTGACTTGATCATATCGATGAAATAGTTCATCAATGAAGGCAGTGCGACACGCGTTGCTTGAGGTAAAATCACTCGGCGCATTGCTTGGGATGTCGTCATACCGACCGATAAGCTCGCTTCCATTTGGCTGCGATCAATGCCAATAATGGCGGCACGAATACTTTCCGCCATATAAGCGGCAAAGTGCAGCGTTAAACCGATCACCGCTGCTGAAAAGGCGTCGATACCGACCATCAATGGAAAAATTTGCGGTAAGCCGTAGTAAAGCAGGAAAAGCTGAACCAACAGTGGGGTGCCACGGAAGAAGCTGATGTACAGTTGGCTTAATTGATCCAGAACTGGCAGTTTAAATACGCGAATATTGGCTAAAATGACGGATAAAATCAGCGAAAACACCAATCCCCATGTCGCCATTTCCATGGTTGTGCCAAGATATTTCAGCAATATCGGCAGCAGTTCCAACATGTAATTAAAGTCAAATCCCATACGGCTTACCTAAAGGCTAGAGAAAAGAAAAGGTGGAAAACAAGTTCCACCTTTACGTAAGTTTATTTTAGTCCAAGAGTGATACCACTTTGCGGCCTAAAGTACAAAGAGTTCTTATTTCGTGATGTCAGCGCCAAACCACTTCACGGAAATTTTCTCTACTGTACCATCTGCGCGCATCTCAGCCAGTGCTTTGTTTACTTCTTCTTGCAGCTTACGACCTTTCTCGTTGTCAACGAAAGGCCATGCGTTTTGAATGGTCTCAAACGGTTCACCTGCCAATTCCAGAGGAAGGCCAGTTTTCTTAATCAGCTCTAACGCAGAAAGACGATCCATTACAAACGCGTCTGCACGACCGAGCGCCACGTCATGTTCGATACCTGTGTCGTACGTTTTAATGTTGATCTTGCCGTCTTTGTCGTATTGACGCAGTAGTTGCTCAAAGTTAGAGCCTAGGTTGACCGCAACGGTTTTGCCCGCAAGATCGTCAACACCTTTGATGCTGTCGTTGCCTTTACGCACGGTAATTTGTGCGCCATCTACAACGTAAGGGTCAGCAAATAGGTATTTAGCTTTACGCTCATCAGTCATGGTGATTTGGTTGGAGATCGTATCGATACGACCAGTTTCTAAAAGACCAAATAAACCAGAGAAGTTGGCTGTTACGTATTCGATTTTGTAATCGTTACGTTTACCGATTTCATCCCACATGTCGACTTCAAAGCCTTGTAGCTTGTCTTGCTTTACAAAAGTAAACGGGAAGTAGCGACCTGACATACCAACTTTGACTTCAGTAGCGGCTTGTACGGTTGCTGCCGACAGTGCAATGGCTGCAACGGCAACCTTAATCCAGTTTTTCATAATACATCTCCATAATTTTATGGTTGGAAATACTACTGTTAGTTAGCTCAATTAAATAAATAACCAAGAGCAATAACCTAGACCTGTGAGTTATTAGATAATAGAAGAAGAATGTTAAATGTGACGAAAATGCGAACTGAACCTAGCGAAATGATCGACAAAATCAGCATTGGGAATAAAATAATACACAGACTTATCACCAATCGCTCGATCTTGTGAATTTTGCCCAATTGTGGATCGTTGTGTGGGCAAATTTGGGGCAAGGTGTGTTGATCTCATCAAGTTTGCAGAAATAATTGTGAATAACTTGGATCTTATTCACTGGATCGTCGATCAATCGCTGGCGATCTTGGTTATCAACAGGTAAAATTGCCAGTCTTTTCCGATAATTCAATTACTCAGTGGGGGCACCGTGTCATCTTCGCTTTGGCTGCAATGTTTGCAGCAGCTTCAAGAAGAGCTACCAGCTACAGAATTCAGCATGTGGGTTCGTCCGCTACAAGCGGAGCTCAATGACAATACTCTCACTCTATTCGCGCCAAACCGCTTTGTGTTGGACTGGGTGCGTGATAAGTATCTGAACAATATTACTCGCTTACTGCAGGAATACTGCGGTGGCGATATTCCTAACTTACGTTTTGAAGTGGGGAGCCGACCTGTCTCTGCACCAAAACCAGCGCCGACACGTACGCCTGCAGATGTGGCTGCGGAGTCATCTGCACCTGCGCAATTACAGGCGCGTAAGCCAGTACACAAAACCTGGGATGACGACGCTCAAGCGATTGCGGCTATCAATCACCGCTCAAACATGAACCCAAAACACAAGTTCGACAACTTTGTTGAAGGTAAGTCGAACCAACTGGGTTTGGCTGCGGCGCGTCAGGTATCGGATAACCCAGGTGCAGCTTACAACCCACTATTCCTATACGGCGGCACGGGTTTGGGTAAAACCCACTTATTGCATGCGGTGGGTAACGCGATTGTGGATAACAACCCGAACGCAAAAGTGGTCTACATGCACTCAGAACGTTTTGTGCAAGACATGGTGAAAGCGCTGCAAAACAATGCGATTGAAGAATTCAAACGTTACTACCGCAGTGTTGATGCGCTTCTTATCGATGACATCCAATTCTTTGCTAATAAAGAACGTTCGCAAGAAGAATTCTTCCATACCTTCAACGCACTATTGGAAGGTAATCAGCAGATCATTCTAACGTCTGACCGTTATCCTAAAGAAATTAATGGCGTTGAAGATCGTCTTAAATCTCGCTTTGGTTGGGGTCTTACTGTTGCGATCGAGCCGCCTGAGCTTGAAACGCGTGTGGCGATCTTGATGAAAAAAGCTGAAGATCACCAAATCCACCTTGCTGATGAAGTGGCATTCTTCATTGCCAAGCGTCTGCGTTCGAACGTTCGTGAGCTAGAAGGTGCACTGAACCGCGTTATCGCGAACGCGAACTTTACTGGTCGTCCAATTACGATTGATTTTGTTCGTGAAGCGCTACGCGATCTGCTTGCTCTACAAGAGAAGCTGGTGACAATCGATAACATTCAAAAGACCGTGGCGGAATATTACAAGATTAAAGTGGCGGACTTGCTGTCTAAACGTCGCTCTCGTTCTGTAGCGCGTCCTCGTCAGCTGGCCATGGCGTTAGCAAAAGAGCTAACCAACCACAGTTTGCCTGAAATTGGCGATGCGTTTGGGGGCCGCGATCATACGACCGTGCTTCATGCTTGTCGCAAGATTGAGCAGCTGCGTGAAGAGAGCCACGACATTAAAGAAGATTACTCTAACTTGATTCGCACCCTGTCTTCGTAATCGGTTAGAATAACGGTATTCTAAGCAAATCATTTATTGAGCTGACAGCGTAAAGAGCCAAGCATGAAATTTACCATTGAACGTAGTCATTTAATCAAACCGCTACAGCAGGTTTCGGGCGCTTTAGGTGGCCGACCAACTCTGCCAATCCTGGGTAACCTACTTCTTAAAGTAGAAGAGAACGTATTGTCGATGACGGCAACCGATCTTGAAGTAGAGTTAGTAAGCAAAGTGACGCTAGAAGGTGATTTTGAAGCGGGCAGCATTACCGTTCCTTCGCGTAAGTTTCTCGATATCTGTCGTGGTTTACCGGACGATGCGATCATCACATTTGTATTAGAAGGTGATCGCGTACAAGTTCGCTCTGGTCGCAGCCGTTTCTCGTTGGCAACGCTTCCTGCAAACGATTTCCCTAATATTGAAGACTGGCAAAGCGAAGTGGAAGTATCACTGAGCCAAGCTGATTTACGTACGCTGATCGACAAAACTCAGTTCTCGATGGCGAATCAAGACGTTCGTTACTACCTCAACGGCATGTTGTTTGAAATTGACGGCACCACGTTACGCAGCGTGGCGACGGACGGCCACCGTATGGCGGTATCGCAAACTCAGCTAGGTGCAGACTTTGCGCAGAAGCAAATCATCGTGCCACGCAAAGGTGTGCAAGAATTAGTAAAGTTGATGGATGCGCCAGAGCAGCCTGTAGTACTTCAGATCGGTAGCTCCAATGTTCGTGCTGAGGTGAATAACTTTACTTTTACCTCTAAGTTGGTTGATGGTCGTTTCCCTGACTACCGCCGTGTATTGCCTCAGAGCACCAATAAGACCCTAATAGCAAGTTGTGACGAGTTGCGCCAAGCCTTCTCTCGTGCTGCGATTCTTTCCAACGAAAAATTCCGTGGCGTGCGTGTGAATCTGGCTGATACTGAAATGCGCATAACCGCGAATAACCCAGAACAAGAAGAAGCGGAAGAGATGCTTGATGTAACCTTTGAAGGTGACGCCATCGAAATCGGCTTTAACGTAAGCTATGTGCTTGATGTTCTGAACACGTTGCGTTGTGAAAATGTACGTGTGTCGATGTCGGATGCTAACGCTAGCGCGTTGATTGAAAATGCCGACGATGACAGTGCCATGTACGTGGTGATGCCAATTCGTCTATAAGCCAACTGAATGCCTCTTTCTCGTCTCATCATTCAGCAGTTTCGAAACATTAAAGCCTGTGATATTGAGTTATCAGCAGGCTTTAACTTTCTTATCGGGCCGAACGGCAGCGGTAAAACCAGTGTCTTAGAAGCGGTTTATCTGCTCGGGCATGGCCGCTCATTCAAGAGCTCTCTCACCGGACGAGTGATACAAAATGAGTGTGACGAACTGTTTGTTCATGGTCGTTTTTTGAACTCGGATCAATTTGAGCTACCTATCGGCATTAATAAGCAGCGTGATGGCTCAACAGAGGTTAAAATAGGCGGTCAATCTGGACAAAAATTAGCGCAGCTGGCACAAGTTCTGCCTCTGCAGTTGATACACCCAGAAGGGTTTGATTTACTGACAGATGGCCCTAAACATCGTCGTGCGTTTATTGATTGGGGCGTGTTTCATACCGAGCCCGCTTTTTATCAAGCATGGGGAAGGTTCAAGCGCCTGAACAAGCAGCGCAACGCGTTGTTGAAAACCGCCAATAGTTATCGTGAGCTCAGTTATTGGGATCAGGAAATGGCAGGATTGGCTGAAAACATCAGCCAATGGCGAGCAAGTTACATCGAGCAGATGAAAACTGTCGCAGAAACTATCTGTCAGACATTTTTGCCAGAATTTGAGATCCAATTGAAGTATTATCGTGGCTGGGATAAAGACACTCCATACCACGAGATACTAGAAAAGAATTTTGAGCGTGATCAGGCATTGGGATACACCTTTAGTGGCCCAAACAAAGCTGATTTGCGCATTAAAGTGAACGGAACGCCCGTTGAAGATGTTCTGTCACGCGGTCAATTAAAACTCATGGTGTGTGCATTGCGTGTAGCGCAAGGGCAACACCTGACAGAGATGGCCGGTAAACAATGCATTTACCTAATTGATGACTTCGCGTCGGAATTAGATAGCCAACGTCGCAAGCGTCTTGCTGACTGCTTAAAAGAGACGGGCGCACAAGTATTTGTAAGCTCTATCACTGAAAGCCAAATCGCCGATATGTTGGACGATAACGGTAAATTGTTTCATGTGGAACATGGCAGGATAGAGTCAAACTAGAAGAGAGAAACTCATGTCTGAAAATTACGATTCATCGAGTATTAAGGTACTGAAGGGTCTGGATGCGGTACGTAAGCGTCCAGGAATGTACATCGGCGATACGGACGACGGCACCGGCCTTCACCACATGGTTTTCGAGGTGGTGGATAACTCAATTGATGAAGCGTTGGCAGGTCACTGTAAAGACATCGTTGTGACAATTCATGAGGATAACTCGGTTTCCGTTAGCGATGATGGTCGTGGCATTCCAACAGAAATCCACTCAGAGGAAAATGTCTCTGCAGCAGAAGTAATCATGACGGTTCTTCACGCGGGTGGTAAGTTCGACGATAACTCATACAAAGTATCGGGTGGTCTTCACGGGGTAGGTGTTTCAGTAGTAAACGCACTATCAGAGAAAGTTGAGCTAACGATTCATCGTGGTGGCCATATCCATACGCAAACCTACCGCCATGGTGAGCCTCAAGCGCCACTAGCTGTTGTGGGTGATACGGATAAAACCGGTACACAAATTCGTTTCTGGCCAAGTGCCGAGACGTTCTCTAACACAGAGTTCCACTATGACATTCTGGCGAAACGCCTGCGTGAACTGTCATTCCTGAACTCTGGTGTGTCGATCAAATTGGTTGATGAACGTGAAGCGGACAAACATGATCACTTCATGTATGAAGGTGGTATTCAAGCGTTCGTTGATCACCTAAACACCAACAAAACGCCAATCATCGAAAAAATCTTCCACTTTAACTCTGAGCGTGAAGACGGCATTTCAGTTGAAGTGGCGATGCAATGGAACGATGGTTTCCAAGAGAACATCTTCTGCTTTACCAACAATATCCCACAGCGTGATGGTGGTACTCACCTTGCTGGTTTCCGTGCTGCGCTAACACGTACATTGAACAGCTTTATGGATAAAGAAGGTTTCTCGAAGAAAGCGAAAACAGCGACTTCAGGCGACGATGCGCGTGAAGGTCTAACTGCGGTTGTTTCGGTGAAAGTGCCTGATCCTAAGTTCTCAAGCCAAACAAAAGACAAACTAGTTTCTTCTGAAGTGAAATCAGCTGTTGAGTCTGCAATGGGTGAAAAACTGTCTGAGTTCCTGATTGAGAACCCGACAGAAGCGAAGATGGTTTGTTCGAAAATCATCGATGCAGCACGTGCACGTGAAGCTGCGCGTAAAGCTCGTGAAATGACGCGCCGTAAAGGTGCACTAGACCTAGCTGGTCTTCCAGGTAAACTTGCAGACTGTCAGGAAAAAGATCCGGCACTCTCTGAACTATACATAGTGGAGGGTGATTCGGCAGGCGGCTCCGCAAAACAAGGCCGTAACCGCAAGAACCAAGCAATCCTACCGCTAAAAGGTAAGATTCTTAACGTAGAAAAAGCACGTTTCGACAAGATGCTATCTTCTCAAGAAGTAGCAACACTGATCACCGCACTAGGTTGTGGTATCGGTCGTGACGAGTACAACCCGGACAAGCTTCGTTACCACAACATCATCATCATGACCGATGCCGATGTCGATGGTTCGCACATCCGTACGCTACTGTTGACCTTCTTCTACCGTCAAATGCCAGAGCTTATCGAGCGTGGCTATGTGTACATCGCTCAGCCACCACTATACAAAGTGAAAAAAGGCAAACAAGAGCAGTACATCAAAGATGAAGAAGCGATGAACCAATACCAAGTATCATTGGCTCTGGACAATGCATCGCTACACGTAAACGCAGAAGCACCTGCACTGGCAGGTGAAGCACTAGAGAAGCTTGTTCAACAGTACAATGCGGGTATTAAACTGGCGGAACGTATGAGCCGTCGCTACCCAAGTGCTTTGGTAAACGAGTTGATTTACACTCCTCGCCTAACGCCAGAGCAATGCCATGACGCATCAGTTGTGGAAGCTTGGACGAAGCAGCTTATTGAACAGCTGAATGCGAAAGAAGTGGGTGCAAGTCAGTACAGCTACGAAGTTGAGCAGCACGAAGAGCTAGGCTTAAACTTGCCTAAGATTGTGGTTCGTACTCACGGCGTGACGCACGAACATGCAATTAGCATCGACTTCCTAAACTCGAAAGAGTACGGCAAGTTGGCTGATCTATCAGAAGCACTTGATGGACTTCTGGAAGAAGGCGCGTACATCAAACGTGGTGAGCGTACTATGCCAGTGGCAAACTTTGCAGAAGCGCTTGACTGGTTAGTGAAAGAGTCAATGCGTGGCTTAAGCCGTCAGCGCTACAAAGGTCTAGGTGAGATGAACCCAGACCAACTTTGGGAAACCACCATGGACCCAGAAACTCGTCGTATGATGCAGGTAACGATTGAAGATGCGGTAGGTGCAGATCAACTGTTCACTACGCTAATGGGCGACCAAGTAGAACCTCGTCGTAACTTCATCGAAGAGAACGCACTGAAAGTAGCGAACCTAGACGTATAACGACACTGTTCGTGATAGTAAAAAGCAGCGAGAAATCGCTGCTTTTTTTGTTGTACCACCAGCTAAAATCGCCACTTTCTGCTAAAGCGGATGTTTTTCTGGTACTAACTGCCAACAACCCGATCAAGCCTGCCATTTTATTTCTGTTTTCTTTTTTTCTCGCCATTTTGTTCGCTTGAGCGTTTTTGCTTTCTTTTTTCTGCTCGCTATAGTGCTGAAGAGCTGATGAATAAGGAGACTAAGAAAATGGTGATGACTTTCCTGAACTAAGCCGGAAGTGATGCACTTCCGGTTCAATGCACTGAATTTATTTGTAAGACAAGGCATTAAGAAGGAAATAATCATGTTTGAACGCTGGTTCTCAGCGTACTGCTTGGCGCTGCGAACTTGGTGGTTAACCAGTCGCTTTTTAACCTATCAATCACCACTAAGGTTGTTATCGCTATTTGAAATCTGCGAGCAACAAGCCCATTGCCGTAACCGAGCTCGTATTGCGGTTGGAGACACGGTTCGCTTAGTGGATGTTGAACGCGCCTATCAATATCGCATGACATTGGTCAGCTCGCGTAAGGGGCAACCCATGGCAGGTATGCTCGCGGTCGATTCTTATTTGGGGTCTCGACTGTTAGGTCGAGCTAAAAATGATGCGCTCGAAGTGGAAATTTTTAATCAGCGACGCTGCTTTGTGATTACTGAAATTGTTCATCAATCGCAGCCACCAGCTCAGAAAATGCTGTGTGGTTGTCTGTTGTGCCAATAAATAGAGGTGAAGTCATGAGTAAGAAAGAAAAGAAACAACCGCAGTTGAGTCTAAAAGAAAAGCGCAAACTAAAGCAGGAAAAGGCGGCAGAAAAGGGCGTTGTAAAAGCGCGTAAATCCTCCCGCAAGTAAAGTGTAGATTGAGCCCTCCAGAACGGCGGGCTTTTTATCACTGATCGTGAAGTGATGAGGAACTAAGCTGTTCAAGGGGATAGTGGATGCTTTAAAAATTTTTTATTTTTTCCCTTGAAAGTCATTTTTGACGACCTTATATCTAGTTGTGAAGAGGGTGACTGGCTTGCTAGAGACTAGAAGACCAGCCCTCTGAAATCGCTAAAACGAGATCGCTCAGAAGAGGATATGGCGCTTTAGCACACAACTTAAACCTTTAGATTCAATATCATGTCTCCGAGCCAAACCAAGGCCAGTGGAATGATAAGAATCTCTTAGTTCGGCGTTGGTTTTTGCATAAACACGCCAGTAGGATGAAACTCATCTGAACTAAGACTATTGCTTAATTAAGAGGATAGATTTATGCGTAATGTAGATTTCTCACCACTATACCGTAATGCAATTGGCTTTGATCGTCTGCTAAACCTGATGGAAGCGAATACAGCGAAAAATACTTCTGGCGGTTACCCTCCATACAACATTGAGCAAAAAGACGAGCACAACTACCGTATTACTATGGCCGTTGCTGGCTTTGCTGAAGAACAGCTCGATCTGACTCAAAACGAAAACATGTTGATTGTGAAGGGCGAACGTAAAGCCGAAGAAGGCAAAAACTACGTTTACCAAGGTATTGCAGAACGTGATTTTGAACGTAAATTCCAGCTAGCGGATTACGTAAAAGTCGTGGGTGCATCAATGGAAAACGGTCTGCTTCATATCGATTTAGTTCGTGAAATCCCTGAAGCCATGCAACCACGTAAGATTGCTATCGGTGGCAACAACCTGATTGAGAACAACTAATCAGTTAACCACCCGGTTATAGAATGAGAAAGAGCGCCATATGGGCGCTCTTTTTAGTTTGGGGGTTTTCAAATCCGCTATTTCAAAGCCGTAATTTCAAAGAGAAGAACGGCTGAGTTCAATCCGTCTATTTACCTTCGCGGTAAGCCTTTTCCACTTCTTCAGCGATAATCGCAATGCCTTTTTGCATCATCTCATCATCTTGAACGTAGTTCATACGCAGGCATTGGTGCGCGTGATCCCACTCGTCTTGCTGACCAATAAAGAAATATTCACCAGGGACAATCAATACGCCACGCGCTTTCAAGCGTTGGTACAGTTCCATTGTTGTGATTGGCAGTTCATCAAACCATAACCACAAGAAGATAGCGCCTTCCGGCTTGTGGATGCGGAATCGCTCATCGGTAATTGCTTGTTGGAGCAGTTCAACCGCACGTTGTGATTTTTGCTTGTAGAACGGCTTAATCACCTCTGAACTCAGTTTAAGCAGATCACCTTTGCCAATTATATGGTTTGCCAGCGCTGGACCAACACTGCCAGGCGCCAGGCTGATGATGCCGTTCATATTGGTTAACGCTTGAGTGATTTCTTCACTCGCAATCACAATGCCACAACGCACGCCCGGTAAACCAAGCTTAGATAGGCTCATGCATAGGATGGTGTTTTCATTCCAGAACGGTTCGACATCTTCAAAGATGATGTTCGGGAAAGGTAGACCGTAGGCGTTATCGATGATCAGTGGGATGTTGTTCTCACGTGCTAGCTTGTCCAGCTTACGTACTTCTTCATCTGTCAGTACATTACCCGTTGGGTTAGTTGGGCGAGACGCGCAGATTGCCGCAACAGAGTCGTCGACGGCGAGTTGCTCAAAATCGACGTGGTATTTAAACAGGCCGTTATCTAACAGCTCGATTTCTGGGTGGTAAGAGATAAAGATATCTTCATCAATGCCAGCATCACCATAACCTATGTACTCAGGTGCGATAGGCAGTAGCACTTTCTTGTGCGAACCGTCTGGCTGTTTACCTGCCAACAAGTTGAACAAGTAGAAAAAGCCACTTTGGCTACCGTTAGTTAGGCTGATGTTTTTTTCGGAAATATCCCAGCCGTAAGTTTCACGGAATAACTGAGCTAGCGCTTTGACGAACGCGTCTTTACCCTGCGGGCCATCGTAGTTGGCGAGGGCGGCGACGAGCTCCCCACTGGCGAGCATTTCCTCACTGGCTTGGTGAAAGTAATCGAGCATGGCAGGAATGGCGGCAGGATTACCTCCACCGAGCATGATGGCACCTGGTGTGCGCAGACCATCATTCAAATCGTCCATTAACTGCGTAATACCTGAATACTGATTAAATTTTTCACCAAACTTTGAGAACTGCATGCTGACTTATACCTAATTCATTGTGATTGCTTTGTGTATGTTTATGCCGATGTTTTATCGGCTTATCGAGTAATCCTTGACCTTACCTCAATGTGTAATTAACGCAAAGTGTGAATTAAGCCGAAAAAGAAAAAAGTGCGTCATCAGACCAGAGGGACGAGACTAAATGGCAAAAAGAACAATAAAAAAGGGAAGCTTATGCTTCCCTTGCTGGTGGAGAGAGTGTGATTTACTCACCGGTGTAAACAATCAGTACCTTGTCGTCTTGGTATTGGCGTTCGAACGCGTAGTAACCTTCTTGATTGCGAGTGATGTGCTTACCTTGAGCAACCGCTGGGTGGCGTTTACGGAATTCACCCAATTTTTGCCAATGTTGCAGCAGATCTTCACGCTCGCCATGAATCTTATCCCATGGCATATCTGAGCGTGTGCCTTGGTGGGCGTCTGAACCAGTAATGCCAAAATCACGAGCTATCTCATCACCGTAATAGATCTGTACTGCACCCGGAGCCAGCATCAGAGCATTTGCCGCACGTGCTTGGTCATCAAAGCTGCGGCTGCGTGCCGACCAAAACAGTTGTGTATCGTGTGAAGACAGGTAGCTCAACACATTGAACTCAGGATCGGTATTGATGCGCTCTGCATAGCGGCGGTAATCATTATCAAGTTGAGCGAAACACTTCAGCGCTTTTGGTGCCACATCAGATTGGAACTCGAAGTTGATGATGGAATCGAAGCCGTTATCGAAATACGGGCTCTTCACTACGCTGTGTGCCCACACTTCACCTGTCATCCAAAATGGCAGGTCATCTAGTGCTTTGTCTGGATTGTTTTGCTTCCACTGGGCAAGCGCTTGAGTGGTGCTGGCTTTCAACTCTGCCCACGCTTCCATTTCAACGTGTTTGGCCGTGTCGACACGGAAGCCGTCAATGCCGTAGTCACGTACCCAATCGGATAACCAGGTAATCAGGTGTTCACGTGGGGTTTGCAGCTCATCTTGCGCATTGGTGTCTTTATTGCGGAAGAAGTTTGGTAATCCGGTTTTCTTAGTCGATTCGGTTTTGAGATCCGGTAGGTAGTTCAAAGACATGGTGATATCGTTGTAGCCCGGAGCATCGTAGTCACCAATGTCGGTGCGGATCCAATCTTTGCCCCACCATTTATCCCACGCTTCGCTATCACCGTATTTGATGTAATCGTTGAAGCTGTGCCAGCTTTGTCCTGATTTTGGCTGCCAGTCGGTCCATTTTTCACCAAGGACTTCTTTAGCTTCTTGGTCATCTAGGTAAAGCTGACCAAAGCCAAATTCCTGCATGTCTGCTAATGTTGCGTAGCCAGTGTGGTTCATGACCACATCCCAAATCACGCGGATGCCTTTCTTGTGGGCGGTATCGACGAAGGCTCTGAGTTCATCTTCGGTACCCATGTTGGCATCAAGCTTGGTCCAATCTTGGTGGTAGTAGCCGTGGTAGCCGTAGTGCTTAAAGTCGCCTTTATCGCCGCCGCCAACCCAGCCGTGGATTTGTTCCAGTGGCGAGGTTATCCAGATAGCATTCACACCAAGTGATTCGATGTAATCGAGTTTTTTCGTCAGACCCGCCAAGTCACCACCGTGGAAGGTGCCAATCTCATATTTTCCGTCTTTGCTGCGACCGTAGCTGTTGTCGTTGTCTGGGTTGCCATTGTAGAAGCGGTCGGTCATGACGAAGTACACCGTCGCATTGTCCCAACTGAACGGTTTGTCGGCTTGTTGTTCAACTTCTTCTAGCAGCAATAGACCTTGGCTCATAGGACCCGGTTGCATGGTGACGCTGCCATTGGCGACAGTGGCTTCTTGTCCGGCTAAGGCATCACGAACGACAGTGCCATCATTAAAGGTTTGAGCAACATTGATGGTTTTTGGCGTGTCAGTTGCGACAGGGCAAGAGTAGGTGATGTCCTGAGTCTGTTTTGGTTTGATTTTGACCGTGAGCTCATTGGTGGTTGGGTTGAGCGTAAATTGATAGGTATTGGCTTTGAAGATGCGCAGCGGCATTTGTGCGTCAGTGGCGCAGTTATCCATTTTTAATGGACGATTGAATTTGATGCGATCTTCTTCTGCTAGGGCAAAGCTACTGCCACAGCTTTGCTTGCTGTCAGCAATGGTAAAGCTATAACTGCCTTTTTCGAGTTTTTGCTCGGCGACAAGTAAGCCTTGTGAGTTTTCCTCAAAAACAGCGGTGTCATCACCAACGCTTAATACGATGGCATTTTCTGGAATCTGGCTGCAAGCGCTCAGTAGACCAATAGAGAGTGCGAGAATTGTTTTTTTCATTGTGTCCTTCCCCCGAATAAACAGTCCAGTTATAGCAAAACTGTGCCTCTACAATCCGAGCTCTATACCAACAAGTTAAACGCGTCTCACCCTACAAATTTTAGTCTTGTTCACAAAATGAATAATAAGCGTCACCTTCATCGGTTTGAAGGCAACAAAAAAGGGAAGCATCTGCTTCCCTTTTACTTATTTCTTAATCACTTCGAAGAGTAATGAATTACTTTTGAAGCAAAGAAATGTCTGCGATCTGTAGGAACAGGTTACGCAGGTTGTTCAGTAGTGTCAGACGGTTCTTCTTAAGTGCTTCGTCGTCTGCCATTACCATTACGTTATCAAAGAACGCATCAACTGGTTCACGTAGGTCAGCTAGCTTGCTTAGGGCTTCTTGGTAGTTACCTGTAGCAAATGCTGGCTCTAGCGCTTCAGTCATTACTTCAACGCTTTCTGCTAGTGCTTTCTCTGCGTCTTCGTGTAGAAGTGCTAGGTCGATGTCTGCCGCTAGTTCGCCGTCGAATTTCGCTAGGATATTACCTACACGTTTGTTCGCTGCTGCTAGAGACTCTGCTGCTTCTAGTTCACGGAAGTGAGAAACCGCTTTAACTCGTTGGTCGAAGTCTGCTGGTTTCGTCGGACGACGAGCTAGAACCGCTTGAATGATGTCTACGCTGAAGCCTTCGTCTTGGTACCAAGCACGGAAACGACCAAGCATGAACTCGATAACGTCTTGCTCAACGTTGTCGTTGGTTAGGCGATCGCCAAACAGTGACTTCGCTTTCGCTACTAGGTCAACAAGATCTAGGTTGTAGCCGTATTCAACGATGATACGTAGTACACCTAGAGATGCGCGGCGTAGTGCGAATGGGTCGCTGCCTTTAGGCGCTTGACCAATACCGAAGATACCTACGATAGTGTCTAGCTTGTCTGCCATTGCAACTGCAGTTGAAACGCCGTTAGATGGTAGTTCATCACCTGCGAAACGAGGCATGTATTGCTCGTTCAGTGCTACTGCAACTTCTTCTGCTTCACCGTCGTGGCGAGCATAGTGCATACCCATAACACCTTGAGTATCCGTGAATTCGAATACCATTGAGGTCATTAGGTCACATTTTGCTAGTAGACCAGCACGCTTTGATTTCTCAACGTCAGCACCGATTTGCTCAGCAATGTAGCCAGCAAGCTCTGTGATGCGGTCTGTTTTGTCTTTGATCGTACCCAGTTGCTTTTGGAAGATCGCTTGCTCTAGTTCAGGCAGACGGTCGATAAGCGGACGCTTACGGTCTGTGTTGAAGAAGAACTCTGCGTCAGCAAGACGAGGGCGAACTACTTTCTCGTTACCTTCGATTACGTAACGAGGCTCTTTTGATTCGATGTTCGATACGAAGATGAAGTTAGGTAGTAGCTTCTTGTTTTCGTCATAAACAGGGAAGTACTTCTGGTCACCTTTCATGGTGTAAACCAACGCTTCAGAAGGCACTTTTAGAAACTCTTCTTCGAACTTCGCTGTTAGTACTACTGGCCATTCAACCAGAGACGTTACTTCTTCTACTAGGTCATCTTCTAGGTCAGCGATACCGCCAACCGCTGCTGCTGCTTTTTGTGCGTCAGCTAGGATGATTGCTTTACGCGCTTCGTAATCTGCCATTACTTTACCGCGCTCTTCTAGAATCGCAGGGTATTGCTCAGCAGAATCGATAGTGAACTCTTGCTCACCCATGAAGCGGTGACCACGGATAGTGCGGTCTGAAGCGACACCAAGGATCTCGCCTTCGATTAGGTCGCTGCCCATTAGCATGGTTAGCGTCTTAACTGGACGGATGAACTGAGTTGCTTTGTTACCCCAGCGCATTGGTTTTGCGATAGGTAGGTTTGCTAGTGCTTTCGCTGCAAGTTCAACGACGATCTCAGACGTTGGCTGACCTTTCACTTCTTGTTTGAACAGTAGCCATTCACCTTTGTCTGTAACCATGCGCTCTGCTTGGTCAACCGTGATGCCACAACCGCGTGCCCAGCCTTGAGCCGCTTTTGTTGGGTTGCCTTCTGCGTCAAATGCTGCAGAAACCGCAGGACCACGCTTTTCAACAACTTTGTCAGACTGGCTGTCTGCTAGTGCTGCTACTTTTAGAGCAAGACGACGAGGTGCCGCGAACCATTTCACGCCCTCGTGAGCAAGCTCAGCGCCTTTTAGTTCTGCTTCGAAGTTTGCTGCGAATGCTTCAGCTAGTGTGCGAAGTTGCGTTGGTGGTAGCTCTTCTGTACCTAGCTCGATTAGAAATTCTTTTGCCATGTTACTCTACCCCTTACGCTTGTTCTTTCTTACACATTGGGAAGCCAAGAGCTTCACGCGATGCGTAGTATGCTTCTGCAACTGCTTTCGTCAGGTTGCGGATGCGTAGGATGTAACGTTGGCGTTCAGTTACTGAGATCGCTTTACGCGCATCTAGTAGGTTGAATGCGTGGCCAGCTTTTAGAATGCGCTCGTAAGCAGGTAGTGGCAGTGGCTTTTCAAGCTCAAGCAGCTCTTTACACTCTTTCTCGCACTGTTCGAAGAAGCCAAATAGGAATTCAACGTCTGCGTGCTCGAAGTTGTAAGTCGATTGCTCTACTTCATTTTGGTGGAAGATGTCACCGTAAGTCACTTTGCTGCCGTCTGGTGCGATGTTCCAAACTAGGTCGTAAACAGAGTCTACTTCTTGGATGTACATTGCTAGACGTTCGATACCGTAAGTGATCTCACCAGTAACTGGCTTACACTCAAGACCGCCAACTTGCTGGAAGTAAGTAAACTGAGTCACTTCCATGCCGTTTAGCCAAACTTCCCAGCCCAGACCCCATGCGCCTAGTGTTGGGTTTTCCCAGTTGTCTTCTACGAAACGGATGTCGTGTACAAGAGGGTCAATACCAAGAACTTCAAGGGAGCCAAGGTACAACTCTTGAATATTGTCAGGCGATGGTTTTAGCGCTACTTGGAATTGGTAGTAGTGCTGAAGACGGTTAGGGTTTTCACCGTAACGGCCATCAGTAGGACGACGTGAAGGTTGTACGTAAGCTGTCGACATTGGCTCTGGGCCAAGCGCTCGTAGACAGGTCATTGGGTGAGAGGTACCCGCACCCACTTCCATATCTAGCGGTTGAACAATGGTACAACCATTTTGAGCCCAATAATCCTGCAGCGCGAGGATCATTCCCTGGAAGGTTTTGATATCGTATTTTTGCATAAGTCAGGTTCGCGCGATTCTCTTGTTACTCGTTAATTCGTCATCTATGCCGAGTTTTTCAACTCTAACAACGGCGATAAAGAGTAATTACGGTTGAATAAATTAACAATCTAGTATAACCAGATATTGAGCATGGGAGTAGAGCTAATCTTGATTAATTCGTGGGCGATTTTCTCCTTTAATGAATTTTTACCGCGTTATCTGCTGTATTTTTCCTAAAAGGGAGTTTTTGCCTGCTTTGGCTCTTGAGAAGCGCAACAAAGGTGGCTAGAATTGCGCCTGTCTTTGGGGAGTAGCTTACCTGATGAAGTTTCTGTTTCATCTGGTTCGTCCGTCAACATAATTGGTGCAAAATCACCATGGCGTTCGAGACTTGAAGCCTTTCAAGTTTAGCAAGACCTTAGACAAATCATCACGAACCGGGGTAGGGGCGTGAGGTTTGTCTTCGGTTAAAAATAATAATCCCTGCCCCAATGAGCATGTCGTGAGCGTTTTAGCTATTTCAATTACTACTGTAGCGTTAGCAGAAATTGGCGATAAGACCCAATTGCTATCTCTATTACTCGCAAGTCGTTACCGAAAACCAATCCCAATTATTGCAGCAATCTTTTTGGCAACTATTGCCAACCACGCTTTGGCTGCATGGTTAGGTGTGGTTGTCGCAGACTATCTATCACCTGAGATTTTAAAGTGGGTGCTGGTGGTCAGTTTTGTCGCGATGGCGGCTTGGGTTCTGATCCCGGACAAACTGGATGATGACGAGCAGATTTCTAATCGAGGCCCATTTATTGCCAGCTTTATCGCGTTCTTCGTTGCGGAGATAGGCGATAAAACTCAGATCGCCACTTCCATCTTAGGGGCGCAATACGCGGATGCGTTAAGTTTGGTGATTATCGGTACCACAATCGGTATGCTGCTGGCGAATGTACCTGTGGTCCTGATTGGTAAATTGTCGGCCGACAAGATGCCTTTAGGGCTGATCCGTAAAATCACCGCATTTTTGTTTATTGCTCTGGCAATAGGGGCTGCACTGTTCTGATTTTTTGCACGTGAAATGATGTGAGTTATCAATCATTAGTGGCGTGCTGCGCGAGTTCAAACTCTGACTCAAAATCGTTCCGTTGCGTGACGGATGACATATAAGTGTCATACTTGTCATGGTAGTTTAATGGTGTGAATGATAGCGAGAGGGCAAGTTTATGCTTACACGTTACATGGGGATGTCCCCGAAGAGTCAGAGTTATTTATTCACTTTTGGTTTAGTGCTGTGTTTACTAGCGATGGTGCTAACTGATATGTGGTTACCGATTGTAGCAGGATCGTTCGTTCTTACTGGATTGACAGTAGAAGCGTGGATTCGTGTCGCTCACATCATTCCTATGCATGAAGAGATGCGGGCAATGAAGAAACAACTTAACAAGCTCCAATCAGAAGTTCGCACACTCGAATACGACGAATAAACAAACGGCAGCCAATATAGGCTGCCGTTTTTAGTTCGACCAGATTATTCCAATCCTTTCTTGATCAGGTACTGATACGGAACTTGCTCCGTTTGTGCCGCAACTAATTGATGGTCCATAAAGCGGCAGAAACTCGGAATGTCTCGAGTTGTGGATGGATCGTCTGCTTTGACCAGCAAAATCTCACCATCTTGCATGTTGCGAATTGTCTTCCTGACCATCATCACTGGCTCTGGGCAGCGCAGTCCTTCCGCCTCTAATGTCTTGTTTGCCAGTTCAGGATTAAAGCTCATAGTGTGATTCTCGTAACTAACTGAGCGTTGAATTTTACTTTCGTTGAAAAAATATTCAATAACCACTTGGCAAACCGAATTTTTTGTTTTACCTTAAATTAACAATTTGGTAACAACTGGCAAGGGAGAGGCAATGTTAACAGCGTTAGACAGACTTACGATTTACTCAGTGCTGTGTTTTATCTCGTTTTGTGCATTGGTACTCAGGACGCCAGCTGACACCTCTTTGACGCCTCTAGTAGGCATGGTTGCCACTATTATTGGGATTTGGATCGAGATGCGCAGATGGTCTGGCGCATCTGAGCAAGAAAATTAGCGCTTCTTGCTTGGATCAGAATGCTTTTAATAACGCTCACCTATTTTTACCGACACTTCATTCCGACACTATCCCCATTTTTCTTGGGCTTCCCCGCTGAAAGGCGGGATTTTTTTTGCCTAAAGAGTACAATTTACCCAAACACATACAAAATAAGTGGCTAATTCGTGGAACTGGAAGACATCTATCGCCGAGATTTAAATTTACTGGTTGCGTTGCGAGTACTGATAGAAGAAAACAGTGTCAGTAAGGCGGCAACACGTCTGAACTTGAGTCAATCGGCAATGAGTCGTGTGCTTGGTCGTCTACGCGACTTATTGGGAGACCCGCTGTTTACTCGTCAGGGACAGCATTTGATCCCAACTCAGAAAGCGTTAGAGATCGATCGCTCATTGGGCGAACCATTAGAGTCTTTACGTCAGTTGTTATCTCCGGTTGAGTTTGACCCATTGCAATGCGTACAGACTTTCAACATCGTGACCACCGACTATGCCATGCAAACGATCTTACCGTTCGCTTTGCCGAGAATTTACCAAGAAGCGCCAAACGTGTCTTTCAACTTCTTACCACTGCAACACGACCGTTTATCAGATCAGCTCACTTATGAAGGTGCAGACTTAGCGATTTGTCGCCCGACAGGCCCGGTGGAGCCTCTACGCAGTGAAGTGTTGGGGCGAGTGGGGGTGCTGTGTATGCTTTCAAAACAGCATCCATTAGCGAATAAAGAAATGAGCTTGGATGATTATCTGAGTCATCCACATGCCATGATCGCCATCAGTGATGGTGTTAAGGCACTGATCGAACAAGCTTTGATGGAGAAACCTAAGCGTAAAATGGTCCTGCGGGCGTACCATTTAGAAGCCGCATTGGCGATCATGGATACCTTGCCAATTATCATCACAGTGCCAGCGGATTTGGCGTATCTGGTTGCCGAGCGTTATGACTTGGTGGTGAAACCGTTACCATTCCAATTCACGCCGTTTGAATACTCGATGATTTGGCATGCGCGTTGCGAGCATTCTCCCGCTCAAGAATGGTTAAGAACGATTGTGCGTGAAGAGTGTAGCCGTCTGATAGCTAAACGTATCGAAGATATGGGACTGAACTGCTAACAAAAAAGAGCCAGCAATGCCGGCTCTTCGTCTGTTTACACTGAGTCAGTGTTTATAGCTTGATAACCACACGACCCGTTACTTGACCGTTGGTGATGTCTTCTGCATATTTCGGTGCTTCAGCAAGAGCAACTTCAGTACACGCTTGCTCGAAGTAGCTGTCTGGTAGTAGCTCGACCAGCTTTTCCCATGCAGCGATACGTTTCTCTGTTGGGCACATTACTGAGTCCACACCTTGTAGGCGAACATTACGTAGGATGAACGGCATCACTGTGGTTGGTAGATCAAAACCACCTGCAAGACCACAAGCTGCAACTGCACTGTTGTAATCCATTTGCGCCAATACTTTAGCCAGTACTTTGCTGCCTACAGTATCAACCGCACCTGCCCATACTTGCTTTTCAAGTGGACGTGCTGGTTCTTCAAATTCAGTACGGTCGATGATGCGGCTAGCACCTAGTTTTTCAAGTAGCGGGCCATTTTTTTCTACACGACCTGTCACTGCAGCAACTTTGTAGCCAAGCTGTGCTAGAAGCGTTACTGCGACTGAGCCTACACCGCCACTTGCGCCAGTTACAAGGATTTCACCATTTTCAGGTTTGATGCCTGCATCAAGCAGTGCTTGAACACATAGCATGCCTGTGAAACCAGCAGTACCAACCATCATTGCTTTCTTGCTATCTAGACCTTTTGGTAGTGGTACTAGCCAATCTGCTTTTAGACGAGCACGCTGAGACATACCACCCCAGTGGTTTTCACCCACGCCCCAGCCAGTAAGGACAACTTTGTCACCAGCTTGGTAGCGGTCGTCTTCTGAGCTTACTACCGTACCTGCTAGGTCAATACCTGGCACCATCGGGAAGTTACGGATGATTTTACCTTTACCTGTGATCGCAAGACCGTCTTTGTAGTTTAACGATGAGTAATCAACGTCAATCAGAACGTCGCCTTCAGGCAGTTGTGTTTCATCGATTTGCTCGATGTTAGCGATAGTACGTTTGTCTTCTTGATTTAGAACTAGAGCATTAAACATAAGGTTCTCCGATTGTGCGGTAGCATGACTCTGGGTCACATGCAGCAAGATATCAACTGGTCTAAGTGTATGTCTTCTTTGTCTATGAATAAAATGAAACTTGAGCATTTAATGTATGCTCTTCATGCATATTTGATGTAAAACAAAAAGGGCGACATCAATTGTCGCCCTTAAGTGTAATACTAAAAATTTTATTATTAGTTCATTTGCTTATGATTGTTGGCTCGATCACTACAACAACGTCTTGAACTGTTATGGTCGTTCAAATACTGTCGCAATGCCCTGACCCAAACCGATACACATGGTGGCCAGACCGTATTTCGCGTCTTTCGCTTCCATTAGGTTGATCAACGTTGTTGAGATACGTGAACCAGAACAGCCTAGTGGATGACCCAATGCTATCGCACCACCGTTAAGGTTGACCTTCTCATCCATAACATCAAGCAGGCCTAAGTCTTTAGCACACGGCAGAGACTGCGCGGCAAATGCTTCGTTTAGCTCAACCACATCCATGTCTTCAATTGAAAGACCGGCACGCTTGAGCGCTTTTTTCGTCGCAGGTACAGGACCGTAACCCATAATAGAAGGATCGCAGCCCGCAATGGCCATGCCTTTAATACGTGCACGAATCTTCAAACCAAGCTCATTAGCTTTCTCTTCACTCATGATCAACATCGCTGATGCACCATCGGACAGCGCCGATGAAGTACCGGCTGTTACTGTACCGTTTGCAGGGTCGAACACTGGGCGAAGTTGAGATAGACCTTCAACGGATGTTTCAGGGCGAATCACTTCGTCGTAATCCAGAGTGAACAGTGTGCCGTCTGGTGCGTGGCCTTCAATTGGTAGAATTTCGTTTTTAAAACGACCTTCTACGGTTGCTGCGTGCGCACGAGCGTGTGAGCGAGCGGCAAACTCGTCTTGTTGCTCACGGCTAATGCCATGTAATTTACCCAGCATTTCAGCCGTTAAGCCCATCATGCCCGCAGCTTTTGCTACGTTCTTTGACATACCTGGGTGAAAGTCTACACCGTGGTTCATTGGCACATGCCCCATGTGCTCAACACCACCAATTAGGCAGATTTCAGCATCGCCAGTCATGATGGCACGTGTACCGTCGTGAAGCGCTTGCATTGATGAACCACACAAGCGGTTCACCGTCACGGCGCCAATTTCAATCGGCAGGCCCGCGAGTAGCGCGGCATTACGTGCAACGTTAAAGCCTTGCTCTAGTGTTTGCTGTACACAGCCCCAGTAGATGTCTTCAATCTCGCTTGGGTTCACTTGTGGGTTACGCGCAAGAATGCCTTTCATTAGGCGCGCAGATAGATCTTCTGCTCGTGTATGACGGAAAGCACCACCTTTAGAGCGACCCATTGGAGTACGTAGACAATCGACTACGACAACATTTCTTGTTTGATTAGTCATTTTAGAATCCCTCCTTAGATAGAACCTTGCTGTTGTGCACCGTAAAAGCTTTCACCTTTCGCCGCCATATCAATCAGCATTTGCGGTACTTGGTACATCGCACCTAGCTCGGCGTGTTGTTTTGCCATTTCAACGTATTCAGCAATACCCACGCTGTCTAGATAGCGGAATACGCCACCGCGGAATGGAGGGAAACCAAGACCATAAACCAATGCCATATCTGCTTCCTGCGGAGTCGCGATGATGCCTTCTTGTAGGCACAGCACCACTTCGTTGATCATTGGAATCATCATACGTTGAATGATGGTCTGATCGTCAAAGTCCTGCTTATCGGCACAAACGTCAGCAAGTACCGGTAAGATCGCTTCGGAGAAGGTTTTCTTCGGCTTACCTTTTTTATCTATGGTGTAGCTGTAGAAGCCATTACCATTTTTCTGACCATATTTGTCTGCTTCGAACAGTGCATCAATCGCATCACGACCTTGTTTACCCATACGCTCAGGGAAACCGTCAGCCATCACAGCTTGTGCGTGGTGCGCGGTATCAATGCCGACTACGTCAAGCAAGTACGCCGGTCCCATCGGCCAGCCAAATTTACGCTCCATGACTTTGTCGATTTTCGTAAAGTCAGCACCATCACGAAGTAGCATGCTGAAGCCGCCAAAGTATGGGAACAATACGCGGTTAACGAAGAACCCTGGGCAGTCATTAACGACAATTGGTGATTTGCCCATTTTCGCAGCATACGCCACAACACGATTGATGGTTTCATCAGAGGTATGCTCACCACGGATGATCTCAACAAGAGGCATACGATGCACTGGGTTGAAGAAGTGCATACCACAGAAGTTTTCTGGGCGTTTTAGTGATTTTGCCAATAGGTTGATAGGAATCGTCGAGGTGTTTGAGGTGATAACGGTGTCGTCACCGACATGGGATTCAACTTCACTTAAAACTGCTGCTTTTACTTTCGGGTTTTCAACGACAGCTTCAACAATCACATCAGAGTTTTCAATACCTGCGTAATGTAGGCTCGGTGTGATTGACGCTAAAATACCCGCCATCTTAAAGCCATCAATGCGACCGCGAGATAAGCGTTTATTCAGCAGCTTAGATGCTTCAGTCATGCCTAGGTCGAGCGACGCTTGCGCGATGTCTTTCATTAAGACAGGCACACCTTTTAGCGCTGATTGGTAAGCAATGCCGCCACCCATGATACCTGCACCTAACACGGCTGCACGTTGCGTGTCTTTACTTGCTGACTTCGCTGCTTTTTTCGCAATGCCTTTGATGTATTGATCATTAAGGAATAGGCCAACGAGTGATTTTGCTTCTTCCGATTTAGCCAATTTCACGAAGTGCTTACGTTCAATGTCTAACGCTTCATTACGTGCAAAGCGAGCACCTTCTTCAATCGTGATAACGGCTGTCATTGGGGCAGGGTAGTGAGGGCCTGCTTTTTGTGCCACCAGACCCTTCGCCATGGTGAAACTCATCATTGATTCAAGCTTACTCAGCGTTAGCGGAGATGTTTTCTGTGCTCGGCGTGCTTGCCAGTCAAGTTTCTCGTTAATTGCAGAGTTAAGAGTTTGTAGTGCTGATTCGTATAAAGCATCAGTCTCTACAACTGCATCGAGTAAGCCAATTTTCAATGCTTCATCCGCACGGCATGCTTTACCTTGGGTGATGATTTCCATTGCGCTGTCTGCGCCAATAACGCGAGGTAAGCGTACACAACCACCAAAGCCAGGCATGATTCCCAGTTTCGTTTCTGGTAGGCCGATGCTGGTGGTTTTGTCACCAATACGCATGTCTGTTGCTAGCACACATTCACAACCGCCACCAAGAGCGTGGCCTTTGATCACTGAGATGGTCGGAACGGGTAAGTCTTCTAATTTGTTAAAGATGCTATTAGCAAATTGCAGCCATTGGTCGAGCTCGGCATCCGTTTTAGCAAACAGACCTAAAAACTCGGTAATGTCTGCGCCTACAATGAATGCGTCTTTATCTGAAGTGAGCAACAACCCCTTGAGGCCTTGATGGGCAATGAGCGCATCAAGAGCTTTATCTAGCGATTCCAATGTCGCTAGGTCGAGTTTGTTGACGGATTTTGGAGAGCAGAAGCTTAGCTCTGCAATACCATCTTGTATTTCCTTTACCTGTAGGGTTTCGGCTTGGTAAATCATTGTCTATCTCCATGACATACAATCGTGGATTGTCTGTATACCTATTTCAACGACGCCGTGTACCTCGGCAAATAGGTATCGAGGAAGTCGGTTTATTTTTGTTCTGGTTTGACCAGTAAAGTTAGTTTGGATCGTGGATTGTCTAATTTCAATACATTTTTTAAACAAGTGTTTAACATTGTGCGCTGTGGCAGATCTTATGCGACGGGTAAATCACACTCGTGATAGACTTCAGGCAAATAAACCTGAATCCATAATCCTATGAATGACAAGCCTTATCTGATTCCAGCAGAGCCCGCTCAATTTGAAGAAGAAATTAAAAAGAGCGTCTTCATTACTTATTTGGCACACACGCCAAGTATCGAAGCTGCAAAAGCATTTGTTGATCAAATCAAAGCTAAACACGCTGATGCTAGACATAACTGTTGGGGCTTTGTTGCTAGTCGACCAGAAGATTCGATGCAGTGGGGCTTTAGTGATGATGGAGAACCTTCAGGGACGGCAGGTAAACCGATCCTTGCTCAGCTGTCTGGATCTGGTGTGGGGGAGATCACGGCTGTGGTCACGCGATACTCTGGTGGAATCAAGTTAGGTACAGGCGGCTTGGTTAAAGCGTATGGGGGTGGGGTACAACAAGCGCTCAAGCTGCTTCAAACTATTGAGAAAAAAATAACCACAAAGCTCAGACTAACGTTAGACTATGGGTTTATGCCGATCGCACAATCAATCATGCCGCAATTTGGTGCGATAGAAGTCGAGGCTGAATACAGCGATCAGGTCGTATTAGTGGTGGAAATTGAGCTTCGAGAAGTGAGCGCGTTTACCCAAGCAATCATTAATAAAAGCGGGGCAAAGGCAATTGTCACTCCGCTAGACGGACAATAATGAAAAACAGGAAGCAACAGGGACAGCTTCGCTAGTCAATTTATCCATGCAATTTCGTTCAATTATTCGAATCGTCGGGCTACTGCTCGCACTCTTTAGTGTCACTATGCTTGCGCCAGCACTCGTTGCGCTGATCTATCGAGATGGTGCTGGTGTGCCTTTTGTCACGACATTTTTTGTTCTGCTGTTTTGTGGGGCCGTTTGTTGGTACCCAAACCGCAGGTATAAGCACGAGCTTAAAGCTCGAGATGGCTTTCTTATTGTCGTCTTATTCTGGACAGTACTTGGCAGTGCAGGCTCGATCCCCTTTCTCATTGCTGACAACCCGAACGTCTCAGTGACAGATGCGTTTTTTGAATCGTTTTCTGCTCTCACGACGACCGGGGCGACCGTTATTGTTGGTTTGGATGAGTTACCTAAAGCGATTCTATTCTATCGACAGTTACTGCAGTGGTTCGGCGGTATGGGAATCATCGTATTAGCGGTGGCGATTTTGCCAGTACTTGGCATTGGTGGTATGCAGCTTTACCGCGCCGAGATCCCTGGTCCAGTCAAGGACACTAAAGTGACGCCGCGCATAGCAGAAACTGCTAAGGCGCTTTGGTACATCTATTTGAGCCTGACTATCGCCTGTGCTTCGGCTTTTTGGTTAGCTGGTATGACGCCATTTGACGCCATCAGTCACAGCTTTTCCACCATTGCTATTGGCGGCTTCTCTACCCACGATGCCAGCATCGGATATTTTGATAGTTACGCGATTAACCTGATTACTGTGGTTTTTCTGCTTATATCTGCATGTAATTACACACTGCACTTTGCTGCATTTGCATCAGGTGGCGTACATCCCAAGTATTACTGGAAAGATCCTGAGTTTCGCGCCTTCTTGTTTATTCAAGTGCTGCTATTTATCATTTGCTTTCTATTATTACTGAAACATCATTCTTACACATCGACATACGATGCTTTCGATCAGGCTCTGTTCCAAACCGTATCAATATCCACAACAGCGGGCTTTACGACAACAGGTTTTGCGGATTGGCCGCTCTTCTTACCTGTGCTGTTATTGTTCTCTTCCTTTATAGGTGGTTGTGCTGGTTCAACAGGCGGCGGCATGAAAGTGATCCGTATCCTGCTTCTTACCTTACAAGGTGCGCGTGAACTAAAACGTTTAGTCCATCCACGCGCGGTTTACACCATCAAAGTAGGTGGCAGTGCCCTACCGCAACGTGTTGTCGATGCGGTTTGGGGTTTCTTCTCCGCATACGCATTGGTATTTGTGGTTTGTATGTTGGGGTTGATTGCAACAGGAATGGATGAGCTCAGTGCGTTCTCGGCGGTGGCTGCGACTCTGAACAACCTCGGTCCTGGCTTGGGAGAAGTGGCGCTTCACTTTGGTGATGTTAACGACAAAGCAAAATGGGTATTAATAGTTTCTATGCTGTTTGGTCGTTTGGAAATCTTTACCTTACTTATTCTACTTACGCCGACGTTTTGGCGTAGCTAAGGGGAAATCGTGGCAAAAGCATTATTTCTATACTCTTCCCGCGAAGGGCAGACTAAAAAAATTCTCCACTATATAGATGAACAACTTCCAGATTTCGATTGTGAGCTGGTGGATTTACATAATGTCGAGACGATTGACTTCAGCCAATACGACAGAGTATTGATAGGCGCCTCTATTCGCTATGGCCATCTTAATAAAAAGCTATACCAGTTTATTGAGCGAAACCTCAATCAATTGGAGCAAAATAAAGTGGCATTTTTCTGCGTAAACCTAACCGCTCGTAAAGAGGACCAAGGAAAGGATACACCTGAAGGTAGTGCCTACATTCGCAAGTTCCTAATTAAGTCGCCTTGGAAACCAACGCTAATCGGTGTTTTTGCTGGTGCACTTTATTACCCACGTTATAGCTGGTTCGACAGAACTATGATTAGGTTCATTATGTCGATGACGGGTGGCGAAACCGATACGACCAAAGAGGTGGAGTACACCAATTGGGAAAAAGTGGCTCTTTTCGCAGATAAATTTAGAGAACTGTAGAAATAACGTGCTCTTTTGACCGCTTTTGATGCAAATTTATCCGAACGATAAAAAAATCAAAAAAAACGAGAAAAAGGGCTTGCCAATGTGATCGCAATCTCTATAATGCCACCTCGCTGACACGGC
>NZ_JAWOQQ010000019.1:0-66517 GCF_033337405.1 Vibrio sp. YT-16
CGGCCTGTCACGCCGGGGGTCGCGGGTTCGAGTCCCGTCCACTCCGCCACTTATATTAAGCCTCAGTCGAAAGACTGGGGCTTTTTTCGTTTTGGTTACCTGACTTACCTTAAACCCACTTTCATATTGAAACCTTGCATCTAGAGGCAGGCTTCCCTCTGGCGATGCTTTCTAAGCCCTGTTATGAGTGAAGTGGAACTCAGTTTTGTGTGGTTTCTACTGAACCGGGTCCTAGTATCGAGCGCTAGTTCTCAGCCCTTATGCTTACTTACCAAAGCTTCCTTTATTATTACCTGGAAAATTTATTCACTAGGTTATGTTATTTTCGGGGGAGATTTCTCTGCTTTAGATGTTTTGATTTAGCCATAGGCGCTTATTAATATAAACTCAGCGCATTTAAAACTTTCCAAACATGGATTTTGTTTTGTCGATCTATTTAAGCTAGTGTCTTAAAGTGTATTCGCTACTTCTTCCCTCTAACCCTCTCCAACCTACAAAGCCACCACTACATTCGTATAACGTGAGCGGTATAGGTGCTCTCATAGTTGTGTTTGCTGAGTAAGTCGTTCACCTAGCACATTGACTGAGGAAAAGTCTTCTTTCAGTGGACCTTCGTGTAAGTCACGATAGTTTTAATAATTATCTGGTACTTTTTATTCTAAAGGTGTACGCTTCACATCGAGTGTTTTTCGACAGTAAATCATGTTATATCTCTTGTTTAAAAGCTTTGTAAGAAGGCTGAACTCCGTGCAAAAAACGCGATGAAGTGTTGCTCGGAGTCTTAAATTAATCTTCATCAGGTGTTTTATGTGTGGGTAGCTTCGCTGAAGTTATACGCAGGCGTCTCTACACCTGATAAAAGAGAAGAGATGGCCGGTGATATTTCATCATCGGCCTTTTTGTATCTGTTAAGCAGCTACAAAGCATTACCCAGTATTGAAATAAGGGCCGGTATTGATCACCGGCCCTTTTTTATTTGGTTGAAAACATGAGTATTTTACAAGTTAAAAATTTGTCTTATCAGATAGCCGATAAGACATTATACAACAACGTGACCTTTCGTATTAACGTGGGAGAGAAAATAGGTATCACTGGAGCGAATGGCGTTGGAAAAAGCACCTTATTAAAATTGCTTATTGGTGAATTATCTGCAGATAAGGGCTGCATTGACTGGTTACCAAACCTTGAGGTGGGGTATTTAGAGCAACATTTTAAGATGGATAATGCGCTGACGGTTTATGAATGCTTAAAGAGTGCTTTTGAGAACTTATACGCTGCCGAGCAGAAGCTTTGGACTTTGTATCAGGCGATGACCGAGTCTCACTCTACATCTCTTTTAAGCCAAGTCGCTCGGCTACAGGCATATTTAGAAGATGAAGACTTCTATGCAATTAATACCAAAATTGAACGAGTTGCTGTAGGTCTTGGTATTTATCAATTTGGCTTAGATACACCGCTTGTCTCGCTAAGTGGTGGTCAAAGACACAAAGTCCTTTTAGGCAAGTTGTTACTTCGCAACCCCGATGTGTTAATTCTTGATGAGCCGACAAACTATCTTGATGCTTCGCACATTGAATGGCTAGTCGCGTTTCTCAATGATTACATTGGCACCGTTTTACTGGTTTCTCATGATATTGATTTCCTTAATCAAGTAGCGACCAGTGTTTGTGATATTGATTATCAAACGGTTCGAAAATACAGCGGTACTTATGTCAAAGCAATGCAGCAAAAGCAGCACGACGGTGCTTTATTAGAAAAGCAATATAAGGCTCAGCAAAGTGAAATTCGAAAGTTAGAGAAATTTATTGCCCAAAATGGTGCAGGAGTTAACGCCAGTCTTGCTAAAGGGCGTAAGAAGAGACTGGATAAAATCGAACGTATTCAACTGAATCATGTAGAGAAAGTATCGACGTTTGACTTTGCTTACCAGCCCATTGAGCAACCGAATGTGGTTGAGGCAAAAGCGTTGATGATCGGTTATCAGCAGCCTCTGCTTCCAGTATTTGATATCACGTTAGCGCGCGGGGAAAAGTTGGTTGTTGCTGGCTTTAACGGCGTGGGTAAGTCGACCTTACTTAAAACCCTGAAGGGGAAGATCGAGCCACTCTCTGGTGAGGTGGTATTGGCAAAAGGTGCAATGATTGGTTATTTTTCTCAAGATTTGTCTTGGCGCCATCCTCAGAACACGCCTGAACAGGAGCTGTGCTCTTGTGCGCCAACAATCTCAAGCAAAGAGTCACGCAAGCTATTAGCTCGCTTTGGGATCACGGGGGATAAGACGCAGCGCCACTTAGATACATTGAGCGGTGGTGAGCAAACTCGGGTGAAACTGTGTTGTTTATCGGTTCAGAAATGCAATGTTTTGCTGTTGGACGAACCAACAACACATTTGGATAGCAGCAGCAAAAATGCGCTTAAAGAGGCTCTCCAGCGCTTTTCCGGTAGCGTGATTGTGGTATCTCATGAGAAGGCATTTTTGCAATCTTGGCCTGATAGAGTTTTAGATATTTCGTTGCTCACTTGTGCTGAATCGAAAACAGAACAGGAGGTGGAGCTATGATGCAGTCCATGATCCTATTTCTCGTTGCTTTTCTTGTTGGTGCTGATGAGTTGATGCTTGGATCTATTCTTGAACCCATCGGAAATGATTTAAGTGTTCAACCGAGTCAGGTTACCTTATTTATTACGGCATATAGTTTAGCCATAGCAATTTGCGCTCCTTACTTGGGCCGTTTATCAGACCGAGTTGGGCGTATTCGTATCATGGTGCCTGCTTGCTTTGTATTTGGGGTTGCGTCTATTACGACGGGCATAGTTCATGATTTTGAACTTGCTATTGCAACTCGAGTGATCACTGGTATTGCAAGTGCAGGCATGTTACCAATTGCATTCGCGTTAGCGGGAGACGCGAAGGGTAATAGAGCGATGCGTCAAATTGTGATGGTTCAGGCGGGATTAACGCTAGGTATGATAACTAGCCCGGCGATCGGAGCATTGTTGACCCAGCTTTTATCATGGCGTGCCGCTTTTATTATTTTGGGCGTGGCGGCTCTCTTTGTCGGTGCCATGAGCGTAGTGTCCATGAACAACAAGCATAATGAGTCCAAGAAGTCAGATACTCTGCCACCTATCACAGACGTCATTCATCTTCCATGCGCGTTGAGGGCGATTCTAGCGATGTGTTTAGGCCTAGGGGGAGGTATTGGTGTATTTAACCTGATAGGTCTTCATATTCGAGATACCAGCGAGTTGGCGCTCGGTTGGGTGGGCGCTATTTATGCTGCTCTAGGGATCGTGAGTGTGGTTGGAAATATGTGCGTGGGGAGAGCTTGCCGTTGGCTTGGTAGCTCTCGAGCTGTTATGCGAGTGGCTTTAATGGTGTGCATACCTTGCAGTGCATGGGTGTTCTCAAGTGAGATGAGTACGGTTACCGCTTATCTTCCAGCTCTAGTGCTCTGGTCTCTTGCTGGAGGGGTTGGTTCTCCGGCATTACAAGCACATATCGCAAGCTTATCTGATGAATATCGAGGTGTGTTAATGTCTTCTGGAATGAGTATGATGCACTTTGGTGTCGCGATTTGGTCTGCCTTGGCGGGCTTCGCGTATTCTGTAGGCAATGAATGGGTCGCTTTCGTGGCTTTCCTATTGTTTGGCTCAGCAGTAGTTATCTTAAAGCCAGTTGGTAATACTGAACAAAGTGAGCGTTATTCGTAGTGTTTTAGTAGATAAAGAAAAGCCGTTACCTAAAAAGGTAACGGCTTGTTCCAAATACTTTTTGAAAAACGGTCTTAGTTCATGCCGTATTTCTTAAGTTTCTTGCGAAGAGTACCGCGGTTGATACCCATCATAGTTGCTGCGCGAGTTTGGTTACCGCGAGTGTACTGCATGATAGTATCTAGTAGTGGCTGTTCAACTTCAGCTAGAACTAATTCGTATAGTTCTGTTACTTCCTGGCCGTTTAGTTGAGCAAGGTAGTTTTTAAGAGACGCTTTAACAGAGTCACGTAAAGGCTTCTGAGTAATCTGGTCTTGTGACGTTACTGTAGTTACTGTTAATGCTTCTGAAGTCAGATTTTGTTCGAACATATTCGGTCTAGCTCTTCTCTTAATTATGATGCAACGTTATCAAAATAACCTTCTAACGCCTCAATTTGCAGCGGAGCTGCGTCGATAGCGTTGAAGGTACGGCGAAACTCACTTGCCTGTTCATGCTCTTTCAGGTACCACCCAACGTGCTTGCGCGCGATACGTGGACCTAAGAACTCCCCATAAAACTCATGCAGAGCATTTACATGACCAAGCATAATGGTTTTCACTTCCTCAGTTGGAAGTTCCTCCATTGTGGTGCCGTTTTCCAAATAGTGATGGATTTCCTGGAAAATCCAAGGACGACCCTGGGCAGGGCGTCCAATCATTAAAGCGTCCGCACCGGTGTACTCCAGTACAAATTTGGCTTTCTCCGGGCTATCGATATCACCGTTCGCGATAACCGGAATTGAAATCGCCTCTTTTACCGCTTTAATGCTGTCATATTCGGCCTCACCTTTGTACATACATGCTTTCGTTCTGCCATGCAGAGCAAGAGCTTGTATGCCGCAGTTTTCGGCTAATTTAGCGATCTGGACACAGTTCTTGTTGTCTGTATCCCAGCCAGTTCGAGTCTTTAACGTTACAGGAACGTCCACTGCATTCACGACCGCTTTCAAAATCTCTTCGATAATGTTTGGGTATTGAAGCAGAGCAGAGCCCGCTAGCTTCTTATTCACTTTTTTTGCCGGGCAGCCCATGTTGATGTCGATGATTTGTGCACCGTTCTCAACACTGAATTGAGCTGCGTCCGCCATAAGCTGTGGATCGGAACCCGCAATCTGTACAGAGCGAATGCCCGATTCGCCCTCGTGTACCATGCGCTGTTTCGACTTTGACGTTCCCCATAGTTTTGGGTTAGCAGACATCATTTCACTGACGGCCATTCCCGCACCATAGCGAAGACACAACTCGCGAAACGGTCTATCCGTTACACCAGCCATAGGGGCTACGATTAGATTGTTCTTAAGTTGATAGTTTCCGATTTTCAAAACGTCATCACAGTTCTGTACCAGCAAGGGCGCGCATTTTACGCATTTTTTCACTGCGTGAAAAGACTAATATTTGAGCATTTACAAATTGTTTTTGTAAATTGTATGAATTTCAAACAATTAGCTCTGAAAACCTTGTCTAGCCTTGCTTACGACCAGAGATGCGACACCATTCACTTTGCTCAACAATCGGGTCAATGTGAAGCTCGTCACGGTAATAGTTCGCAACATCTTCAGCTTGAGTGTCTAATACGCCAGACATTGCAAGGTCGCCATTTGGCTTAACTAGTCCTTTGATGATAGGTGCAAGTTCACGTAAAGGTCCCGCAAGGATGTTGGCCACAACGACGTCAGCGACGAGACCTTCTGGTTGATTTTGCGGTAAGTAAACTTCTAGTTTGTCTGCAACGCCATTACGCTCAGCATTGTCTTTTGAAGCAAGCAGGGCTTGAGGATCAATGTCGATCCCTATCACTTTTTCAGCGCCCAGTTTGATCGCTGCGATCGCAAGAATACCTGAGCCACAACCGAAGTCGATAACGGTCTTACCGCTTAAGTCCATGCTTTCTAGCCACTCAAGACAAAGTGCTGTTGTAGGGTGAGTACCCGTACCGAATGCAAGGCCTGGATCCAACATAACATTAACAGCGTCAGGATCTGGAATGTCGCGCCAGCTTGGACAAATCCATAAGCGTTCACCAAATTTCATTGGGTGGAAGTTTTCCATCCATTCGCGTTCCCAGTCTTTATCTTCAAGCTGTTCTACTTTGTAAGCAAAATTGTCAGCCAGCATATTGCTCGCTTTAATTTGGTCGATGATGAAGTTAGTGTCTGCTTCTGCATCATACAGTGCCAGAATATCAGTATCGCCCCATAAGCGAGTTTCGCCAGGTAGAGGTTCGAATACAGGTGTATCCTGCGCGTCTAAGAATGTAACAGACAGCGCGCCAGTCTCTTCCATTAGCATATCGCCGATTTGCTCAGCGTTTTCATTGGTCGCGTTGAGTTTGATTTGAATCCAAGGCATTGGTTTTTGCTCTTAAAGTGAATGAAGTGGCGCAGAGTTTACCAGAACTCTACGATTTGTTTGAGTATATACCCAAATAAGCCGATTTATATGTTGAGCCCTTTGCGTACATATAAAACAAAAATGCCCACGGGAGTGGGCATTTTTTAAGACGTTTGCTTAGGCTTATTGTAAGCCAAGCTTCTTCTCTAGGTAGTGGATGTTTGCACCACCGTGTTGGAAGTTTTCGTCATTCATAATGGAGAATTGCAGTGGCACGTTAGTTTTGATGCCTTCGATGATCATCTCACCCAGTGCGTTTTTCATACGTGCAATCGCTACATCACGGTTCTCACCGTAAGTGATCAGTTTACCAATCATTGAATCGTAATGAGGTGGTACTGTGTAGCCTGTGTAGATATGAGATTCCCAACGTACACCCATACCGCCAGGAGCGTGGAAACGCTCGATCTTACCCGGAGATGGTAGGAAGCGCTCAGGGTCTTCTGCGTTGATACGACACTCAATCGCATGGCCACGGATCTTAATATCATCTTGAGTGAATGACAGAGGCTGACCCGCTGCAACACGAAGCTGTTCTTTGATTAGGTCGATGCCAGTAACCATCTCTGTTACTGGGTGCTCTACCTGAATACGAGTGTTCATTTCGATGAAGTAGAACTCACCGTTCTCGTATAGGAATTCAAACGTACCTGCGCCGCGGTAACCGATCTCGATACATGCACGAGTACAGCGTTCACCGATGTACTTACGCATTTCTTCTGTGATACCAGGTGCTGGAGCTTCTTCCACTACTTTTTGGTGACGACGTTGCATTGAACAGTCACGCTCACCAAGGTGGATTGCGCCGCCTTGACCGTCAGCAATAACCTGAACTTCAACGTGACGAGGGTTTTCTAGGAATTTCTCCATGTAAACCATGTCATTGTTGAACGCCGCTTTTGCTTCAGCACGTGTCATTGCAATGGCTTGGATAAGGTCTTTCTCTGCGCGAACAACACGCATACCACGACCGCCGCCGCCGCCAGATGCTTTGATGATTACTGGGTAACCAATGCGCTTAGCAAATGCTTTGTTTTTCTCTTCGTCATTGTCTAGAGGGCCGTCAGAACCCGGTACACAAGGAACGCCTGCTTTCTTCATTGCATTGATAGCAGATACTTTATCGCCCATTAGGCGGATAGTGTCTGCCTTTGGACCAACGAAGATGAAACCACTGCGCTCAACTTGCTCTGCGAAGTCTGCGTTCTCAGACAGGAAGCCGTAACCTGGGTGGATAGCCACAGCACCAGTCACTTCTGCTGCAGAAATGATGCGTGGAATGTTTAGGTAGCTGTCGATACCACGAGCAGGGCCGATACATACGGTTTCGTCTGCGAGCAGTACGTGCTTAAGATCGCGGTCAGCTGTCGAGTGAACAGCGACGGTCTTAATACCTAATTCTTTACAAGCGCGAAGAATACGAAGTGCAATTTCACCTCGGTTCGCGATGACTACTTTGTCTAGCATAAGGCAAGCCCCGCTTATTCGATTACAACAAGAGGTTGGTCGAATTCAACTGGTTGGCCGTCTTCAGCTAGGATTGCTGTAACAACGCCAGATTTGTCCGCTTCGATTTGGTTCATCATTTTCATTGCTTCAACAATACATAGAGTATCGCCAGCATTTACTTTCTGACCCACTTCTACGAATGCTTTAGAGTCTGGGCTTGGAGAGCGGTAGAAAGTACCAACCATTGGAGAAAGAACTTGGTGACCTGCAGGTGTTGCTGCTGGAGCTTCTGCTGCTGGCGCTTCCGCTACTGGTGCCGCTGCTACTGGAGCAGGTGCCGCCGCTGGAGCTGCTGCGTAGTGAATTGGTGCTTGAGGGGCTGCAGTGCCATGACGGCTGATGCGCACTGACTCTTCACCTTCAGAGATCTCTAGCTCAGCAATGCCAGACTCTTCAACTAACTCAATTAGCTTCTTGATTTTACGAATATCCATCTTTTCTTTCTCTTTTATCTTGTGATTAAGACAACCCTCGTAGGGTTGCAGAGTGTTAGGGTTACTTTGCCTGTAGCTTATTGATCGCTGCAGACAGAGCAAATTCATAACCTTGTGCGCCTAAACCGCAAATCACACCCTCTGCTTTATCTGACAGGTAAGAGTGATGACGGAATGGTTCACGTGCGTGCACATTTGATAAGTGCACCTCAATAAATGGGATGGCGACGCCAAGTAATGCATCTCGCAGCGCCACACTAGTATGAGTGAAAGCCGCTGGATTGATGATGATGAAGTCAATCTTGCCATAGGCAGCGTGAATGGCTTCAATCAGTTCGTACTCACGATTTGATTGTAGGTGTTCCAGTTCTACCCCAGCGTTATGGGCTTGCTCTGTAAGAGTATCCACAACTTGAGCTAAGGTACTGTGACCATAGTGTGTCGGTTCGCGCAGACCCAATAGATTAAGATTTGGTCCGTTTAGAACAAGAATCCGTGACTTTGCAGACATTGTGTTGCTATCTTCCCTTATCGTGAGTGGAACGTTTATATTCCCAAATATACGATAGTTCAGCACGATTTTTTTGTTAAAACCGAGCAAATTTTAAAAAATCGACCAAGATTATAGCTAATTCATAGCAATTAGCAGCAATTTACTGGTCTAATCTCCTAATAGCCACTCTCGTTTCTGTAACCAAGTTAACAAAAACAACATAATTGCCATATTTTTTGTGTGGCCAATTTGTGCACTAAAGCAAAAAACCGCCATGAGTGATGGCGGTTTTTAAAGTGCTTTTAAAACAGTTGGTTGAATTTATGCCAATTCTGCTTTCTCTGCGATAAGTTTATCTACAACGCTCGGATCGGCAAGCGTTGATGTGTCTCCGAGGTTGCTGGTATCACCCGTTGCAATTTTACGCAGGATTCGACGCATGATCTTACCAGAACGAGTCTTCGGTAAGGAATCCGTCCAGTGCAGTACATCTGGTGTTGCAATTGGACCAATCTCTTTACGCACCCAATCTTTCACTTCTTTGTGTAGCTCTGCTGACGGGAATTCACCATCGTTCAAGGTAATGTAAGCGTAGATAGCTTGGCCTTTGATATCATGCGGAATGCCCACAATAGCGGCCTCAGCAATTTTATGATGTGCGACAAGAGCCGATTCTATTTCAGCGGTACCCATGCGGTGACCCGACACGTTTAGTACGTCATCAACACGGCCCGTGATCCAGTAGTAACCGTCTTCGTCACGACGAGCCCCATCACTAGTAAAGTACATTCCCTTGAAGGTTGAGAAGTAGGTCTGTTCAAAGCGTTCGTGGTCGCCATAAACAGTACGCATCTGACCTGGCCATGAATCAAGGATCACCAAGTTACCTTCTGCTGCGGTTTCTTCAATGATGTTGCCCATGTTATCAACCAGTGCAGGTTGGACTCCGAAGAATGGTCGAGTTGCTGAGCCTGGTTTTAAGTCTGTTGCGCCTGGTAGTGGTGCAATTAAGATACCGCCGGTCTCTGTTTGCCACCAAGTATCAACGATAGGCGAGCTCTCGTTACCAATCGTTTTGTAGTACCACTCCCACGCTTCAGGGTTGATAGGCTCACCTACTGAACCCATCACACGTAAGCTTGAACGAGATGTCCCTGCTACCGCTTCGTTACCTTTTGCCATTAGTGCACGAATAGCGGTTGGCGCAGTGTAGAGAATGTTCACTTGGTGCTTATCAACCACTTCACTCATACGAGCCGTGCTTGGGTAGTTTGGAACACCTTCAAACAGAATGGTTTTGGCCCCGTTCGCTAGTGGACCATAAATTAGGTAAGTATGGCCTGTAATCCAGCCCACATCCGCGGTACACCAGAAGGTTTCACCTGGTTGATAATCGAAGACATATTTAAAGGTCATTGCCGCGTAGACGAGGTAACCGCCTGTAGTATGTAGTACGCCTTTAGGTTTACCTGTCGAGCCAGATGTGTAGAGGATGAACAGCGGGTCTTCGGCTTTCATCTCTTCTGGTGGGCAAACGTCAGAAACGTTGGCTGTTGCTTCGTGCCACCAAACATCACGGTGTTCATGCCATTCAACATCACCACCTGTACGTTTAAGCACGACGACTTTACTGATGGTTTTCACGTCTGGGTTGGTTAGTGCCTCATCCACGTTCTTTTTCAGTGGAACAGCGCGTCCGCCACGTACGCCTTCGTCAGCGGTGATCACGACTTTAGCGTCAGAGTCGATGATACGGCCGGATAGCGCTTCTGGTGAGAAACCGCCAAATACTACGGTGTGAACCGCACCAATACGGGTACAAGCGAGCATAGCCACTGCAGCTTCTGGCACCATTGGCATGTATAGACACACCACGTCGCCCTTGCGTACGCCTTGCTCTTTCAATGCGTTGGAGAATTTACACACTTCTTTGTGCAGTTCGTTGAAAGTGAGTGTTTTGTCGTCGGCTGGATCATCGCCTTCCCAAATGATGGCGACGTTATCCCCGTGTTCTGCAAGATGACGGTCAATACAGTTAGCCGAGACGTTCAGTGTGCCATCTTCAAACCAGCGAATATCAACATGGCCAGTGTCGAAAGAAGTGCTTTTTACTTTGGTGAAAGGTTTGATCCAATCAACGATTTTGCCGTGTTCGTTCCAGAAGCCCTCTGGATCGGTTACCGACTGCTGATACATAGCTAAGTAAGTATCATTATCCGCGTGTGTATGAGTTTTAATATTTTCTTTTACCGGATAAACGTGGGCTTCGCTCATGGCTTCTCTCCTTGTGCCTTATTTCTCGGCCTTACACCAATCTAGATAAGATTTTGAATATATTTTTGTAGGGCTGTTTTTTGGTTCTAAATAACTTGGTCGTGGTAATGACGACGTTGTGCTTATAACTGTCAGTCACCGCGCGTATTTCCACAATTAGACTTTAGGATGAGAGTGATGGAAGCGCCGGGAAATCGCTGAAACAAAAGTATTTCTGGGAGCTAGGTCAACTGATTTTTATGTATACGGCGCGGTTAGGTTGGGTAAATCGCCTTTCGTTAAGCGGACAAAGACCAAAGCGGCAGAAATCGCGTCTTGCAAGGCGTCGTGTTTGTCTTGGATAGGAAGTTCGAGGTGTTTACAAATGGCATCCAGACTTAAGTCGAAGTAGGCATTCGGCAAATGTCGTTCCAACTTATCGTGATAAATCTGACTGACCTCGATGAGTGGGTTAGGAAGTGGGAAGCCAAGTTGCCGCAGACAAGCAAGGTCTAAGATCTTTTTATCGTAACGAATGTGATAGCCCACAAGTGGTCGGTTGCCGATAAAGTCGAGCAGCTCGAGCAGCGCCTCTTTTTCACTGATGCCATCGACTAAGTCTTGGTGGCGAATTCGATGGATCTTGACCGAGCCTGAGTCGAGCGATTGCGGCGCGCGTAAGCGGACTTCAAATGGTTGACTGGTGATGATGCGGTTGTCGATGATCTTGGTGGCTGCAATAGTCACCAGCTCGGCGCGATTTGGGTCAAGGCTGGTGGTTTCGCAGTCAAGAGAGACGTATTCTGTTTTATCTGGCGTGCAAAACAGCGACTGATAAGGCGAACCTTTCAATTTGTAGTACCAGTATTTGCGTTGTAACCAGTTCATTGCTTACGCCTCTGTGATTTATGAAAATCAGGGTTAATCACGAATTTGATAATGGAAGCCTAAAAATTGCTTAAATTTCTTCACCACATGTAAGCCGTGGCGAAGCAAATCACGCTCAGTTCTATCCAGTTGTTTAATATCAATGTTATTCAACGCTTCTTGCTTTTTGAGTTGCTGATTAAGGCGAAGTTTAAAGAACAATTTTAGTGCTTCGTTGAGATTATCTGCTGTTTCGGGTTCTAAGATGCGCTTATTTCTCAGAGCTTCAATGCGCTCAAACGTGTTCTTCTCCTCAATGGCATATTCCAAAGACAAGGTGCGAATGCCGTGTACAATTGGGAAAATACCGCCGCGTTTAATGTCCAATCCGTCTTTAGCACTTTTTACGTTGCCAAATAGAGTTAGGGGCACAGAAAACTGCAAGGCAGGGCGAGTAAAATCAGACAATATCAACATGCGATCTTTCATTGTGTCACGAAGATGCGCCGCAATTGGAGCCAGCAGCTCGCAATTCCCAGCAACAGCATGGGCGTCACTGAAAATGGCTAAGTCCATGATTTGTTCTGGTTCGGCTTTAGCTATCCAGTGGTTTAGGGTGCTTATCCATTCTTGCTGTGTTTTGACCCACTTCGGGTTGTTAACCATCACTTTGCCAGGGCAAAGTGGATAACCGAGCTGTTGTAGGGTGTGTGTGAAGGATTGCATCACTTGTTCGCAATGAGGCCATTCCAGACCATCTTGAATAATCAGGGCATTGTCTTGATCGGTTTTGAGAATTTGCTCTCCTCGGCCTTCAGAGCCGAGTACGATCAAGCAACAATGGTCGTGCAAGGCTGGTGGTATCACTAACTCGAACGCTTTCTCGATAATTTGTTCATTTACGGCTGAGATAAGCTCCATGATGAAGCGAGTGCGGATGCCGTTTTTCAATAAGCTCTCGACCAATTGACGTTGGCGGTTTGAGGCCAAAGTGAGCTCTTCCACGCTGCTTGCTCGAGCAATACTGAGCGTTAACACGTGAGAGTGGGTTGAGAACGCGCTAAGAATTTGGGTCATATCCAGCATGCCAACGGCTCTGTTGCCTTCACATACCATGAGGCGTTTCATTCTGTTTCTGGTCATTGTGATCATGGCGTTGAATAGAAAGTCACCATCATCAACGTGATAAACAGGAAAGCTAGCGATCTCACCCACTGGTGTGTCGAGCGCGCAACCATCCAACATCACAGAATGCAGCATATTAGTACGAGTCACTATTGCGTACGGGTGGGCTGATGGCCATTTTTCCAATCGTGGATCATCGCTATGGAGTTGAACCAATGCAGCGTCAATCCCATTCTCTTTTAAGGAACGTGTTACCTCGTTAATTGGTGTATTTGGTTCAAGGATCATCGGTGGGTGATAAATACTGCGGTCAACTTTAGTGAGAATAAACTCCGCTAAGTTTTGCTGTTGATGGGCCGCTTCGATGAGCTCTTGCCGTTTCGATAAATTGTTATCGAAATAGGCTGCAAACTGGCCATTTTCGTTGTAAAGGGCAAGGAAAACTTCTTTCGGCAGTAGGTAAGAGAGCGTGTCCTCAAGCGCGATGTAGTGATGACGTACCTTGTCTTCAAGTAACGAGCGTACATCGAACATATCGTCGTTGGCATAATGTGCGAACACTTCCTGTTGATCGTTGGAGCGCTCTTCTACCGCGCCTTTGATCAGAATATGTAAGTGGGGGTTCTTCTGTCCGCAGGATAAAATAACATCTCGAGCTCGATAGTAGGCAACGTCCAGAGACGATCGCAGTCGCGTTTGTTGTGCTTCAGTTAAGCGATCGAACGGTGGAGATTGCATGTTAAATTTGTCAGGCATGAGAACACCCAATAATGATGGAAGGAACACTCTCTAAGTCTGACAAATTTCTTACCGGAAGCCAGACGACTTTGGTCTAAATTACGATGTTTTCGCTTGAAGATGCCAAATGTCGCAAAGTTAGTATTCCATCGAGGAAACGATAAGTTTCTTATTCTTCCCTTTTTATAATACGCATGGCGATCCATAATTCCCGGCTCGAACGTTGGTGTTCCCGTTTTAGGATATTAGTAATGTTGAAACCTTCTCCGTATGGCTGGATTTCCCAGTACTTTCTCGGATTCTTCTTTGCGTATGGCGTGTATCTGCCATTTTGGTCACTTTGGTTTAAGGATCAGGGCGTATCTTCGACAGATATCGGTTTGCTGGTCGGGTTAGGCCTTGCGACACGTTGTGTTGCCAATATCGTGATCACCCCACGAGTACACAAAGTCGAACATCTTATGCCTGCTTTACGTTGGTTGAGTTTCGCTGCCCTCCTTTTTGTTGGATTTCACTTTTTTACGGGTGGTAGCTTTTGGTTAATGGCACTAGCGACAGTGTTGTTCAATCTTTGTTGTGGACCGATTATTCCGTTGTCGGACGCGATGGCAAATTACTACGCTCGCCTGAAAATGCTCGATTATGGCCGCACGCGGCTATGGGGTTCGATCGCCTTTATCGCAGGCTCGACGGCAGTGGGCTACTTGGTGGCTGAATTTGGCTCCGATATGATCTTGTACACTGCGATGTTCGGCGTGTTTATCTCGTTGCTGTTTGCTATGCGACCGACTAACCCAATGCCTGTAACGCACGGTGGGCAAAGCGCAGAACGTCCAAAGCTGACCGCTCTTTTGACTGACAAGCCGATACTAAAATTCTTAGTGTTGGTGTCACTAATTCAGGGCAGTCATGCGGCTTACTACGGCTTTAGTGCGATTCACTGGAAGGCCGCTGGTCACTCGGAAGATGTCATTGGCTACTTGTGGAGCTTAGGAGTGGCCGCAGAAGTGGCAGTGTTTGCACTGAGTAAGCGCTTATTCGTAGGTTGGTCAATACGCGCGCTGTTTATTGCTGCTGCCGTTGGTGTAATGATGCGTTGGGGTATTACGGCGTCGACAACATCGATTATTGCTTTGGTGATTGTTCAACTACTACATGGTGTGACTTTCGCTACCGCACACATTGCCGCGATCCAATATATCCAAAACTCCGAAGAAAATAAGATCGTAGCGTTGCAAGCGTTGTATAACGCGATTCCGTTGGGCGCATTTATCGCGTTAATGACCGTATTGAGTGGTTGGGGTTATGAGCACTGGGGACCGCTTGTGTTCTGGGGCATGGCCGCGATGGGGTTATTGGCTCTGTTCATCAAGCTTGATTCACAAGACCCACATCAGGTGGTTGATGTATCAGACAAGCCACTTGAAACTCAGAATTAGACTTATGTAACAAAGGTTAAAAACTAAGCTTTGTCTCCTTTATCAAAGCAGTGTTAAATGAAACCTCTCCCTCATGGAGAGGTTTTTTTATTCTCTTGCTTTAAAAGTAGCAAGAAAGGCAAGAAAGGATATCGGATGCAAGGATGGCTGGTGGTTCCCGTTTCTTTAGCGTATTTGGGAGCTTTATTTATCATCGCGTGGTACGGCGACATTCAGAAAAGGTGGCTAGCGCGCTGGCGGCCTTGGATTTATAGTCTTTCCATTGCGGTGTACTGTACATCATGGACCTTCTACGGCACGGTCGGGCAGGCCAGCAGTAATCCTTGGTCTTTCTTGCCCATCTATATTGCCCCCATTTTAGTGTTTACCATCGGATGGCGCGTTTTAGCTCGGCTTATTTTGATTGCTAAACGGGAACACATCACGTCGATTGCTGACTTTATCGGAGCACGCTACGGTAAATCCCAAGGTTTGGCCGTGGTTGTTACGCTCATAGCGGTTGCGGGAATTTTGCCGTACATCGCTTTACAGCTGCGTGGTATCACTATGGGGCTTGAAATTATTGCTCCGGAGCTGGCTACTGATTTTGGTTATCAAAACGATAGCGTGTCGTGGTTTGTTGTGGTCGCATTGGCGATTTTTACGATGCTATTCGGTACCCGCCACATTGATAACACGGAACACCATCGTGGGATGATGATGGCAATTGCCTTCGAATCCATTATCAAACTGCTGGCTTTTTTAGTGGTTGGTGTCTTCATTGTTTGGTTGGCGATGAACTCCGAGAATTTGAGCTTAATTGATGTTGCCGCACAGACGTATCAGTCACCAAATATCCCGACTATATTGATTCATACTGTACTGACCATGCTGGCGATAGTTTGCCTTCCGCGACAATTCCATACGATGGTGGTAGAAAATGAACGTGCTCAAGATTTGCATGTGGCTCGTTGGTTGTTCCCCATTTATCTGATCTTAATGGGGATTTTTGTCTTACCTATTGCGTGGGTAGGGCAAGGTCTCTTGAGTGGCGCTTCGCCTGATACTTATGTCATCAGTGTGCCGATGTCGGTAGGGGCGAGTGAAATCGCCTTGCTTGCGTTTTTAGGCGGTACTTCAGCGGCAAGTGGCATGGTTATCGTATCGACGATTGCCTTAGCGATCATGGTCTCGAATGACTTGGTTATGCCATTGCTATTGCGTCGCATGCGACTGACGCAGCGTAACCATCACCATTTTTCTGAATTATTACTGCGGATCCGCCGTGGTTTGATATTAGTTTTGTTGATTGGTGCGTGGTGTTTCTATCAAGCGTTGGACACTATTCATTCACTTTCTGCTATCGGCTTTCTCTCGTTCGCGGCTATCACGCAATTCGCTCCTGCGCTGGTTGGCGGTATGTATTGGCGTCAAGGGAATAAGAAAGGTGTGTATGTTGGCCTCGCGGTGGGTTTTGCTACCTGGTTGATTACGTTAATGAGCCAAACAGACATGCTTGCCGGAGACGCCAGTAATAACTTCCTGATCTGGTTGATTACGCCACCAGAGGTATTGGCTAGCTTTGATATCGCGATTTCAGATTGGGGGATGATCCTCAGTGTGGTCGCTAATGCAGTGTGTTTTGTTGTGGTTTCTATGGCTACCCGACCAAGCCTAAGTGAGCGCTTACAATCGGCATCATTCGTTGGTACACCGTTGCCTGAAAGCGAAAATATGAGTCTGTACCAGAGCCGCGTTACGGTTGCAGAACTGGAAATGCTAGCGTCCAGATTTGTAGGACGAACGCGAGTTAAAGCGGCGTTTCAAGCCTACTGGAGCCAACAACGAGAAGAGTTAATGCCGAATCAGCAAGCGCCATCTTCTCTGATTCGGCATACGGAGCGTGTGCTGGCAGGGGTATTTGGTGCATCTTCTGCTAAGTTAGTGCTTACTTCCGCTCTGCAAGGAAGAAACATGCAGCTTGAAGAGGTGGCGACTATCGTCGATGAAGCCTCTGAACTGTACGATTTTAGTCGGGGTTTACTCCAAGGCGCGATTGAGCATATTGGACAAGGTATTGCGGTCGTCGATAAGCAACTACGCTTGGTAGCGTGGAACCAACGCTATTTAGAACTCTTTGAATTTCCGCCAGGCCTGATTCAAGTAGGTCGACCGATTGCGGATGTGATTCGGCACAATGCAGAGCAGGGGTTGTGTGGCCCTGGTGACCCTGATGACCACGTCCGTCGCCGTGTTTATCACCTTGAGCAAGGGACTCGGCACACCTCTTCTCGGGTTCGTCCCGATGGTCGCGTGATAGAGGTGCAAGGTAACCCAATGCCAGGTGGTGGCTTTGTGATGAGCTTTACCGACATCACCGTATTCCGTGATGCAGAGCAAGCACTGAAAGACGCCAACGAGACATTGGAAGAAAGGGTACGTCTGCGGACTCGAGAATTAGAACAACTTAACAAGCAACTGGTGGAAGCGACGCAGCGCTCGGATTTGGAATCGAAGTCCAAATCACGGTTCTTGGCGGCAGTAAGCCATGACTTGATGCAACCGCTCAACGCGGCGCGTCTATTCGCTTCTTCACTATCGGAAGTCGCCAAAGACAGCGAAGCCAAAAAGCTGTCAGCACACATTGAAAGTGCTTTAGAGGCTGCCGAAGACTTAATTGGAGATTTGCTGGATATCTCGCGTTTGGAATCGGGCAAGTTGGAAGTCAACGTGCATGGCTTTGCGTTAAATGATGTGTTATCGAATTTGAATGCTGAGTTTAGTGCGTTAGCCAAACAGCAAGGTATAGAGTTCACCATGATTCCGTCCTCACTCATGGTTAAGTCGGATCCCAAACTGCTGCGCCGTGTGGTGCAAAACTTCCTGACCAATGCGTTTCGTTATAACCCGAATGGCAAAGTCGCACTCGGTGTTCGCCGCGTGAAAGGGCGAGTGCGTATTGATGTATGGGATAATGGAGTGGGGATTGAAGAAGAGAAGCAGCAAGAGATTTTTGAAGAGTTTAATCGCGGAACTCAAGTTCGTTCCGACCAAGGTCTCGGACTTGGTTTGGCGATTTCGAAAGGAATTGCTCAGGTACTTGGGCATGAAATTTCGATGCGCTCTTGGGTTGGAAAAGGCAGTGTTTTTTCCATCACCCTAGATAAAGCTGATCATGTTCAGCCTCATCCAGTTCACGTGGCGATGAATAAGCAATCTGAACTTGGTCATCTGAGAATCCTATGTGTCGATAATGAGCCTGACATTCTAGTCGGCATGGAAACCTTACTTTCCCGATGGGGTTGCGATACACGAGTTGCGATTGATTTAGTTGAAAGTCTACAAGCGCTTGAGGATGGTTGGATTCCGGATGTAATTTTCTCCGATTACCGACTTGATGATGGTCGTACTGGTTTAGAAGTGCTACAGCAATGCCGCCTGAGATTAGGCCACAGCTTTGAAGGCGTCATCATCAGTGCAGATCGTACCGATGATATGCTTGATGGCATCAAAGCAAATGGGTTCAGCTTTATTGCTAAGCCAGTTAAGCCGCTTAAGCTGCGTTCGGTGCTCAATCGAGTCGCTTAGGATTGGAGTGTTTGAAAAATCGCTATAAAAAGAGACCTCCGAATGGAGGTCTCGATGTTTGTAATCTTAGTTGATAGGCTGAGTTTGCCGCTTATTCTGCGACGCCGCCTTGAGTCAGTTTGGCTGGATTAAGCAATCGCTCTAGTGTGGCTCTATCCAAATCAGTTTCTTCTTCCGCGACATCAATAATCGCGCGTCCCTGTTTGTAGGCTTTTTTCGCGACTTCTGCCGCTTTTAGGTAACCAATGACCGGGTTGAGAGCCGTGACCAAAATAGGGTTTTTGGCGAGTGCTACATCCAAGTTATCTTGGCGAACTTCAAACGTCGCAATGGCTTTGTCAGCTAAAGCGGTTGCGCTGTTAGAGAGTAACTCGATGCTCTCCAATACGTTATGAGCAATAACTGGCAGCATGACGTTAAGCTGGAAGTTGCCCGCTTGGCCTGCGACGGTAATGGTGGTGTCATTACCAATGACTTGCGCTGATGCCATAGCTGCGGCTTCTGGGATCACAGGATTTACTTTGCCAGGCATGATGGAAGAACCCGGTTGCAAGCCTTGTAATTCAATCTCACCTAAACCAGCCAATGGGCCTGAATTCATCCAACGAAGATCATTTGCGATCTTCATGATCGCAACTGCTGCTGTTTTGAGCTGTCCCGACAGAGCGACGATCGCATCTTGACTGCTTAAATTGAAAAAGAAGTTATCACTGGCCGTGAACTGAATACGAGTTGACTGGGTTAGGTTGCTAGCGAATAAGTCTGCAAAGCGTGGATCGGCATTGATCCCCGTTCCAACTGCCGTACCACCTTGGGCTAAGGCTTTTACAGCAGGAAGAGCTTGTTCAATCGCTTGTTTTGCATGCTCGATTTGGAACTGCCAACTGCCAAGTTCTTGAGCAAAGGTAATTGGCATCGCATCCATTAAGTGGGTGCGACCGGTTTTTACAACATCTTTCAATGCTTGTTGCTTAGACTCTAGTGTTTGGCTTAGGTGTGACAGGGCCGGGAAGAGCTGTTTTTCAATGGCTAATGCTGCGCTAACTTGAATGGCCGTCGGTACCACATCGTTGCTGCTTTGTCCCATGTTGACGTGATCATTAGGGCTGACAGTGCCGCCTAGATGCTGGGAGGCCAGTGTTGCAATTACTTCATTCGCATTCATATTTGAGCTAGTGCCTGATCCCGTTTGGAACACGTCAATTGGGAATTGCTCAATATGATTGCCTTCGATAATTGCTTGAGCTGCGTCAGCGATCGCGTTGGCAATATCTCCCTCAAGCAGCCCTAGCTGTGCGTTGGTGAGTGCCGCAGTCTGCTTGATGTGTGCTAACGCTTTGATAAAACCAGATGGCATTTTATGTTGACTGAATGAGAAGTTATCGACGGCGCGTTGAGTTTGGGCTTGGTAGAGAGCATCTGCAGGGACCGTTACTTCGCCCATACTGTCAGTTTCTATGCGGAATTCGGTGCTCATGGTAGGGATCCTTTTGGTTAATCGAGTGAGATTTGAATCAGGCGTAATTGTTGTTGTAGTGCGAGAAATTTCACGTCGCCTTGTTCAAACTGGTAGTAATAGCGTTTGAGGCAAAATAATGGCGTATGGATAGAATCGAGACAGACACGACGGAAGATACGACTGCGAGTTGAGTCTTGAATTGCGTCTAGTAAATGGAAATAAACCTGACGTAAAAACAGCTCACACAACAATAGATTTTCTTCATCGGCATCGTGTTCATAACAAGAAGACAACACCATTCCCCAATGAATATAGTCATGAATCACGTCTGGCTCAAAGCCATGTGGTGCGGCGAGAAGGAATCTATCTTGGGCTTTAAAAAATGCGTTAAAGATGTCCCGTTTGTTGTCCATAACCACCTCTCATTAAATGTAATGATAATTATTATCAATTAACTTGTGAGTTGGCAACCCTTTTTAGAGTAAGAGGTTGTTGAAGAAAGACTTACTGAAACAAAAGCCGACGCAAAGGCGTCGGCTGAGTAGGAATTCATTTATGCTGAGTGAAACTAAGTCACTGTCGTTTGAATACCGGTGAATTAGCTTGTCACCGTTATTCAGTAAATAAGGTTTCGTACTTCACAAATGCGGTTTGTGTTTCACCATAATACAGTGTACCGCCTGATTGAATGACGACTCTTAACCAGCTTTCTGCAGATGCAGGCTTTGGTAAGGTGATGTACCAGCTTTGGCCTGCTTGATCGGCGGGCTTCATATCAATCGGTTGAGCGTTTTTCTCTTTGTCACTCACAATAGAAACTTTAACACCTTCGAGTGGGTAAGCGGCGTTGAGTGATAATTCTAAGTTATTTTTAGTGAGTTTTTCCGAGCGAAATTTCACTTTAAAATCGCCATTTTCCATATCACACAGACCACTGGTGTAACGACAATTAGACTTACTCGCGAGTTTGTAAGTTTCCCCTTCTTGCGCCGCGTGGGGCTTCTCGCTGAGGGCCATATCGGTACCGAAGTAAGCGATCAAAGAGAGAACTGGCGCAATCAGTAGAGCGAGAATAAAGTGCTTGTTTTTGAACATCTTGGCTTCCTTGCAACGACATACTGCGAATATGGTAACTGAAAAGTGAGAATAAAAAAGCCCCGGACGGCTGGTTCCAAACGGGGCTTTTGTGGTTTTGATTAGTTTTTAGTGATCCACTGCACTACCAGCACCTACTGGCACGCGAACGTGTTCGACTAGGTCTTTTACTTCTTGTGGCGTTTCTGCTGTTACTTTGGAGACAGCGAATGCGACGATGAAGTTAAATAGTGCGCCAATAGCACCAAACGCGTTTGGCTCAATACCCAGGAACCAGTTTGTTCCCCAGCTTTCTAGATATTTCCAATCAGCAACGAAAAGGATGCCTTTGTGTTGGAATACGTAGAACAGCGTAATACTGATACCCGCAATCATACCGGCGATTGCGCCTTCTTTGTTGATGCTCTTGCTGAAGATGCCCATCATCAATGCAGGGAAGATGGATGAAGCGGCAAGACCAAAGGCGAGTGCTACCGTACCTGCGGCAAATCCAGGCGGATTTAAACCGAGATAGCCTGCGGCTGCTATCGCTACTGCCATTGATATTCGACTAGCAAGTAGCTCTTTTTTCTCGGATATGTTCGGATTGATAACCCCTTTGATTAAGTCATGGGAAATAGCTGAAGAAATGGCGAGTAGTAAACCTGCTGCGGTAGATAGTGCAGCTGCAAGACCACCTGCTGCCACAAGTGCAATCACCCAGTTTGGTAGTTTAGCGATCTCTGGGTTAGCCAATACCATGATGTCGTTATCAACGCGCAGTTCGTTGGTGGACGCATCTGAAGTGTATTGGATATTGCCATCGCCATTTTTATCGTCAAAACCGAGTAGTCCAGTTGTTTCCCAGTTTTTGAACCACGCAGGACGCTCGTCATACGCTAGGTGCTGACCCGGAGCTGGATTTACCGTATTCATTAGGTTGAGACGAGCCATCGCTGATACCGCTGGTGCAGTAGTGTAAAGGATTGCGATGAAGATCAGAGCCCAGCCTGCTGATGTACGTGCGTCGCGAACCTTCGGCACGGTAAAGAAACGGATAATTACGTGTGGTAGACCGGCAGTACCAATCATCAGTGACATGGTGTAGACAAACATATTAAGTGTGTCGCCACGTACTTGGGTCGTGTATTCACTGAATCCGAGTTCGGTCACCACTTGGTCAAGCCGATCGAGTAGATAGACATCGGTACCAGCCATGGTACTCCCTAGACCAATTTGTGGGATTGGGTTACCAGTGAGTTGCAGAGAGATAAAGATTGCAGGGATAGTGTAAGCAAGAATGAGTACGCAATATTGAGCAATCTGCGTGTAAGTGATGCCTTTCATGCCGCCAAGAACCGCGTACATGAAAACGATACACATACCAATTAATAGGCCAGTGGAGTAATCCACTTCTAAGAAGCGACCAAACGCAACGCCCACGCCTTTCATCTGACCGATAACATAAGTCACTGATGCGATGATAAGACAAACAACCGCTACGATACGTGCTGTGTTGGAGTAAAAGCGTTCACCAACAAACTCTGGCACCGTAAACTTACCAAATTTGCGTAGGTAAGGCGCTAGCAACAGCGCAAGCAGAACGTAGCCACCAGTCCAACCCATTAGAAATACTGAGCCGCCATAGCCCATGAAGGCAATTAAGCCTGCCATTGAGATAAACGACGCTGCGGACATCCAATCGGCTGCGGTTGCCATACCGTTTGCAATCGGGTTTACACCGCCACCAGCAACATAAAACTCTTTGGTTGATCCGGCGCGAGCCCAAATAGCAATCCCGATGTACAGGATGAACGTGGCGCCAACGACCAGGTAGGTAATAGTTTTCAAATCCATCTGAGTGACTCCTTATTCGTCCACGCCGAATTCACGGTCAATTTGGCGCATCTTCCATGCGTAATAGAAAATAATTCCTAGGAAGGCATAGATGGAGCCTTGTTGAGCAAACCAGAAACCGAGTTTGTAGCCGCCTAGTTGAAATTGATTTAGTACGTCGACAAATAAGATGCCGCAGCCGAAAGACACGACGAACCAGATGACCATTAGGCCGATCATGAGCTTCACGTTTTTGTCCCAATAGGCTTTGGCTCTTTCTTCGCTTTCAAATGCCATTGCCGTCTCCTTACGATTGGTATTGTTGTTAATGAAATGTTTCAATATGTACATTAGCAAGGTGTTGGCAATAACTCTTTTCAACTTTAGTCGGGGTGTTAAAAATGAAGAATCTCCATGCTATGGGCTTTTGCAGCGAATAAAGGGGTAAAATGTTATGTTAATAAACTGTTAAGTTAGCCAAAGGTCTAAAGGTTGATTGGATAAACAAGCATGATTAAGACGGGCCATTAATCTTTTCTTCATTGAATTTGGAGATGCTGTGTAAATATTGGTGGTGATCTTGTGGCTCTTAAAGAGATAAGGCGTAGATAAGAAAGCTCACAAGTAATTTATTTACATAAAGTTTTCGCATCAAATCACCGTTTTAACGCACAATAAAGTAATATAACTGAGTCATTCTCGTACAACCTCGCATTTTGAGACGGTGTAAAGGGGAGGCAGATTAGGGCATTACCTCATTAACGAAGTAGCCTTGCTCATCACAATTATTATCGTTTTTCATTAAGGGAGGGTGAGAATGGACGCAGACACCATTAACAGTTTTTTTCTAATAGGTGCGTTGTTAATCGCACTTAGCGTTCTTTTAAGCCCAGTGTCTTCTAAGTTGGGAATCCCAATTCTTTTGGTATTTTTAGCCGTTGGAATGCTGGCGGGGGAAGATGGCTTAGGCGGCATTTTATTCGATAACTTTTCCATCGCTTATTTGGTTAGTAACCTCGCATTAGCCATCATTTTGCTTGATGGTGGGATGAGAACGCGGGTCGCCAGCTTTAGGGTTGCGTTATGGCCCTCGGTCTCTTTGGCGACATTTGGCGTTGCGATCACCACCATTTTGACCGGGCTGATGGCAACGTGGTTATTCGACTTAGATTTATTGCAAGGCATATTGGTTGGTGCGATTGTTGGTTCCACCGATGCTGCCGCGGTCTTCTCTCTACTCAAAGGTCGTAGCCTGAACGAACGTGTTGGTTCAACGCTGGAAATTGAATCCGGCACCAATGACCCAATGGCGGTGTTTCTGACCGTAACTCTGATTGCTATTTTAGCGAACCCTGGCGCAGATTTAAGTGCGGGCTTTTTGGCGTTCAGTTTTCTTAAGCAGTTTGGTATTGGCGCGTTACTTGGCTTCGCTGGTGGCTGGATCTTATGGAAAGTTATCAATCGCAATCAATTACCAGATGGGCTGTATTCTATTTTAACGGTCAGTGGTGGCTTGCTTATTTTCGCTTTATCTAACACTTTGGGTGGCAGTGGTATTTTGTCGATTTACCTTGTTGGTCTTTTATTAGGTAACCGTCCAACACGCAGCCGCCACTCTATTCTTCATGTTTTAGATGGTATGACGTGGCTAGCTCAAATTGGTATGTTCTTGGTGCTTGGTTTGTTGGTTACACCATCCAATTTACTCTCTATTGCGTTGCCAGGTCTTGCGCTTGCTTTCGGGATGATTTTGTTTGCCCGACCAATCTCAGTTTGGATTGGTTTACTGCCATTCAAGAGTTTCACGCCACGTGAAAAGTGGTTTGTCTCTTGGGTAGGATTGCGTGGTGCTGTACCTATCATCCTCGCGGTATTTCCGATGATGGCAGGGTTGCCAGATGCTCAACTGTACTTCAATTTGGCATTCTTTGTAGTAATGGTGTCTTTGATAGTACAAGGGGGCACGTTGACTAAGGCGATGTCTCTTGCAAAGGTCGAGCTACCTTCTAAGCCTGAGCCAATTTCGCGTACGGGTGTAGAGATTTACCCGACCAGTGAGTGGGAGCTGTTTATCTATAGACTTAAAGCAGATAAATGGTGCATTGGTGAGCCATTACGTAGTCTTTCGATGCCGGAAGGAACGCGTATCGCCGCTGTATTTCGCAGTAAAGAGCTATTGCACCCATCCGGCAGTACGCGTCTTGAGGAAGATGATACCTTGTGTGTATTAGCACAAGAAAAGGATTTAGATGCACTGAGCTTACTGTTTAGTGAAGCCCCAGAGAAAGCGTCGCTAGCGCGATTCTTCGGTGACTTCTTCCTCGATATTGAAGTGAAGCTTGCCGATATTGCCGTGATGTATGGTTTGAATCTGGGGGATGAACCGCTGGATAAAAGTTTGAGAAACCTTGTCGAAGAGCAATTAGGTAGCACGCCAGTATTGGGAGACCATTTCGAGTGGCAAGGTTTGCATTGGATCGTCGCTGATGTTGTTGATCAGCAGGTCACTAAAGTCGGTATCCGATTGCCAAACGAAAAAAGTAAGTCTGACGATAAGACGTCAATCTAGTCGCTCATTTCCGTCAGCATAATCACGGCTTGCGTGCGGTTCTTTACACCGAGCTTACGGAAAATCGCTGTCATGTGCGCTTTTATGGTGGCTTCTGAAACATTCAATTCGTAAGCGATTTGCTTGTTCAGCAAGCCATCGGACAACATTCCCAACACTTTATATTGCTGCGGTGTTAGCGCAGCAATCTTTTCCGCTAAGTCATTACATGCCGCGTTATTGGTGATCAACCCTTCAGGGAAGTATGGGTCGCCATTCAGCACTTGATTGAGCGCGTTCACTAATTCGCGCATGTCGCTGGACTTGGGAATAAAACCAAATGCACCATGGCTTTTCACCTGCGTCACGATCGCCGGCTCTTCACTCGCTGAAACGACGACGATAGGTAAATCTGGATGCTCTGCTCGCAAATGAATCAAGCCAGACATACCATTTGCTCCTGGCATTTTGAGATCCAATAGCACTAAATCTGGCTCTTCCTCTCGCTCCAACAAAGCCAGAAGTGCGTCGAGTGAGTCCGCTTCCAGCAAATTTGCACCACTAATAGCCATGTGGATAGATTGAAACAAGGCGTTCCGGAAGAGTGGGTGATCATCTGCAATAATGATGGTGTAGGTCGAATCCATGACGTTAAACACTTTTGACTATTTCGTTAAATTTATTATTGTCCAGCTTTGAGAGAGTGGACAATATTTATTCGCTAAAAGTCTGAACCAAATCGACTTTTATTAGGAAAATTGCATATAAACGCAATGTTCTTATTCAAATCTGAGCAATAAAAAACGCCAGTGGACATCACTGGCGTTTGAATATCTGGTTATCAGAACTGCTTGATATGCTCTAAGAAAGGCTCAGCTTGCATGAATCCCGTCAAACGAGCGTTTGAAACGTGTTCGCCACTGGCATCCCAAAACTCAATTGTTGGTAAACCAAGTACATTCATGTGCTTCAGTAGTTCGATGTCTTGCACTTGGTTTTTGGTCACGTCCGCTTGCAGAAGAACGAAGTCTTGCAGTTTTGCTTCGACGCTTGGGTCATGGAAGGTGTACTTTTCAAACTCTTTACATGCTACACACCAATCGGCGTAGAAATCGAGCATGACGGGTTTACCTGCCGCTTTCGCAAGTGCCAGTTGTTCTTCAAGCTCCGCCACGTTAGCAATGCGAGTAAAGCTAACAGTGGCTTGCTGAGTTTGTGTTGTGCTGTTGCCAAACCAGTAATTTAAGATAGGTTGTGCTGCGGCTAGCAAACCTAAGACGGCGATTATGCCCACGGCACTTTGTTTCCAGCCACCAAACTCTAGACTGTTTTTGATGTGGTATAGCCAACCAAAAGCAGCAATACCCAGTGCTGACCACAGAATCGTTGACCACATTTCTGGCATGATGCGTTCTAGTAAGAAGATAGGTGCGGCAAGCAGAATAAAGCCGAACAGCGTTTTCACGCGGTCCATCCAACCGCCGGCTTTTGGTAGCAACTTGTTGCCAAATACCGCTACAAGGATCAGCGGAATACCCATGCCCATCGCCAGCGCGTATAACGCGATACCACCGGTAAGCAAATCGCCGCTTTGTGCCACGTAAAGTAGCGCACCAGACAGAGGTGCCGTGGTACATGGTGAGCACACCAGTCCAGAAATCGCCCCCATGGCGAATACGCCTGCACTGCTGCCGCCCTGTTGCTTATTACTTAAGTTATTCAACCATGTTTGAACGTTGCTTGGTAGCTGTAATGAGTACAGACCAAACATAGACAAAGCGAGTGCGATGAACAGTACGCTCAAGCCAATCAGCACATAAGGGTGTTGCATTGCTGCTTGGAACTGCATACCTGCAGATGCCACCACAAGGCCGAGTAGGGTGTAAGTCAGCGCCATGCCTTGTACATAGACAAACGACAAGCCTAGCGCACGGCGCTGACTCAGTTTGCCACTGCCAAGCACGATGCTGGTCAGAATTGGGTACATCGGCAGCACACAAGGTGTAAACGCCAAGCCCACACCAAGCGCCAAGAACAGAAGTGGTGTCCACCAGTTATCAGCAAGGTTGGCTGCAAGGCTATCTTGCTGTGTTACTGGCGCTGATGATGTGTCATCAGACGTAGATGATTGCGCCGCTGGTGGCGTTGCTGTTGGTGCTTGTTCTGCTTTTGGTATTGTCGTCGCCGCTGTTGAATCTGAGTTCGACGAAGTAAACGCGCTGATAGGAATCACGCGAGTTTCTGGCGGGTAACAGAAGCCTGCTTTCGCACAACCTTGGTATTGCACCACCACGCGCGCACCGTCTTGCCAATCATGCATTGGTACATTAACGAAGAGAGGTTGAGTATAGATATGCACGTCACCAAAGAATTCATCTTTATGCGGTGTGCCGTCTTCCATTTGCAGTTCGCCTAGCGATACTTTCTCACCAGCTACAGACAAGCGCTCTTGATATAGGTAGTACCCGTCACGTACCTGCCAATCGAGCATCAATTTGTCATCTTGCTGGTAGAAGTTAAATGGAAACGCCTGATCAACCGGAACAAAGCTGTCGCTGCTACCAAAACTGTTGTTCTGGCTACTGTTAAACTGGTCTTTGCCAAATAAAGCTAAAGACGGAGTGGAAAAGGTAATGAGCCCTAAGAGTAAAACGGAAAGTAATGCGCGCATAAAAGAGTCAATTCATCTTAGATAATTGCCGTTAGTGTAACTCAATCAGACCCGGAGGCGAGTCAATAAGTTTCATGAAAATGAAGATTTATTGAGCATAAATCAAGACAACAGGCAATAAAAAAGGGAGCCGAAGCTCCCCGAGTAAGACTCTGTTTCTACTAGATCAGTAGACCACCGAATGCGAAGCCAAGTGCTACCGCAGAAGCGATGGTTACCACACCAGGTACAAAGAATGGGTGGTTGAATACGTACTTACCGATACGAGTTGAACCCGTGTCGTCCATCTCAACCGCGGCAAGTAGCGTTGGGTAAGTTGGCAGCACGAATAGCGCACTTACTGCGGCGAAAGATGCAACTGCGGTAAGTGGTGCGACACCGATTGCTAGTGCTGCTGGCATCAGCGCAACAGTGGTTGCACCTTGTGAGTAAAGCAGCATTGAAGCGAAGAATAGAACGAGTGCTAGCATCCATGGGTAGTCTGCTAGTAGCGCACCCGCAACTTCTTTGATGCCGTCAACGTGCGCGTTAACGAACGTAGAACCTAGCCATGCCACACCAAGAACACACACACATGCTGTCATACCAGAGCGGAATGTTGCTGCTGCTGGGATTTTGCCAGCATCGATTTTACAGCTCATTACGATAGCTGCCGCAGCTGCTAGCATTACCGTCATGATAGCTTCGTTACGACCTAGAGCAGGGTTCTCGATAAGGCCAACAGAGCCAGAAATTGCTGCTGCGTAACACACGACAAATGCGATTGCGCCTAGGAAGATGAATGTTGCTTTCTTCGCTGTTGGTAGGATTTCGCGTTTTGCTTCTGTATTTAGCTTGATTAAGCCTTTTTCTAGACGCTCTTGGTATTCAGCATCGTCTTTTAGCTCACAGCCCATGAAGTTCGCCACGAACGCACCGATCATGCACGCGATGAACGTCGTTGGGATACAGATTGCTAGTAGTGTTAGGTAGTCAACGCCAAATGGGTGCAGCATTGCCGCGAACGCTACAACAGCCGCTGAGATTGGTGATGCGGTGATAGCGATTTGCGATGCTACGACCGCGATAGACAGTGGACGAGAAGGGCGTACGCCTTGGCCTTTCGCTACTTCTGCAATCACTGGCAAAGTAGAGAATGCCGTGTGGCCAGTACCCGCCATTAATGTCATTAGGTAAGTTACGATAGGCGCATAAAAGGTGATGCGCTCAGGATGCTTGCGCAAAAAGTTTTCAGCAACTTGCACCATCCAGTCTAAACCACCCGCTACCTGCATTGCTGCGATAGCGGTGATTACAGACATGATGATCAAAATTACGTCAACGGGAATGTAAGCTTGGCTTGTTGGTACGCCCAAGATCAAAGACAACGCAATGACCCCAGCACCACCGGCAAAACCAATGCCGATACCACCGATTCTTGCCCCCAAATAGATGAAGAGCAGAACCACGAAGAGTTCGACCATGACCATATTGATACCTCTTTAGTTTTTTATTTGATTCTGATTTTTTGAACACTCAGGAACAGGAGTAAATGCTCAGAGAATGAGAACCTAGTGGTTTAGCGGCAATAAAAGCATATAAAAAATGTGGTTAACCGTATGAGAGCCTAAAAAAGGGGCCTGAGTGGCCCCCTTCGGATTCGTTATTACTCGTAACGTTTTGCTTTGTAAGTAGGATGCATGAAGTTTTCTACTGACAAGATTTCATCAAGCTCCTCTGCTGTAAGCAGACCGCGCTCTAGCACGACTTCACGAACACTCTTACCAGTTTCTGCACAAATTTTACCTACGATGTCACCTTCGTGGTGGCCGATGTATGGGTTTAGGTAAGTGACGATACCGATAGAGTTGTAAACGTAGTTTTCGCAAACTTCTTTGTTCACAGTGATGCCGTCGATACATTTATCACGTAGGTTCACACACGCGTTGTGTAGTAGAGAGATAGACTCAAACACACTTTGTGCGATCACAGGTTCCATAACGTTTAGCTGTAGCTGACCGCCTTCTGCTGCGAAAGAAACCGTGTTGTCGTTACCGAGAACTTTGAAGCAAACTTGGTTTACTACTTCTGGGATAACTGGGTTTACTTTAGCTGGCATGATTGAAGAGCCTGCTTGCATTTCAGGTAGGTTCAATTCATTTAGACCCGCACGAGGACCAGAAGAAAGTAGACGAAGGTCGTTACAGATCTTCGATAGTTTCACTGCTAGGCGTTTTAGCGCGCCGTGAGTCATTACGTATGCACCACAGTCAGACGTTGCTTCGATAAGGTCTTCTGCTGCAACAACGTCAAGGCCTGTTACTTCCGCTAGGTGTTTTACTGCAAGCGCTTGGTAGCCAGTTGGTGTATTTAGACCAGTACCGATTGCGGTTGCGCCTAGGTTGATTTCTAGGAGGAGTTTAGATGTGTAATCTAGAGCACGAATCTCTTCGTTTAGTGTTACCGCCCACGCATGGAACTCTTGACCTACTGTCATTGGTACTGCGTCTTGAAGCTGAGTACGGCCCATTTTCAGTACATCTTTAAACTCAACGGCTTTAAGTTCGAATGCGCCTTTTAGGTACTCAATTGCTTCCATTAGCTTGTGTACGCTGTTGTATACTGCAATACGGAAACCTGTTGGGTACGCACAGTTGGTTGATTGGCTCTTGTTTACATGGTCATTTGGGTTAACAAATTCGTATTGGCCTTTCTCTTTACCCATCAACTCAAGCGCGACGTTTGCGATCACTTCGTTCGTGTTCATGTTAACTGAAGTGCCTGCACCGCCTTGGAATACGTCTGATGGGAACTGATCCATACACTTGCCAGTTTCTAGGATCAAATCACACGCTTCGATGATGTAGTTTGCAACGTCTTTTGGAATAGCGCCAAGTTCTTTGTTTGCTAACGCTGCTGCTTTTTTGGTCATTACCATGCCGCGTACAAATTCTGGTACGTCAGAGATGGTCATATTAGAGATGTTGAAGTTCTCGATCGCACGTAGCGTATGAATACCGTAGTACGCATCTGCAGGGACATGACGTTGACCTAATAGATCTTCTTCAATACGAGTGGCTGGGTTTGCTGTTTTTGGAGCATCAGATAGGGTAGCCATAGCAGGATCCTTAGATGATAATTCTGATAATAAAGTTATTTATTAGCCATTTCTGCAATCTAGAATCCATTCATCAGAATTTTTGGCTGGAAAATCCGTCCTGACTTATGTGGCACATGATACTGCACCTAGCGCATAAAAATAGTAACTAGATCACCTTTTTCGTTTTTCATGAGTCAATAATTTGCAAAGTATGAACGGGTTATTAATAACCCTTTATGGGTACTCGATTTTCCTCGACAAACATGAGTTTTTAGAGTTCGAAATTAGCACTTTAAAAGCACGAAAAAATCGGTATGCAATTGAATGAAACGCGCTCCCGCTACTTTGTCTAAAAAAGAAGGAGACCAGTATGAACACGCTTTTTTACAACGATTCGTTTGAGCTTAGTCTGCTTTTACCATTACACTGAATTAAACAAAGGAGGGCGTGTGTTTCCTATCTTATTATTAGCGTTTATTTTTGTTCCGATCATTGAAATCGGCTTATTTATTCAGGTGGGCGGCTTTTTAGGTTTATGGCCGACCATTGCACTAGTCTTAATCACTGCATTTGTTGGTGCGTCGTTGGTTCGTAGCCAAGGTATACAAACACTGATGTCAGTACAGGGGCGTCTTGAACAAGGTGAAATTCCAGCCCAGCAAATTTTTGAAGGCGTAATGCTAGCGGTGGCTGGCGTGCTACTGTTAACCCCGGGCTTTATGACCGATGCCCTTGGTATGTTGGTGTTGCTTCCTGCGCCACGCGCCGCGATAGCTAAATACTTGATGAGCAAAATGGTGGTGAAAACCATGCATGGCGGTGGCTTCCAAGGTGGTTTCTCTAACCAGGGGCCATTTGAGCAAGACCCGTTCCGTCGTGACCCATTTGATTCCCAGTCAGATAATGGCAAGACCTTCGAAGGGGAATACGAGCGTAAAGACGATGATGATCGCAACAAGCTCAACTGATTGAGTTAGACAGTAAAGAAAACAAAAGGGCGCACCAAGCGCCCTTTTCTGTATTTGGAATTCGTGCTGCTTACAATGCGCCTTCAAAGCCCATTTGACGCCATGCTTCAAAAGCAATGATCGCAACGGCATTCGAAAGGTTTAGGCTGCGCGCATCTGGCATCATTGGAATACGAATACGCTGCTCCATTGGCAAGCTATCGATGATTTCAGCAGGCAAACCACGAGTTTCTGGACCAAACATCAAAACATCACCCGTTTGGTATTGTGCGTCAACGTGGTGACCTGTGGTTTTGGTGGTGCAGGCAAACAATCGGTAGTTACCTTGCTTCTCTTTCTCTAAATATTCTAAGAACGCTTGATAGTTTTTATGACGCGTTACGCGAGCTAAATCATGGTAATCCAAACCAGCGCGGCGGACTTTTTTCTCTTCAAGATCGAAACCCAGAGGTTCAATTAAGTGAAGGTTTGCACCGCAGTTGGCGCATAGTCGAATGATGTTGCCGGTGTTCGGCGCGATTTCTGGTTCGTATAAAGCGATATCAAACATGGTATTGAAATAGAGTTGGTCAAAGAGAGGGGCAGTATATACCCAAGTCACCGAGAGATGCGAGATTCAGCAAAATTGACCTGGGTATGAAAGCAGGCATTAGCGCGGATGTTAATACCGTAAGTATCGATGCTCTTTATAAGAGAGCGTGAGCATAATTTTCTTCAACTGCTCGCCAGTTGACGACGTTCCACCACGCATCAATATATTCTGGGCGACGGTTTTGGTAACTGATGTAATACGCGTGCTCCCATACGTCTAATGCGAGGATTGGTTCACCGCGCACATCCACTACGTCCATCAGAGGGTTGTCTTGATTACTGGTGGACGTAATGTGAATCTCACCATCTTTTACGATCAGCCATGCAAAGCCAGACCCAAAGGTATTGATGGCAGCTTGGGCAAACGCCTCTTTAAATTGCGCAAAGCTACCAAATTTATCGTTAATTGCTTGAGCAAGCGCGCCTTGAGGCTCTCCGCCACCGTTTGGTGACATGCAATTCCAATAAATGATGTGGTTGTAATAGCCGCCACCATTATTACGTACTGCTGGACTGAGCTTAGAGATATTGTCAAAGATCTCGTCTAATGACTGAGTTTCGAGCTCGCTCCCTTCAACGGCATTTACAAACTTATCAAAGTACGTCTTGTGGTGTTTGCTGTAATGCACTTCCATGGTTTTCGCGTCGATGTACGGCTCTAGTGAATCGTACGGGTAAGGCAGAGCGGGAAATGTATGTGACATAGTAAATCCTCCTTAATTGGAAAATTTACTTTAATGCTAACGATAATTATTATCAACTTTGATCTTTGTAAGGGTATTCTAAGAAGCCTCACCAATTTCTAAAGTGAGGGTGGGGCTGTTAATCACTCACTCTAGAAATATGGTGCGAATTATTGTTAGTTCATCAAATTGAGACTAACAATTGATCGGTAAGGTGATACTCATACGCAATCCGCCTAAAGGACTTCGGCTGGCTGCGATCGTGCCACTGTGCTGGCGAATGGCACTTTCGGTAATGGTTAGGCCGAGACCTGTGCCGCCAGAGTGGCGATCGCGTGCCGTGGAAACGCGATAGAACGGGCGAAAAATCGCGGCCAGTTCCTCTTCTGGTACACCTTCTCCATTATCGTCAACCGTGATACGAAGCGTATCGTCATCGGCTTTGATGTCGATTTGTACCTCATCTTTTCCGTAGTAAATGGCGTTACGAACGATATTTTCCACCGCACTCATCAGCAGTTTAGGGTTACCGGAAATATTGCGCTTAGGTAATTCTGAATAGTGTAGCTGTTTGCCCATTTGCTCTGCTTCAAACTGCGCATCTTTAATGATTTCTTCCCATAAACTTTCTAGTGGCTGTGTTTCGCGAGTCATATGACTGTTCGCCTGCATGCGAGAAAGCTCTAATAGTTCGCTGATCATCTGTTCCAAGCGCTGCGCTTCGGTATCGATACGAGTCAGTTCTGGGCTTTCGCCTTGTTTACGCGTCGCTAATGCGCTTGCCATGCGCAGACGAGTTAAAGGTGAGCGCAGCTCGTGAGAGATATCGGATAGCAAACGTTGTTGTCCTGAAATCATTTGATTAACCGCTTCGACCATCTGGTTGAAGCTGCTGCCTGCTTGACGAAATTCCGCCGTACCTTTTTCTAAATTTGGGTCTGTGACAAATTCACCTTTCGCTACACGTTGAGCAGCGGCTTCAAGACGACGTGCAGGCTGACTCAAAGCCCAAGCAAGCCATAACAGCAATGGTGTACTAACCAACATGACCGCAAGCAAGAGCTGGAATGGGTGATCAAACAGACGCAGGAGTAGAGGTGGTGGCTCATTCCATTTGAAACCCACGTACATCAAGATATCGGAACCTGCCAAAGTGATAGGAATTGGGCCCGCAATCATGTATCGACCATACAGCTTCTGCTTTGGATTATTGTAATCTTCGATACTGGTGACAAAGTTTTGCATGGCACGCAATTGAAAATTGCTGCGTTTTTCTGTCGTAAGAACATTACCGCTGTAGTCAGAAAAAAACACTCGAGGGCGAGGGTCGTGCTTGCCGTGGCGGTTGCCCTCGATACGAAAAAGTATGCGGCCTAAATCAGTTTGCTGGCTGTATTTTTGTTGGATTGAGTCACGCGTTTCTACCATACGTTTGTAGTGTTCTTCTGGAATATCGCGAGCTTTGCGTGGGTCCAAATGTGGCAGTGATAGCACGGCTATCAATACTAATAACATGGTGAACCAAAAAATGGCAAAGATGCGTCCATACAGGCTATTGATGTTTGGCAGTTTGATGCGTGATAGGCGCATTAATCCTCCTCAAGCAGCATGTAGCCACGACCACGCAGGGTTTTAATTCGCGGCTTGCCATTGCTTTGATCTGGTAATTTTTTACGTAAGTTCGAGACATGCATATCGATAGCGCGATCAAAAGCAGCGAGTCGTTTACCAAGCACATCTAAGCTCAGTGTCTCTTTGGTCAGCACTTGTCCTGGGTTTTGTACGAAGTGGGTGAGTAGCGCAAACTCGGTTGCCGTGAGGTCGAGCAACTGTTGCTCACAATACGCTTCTTGCTTACCGGGATAGAGGCGGATTTCTTGATACTCAATGCAATCGCTGTTTTTGGTATTTTTTTGTGTGCTGCTAGTGCGGCGTAAAATCGCGCGGATTCGCGCTAACAGCTCTCGGTCACTAAAAGGTTTTGGTAAATAATCATCCGCGCCCAGTTCCAAGCCGATCACGCGATCAATTTCTTCCCCTTTAGCGGTCAGCATCAAGACGGGAGTTTCCCAATTTTCACGTAAGCGTTTCAGCGTTTCCATGCCATTGAGTTTTGGCATCATGACATCCAACAAAATCAAATCAATCTTATCATTGATCGCGGCTAAGCCGGCTTCACCGTCATTTGCTTCGCTGACGTCAAACCCTTCGAAACTGAGTACTTCTTTTAATAAGCTGGTTAGCTCGATATCGTCATCGATTAAAAGAATGTTTGCCATGGGGGCACCTATAGTAAGTTACCGATAGCCTAATATTACATTGGAATGATGCGCAACGAAGAGGAGAAAAATCACTCTTTACGATTCTTTACGCTCCCTATACGTCGCTTTACCTAGCGGGTCGTATTCTATACTCAAGCGCTGTGAGAACAGCTCAGAAGAACCACTCACCTGTGTAAGGAATCGTATTATGAAGTCTGCAAAAAAACTTGTGTTAGCTGCTGTTGTTCTACCTCTTACTCTTGGCGCCGCAAGCGCATTCGCTTACGGTGGTAAAAACCATCATAAAGGTCCTCGTGACGAATGCGGCATGGGTATGGACCGAGGTGTCATGCGTCAACTAGACCTGACTGATGCACAAAAAGATCAGCTAAAAGAAATGCGTGAAGCAAACAAAGCAGAAATGAAAGCAAAATTCGCTGATGGCAAAGAAGCACGTATGGCTGAGCGTCAAGCGCATCACGCAAAAGTGCAATCGCTTTTGCTGGCGGATAATTTTGATGAAGCTCAAGCTAGCGAATTAGCAAAAGAGATGGTTGAGCGCCAAACGGAACGTCGCGTGCAAATGCTAGAAAGAAAGCACCAAATGCTTAGCGTATTAACACCTGAGCAGAAAGCGAAATTTGTTGAGCTACAAAATGAACGTATGCAAGAGTGTGGCGACAGAATGCACAAGCGCATGGAAAAGTCGCGCAATAATTAAGTCATGAATTGATGTTATATAAAGAGGCAGCCATTGGTTGCCTCTTTTTGATCTGGTTATTTCATGGTCATTCAATATACTCAACGTATGGTTTTAGTTAACTCTTTGATTATGAAACAGCAATACGCACGTTTAGTTACGACCGCCGCTTGGACTGCAACCATTGTGGCGACGCTTCTTCTGATAGTAAAAGTCATCACGTGGTGGGTAACCGGCTCAGTGAGCTTATTGGCGTCATTGATTGACTCCATGTTAGATATCGCGGCTTCGGTTGTGAATCTTGTGGTGGTTCGTTACGCCTTACAACCGGCAGACCGCGAACATACGTTTGGACATGGTAAAGCTGAGTCCTTAGCGGCCCTAGCCCAAGCAATGTTTATTTCGGGCTCGGCAGTATTTTTGATTCTTAACGGGATTGACCGATTTTTCCGCCCACATGCTTTACACGCACCGGAGTTAGGTGTGTATGTATCGCTGTTTGCGATTGTGGTCACACTTGGCTTGGTGATGTTCCAAAAACATGTGGTTCGCGTGACGGGGAGCCAAGCAATAGCGGCGGATTCTCTGCATTATCAGACTGACTTGTATATGAATGCTGCGATCATGGTTGCTCTGGGGCTCAGTTATTTTGGAGTGACTCAAGCGGATGCTGTGTTTGCGATTGGTATTGGTGTCTTCATTCTTTATAGCGCTTTCAAAATGGTAAGCGAAGCGATTCAAACCTTACTTGATAGAAAGTTGCCCGATGAAGAGCTTGAGCAAATTAACCAAGCTTGTTTGAGCGTAAAAGGGGTATTGGGCGTGCATCAGTTACGCACGCGAATGTCCGGACCGACGCGCTTTATACAGTTGCATTTAGAGCTAGACGATAACTTACGATTAATTGAGGCGCATTACATCGCTGATAAAGTGGAAGATAATTTATTGGCTCTTTTTCCTGATGCGGACGTATTGATCCATCAAGATCCATTGTCTGTCGTTTTCGGACCAGAGAAAGAGCAGAAAGCGCAAGATTGGTAGGCTTGAAAAATCCATCAGTGCCCGACGACAAACAGGTACTTATTGACTATCTTTCCATCAATACTTATTAAGATTCGTGATCCTGATATGAATCAACAAAGTTTTATAGAGAAACTGTAATACTCTTACATAAGTAGAAAAGTTACATAAAAAAGTGCGTTTTCATTGGTAATCCTGTAGAGGAAATGTAACATAACGCACAGTTCTGGATTATGCAGGTTGCTTGGTAACAAGGGGCCTAAAAGAAAATTAAATAATTGATTGCCAAAGATCGAGGGTGAGCATGATTAAGAAGATCGGTGTTTTAACAAGTGGCGGTGACGCACCTGGTATGAACGCTGCGATACGCGGCGTAGTACGTACAGCACTATCCGAAGGATTGGAAGTATTCGGTGTGTACGACGGCTACCTAGGCCTATACGAAGGCCGCATCGAGAAGCTAGATCGTTCTAGCGTTTCAGATGTGATCAACAAAGGTGGTACGTTCCTAGGTTCTGCACGTTTCCCTGAATTTAAACAAGTGGAAGTTCGTGAAAAAGCGATTGAGAACCTGAAAAAACATGGTATCGATGCACTAGTGGTAATCGGTGGTGATGGTTCGTACATGGGTGCGAAGAAACTGACTGAAATGGGTTACCCATGTATCGGTCTTCCGGGCACAATCGACAACGATATCGCAGGTACGGATTACACTGTGGGCTACCTAAGTGCACTAAACACCGTTATCGATGCAATCGACCGTTTACGTGATACTTCTTCATCTCACCAACGCATTTCAATTGTAGAAATCATGGGCCGTCACTGTGGTGATTTGACTCTGATGTCTGCAATTGCGGGCGGTTGTGAATACATCATCACTCCGGAAACTGGTCTAGACAAAGACAAGCTGATCAGCAACATCCAAGATGGTATCGCTAAAGGTAAGAAACACGCGATCATCGCGCTTACTGAGCTAATGATGGATGCTAATGAACTAGCACGTGACATCGAAGCCGCGACAGGTCGTGAAACTCGTGCAACAGTACTTGGTCACATCCAACGTGGTGGTCGTCCAACTGCATTTGACCGCGTACTAGCATCTCGTATGGGTAACTACGCTGTTCACCTATTGATCGAAGGTCATGGTGGTCGTTGTGTAGGTATCGTGAAAGAGCAACTTGTTCACCACGATATCATCGACGCAATCGAAAACATGAAGCGTCCAGTACGCAACGATCTATACAAAGTTGCTGAAGAGTTGTTCTAAGCAAGCTTGAAATAGATAAACAAAACCGCGGCTTTCCGCGGTTTTTTTGTATTTGATAATCAACAAAAAGAAACTAGTGATAGACGAGTGTTAAGACACGCTGCTCTGCTCTATGAGCGTTAATTTGCGCTCGCGCAGCGCAAACAAGTAGCCCAGTAGCCCACCCAACGTATTCCCAACCGCGATACCGATAAACAAGCCTTCAATGCTGTAGATTTGGCTCCCGACCCACGCCGATGGCAAGGTAAAAATGAACAGCCGCATAAAGCTCCACTGGAATGCACGCAATGGCTTGTGCATCGCATTCAAACCACTGACTAACATCATCACGATGCCTTGGAAGCCATAACTAAATGGCACCACCAGTAAATAATGCCAAAGCAGGTTTTTCACCGCATCTTCCTGAGAAAACAGCGCAGCCAGAGGAATGCTCAGCGGTACCATCATCAAGAAGATAAACCCTTGGAATACCACTGCAAAACGCATGCTAATAAATAAACCGGAAAAGGCTCGTTGCGGTTGTTTGGCTCCTAAATTTTGTGCCATAAACGGTGTGAGGGCAGAGGTCAGCGACATCAATACTAGAATCAATATGGACTCAATACGCTGCGCTGCGCCGTAAGCAGCAACCGCCGCTGTACCGTGGTTGGATAACAGCATCATCAGAATGGCACCGGACAACGGATTCATCGCGTTTGATAGCGCAGCAGGGGTACCAATTTTTAGTGTCTGTTGCCAGTCTTGTTTCAGCAAAGCCCATTGGGGTTGAGCAAGCAATTTTTCCCGTTTAATTAGCACATAGAATGAGCCACACAAAGCACCTAACCAGCTAAAGGCACTTGCTATGGCTGCGCCTTGAATGCCAAGTTCCGGAAAAGGGCCATAACCGAAAATCAACAATGGATCGAGCATGCCATTAATCAAACCAGCCAACATCATTACTTTTGCTGGTGTTTTTGTGTCGCCAGTAGCTCGGATAGCACTGTTGCCCGCCATTGGGATCACTAGCAGAGGAATGGTGAGATACCAGACCTGCATATACTGCTCAATAAGAGGGATGAGATCATCAGACGCACCAAGAAAACGAAACAATGGCGAAATGGTGGTAAAGCCAATAGAAGACGCGATAGCCACAAGTAACACGGCTAATAACAAACCGTGGGTGGTGAACCGTGCAGCTTGTGGTGCATGACCTTGCCCAAGCAAGCGACCAATATTGGTCGATAGTCCCATCCCAATCCCCATCGTAATGCAATTAACCGCAAAGGTGACAGGAAAGGTATAGCTGATAGCCGCTAGCGCTTGAGTGCCAAGCAACGAGATAAAAAACGTGTCCACCAAGTTAAACATCAAAATTGCGATCATGCCCATGGTCATGGGTACGGTCATTTTCCGCAGCGTTTCAGGAATGGGTGCGGTCAACAAACCATGCTTATCGGTCGCTTGGGGTTCCAGCTTGTTATTTTCCTGCATGTGTGACAACTATCTGGTGAGCAAACTGCAAGGATACAAGAAAGCGAGATGCCGAGCGAGTGAGCATTTCTAACGCAAACCGTTGCCTAGTTGTTCGTTATTTTAACTAAGTCACAAAAATTTTGTGCCACCCCCTTGGGATCGCTGCTTCGACCCCTTATATAGGGATCACGTGTCTGGGGCTACAGTCCCTAAGGACAATTATCAAATAAACATGGAAATTTTCAGGAGAGACGACCGATGAACATTCGTCCATTACATGACCGAGTTATCGTTGAACGTAAAGAAGTTGAATCTAAGTCTGCTGGTGGCATCGTTCTGACTGGTTCTGCTGCAGAAAAATCGACTCGCGGTGTTGTTCTAGCTGTGGGTAAAGGCCGCATCCTAGAAAACGGCACCGTACTGCCACTAGACGTTAAAGTCGGTGATACCGTTATCTTCGCTGAAGGTTACGGTACAAAAACTGAAAAAATCGACGGTAAAGAAGTGCTTGTCATGTCTGAAAACGACATCATGGCGATCGTTGAATAATAGCAATCATTGAGTAATTTTTTGCTCAGATTCAATTACGAAATTACACACAAAGAATTTTAGAAAGGAAATCAAAGATGGCTGCTAAAGACGTTAAATTTGGTAATGACGCACGAGTTAAAATGCTAGAAGGTGTAAACGTTCTGGCTGACGCAGTAAAAGTAACACTGGGTCCTAAAGGACGTAATGTCGTTCTAGACAAATCTTTTGGTGCACCAACTATCACTAAAGATGGTGTATCAGTAGCGCGTGAAATCGAGCTGGAAGATAAATTCCAGAACATGGGCGCACAAATGGTTAAAGAAGTTGCGTCTAAAGCAAACGACGCAGCGGGTGACGGTACAACAACAGCAACGGTACTAGCGCAATCTATCGTTAACGAAGGTCTAAAAGCAGTCGCAGCGGGCATGAACCCAATGGATCTTAAGCGTGGTATCGACAAAGCTGTTGCCGCGGCAGTTGAGCAACTAAAAGAGCTTTCTGTTGAATGTAACGACACAAAAGCGATCGCGCAGGTTGGTACTATCTCTGCAAACTCAGACGCAAGCGTAGGTAATATCATTGCAGAAGCAATGGAGCGTGTGGGTCGTGATGGCGTTATCACGGTTGAAGAAGGTCAGGCGCTACAAGACGAGTTAGACGTAGTAGAAGGTATGCAGTTCGACCGCGGTTACCTGTCTCCTTACTTCATCAACAACCAAGAATCAGGCAGTGTTGATCTAGAAAACCCATTCATTCTTCTAGTAGACAAGAAGATCTCAAACATTCGTGAGCTTCTTCCAACGCTAGAAGCTGTCGCGAAAGCATCTCGTCCACTGCTTATCATTGCAGAAGATGTAGAAGGCGAAGCGCTAGCAACATTGGTTGTGAACAACATGCGTGGCATCGTAAAAGTTGCAGCTGTGAAAGCACCTGGCTTCGGTGACCGTCGTAAAGCAATGCTACAAGACATCGCTATCCTAACTGGCGGTACTGTGATTTCTGAAGAGATCGGTCTAGAGCTAGAAAAAGTTGCACTAGAAGATCTAGGTCAAGCGAAGCGTGTTTCTATCACGAAAGAAAACACGACTATCATCGATGGTATCGGTGAAGAAGAGATGATCTCTGGCCGTGTTGCTCAGATTCGTCAACAAATCGAAGACGCAACTTCAGACTACGACAAAGAGAAACTACAAGAGCGCGTAGCTAAACTGGCTGGCGGTGTTGCAGTAATCAAAGTTGGTGCTGCGACTGAAGTTGAAATGAAAGAGAAGAAAGACCGTGTAGAAGATGCGCTAGCCGCAACTCGCGCAGCGGTTGAAGAAGGTGTTGTTGCTGGTGGTGGTGTTGCACTTATCCGCGCGGCATCTAAGATTGCTCACCTAACGGGTGACAACGAAGAACAAAACGTTGGTATCCGCGTTGCACTACGTGCAATGGAAGCGCCAATCCGTCAAATCACGAAGAACGCAGGTGAGGAAGACTCAGTTGTTGCGAACAACGTGAAAGCGGGTGAAGGTAGCTACGGCTACAACGCGGCAACAGGCGAATACGGCGACATGCTAGAAATGGGTATCCTAGATCCAACTAAAGTTACTCGTTCTGCACTACAATTCGCAGCATCGGTTGCAGGTCTGATGATCACTACTGAAGCGATGGTTACTGACCTACCGCAAAAAGACGCGCCAGCGATGCCTGACATGGGCGGCATGGGTGGCATGGGCGGTATGGGCGGCATGATGTAAGCCAGCTTATCTCATCGCTCTAAGGGAGCCCTTATAGCGGAAAGATAACCGACCAAACCTTTAAAAGTCGAGGCAGATGCCTCGACTTTTTTTATGCGTGTCACCTGAGAAACATGACGTTCTGGAGTGGCTTATCATGAGATTTTTGAGCGTAAAAAGCGCCATTTCAGAAGCAAAAAATCGAAGAGAAATATTTTTTCTTTTGAGTCAGATGGTTAAATCTGACCTATTGCTAACACTTTTTGAACGGGTACAGAGCAAAATCTGAACATTACACTATGTTGTAAATTGTTGCTTCCCATCATGGAGATGAAAATGAAAAAGCTTATGACGTCATTGGCGGTTGCAGCCGCTATCGCATCACCTGTTGCTTTTGCCGACAGTACACCTGTGATGTTCTCTACTATCGATAACACAAACGCACCTTCGAATTCTTCAGTTGGTGGTGTTCGTTTAGCTGTGTTGCATGGACAGGTAAATGAGGTTAAAGGTGTCGACTTTTCACTGCTTGGTATGTCAGAAACGGATCGTACGACAGGTGTGAACTTCGGTCTGTTTTTTGGCGCAGCAAAAGTAAATCAAGAAATGAAAGGCGCGTCTTTAGGCTTAGTTAACTGGAACCAAGGTCAGACGACGGGTGTTAACTTGGGTGCTGTTAACATTACGAACAACGTAAAAGGCTTGAACTGGAGCGCGGTGAACTATTCTGAAGGCTACACCATGGCGGATGTGGGCTTAGCGAGTATCTCTAAGAAGTCTAATTTCCAGTTTGGTTTCTTCAACATGACCGATCAAATCGATGGCGTGCAAATTGGTCTTTTGAACTGTGCGGATAACGGTTTCTTCAAGTGTTTCCCACTCATCAACTTTGCTAAGTAATCCCTGAGAAAGTCAGAATCTTTATATACAGAAAGCCCTCGATGTTTGTCGAGGGCTCTTTAATTACTGATGAGATGAAGCGAGTTTCTCGGAGCGTTAACTATTTAATTAATCGTGATGAAGTTTTGCGTTGTTGAATTCTTTGATGAACACCGCGGCGTAATGCTTTGATGTGGTTTTCTGCTTTATCCACACCTAACAACACGGTTAGTGTCAGGAGAGTAATAACCACCGACTGCGTTAAATAACCCAAACCTATCATCAAACCTAAACCTGCTAGCACCCATATTACAGCCGCGGATGTTACGCCATGGATTTTTCCATCAAGTGTCATCATAACGCCAGCGCCTAAGAAGCCGACGCCAGTAATGATCTGACCAAGCACTCGTGCTTGATCAAGTGTATTTGGCGATAACGACACTGCCATCGACATAAACAGGTAGGTGCCTGAAATAATTAATATTGCTGTGCGAATGCCAACCGGTTTACCACGAGTTTGGCGCTCTATACCGATCATGAGCCCATTAATGGCGCAGCATAGTAGGGCAGGCCAACTGAATGGGCCAAGATCGAAAATTTGTTCGAATGCTGTATGCATCTTGACCTCCAAAAGTGCGGAGTATGCATAGACTTACCGTGCAAAGCGAACAAAAATAATCAATCTAGACGACAAATTTAATTGAGTGTCAGAGCTTATTCTAAATGCAAATCCAACGGCGTTTTACTTGGCCTGCCACCAACTTCTCGTGTGAGTTTTGGTACCAGATAACCCGATACACGCGTGATGAGTCCGCGCATAATAGCTTTCGCTTCTTCGTCCGAAATAAAGTAGTGCGCTGCGCCTTGCACCTTATCAAGAACGTGGAGGTAATAAGGCAAGATACCCGCGTCAAATAAGGCCTCACTTAACGCCACTTGAGCTTCTACCGAATCATTCACGCCTTTCAGCAGAACGCCTTGGTTTAGAAGCGTAACGCCCGCTCTTTTGAGTTTGAACATCTGTTCAGCAAATTCGTCATTGATTTCGTTGGCATGGTTGATGTGAGTGACGAGGATGATTTGTAACCTTGATGCTTGCAGAAGTTGGCATAGTTCATCAGTGACTCGAGCTGGAATCACCACAGGTAAACGGCTATGAATACGCAGACGTTTGATGTGAGGAATATGAGCAATGTGCTCTAAAAGCCAATGAATCTCATCGTCTTTTGCCATTAATGGATCACCACCTGAGAAGATGACTTCGTTCAACTCTGGTTGTTGAGCCATGTACTCTAAGCACTTGGTCCAGGCTTGTTTCCCGCTTTTGTTCTCTTGATAAGGGAAGTGACGACGAAAACAGTAACGGCAATTTACCGCGCAGCCACCTTTGACAATCATCAGGGCGCGGTTGCGATACTTGTGTAGCAGGCCAGGGACTTCATTGTCCTGCTCTTCCAATGGATCATTGGAGTAACCCGGATGCACCTCAAATTCGTCGCTCAGTGGTAAAACCTGACGTAAAAGAGGGTCTTTAGGGTTGCCTTTCTCCATCCTATCGACAAAACTTTGCGGTACACGCTGTGCAAACAGCTTGCGCGCGGCAAACCCGTCTTGCCACGGTGAAGGATCAATTTCCAGTATTTCGAGCAATTTTGCAGGATCAGAGATCCCATTCGCCAACTGTTTGAGCCAGTTTTGCTCAACAGATTCGACTTTTCGGGTTATTATGTGCGGCATTGAATTTAGCTCTAAGAATGTAAGAGGAAAAAATGGCTACAGTTAGCACCAATGAATTTAAAGGCGGTCTTAAGTTAATGCTTGATAACGAGCCTTGTGTAATTCTGGAAAACGAATACGTTAAACCAGGTAAAGGCCAAGCGTTCAACCGTGTTAAAATTCGTAAACTTCTTTCTGGTAAAGTGCTAGAGAAAACATTCAAGTCTGGTGACACTTGTGAAGTGGCAGACGTAATGGATATCGACCTAGATTATCTATATTCAGACGGCGAATTCTACCACTTTATGAACAGTGAAACGTTTGAACAGATCGCAGCGGATGCAAAAGCGGTAGGTGAAAACGCTAAGTGGTTGGTAGAAAACAACACTTGTATGATCACTCTTTGGAACGGTAACCCAATTACTGTTACTCCACCAAACTTCGTTGAGCTAGAAGTTGTAGACACAGACCCAGGCCTGAAAGGTGATACTCAAGGTACTGGCGGTAAACCAGCGACGCTATCAACTGGCGCTGTTGTTCGTGTTCCTCTGTTCATCTCAATTGGTGAAGTGATTCGCGTAGATACTCGTACTGCTGAATACGTAGGTCGTGTGAAGTAAGCACTTTATATGATTGTTAGAAAGGTCGCTTCGGCGGCCTTTTTTATTGCCTGTGATTCTTCTCTTTTAATCCCTCTGCGTAAAACATCGATATCCTCCGCAAATTTTTGATGATTTTGTATTATTCGTAAAAATCTTATTTATTCCATGAATCTGTCGATTATTCCTTAATGTAACATTTTGATACATTAGTACTTGTTGCTGAGTTGCATAGCAATCTGATTTTTATCGATTTAACTCAGTAACAATCCAAAAAGGAGAACAAAATGGAAAGCAGAGGTTTAGGAAGGGGTTTAAAGGTGGAAGAAAGACGTCAGTTACTACATAAAGGATTAAAAGCAGCCGTATTTGGCGTACCGCTGTTGGCAATAGGCTTAACGATTAATAGCTCGGTGCTGATGACCGATGCGGGTTACAGCTACGTGCATCAGAATAATATTACTGGTGAGTTGGATGTGTTTACTGAACCTGGCATTCATTTTCGTATGCCATTTCTGTCCAAAATCACCAAGTATGACCAAGTGATCACCGTGTCATTCGGTAACAGCAAGGGCGAAGATTTTTATCAACGTCTTGATGCGATTCAGGTTCGATTTGCCGACACCTATATTGGTCAGATCCCCGTAACATTCCGCTTTAAGCTCAGTAATGACCCTGAAGCGGTGAAGAAGATGCATAAAGAGTTCCGCAACAACAGTAACTTGATCGATGCGCTGCTTGTAAAGAACGCACGTAACGTAACGGTGATTACCGCAACCCAATACACGGGTGAAGAGTTTTTCCAAGGTGGTTTGAACCAATTCAAATCGAAACTTGGCGATCAGTTACGAGAGGGGATTTATCTAACAGAGCGACGTCAGGTTGAAGTGGAAGAGTTGGATCTTGCGCCTGTTGGGGCGAATCAAGCCAATCCGAACCAATTACAGCGCACCAATCAACTGGTATGGAAAACCGTGCCTGTCGTAGACAAAACCGGGCAACCAATTCGTCAAGACAATCCGTTACAACAATACGGTATTCAAGTGACGCAGGTGACCATTGGTGACCCGCAGCCAGAAAAGCAATTAGATCAGCTATTGGCAGATAAAAAACGTTTAGTGGCGGATCGAATTCGTGCGATTCAGGAACAAGAAACGTCGAAAGCACAGGCAGAGACCGAGCAGTTACGCAAAGAGATTCAACGAACACGTGAGGTGCAAGACGCCCAGCGTGGTAAAGAACTCGCAATTATTGCTCAGCAAAAAGAAGTGGAAGTTGCACGTCAGATTGCAGAGCGTGAAATCGTTGAAGTGGAAAAAACCAAACGACTTGCTGAGGTCGAGAAGGAGAAAGAGCTAGCTATCGCAGAGGCTAACTTAGCGATTCAAAAAGCGAACGCACTTTCTGCTGAGTTTGAAGCGAAAGCGATATTAGCGAAAGGTCGCGCAGAATCTGAAGTCCTAAAAGGTAAGTATGCAGCGTTAGGAGCAAACCGTGAAGTTTACTTGGCAGAATTGAATCGAGACGTAGCGAACTCGCTGTACAACAATTTGCAAAACTTCCAAGTTCAGATGCCACAAAATTACATTGGTGGAAGTGACGAAACGGGCTTGAAAACAAACCTAGATGTGATTACTGGCTTTGGTGCTCTGGGTCTTATGGACCAGACAAAGAAGGTCGCACAGCAATAAGATCATGGGTGGTCAAAAGCTTAAAAAGCAAAAAGATCATAGGTAACCCAAAGCAATAAAAAGCTGGCATTTAGCCAGCTTTTTCTTTTTTTGGTCAGTCTCTTAAATCATGAAGATAAAGATAACTGCTAGTGCAGTGATGAGGCCTGCAAATGCATAGCATGCAATTTTACCAATCACACCAGTGTGGAACTTAAGGTCGTGCATGCCGTGGTGTACACGGTGCATTGCATGCCACATTGGCAATGCTAGCGTGCCAATGATGAATAGCGCACCGATGATGCTGGTTGCGAATGCAGAGACACGCTCGTAGCTCATCGCTTCTGCATCAATCACGCCTAGTGGGACCAAGATACCTAGCACAAGAACAGTGATTGGCGTGATCATCGCGAACCAAGTACCACCTGCGCCAAACAGACCCCACCAGATTGGCTCATCAGAACGTTTTGGTGATGTGTTTACACTATAATTCGGTTTCATTGCTCAGCTCCTTACACCACGATGAGAACGATCAGTGAGATGAACGCAACCGCGGCCCACTGAGTCAATACGATGATCTTCTTGTCCACGGGTTTGCCTTTCAAACGAATTGGCATTACTTGTGGCATCATGCTGAAGAAAGTTTGAGCGTGGAATAGGCTACCGAGTAGTGCAACGATGTTGATTGCGACTACGATTGGGTTCGCCATGAACGCTAACCAACCTTGCCATGCTTCAGGACCTTTCACCAAGCAACCTAAACCGAAAGTTAGGAACAGAGTGAATAGGATTAACGGAAGCACCGTCGCTTCACGTAGCATGTAGAAGCGGTAGAAAGGATGGTTCTTCCACCAAGTGCGTTTTACTTCACGAACGTAAGGTTTACGATTGCTCATCCTTATGCCTCCACTTTCTTTGGTGAACCATCAGGTTTCAACATAGCAATCACGAAGTCCATAGAAGACTCCACTTTGCCTTGGTTTACTGCCGCTGCTGGGTCAACGTTCTTCGGACAAACTTCAGAACAGTAACCAACAAACGTACAACCCCAAGCACCGTTTTCACCGTTGATAAGCTTCATGCGCTCATCTTTACCGTTGTCACGGCTGTCTAGGTTGTAGCGGTGGGCTAGCGTTAGTGCAGCAGGACCGATGAACTCTGGGTTAAGACCAAACTGAGGACATGCTGCATAGCACAGACCACAGTTGATACAGCCAGCGAACTGCTTGTATTTCGCCATCTGTTCTGGCGTTTGCAAGTTCGTACCGTCTTCTGGTTTACGATCGTTACCAATGATGTATGGTTTGATTGCTTCTAGGCGCTCGATGAATGGCGTCATATCAACAATCAAGTCTTTCTCGATTGGGAAGTTCGCTAGAGGCTCGATAGTCACACCGTCTGGGTAGTCACGTAGGAAGCTCTTACAAGCAAGTTTCGGTACGTTGTTCACCATGATGCCGCAAGAACCACAGATCGCCATACGGCAAGACCAACGGTAAGACAGATCTTTGTCTAGGTGGTCTTTGATGTAACCAAGTGCGTCAAGTACAGACATGGTTTCATCGAATGGGACTTCGAATGTTTGCTTGTATGGTTCTGCATCTTTTTCTGGGTCGTAACGCAGGATGTCTACTTTTTGAATGCGATTTGCTGACATTATGCTTGCTCCTCTGCGTTCTTCTCTTCAGCCGCGGCTTTTTCTGCTGCTTCACCGTATAGACGAGCTTTTGGTTGTGACTTAGTGATGGTCACATTGCTGTAATCGATACTTGGTGCTGACTCTGGCTTGTAGAAAGCAAGTGAGTGTTTTAGGAAGTTCACGTCATCACGTTCTGTACAACCGTCGTCTAGACGTTGGTGCGCACCGCGAGATTCTTTACGTAGAATCGCAGAGTGAACCATCGCTTCTGCGACTTCTAGGCCGTAACCCACTTCGATTGCGTATAGAAGGTCTGTGTTGAACACTTTACCTTTGTCTTTGATGCTGATGCGTTTGTAGCGTTCTTTCAACTCAGTGATTTTGTCGATAGTCGCTTGCATCAAATCTTCTTGGCGGTAGATACCACAGCCCGCTTCCATGGTGTGGCCCATTTCTGTGCGTATTTCTGCCCAGTTTTCGTCGCCTTCTTGGTTCATCAGTTTCGCGATGCGCTCTTCAACGGCTTTGACTTGCGTGTCAATTGCCGCGTCGTTCCAACCTTTGAATTCTGCTGCGCGTTTCACTGCATTTTCACCCGCTACGCGGCCAAATACCACGAACTCAGCCAGTGAGTTAGACCCTAGACGGTTTGCACCGTGAAGACCAACAGACGCACATTCACCCACCGCGAATAGGCCTTTAATGCGAGTTTCACAACCGCCGTCCGTTTCAATACCACCCATGGTGTAGTGAACGGTTGGACGAATTGGAATTGGCTCTTTTGCAGGGTCCACGTTTACATAAGCTTTTGCTAGCTCACAGATGAACGGTAGACGTTCTTGTAGGTACTCTTCACCAAGGTGGCGAAGGTCTAGGTGCACCACGTCACCCAGTGGGTGTTTGATGGTGTTGCCTTTCTGTTGTTCGTGCCAGAAAGCTTGAGAAACTTTGTCACGAGGACCCAGTTCCATGTATTTGTTCTTCGGTTGGCCAACTGGAGTTTCAGGGCCCATGCCGTAATCTTGTAGGTAACGGTAGCCATTCTTGTTAACGATGATACCGCCTTCACCACGACAACCTTCCGTCATCAGGATACCTGTGCCTGGAAGACCGGTTGGGTGGTATTGAACGAATTCCATATCACGTAGAGGAACGCCGTGACGGTAAGCCATTGCCATACCATCGCCCGTTACGATACCGCCGTTGGTGTTACAGTGGTAAACACGGCCCGCGCCACCTGTTGCTAGAACAACAGATTTTGCTTTGATAGTAACAAGCTCGCCTTCAGACATGTGAATAGCAATCAGACCTTGAACTTCGCCTTCATCAACAAGCAGATCCACCACAAAGTACTCATCAAAACGTTTGATGTTGCTGTACTTCATTGATGTCTGGAATAGCGTATGAAGCATGTGGAAGCCAGTTTTGTCTGCAGCGAACCAAGTACGTTCAACCTTCATACCACCAAAGCGGCGTACGTTGACTTCACCGTTCTCTTTACGACTCCATGGGCAACCCCATTGCTCCATTTGGATCATTTCGCGAGTCGCGTTCTCTACAAAGTATTCAACAACATCCTGTTCACATAGCCAGTCACCACCGCCAACAGTGTCGTTGAAGTGGTTGTCTAAGCTATCTTCATCCTTGATAACTGCTGCTGAGCCACCCTCTGCAGCGACCGTGTGGGAGCGCATTGGATAAACTTTAGAAATCAGAGCGACTTCTAAGTCTGGGTTTGCTTCAGCCGCTGCAATAGCAGTACGAAGACCAGCGCCGCCTGCGCCGATGACTGCGATATCTGTGGTGATAATTTGCACAGTTATCCTCCAGTGTGTGATTGCGGAAATCCGCTTGTTATTGTCATTACGAGGCGCTCCTTAAAAAGAACTCCCCAAAAGTAGTAGGGTTAGTGTAGATGAGCCACATGGCAGAAAAATTGATGTAATTGGGTTTTTGCTTCGGTAATGCACTTAAGGGCATAGAATTTATAGGTTATGTGACTGCTATCACGGCATCGAGGTTTTGGCCCTCAAGCATTAACATTAGGGATGTTAAACCCGTGTTGCGTGACATTAACCGCATGGATAATAGGATTTTAACTGAGTGTTTTTTGTTCTGCGGCACGAGTAATGCTTGCCTCAAATTTGCGAGCACATTAGTAAAAAGAAGAAGGGATATTCCTCTCTTCTTGAAGAGTAAAAAGCATGTAGAATGAGACTTTCCTCGCTGAATTAAAGTTTGAGAGACTTGTTATGCAAACCAACTGGCAACCTACTGCTTCCATTGACCAACTTCGTCAACGTGCGACGTTAATCGCGTCGATTCGACAATTCTTCGCTGACCGACAGGTGATGGAAGTCGATACGCCAGCCATGAGTCACGCAACCGTGACTGACATTCATTTGCATACTTTCCAAACCGAGTTTGTTGGCCCAGGCTATGCCGATGGCAGTAAGCTGTTTTTTATGACCAGCCCAGAGTTCCATATGAAGCGCCTTTTGGCTGCGGGCAGCGGTTGTATTTATCAAATCAACAAAGCATTTCGTAATGAAGAGAATGGTCGCTACCACAACCCTGAATTCACGATGTTGGAGTGGTATCGCGTTGGCTTTGACCATCATAAATTGATGGATGAAATGGATGATCTGTTGCAGCTGGTATTGAAGTGTGGCGCAGCGCAGCGCATGACGTATCAGCAAGCCTTCATTGATGTGTTGGGTATGTGTCCACTGGAAGGCTCGATGACTGAGCTGAAAGCGGCGGCAAGCAAGCTGGGTTTGAGTGACATTGCTGAGCCAGAAGAAGATCGCGATACGTTGCTGCAACTGCTATTTAGCGTGGGAGTAGAAAACAAAATTGGTCAGGACGTGCCGGCTTTTGTGTACGACTTCCCTGCATCACAGGCGGCGCTTGCGAAAATCAATCCTCAAGATCATCGCGTCGCGGATCGTTTTGAAGTGTACTTTAAGGGGATAGAGCTGGCGAACGGATTTCATGAACTGGATAACCCGAAAGAGCAATTAGCGCGCTTTGAGCAAGATAACGCAAAGCGTATCGAAATGGGTTTAAAACCACAGCCGATCGATTATCATCTGATCTCTGCACTGGAAGCAGGGTTGCCAGATTGTGCAGGGGTCGCGTTGGGTATCGATCGTTTGATCATGCTGGCGCTAGGCTGTGACCACATTGATCAAGTGACGGCCTTTCCATTTCCAATTGCATAAGGACGTCCAATGAACCTGACGGCTGCGCGTTTCGTCATCTTTAGCTACGCTATATTGATCGCTTTTTTATCTCTGAGTTCAGGTGAACTGCAAGACTGGGGCAATATCGCGTATCTCGACAAAATGCAGCACGCTATGGCGTATAGCGGCTTTGCGTTTTTAGGTTGCTTTTGCGTGTGGCGTTGGCGTCAACGTTGGGCGGTGGCGATTGGTATTTTGCTATTCAGCGCCGTTATTGAGTGGTTGCAAGGGTATGTAGGGCGACAAACTTCTTGGTTAGACCTTGTCGCCAACTCAACTGGCATCTTAACTGGTCTGTTATGTTACCGTATTTGGAGCCTCTATCGACCTAGGTTGGTGAAGTCGCTATACTCGATTCGTTAATGAAGAGGGAACACGATAACAATGAAAACGCGCGACAAAATCGTCTACGCGGCACTGGAGTTGTTCAACCAACATGGTGAGCGCAACATCACCACCAATCACATTGCCGATCACATCGAAATTAGCCCTGGTAATCTGTATTACCACTTCCGCAATAAGCAAGAAATCGTTCGTGAGATCTTTGCGCTTTATTCAGCAGAACTTTTAGAAAGATTTACCCCTATTCAAGGTTCGCAAGAGAGCCTTACTATGCTGAAGAGCTACCTAGACTCTATTTTTACCTTGATGTGGAAATACCGCTTTTTCTACGCAAACTTACCAGAAATCCTGTCACGAGATGAACAGCTACACGAACAGTACATCGATGTGCAAGAGAAGCTGCAAGCGAACCTCATTGCTATTATGCAAGAGTTCGTAACGATGAAGCTGTTGAAAGTCGATCAACAACAGTTGAAGTCATTGGTATGTACATTGCACTTGATTGCGTGTAGTTGGTTGGCGTATCAATCCGCGATGGCTTCAAAAACCAACATTACCGAGCAAATGGTGAAGCAAGGGATGTTGCAGATGCTTAATGTCGTTAAGCCATTAGCAACTGAGCAGGGCTTAGAGCAGCTACTGTTATTAGAAGATGCGGTTAGCAATCTACACAGTTAAACGTCAAACTGCTTAATATTTCGAGAGTCACTCTCATTTTCGAGTCGTGGCTCGAGTTGACTTGTCAAATATGCCACGCACAATAGTCCCATACGCTAAAAACCCTTGCAGGGATAAGATTCTCGATAAAGGAACTATCGCCCCATGAATTACGACATTTTTAATGGTGATGCTGATGGCATCATTGCTCTTCTACAATTGCGTTTGGCTGATCCTGTCGATGCCCAGTTAATAACCGGTGTAAAGCGCGACATCAAGCTGGTGGAAAAAGTAGACGTGCAAGCGGGTGATGAGCTGACTGTGTTAGACATTTCGATGGAAAAGAACATGGCAGGTCTAGAGCAAGCTTTGGCTCAAGGCGCGCACGTCTTTTACGCCGATCATCACAAAGCGGGCGACATTCCTCAGCATGGTAATTTGGATGCGCACATCGATCTCGATGCCAACATGTGCACGGCGTTGATTGTCGATAAGTTGCTTGATGGGCGTTTTCATGACTGGGCGATTACGGCGGCTTATGGCGATAACATGATTGCTAAAGCCGATGAGTTAGCGAATAACGCGGGCTTGTCGCAGCAACAGAAAGAGCAGCTAAAAGAGCTGGGTACTTTAATTAACTACAACGGCTACGGATCGAAGGTCGAAGATTTACACTTTCATCCTGCGGAGCTGTACCGAGCTTTGCTGAAGTACACGTCGCCATTTGAAGCTATTGAAGATAAGGCCTCGCCATACTACCAATTGCAATCGGCTTACCAACAAGACATGGAGGCGGCTCTCGCAGTGCCTGCCATGCATGAGAGCGGTAAGCTGAAGTTGTTTGAGTTACCAAACACGGCGACATCACGCCGAATCAGTGGTGTTTATGGCAACTGGCTAGCAAACCAAACCCCTGACTCTGCGCATGCGGTACTTACTGAAAATGCAGATGGTACTTATACGGTTTCACTCCGTGCCCCGTTAAACAATAAACAAGGTGCCGTGGCCGTGTGTGGTCAGTTCCCGACAGGTGGGGGGCGAGAGGCGGCGGCAGGAATCAACGCGTTAAGCAAAGATGATGTGAATGCTTTTATTGATGCGGTAGAAACCTACTACGCATAGCATTTTCCAAAATATGAATACAAAAAAGGAGCCGAGTGGTTCCTTTTTTATTATAAGTCGATGAGTCAGATAATCAGCGTTTTAACCAAGATTTCGGATTCTGCGCTTCACTATTACGACGAATTTCAAAGTACAGCGATGGCCTGTCTTGACCACCCGTATCACCCGCGAGAGCAATCACTTCGCCTGCGGTGACTCGATCGCCTTCTTTTTTAGTTAACGCTTGGTTGTAACCATAGAGGGTCATGTCACCTTTTCCGTGGTCGAGCAGTACCACTAAACCGTATCCGCGCAGATACTCAGCAAATACGACAGTACCAGGATAAACGGCTTTCACTTGTTGACCATAGTTGGCAGACAACACCATGCCCTTCCAGTTTACCTGCCCGGTTTGTCGCGTACCAAAGTTGTGTAACACACTGCCTTTGAGTGGCCAAGGCAACTTACCGCGCTGTTTGCCGAGTCCGTCCATTGGCACCGCATTACGCTTCGCTGCTTTGGCGATCTCTGCTTTTAAACGGGTTTCGTTGCGTTGCAGCTCGGCTAAGTAGCGTTTGTCATTCTTGATACTGCTCTGAATTTTATTCAGGGTTTGCTTACGCTTGGATTGTGTACTCGCTAGCGCTGTACGTTTTTCGGATTGCTGCTTGAGCAGAGTCTCGATTTGCTCTTTTTCTAGCTCGAGCTGGTTTTTGTTGTGCGCTAATTCTTGGGTTATTTTGGTGATCGCATCAATTACTTCAGCACGTGCTTTAGCTAAATGCTGGAAGTATTGGCTCATGCGGTCTTCTTCCACACCTTGATTTAACAAGTGACCATTGGCCTTCGCTCGCTCGGTTACGTAATACGTTTGCAGCAGCTGTTTGAGTTCTTCTTCTTGCTCTTGACGCTGTGCTTCTTGCAAGGCAATTTTCTCTTCCAGGTTTTCTATGTTTTTGTCTGCTTGTGCGAGGTTAGACTTGGTTTGTCGTATTTCACGCTCAAGCTTAGAAATACCAAGTTCTTGATCTTTTAGTGATTTCTGTAACTCATTGAGCTGCTTTTCTTGGGAAGAGAGCGATTTGCGCTGACGGCTTATCTCACTGGATACGCCTTTGAGCTCTTGCTGACTCACAGCAGAGGAGGTAATGGGATAAGTGGCAGATAAAGCACAAGTTAATAAAATAGCCGAGCGTAGAACAGGGTGATTTTGTTTTCGCACTTGAGAGTTACCTACCACGTTGTTGTCAAAAAGGTTTGTTGACGATTAAATACCATCTCCATGGATAAAGCTTTGCGACTTGCCGTTAAAGCCTTGATCCATATCGAGAGAGGGTTTGTCTGTTTTTGGTCGACCAACGATTTTCGCGGGTACGCCTGCCACGGTCGTGTGCGGTGGCACCGCTTGCAATACTACGGAGCAAGAGCCGATTTTCGCCCCTTCGCCCACTTCGATATTACCAAGAATTTTGGCACCTGCACCAATCATCACGCCTTCACGGATTTTCGGGTGACGATCGCCGCACTCTTTACCAGTACCACCAAGGGTGACATCTTGCAGTATAGACACGTCGTTTTCGACCACGGCAGTTTCACCAATCACGATGCCTGTTGCATGGTCGAGCATGATACCACTACCAATGCGTGCTGCAGGGTGAATATCGACCTGACATGCTACCGAAATCTGATTTTGTAGGTAAGTCGCAAGAGCGTGACGACCTTGCTTCCACAGCCAGTTTGCTACTCGGTAGCCTTGCAGTGCGTGATAGCCTTTTAGGTACAGCAATGGCATTGAGTACATTGAAACAGCAGGGTCGCGATTGACCGTGGCACAAATATCACAAGCCGCGCCGTCAGTGATGGTTGGATCAGCCGCAAAGGCTTCTTCAACCACTTCACGCACAGCCATCGCTGGCATGGAAGCGGTGTTCAATTTGTTAGCCAGAATATAACTCAGAGCGGCACACAAACTTTCATGCTTGATAATGGTGGCATGATAGAAGCTCGCCAGCATAGGCTCTTGTTCTGACATTTCACGGGCTTCTGAGACAATTTTGTTCCAGACTTTTTGTTTTTCGCAGTGTTTCATTCTCAATATCCAGAGTGGTTCTTCCGTGACCCGACAACTTCAATTTTTCTCAGATGAGCTGCAAAGGGCGGTAGAGTGCTACTTTCCTTCGGCTTTTTTGTCACGAGCAAGTAAATCTTGCGCTGCTAAGCGCGCATCTTTTCCTTGATACAATACTTGATAAATTTGATCAACTATCGGCATCTCAACACCCATACGTTGAGAGAGTAGCCATACTTCTTTTGTATTGCGGTAACCCTCAACCACTTGGCCAATTTCTTCTTGAGCCGTATCAACGTCTTTACCTTGGCCTAATGCCAAGCCAAAGCGTCGGTTACGTGATTGGTTATCGGTACATGTCAGGACAAGATCGCCTAAACCTGCCATGCCCATAAAGGTTTCTGGCTGTGCACCCAGCGCAGCACCAAGGCGACTCATTTCAGCCAAGCCACGAGTAATTAATGCAGTACGGGCGTTGGCGCCAAAACCAATACCATCAGACATACCCGCACCAATCGCAATAACGTTTTTCACAGCGCCGCCCAATTGCATACCAATAAAGTCACTATTGGCATATACGCGGAAGGTTTTGCTACAGTGGATTTTTTCTTGTAGATCCGCAACAAATTCAGAATCTGGAGACGCAACTGAAATTGCAGTCGGCATACCCATTGCGAGCTCTTTCGCAAACGTTGGGCCAGACAATACTGCTAGTGAGTAGTTTTCACCGATAATGTCATAAGCAACGTCTTTCAGTAGGCGCCCCGTTTCAGGTTCAAGCCCTTTGGTTGCCCAACAGATGCGAGAGTCTTCGCGCAAGAATGGTTTACAGCTGTTTAGCACGATGCCAAAGACATGGCTTGGAACCACAACCAACAAATCTCGGCTTGCTTGAACGGCTTTTTCTAAATCCGATTCAATGATCAAGCTTTCAGGGAAATCAACACCTGGTAAGAAGGCATGGTTAGCTCGGTCTGCTTCTAGGCGAGCCATGTGCTCTGGCTCGTGTCCCCAAAGGACAACGTTCGCGCCGTTACGAGCGAGTGAGATTGCCAAAGAGGTGCCGTATGAGCCTGCGCCAATCACAGTCATTGCGATGTCTTTACCGTAAGCATTGTTTGTATTTGCTTGTGTCATGCTACCGCCTAATTGTCTTGCTACTAGTAGAATCTAGTTCCTAATCGTCAAATTTTACGCCTTCTGGCGATTAGGAACTAGGAACTTTTGTCAGAAATAAAAAATGCACATTGCATCGAATGGTAGACGCTCTGTGCATTTTATTTGAGTCGGTGACGTCAGCACTGTGGCTATTCGTCACTTATAAAACGTGAATTACGCTTCAGCTTCGCCTTGTTGAGCTTGCTGTTGTAGGTAGTTCATGAATAGCGCGTCAAAGTTTACTGGCGCTAGGTTCAGTTGAGGGAACGTACCTTTAACGACTAGGCTTGAGATAGTTTCACGAGCGTATGGGAATAGGATGTTCGGGCAGAATGCGCCTAGGCAATGTGCAAGTTGACCAGCTTCCATTTGTTCAGCAGTGAAGATACCACCTTGTTGAACTTCACATAGGAACGCAGTCTCTTCTTCGTTCTTCACAGTAACGGTTAGGCGTAGAACAACTTCGTAAACGCCTTCACCAAGCTCACGGCTTTGAGTGTCTAGGTCTAGTTTAACGTCTGGGTTCCACTCTTTCTGGAAAATTACTGGAGAGTTCGGCGCTTCAAAAGAAACGTCTTTTAGGAAGATGCGTTGAATTGCGAAGTTTTGTTGTGCGTCTTGAGGTGCTGCTTCAGCCATTTTTTAATCCTTAAATCAATATTTGTTGAGCCTAGAAACGTCTAAGCTCAGAAAACTGGTATGTCCTGAGACTAACTGAGCCAATCTACCTTGACTAGATGAAGCGTGTATTACGTGCAAAGCGTCACAACTTAGTGCTCCAACTGCTTTCAATTTGCTCAGTTTTTTGTCCGCGAGGCTTGGTAAAAGCGCGTTTAAACACGAACTTTCGTTCTTGCCACGTTCCTACTTCTTACCGCGAACTAACGGCAGGTTCGCTTCGTTCCACGCAATCAAACCATTTTTTAGTAGGCTCACGTTTTCGAAGCCAGCTTTTACTAGTAGGTTTGCGCTTTCTTGAGCGGTCTGTCCTGTCTTACATACAACAATGATTGGGTCTGATTTGTGGTTTTCAAGGCTACCCAAGTTACCCGCTTTGATGTCTGACGGTAAAATGTGAAGTGAGTCGGTGATATGACCTTTTTTGAACTCGTCTTTGGTACGGATATCCACTACAACGCCGTTTTCACGGTTCATAAGATGTGTCAGTTGGTTTACGTTGATTTCTTTGTATGCGGCTGTCGCTGATTTCACGATGTTCATGATAAAGGCGACAAGAAGACCTACCCAAACCAAAGATAGAATCATGTTCTGTTGGAAAAATTCAATGTACTCTTGCATGTCTTGAGCTCTTACGCTGTTGGCGGAAAAATAAAGCAGGAGTATAGCGAGGTTACGGCTCTTAGGCGAGAGGGTTAAAATTTTCTAACGAATAATTGAGATCTCTATAAACCCGTTATGCCCTTACTATCCGTACATTTCGCTCTGGTAGCTTGATTGCTTTGGCCTATTGGACTTATCGGTTTAAGTGACTTCTGTTTTACTGAGAAAAGAGAACAATAGGTATTAACCCATCTTGTTTGATGTTGCTTTAAATTAGCACTGTTTCAAGTGCAAAAATAAGAATGAGAAGCGTAAGAAAACCGAACTTAGACTGGGGTGTACAAAGCGTATTAGAAATGACTATGCTTGTGGAACACGTTTGTCGGCACTGACTCGTTGTTCGCTTAACTTGTAAGATAGCAACAATAAATCGCAAACATTATTTGATCTTAACCTACAGTTTTGGTTAAAAAGTGTAGTAAAATTACGCTAGTTTTGTTTCAAGGTTAGATAGGGCAGCGAGGCCCTACGCCAAAAGTTACTTAAATTTGATGAGGTCATCACTATGTCAGCTAAGAAGCCACTGGCTCTAGTTATCCTTGACGGTTACGGTTACCGTGAAGACACAGCAAGTAACGCAATTGCGAATGCGAAAACACCAGTAATGGATGCTCTGATTGCGAATAACCCACACACATTAATCTCTGCTTCAGGCATGGATGTTGGCCTTCCTGATGGTCAAATGGGTAACTCTGAAGTTGGTCACACTAACATTGGTGCAGGCCGCGTTGTATACCAAGACCTGACTCGTATCACTAAATCAATTGCGGATGGTGAGTTCGAACAAACGCCTGCGCTAGTTGAAGCAATCGACTCTGCTGTGAAAGCTGAAAAAGCAGTACACATCATGGGCCTGATGTCTCCAGGCGGTGTTCACTCTCACGAAGACCACATTTACGCTGCAGTTGAAATGGCAGCGGCGCGTGGCGCAGAGAAAATCTACCTACACTGCTTCCTAGACGGCCGTGACACACCACCACGTAGTGCTGAAAACTCACTACAACGTTTCCAAGACCTATTTGCGAAACTAGGTAAAGGCCGCGTTGCTTCTCTAGTAGGTCGTTACTACGCAATGGACCGTGACAACAACTGGGATCGCGTCCAAGTTGCTTACGATCTTCTAACTCAAGCTAAAGCTGAGTTCACAGCAGAAACGGCAGTTGCAGGTCTAGAAGCGGCTTACGCTCGTGAAGAAAACGACGAATTCGTTAAAGCAACAGCTATCAAAGCGGAAGGTCAAGAAGACGCAATCATGCAAGATGGCGATGCGGTTATCTTCATGAACTACCGTGCTGACCGTGCACGTCAAATCACTCGTGCATTCGTTCCTGCATTTGACGGCTTTGAGCGTGCAGTATTCCCAGCAATCAACTTTGTGATGCTGACTCAATACGCGGCTGATATCCCTCTAGCTATCGCATTCCCACCTGCGTCTCTAGAAAACACTTACGGTGAGTGGCTATCTAAACAAGGTCAAACTCAGCTACGTATCTCTGAAACAGAGAAATACGCACACGTGACTTTCTTCTTCAACGGTGGTGTTGAGAACGAATTTGAAGGCGAAGAGCGTCAATTGGTTGCTTCTCCAAAAGTTGCAACGTACGACATGCAGCCTGAAATGAGCTCTCCAGAACTAACAGATAAGATGGTTGCGGCTATCAAGTCTGGTAAGTTCGATACCATCATCTGTAACTACCCGAACGCAGATATGGTTGGTCACACTGGCGTTTATGAAGCGGCTGAGAAAGCAATCGAAGCTCTAGATGAAAGTGTGGGTAAAGTGGTTGAAGCAATCAAAGAAGTTGGCGGTCAACTATTGATCACTGCGGACCACGGTAACGCAGAAATGATGATCGACCCTGAAACTGGCGGCATCCACACTGCTCACACTAACCTACCAGTACCTCTAATCTATGTAGGTGACAAAGCGGTTGAATTCAAAGAAGGCGGTAAACTGTCTGACCTTGCACCAACCATGCTTTCTCTAGCTGGTCTAGAAATCCCAGCAGAAATGACGGGTGAAGTACTAGTTAAATGATTAACTAACGGCTCCGAATGACAAAAGCCCGAGTTTAAACTCGGGCTTTTTTGTATCTGGCAGTAAGGGCTGGTCTGTAAGGTTACTGAACCAATATGCCCGCACCAATCACAGCTAGGGCTGCGCCCAACCATGCAAATCGGTTTGGTCGGCGTTTCGTGTAAATCCAGAGCAGTGGTAGCAACATAATTGGCGTGGTTGAAGATAGCAGTGCAACCATACCTACATTTCCTTCTTGCAGTGCGTATAAGATTAGCGTCATGCCGACGGCCATCGCCAAGAAACCATTAAGTGCAGTAATACCAAATACGCGCCAAGTAATGTGTTGCGTCGAGCGAGCGACTTTGACCCCTAGAATTAACAACATGCTGTGGGCGAAAAAGGCACTGATCATTCGAATAGCAGAAGCCGCAACTGGGTCAATACTGGTTTGCATTACTGGCTTGGCGATGATGCCGCCCAATGCTTGGCACATTGCTGCGGTTAAGCCAAGTCCAATACCCACCCAGATGTTACCTTTAATGTCTTCCAAGACGTTATTCACTTGACCTCTTCGGCCAAAGAATATCGCCATCACCACGCCGCTAAATACCAATGATGCGCCCAGTAGTTCTATTGTGGTCATGACTTCGCTAAATAAGAAGTAGCCCAAGATGGCAGAGAACACGGCGTGGCAAGAGAATAGTAACCCGGCCTGTCTTGGCCCCATACGATTCAAACACGCGAATAGAGCGGTATCACCAATAAAAATACCAATCAGTCCTGAGGCCATCATTGGCGTTACATGTTCCCAAGAAACCGTTAACCAGCCGCCAGTTATCCAGGCCATTGTTGATAAGATCACGGCTGTGCAGCCCATACGCCAGCGGCTGTAAGAAAATGCGCCTAGGTGTTGTGCAGGAATGACCGAAATTAGGCTAGAAACTGCCCACAGAAAAGCGGCGCATAAAGCAAGCCATTCGTAACCCATGATGTGTCGACGTCCTTGTAGAGTAGAGGAGTCTTAATATGCACGAAATTTAATGGATGTAAAAGCGGCTCTGCAAGGGCAATAGTTGGCGAACAGCTCCATGACAACAAGCTCTGTCACGGAGCTTATCGATTAAAACAGCACCAGAACTGCGCCATACACGATAAATAGACCAATCAAACCAAGAATCAGCCCCACTTTCGCCATGTCTTTGCTCTCGATGAGGCCTGTTGAATAAGCCAAAGAGTTTGGTGGTGTGGAAACCGGTAAGATCATGCCAAGTGATGCGGAGAAGGCGACGACAACCAGTAAACCTTGTAGGCCACCAACCGCAATAAGGCTTGGCATGGATGTACCAATAGCGGCAGCAATAGGCATCAATAAGTTTGCCGTTGCGGTATTAGACATAAAGTTCGCCATTAACCAGCACACTACCGATAGGGCTAAAACAACGGCAAATGGTGATAGCAGGCTGTAATCAATAGCGTGCGCTAATGCTTCGGCTAAGCCTGTTTTGTCTAAGGCAATACCAATTGCTATACCACCGGCAACCAGCCATAAAACATCCCAGTTAATTAGCTTGAGCTCTTCTTTTCCCATAATGCCCGTTAACGTGAACACTGCTAGTGGGATAATCGCGACAACGTATGTATTCATGCCATGCACTTTCGTTGTCATCCAAAGCACAATGGTTAGTGCAAAAGTGATGTAGACGACGATCGCACGCCAGCTCCTTTTGAATGTACCATCTAGCTTTAGTTTCATTTCTGGTTCGCTGGACGGAAACAGCTTTTGCAACAAGAACCAAGCTACAGTGAGTTGTACCAACACAAATGGTAGACCCATTGTCATCCAAGATAGGAAGTCTATCGCGTTTTCTCCAGTGAGATATTGAAGCGCTATCGCATTAGGTGGCGTGCCTATCGGAGTCGCAATGCCGCCTGTATTCGCGGCAATTGGAATGCACAGCACCAGCGCTTTAATCCCTAAATCCCCTTTAGGTGCTGAAGCGACGATGGGGCCAAGCAGGGCTAGCATCATCACGGTCGTGGCAGTATTGGACATAAACATTGAAAAAACGGCGGTAATTAACATCAAGCCCAGCATGATGAACTTAGGTTGGGTGCCGAATGGTTTTAATAGTACTCGGGCGAGGTTGTTGTCGAGCTCGTATTTGGAAGCCGCAATCGCAAGAGCAAAACCACCCATAAAAAGAATAATGATCGGTGAAGAGAAGGCCGAGAAAATATCGGTGTAAGCAATTAACTCTCCTAAATCATGCCCCGCTGGTGGATTGCGAAATAGATGCAAACCTTTATCCGATATCATGATCAGTTCAAGAGCGATAATAAGAATGGACGTAGCAAAAACGGGAACCGGCTCGAGAACCCAAAGTAGGGCAGCAAGAAGAAAAATAGCCAACAGGCGATGCTGAATTAAAGTGAGATCGTTAATAGGAATAGCATCGATCGGCATCATCAAAACACCGAGCGGAATTAAAAAGCACACCAGCAATTTCGCCAACGTGTTTACACTCATCTTTGGCATTGGCTGCCCCTCTAAATATTCATTCTAAGCGCAGGATAATTGATTGTGGAATGAGGGTCTTAGAGGCAGGTATGAGTTTGAGAAATAGAGGCTAAATTTCGAACGGAGTTTTGCTTTTTATCAATAAAAAGAGCCCTTAATAAAGGGCTCTTTAACGGTGTTTTACTTATTTTTTCAAGGCGTAAGGTGTGCCCATAACGGTTGGCTTACCGTTTTCCATGCTTGCGTCAAACTCAATCGCGTCTTTGGCAAACAGGTTAATAACAGTAGAACCCAGTTTGAAGCGGCCCATCTCTTCGCCTTTTTTCAAGATCACGGCCTTGTCACCCTCTGCTGGGTAATCCCATTTGTAGACAGTGTTTCCACGAGGCGGAGTGATAGTGCCAGCCCATACTTGCTCAATGCTACCAACAATTGTCGCACCAACAAGCACCTGTGCCATTGGACCAAACTCAGTATCGAAGATACACACCACACGCTCGTTACGTGCAAATAGGTTCGGTACGTTTTCTGCTGTCAGAGGGTTTACTGAGAACAGGTCACCTGGTACGTAAATCATTTGGCGCAGAGTGCCGTCACATGGCATGTGTACACGGTGGTAATCGCGCGGAGATAGATACAATGTGGCAAAAGAACCATCTTTAAATTCGTCCGCTAAATTCGCGTCACCGCCCAGCAATTCTTGTGCTGAGAAGTGATGACCTTTTGCTTGGATAAGTTGACCATCTTCAATAGGGCCAAATTGGCTAACACAAGCGTCGGTTGGGTGAGTGATGACGTTTTCGCCTTCAGAAATTGGGCGTGCGCCCTCTTTTAGCTCACGAACGAAAAACTCGTTGAACGTTTTAAAATGCTTAGGATCTGAGTGCTTCGCCTCATCCATGTTCACATTGTATTGTTTGATAAACCAACGAATAACTGCTGTTGTTAGACCGCCAGCTTTTGCTGAAGCCAGTTTACCCATTAGGCGAGTGAGGCCGTGTTGTGGGATCCAGTACTGCAGTCCAACTTTAAACTTGTCCATCTTTAATTCCGATACTTCTGTTAGATTCGCGCTTTAGGGCGCGTGATGTTACTGAAATTTAATTTGCTTGTCAGTATTAGGTGAAGACTTTTTACACAGTTACAGCCTTAACTCAATTACAGATCGGCTTTTTTATTACGTGAATACTGACGATTTGCTTTGTTTTCAACCATGCTTTCCAAAATGCGATGATAGTTTTCAAAGCGAGTTTCGTTAATTTCCCCGTTCTCGACAGCTTCGCGTAGAAGGCAGCCTGGGTCATCATTGTGTTTACAATCTCGGAACTTGCAACCGCCTAAATATGGTCGAAATTCAACGAATGCTTTTGTTACTTCTTCTGCTTCCAAATGCCAAAGACCAAATTCACGTACTCCAGGTGAGTCGATCAAATCGCCACCCGTTGGAATGTGGTATAAACGTGCAGCCGTCGTGGTGTGTTGGCCCAAGCCAGAGTTCTCAGAGACTTCGCCTTCTTCCACTTCGCTCTCTAGTTCCGGCATTAACGCGTTGACTAAGCTGGATTTCCCTACGCCTGATTGACCAACAAAGATATTAATTCGGTCACGCAGCAGGGTTTCTAGTTCAGCAATGCCTTCTCCAGACTTCTTGCTGACCAGAAGCACTTTATAGCCAATGCGTTCATATTCTTTGAGCCATTCTTCATACATTGCACGATCATCGGCTTCTAGAAGGTCGACTTTATTTAAGACCAACAATGGCGCAATATTCAGTGTTTCTGATGCAACGAGATAGCGGTCAATAATATTTAGCGATAGCTCTGGTAATACCGAAGAGACAATGACCATTTGATCAATATTGGCTGCAACGGGTTTTAGGCCATCGTAATAATCTGGACGAGTGAGCACTGAAGAGCGAGGTTCTACCGCTTCAACAACACCAGAGATGCCCGCCATAGACTCCAATCCTTCGCGCCATAAAACACGATCGCCAGATACTAGAGACTCAATACCACGGCGGAGGTTACAGCGTTGAATTTCGCCTGTTTCAAGGTCTTCAATGTCCGCGTGCTGACCAAAACGAGTGATCACGAGACCTTGCTTGCTGGCGCCTAGCATGTTTTCATCCCACTGGATGGACTCTTCTTGCTTCTTCAAACGCTTTTGTTGGTTGCTACGTACGCGTCGCACCTGACCTTTGGTTAACTTTTTCTTCTTTGCCACAATTTTGTACTTTATGTGAATTTACTCAAATGGTTGAGCCGTACTCTTGGCTCCGTGTATGAGTATCGTGTTTCTCGTATTTTGAGGTATAGTACCTCTTTTATCGATAAACAAATAGGCGGCGTAACCATGTCCTTTAGCGATCAAAACCTAATTTGGGTTGATTTAGAGATGACAGGGCTTGATCCTGAAACGCACAAAATCATCGAAATTGCTTCTATTGTCACGGATAGCGAACTAAATATTTTGGCTGAAGGTCCAGTGTTAGCGATTCATCAGCCGGAAGAAGAACTAGCGAAAATGGACGACTGGTGTACTAATACGCATACGGCAAGCGGTTTGGTGGAGCGCGTTCGAAACAGTCAAATCTCAGAACAAGACGCAGTCGCACAAACCATTGAATTTTTAGAAAAATGGGTGCCAAAAGGGGCGTCGCCAATATGTGGTAACAGCATTGGGCAGGATCGTCGCTTTTTATACAAGCATATGCCTGAGTTGGAAGAGTTCTTCCATTACCGATATGTTGACGTTAGTACTCTTAAAGAACTAGCACGTCGCTGGCAACCTGAGGTGCTAAATGGGTTCACAAAACAGGGAACACATTTGGCCTTGGACGACATTCGTGAGTCCATCGCAGAACTTAAGTACTATCGAGGTACTATTTTCAAGATTTAACTGTTAAGGTTGCGATCCAAATTGTTGTAATTTATATCGCTTTTGATTGCTTTTTCGTCGTTCAGTAAAAAAATAAAGTTTTTTTGAAGGAAGGACTTGCATCACAAAAAAATGCTCTTATAATTCGCAGCCCTAAACAGCGGAAACGTTGTTGATGCGACACTAGCTCAGTTGGTAGAGCGCAACCTTGCCAAGGTTGAGGTCACGAGTTCGAACCTCGTGTGTCGCTCC